>CAYJES010000018.1:30652-32112 GCA_964369365.1 uncultured Lactobacillales bacterium | reverse complement strand
TCGGGGCAAAAACACGTCTATGTCGGGGCAAAAACACGTCTATGTCGGGGCAAAAACACGTTTCGTATTCGTGAATTAATTGACATTGCCACGATTTAATGTTTTTATTCAATAATATTAATGATTAAAAATTTAAGAGGTTTTAAGTCATGGAGAAAAAACTTAATCTTCCTGGGACAATAGTCAAAAAAGATAATGAGCTTATACGTACTAAAATCAATATTGATACTCTAGAAGGGGCAAGAATATTAGCTAATCTAATAGCATGCATAAATAATGATGATACAAAATTTGATTATGTGTACAGAGTAGCAGTCAAAGACTTTATTACAGATTCAAGTGGTAGAGGATATACAAATATAAAAAATATTTGTAGAACTCTTTTAAATGCAACTGCAGAATTAGAAGAAGTTAGAGGCGGAAAAAAATATTTTAGGGGACGTTCTTTTTTCACCGATATTGTTTATTACGATGGTATAATTTCTGCGCAGTTTAATCCTGCAATGAGTGTATTATTGCTTGATTTAAGAACGTGTTTTACTCAATATAATCTATTAGATTATTTAAGATTACCTAGTATTTATAGTCAAAGGATTTTTGAAATATTGAAATCTTGGGAAAAAGTTGAAAAAGGTTACGTGGATATCAAACTTTCTGAACTTCATAGATTGTTAAATAGTCCAAATAGCCAAAAAAAAGATTTTAAAGAATTTAGGCGATATGTGCTTGAAAAAGCCCATAAAGACATCAATGGAAAAACAGATTTAAATTTTGATTGGAAGGCTATAAAAAAAGGGCGAGCCGTTGAACATATACGTTTTTCATTTCACGGCAAGAAGGGGTTTATTGCAAAAGAAAGCAAAGAACAACAAAAGGTAGAGCGTCAAAGAAAACTAGAAAGTCAGCGTTTCATCAGGGCGGCTAACTGTGCAAAAGACAAAAAGGGCATATGCGAGAATCAAGACAATGTAGGTATTGTGTGTAGAATGTGCTTAAAATACAACTTTTGTGATGAAATGAGAAAGAAATATCAACTCTAAAAATTTCAAGAATTACTTCAATATTTATTTTCATTCAAAAAACGATTTAACGGGCACTTTAAGCCCTTTTCTTTTTGTGATGAGCCGTACTTCATGTTTTTATTTAAAAAGGCATTTAGAGCTACTAGAGCACGAAATTTTTATGCAGTAGTTTTTTTGTAAGGAACGGCAAAGCCGTTAAGATTTTTCAAGCAAGAAAAATTGAATAGAAGAAGTTCGAGTATTCGAACTTCTGAACCGTGATTTATGAGCTCTAGCGTCTTTCAAAATCGATGTAGCGTTAGCTACAACATACCGTCTTTTTCAGCCTTAGGCTGTGCCTTTTAAAATTTTTTCTTCTTTTTTTTTCTTTTTTCTTTTTTCTTTTTAGGGTGCCTTTTTTTTCATTAATATAGACTATTTATCATACCTATTTCGGGC
>CAYJES010000018.1:14036-30552 GCA_964369365.1 uncultured Lactobacillales bacterium | reverse complement strand
AAAATTCCCGTCTATCTCGGGCAAAATTCCCGTCTATCTCGGGCAAAATTCCCGTCTATCTCGGGCAAAATTCCCGTTTTCTATTCGGGCATTTATTGACATTTGCTCGTTTAAATGTTTTTATCTAGCAATACTAATGATTAAAAATTGAGAGAATTTGAGAAATGCAAAAAGAATTTAATATTCCAGGGACAGTTGTTAAAAAGAATAATGAACTTATTCGAACAAAAATTAACATTGAAAGTATTGATAGTTCAAGAATTTTAGCCAATTTAGTAGCATGTATAAAACATGATGATACAACTTTTAGAGAAACTTATAGAGTTGCGGTTAAAAAATTAATTTTAGATACTGGTGGAAAAGCTTATACACAAGTTAAAAAAGCTTGTAGAGAGCTTGCTAAAGCGACTGCGGAAATTGAAGAACCAGACACAGATGCATCACATCATCCTTTTTTACGAATATATACATTTTTTTCTTCTATCACTTGTCGCAAAGGTGTTATAGAAGCGCGTTTTAATCGAGAAATACAACCATTTCTTATGGAATTAAAAAAGTGTTTCACCCAGTATAATTTGCTAGACTACTTAAGTCTTCCAAGCATTTACAGCCAAAGAATGTTTGAAATACTAAAATCTTGGGAAAATGTACAGCAAGGATATATAGATATTGAGCTTTTTGAACTTCATAAAATTTTAAATACTCCTGAAACGCAAAAGGCAGATTTCAGGCAATTTCGAATACGTGTTCTTGAAAAAGCCCATAAAGACATCAATGGAAAAACAGATTTAAATTTTGATTGGAAGGCTATAAAAAAAGGGCGAGCTGTTGAACGTATACGTTTTTCATTTAACAGCAAGAAGGGTTCTATAGCAGAAGAAAGCAAAGAACAACAAAAAGCAGAACGTCAAAGAAAACTAGAAAGTCAACGTTTCATCAGGGCGGCTAGCTGTGCAAAAGACAAAAAAGGCATATGCGAAAATCAAGACAATGTAGGTATTGTGTGTAGAATGTGCTTAAAGTACAGCTTTTGTGATGAGATGAGAAAGAAATATCAATAATTTCTTTATTTGGAGTCAAATATGGCATGTTCGCAAGTATAAAATTGCTTATTGTTGTGGATTTTTTTAAGTATTGGCAATGTTTAACTCCAGACAAAGAATAAATTATATACTAAATACATATAAAATATGTAATATTGAATTTGTTGAATTATAAAAGTACAGCATTTTATGAAAAGATATGGTAAATTATAGTATTGTAAATTAAAATGCAACAAATTTAAGCAATGAACATTATTATTTGAAACATTGCATAATAAAAATAAGAGCCATCTATTTTTATAAAACTGACCTTACTTTGTGATAGTTTACGATAGAATTTTATATCCTGCTAAACCTTGCTGATGTTTTATATAAAGTGATAAGTAGCAAAATGTATAATATTGCATAAAATCTTCAAAATATGTAGTAAAATATGAAACAATGTAGTATAAAAGCAATAAAACATAGCGACGAACATCGTGTTATAGCGAATAAGAGTAGGTTATATCACATTGTAGCAAAATCTAAAAAAGTATAACACAATATAATATAATATAATATAATACAGTAAAGATCATAATTTTAAACTTGACTTACTATAAAATTATACACTCTGCTACGTTTTGTGATATTCTGATATTTAGATTTGACGGCAGGATAGATAAAGTGGTACTATCTTTTTCTTGCGTAAAATCCAACTTTATATCCTGCCCCACTTAACGTAGGGAGTTTACTTATTCGCCTAAAGTCTCAACGTTGAATAAAATATGCACATTATATAACACAATATACAGCATATAATATTAATAAATAATGTTTACTTATATTTTGTCATTTTAAATTCTTTGCAGACTGAACATATAGTTTTTTTGTTATTTTCTTTAGAACAAATGTTTTTTTCTTTTGCACAAGTTAAAGCTAATTCAAAATTTTTATTATTCTTTTTTGATGTATATTTTTGAATTTTATTGTTATTTTTATTTCCTGCAGGCAAACTTTTTTTCTTGGTAAATATAAATCTTATAACAGTAACCTTACGACCTGTTTTTATAGGTTCCCATTCATACTTTAACTTTGTAATTTCATGTATATCTTTGTATGCTTTATCTAATGCACACCGTCTAAAATCTTTAAAATTTGCACGTAAAGACTGGGGAGCATTTAACATTTCATGTAAATCAATTATTGGTATTTCAATTTCTGGTTTATCGTTCCACGATTTTAAAAATTGATACAAACGTTGACTGTAAATACTTGGCAATTTTAAAAATTCAATTAAAGAATATTTCACAAATTGATTTTGTAAATTAAGATAATGAGGTTTTAAATCGGGATGAAAGCCAATGTGCAACGTATTACTTTCACTATCAAAACTGCAACCAGAAAAAACTGTATATTTATTCCAACCTTTATCGTCCCGAATTGTAATAATTCTAGACATAACTTTATCAACAGTTTTTTCTACTTCTGTATAGTTTACACTTCCATATTCACGACCATGAAAAACTTCTGAAATATGTATTGCATACTTTTTAAAATCTTCATCCTCAGTACGAATTTTACTAGCTAGGAGAGCTACAAGTCTTGGTTCCCAAACACTTTCAACGGCCCACCTAGCTCTTGAAAGAGCATTAGAATGCACTACTATATCATTGTCTTTTATCATATTTATCACTTTTTCATAGTGTTTTTAGTATATTCTAGGATATATATTGACATTTATCCTAGTAAAAATATAAAATTTATATTTTTTTCAACTTTCATTGTTTTAATTATAAATTTTACAATTAAAACAAATACTAATCTTAATTTATATATGTTTTAACTGCTTACTTACTCACTAAAAAAAACATCAAAATGAGTAGTTCATATTATTTTATTTTATTATATGTGTCAATATATTACAACTATTTTAAAATGAATTAGGATATATGTCAATAGTTATCCTGATAGCAAACTGGAATTTACTCCCAATAAAACTGGAATTTACTCCCAATAAAACTGGAATTTACTCCCAATAAACTGGAATTTACTCCCAATAAACTGGAATTTACTCCCAATAACACCTGTTTTTTTAATAAAAAACAATATGTTACGCAGAGGGGAAAAGAAGAAAAGAAGAAAGAAGAAAAAAGAAAGAAATGGAGGAAAAAATACAGACAATCTGCAACGCTTATGGCTCATCAAGCCGAATACTCGGCTTGACTCGTTAAAAATTTTCCTAACGCGTAATCATTTGTTCGCTATCGCTCACGCCAATCAAGACAAGATATAGGGTTATTTGGCTCTCTAGGCATGCTATTTACTCCTAAAATAAAAAACAGAGAAGAAGATATATCTAATAAATAAAATGAGCTTAAAATTGAAATATGCGCGATTTTACAACATGCGTATTAAGTGCGATGAATCACGCCACATAGAGATAAACGAAAAAACAAAGATAAAATGTTTCAAAATACATATAAGATACTGTATTTAAAATATTTTAATTTTTGTATAGAAAAATACAATGTTCAAGTAAAACTTAACATTCACAAAAATAACAACACATTCTATAAGTAGAAAAATACTTATTCACTAGTGAAAACTTTAAAGTAACGCTTGATGTTTTTTATTAATTTAGTTTGCAGCTAAATTTTTATGAGAAAATAAGTTTTACTTTTTCTATGAATATATTTCGTAAAGTAGTACATATACCATCATCGTAGCTCCACAAAAAAAATTAATATTATTTTTGAATAACGTACACTTGTCATATTTTTATTTGAATTTAAGTTGACATACCATTATATATTAACTTAATGTGCAAGAAATTTTTACATATATTTAAAAATATATGTATATTTAAAAATAAAAATAATTATATAAATATAATAGATAAACAAACTTATTTAATCACTGGTGGAGCCGGATTTATTGGTTCTTGCCATGTTCTGCAAAGCAGAAAACAAGGTTGTCGTATCATTAATCTTGATAAGCTTATTTATGCTGGAAATATGGATAATTTGATTCCACGTTTCTATAGCAAATATGTTGATTTAATAACTTATGTTACTGATCGTTCTGGGCATGATTTTCGTTACGCTGTAAATTCTTCTCGTATTAAGAATGAGCATTGTTGGGCACAGAAAAATAGTTTTGAAGAAGGTACACTTGAAACTGTGCGTTGGTATTTAGAAAATCCAGATTGGCGACTACCTGCTCGCAGTGGTGCTTATCAAGATCGGCTTCAAAAAAATTACTCTGCTAGATAAGATTACATTATGAAATAATATAAAAAATTTACCGATATTAAACAATTATGTGTATATAATATCGTTTTGTATACATACGACTAGGGAATTCTTTATTAGAATTAGCTTATGGTAGCTATGCTTGGAATTATCCAGAACTTGCTAATAACTAGCGTTAATTTTTTGAATTATATTTAAATAATATCCTAAGGAAACATATATTAAATGTTTGTAGTTGCATCACTAAAAAATATTCTCGCAAAAGATTTTTTAAGAATTTTTTCACTCTTAAATCATAATCTTCGTATTCGTTCTGGTGTAATTTTTGTACTCATATTTTTACAAAGCCTACTTGAACTGTTTTTTATTCTTTCCCTTACAAGTATGGCATCTGCTATTACTAACTCTGTCGGTTTACGTAGCACATTTTTTTATAAAGTTTTATTTTATTTTATTCCTGCTCTCGATGGATGGACGGCAGACCCACGACATTTGCTTGTGCTTGCAGGGGTGTTCGTTATTATTTGCAGTGTAACTAAAAGTATTATAAGCTATATAGCTTCATATCAGTTGGCATTATTAGGAGAAGACATATCTTTACAAATCAGCAAAGAAATTATGCAACGCTTTTTATATAAAGATTATGCGTGGCATTTATCCCCTGAAAGTAGTGTTATGTTTCAACGTATGTTGTGGCGTCCACATCTTGGCAGTATGTTATCAAATTTACTCACTCTATATTCCTTAATCCTTACTATATTTGTATTATTTTCTACCCTCGTAGGGCAAGAGCCACTACTTACAACTTTAACTGTTTCTATAACTATTTTAGTAGGCATTTTATTTTTCCGTGGAATGCGTAAAAATATTGATAACAACGCTAAAATAGTAGCAGAAAGTTCTGCAAACGAAACAAAAGCACTTTTGTGTGCTACCAAGGGAGTGCGTGAGGTTTTAATTTATCGACAACAAAATATATTTTTACATGCACTCATCGATGCCATTTTGATTGGGCGTAAACCACGTACATTCACCTCTGTCTCACATACTATGCCTACATGGGTTTTAGAAGCAGTAGGATTTATTGTCGTAATTTTATCTATTTGTATGCTTGTTTTCTTTCAAAATGCTTCTGTTGAACGTATTTCATCCGCACTTGGGTTACTTGTACTTACAGCATGGCGTGTTTTACCATATTGTAACCGTATTGTTAGTATACAAGTAGGTATACGAGGGCAGCGTCCTTTGGCAATGCCAGTCGTTGAACTTTTAGAAAGCCTACGTGCTCAACCTTCTAAGTCACTTATTGAACCAGACCCACATTTTAAATTTGAAAAAAATATAAGCTTACATAATGTTTCTTTTCGCTACACAAATGCACAAAAAAATACCTTAAACAATATCAATATTACCCTTAAAAAGGGGGAAAAAATAGGTATTATTGGTACATCTGGTGGAGGTAAAAGTACTCTCGCTGGAGTTTTGAGTGGTTTGCTTCCATGTACAACAGGGTATATTAGCGTAGATAACGAAGAATTAACACCTGAAAGAAGTGTTGCTTTATCTACTAGGATTGGCTACGTACCACAGTATCCCTTTCTTTTTGCAGGAACCTTAGCCGATAATATTGCTTTCAGTGAATGGGGAAAGCAGTGGGATGTTGAACGTATTGCAAAAGCTTGTAAACAGGCTTCTATTGATTTTGCTTTAACACACCCTAAGGAGTATGAACAACCAATTGGTGAAAATGGTGCAGGACTTTCTGGAGGGCAAGCTCAACGCGTATCTATAGCACGTGCTATGTATACTGATCCGTCAATTTTAATTTTTGATGAAGCTACATCTGCACTTGACCAACATAATGAAAAAACGATACAAGAAACCATGGAAAGTTTGGCAGGAAACATAACCTGCCTTATTATAGCCCATCGTTTAACTACCGTGGAAAAATGTGATCGAATTATTTGGATAGAGAAAGGGAACATTGTTATGGATGGCTTTACAGAAGATGTTTTAGCAAAGTATATTCAACACAATAATTGATAGTAGGTTACTATGTATATGGTTTTAAATTTTAAAGTACGAGGCGACCATGCCGGTAAACTTGTAGCTTTGGAACAAAATATAGATTTACCCTTTGAAATTAAAAGAGTATATTATATCTGGGATACAGATGAGTTAACAGTAAGAGGCAAGCATTCACACCGTAAGTTGGAGCAAGTAGTTGTATGTGTTACTGGATCCTGCGATTTTATCCTCGATGACGGTAGTGTGAAAAAAACTATACATATTGATAATCCAGCTCAGGGGTTGTATATAAAACAAAATGTATGGCGTGAATTTACCAATTTTTCTTCTGATTGTGTGATTATGGTGCTTGCATCAGAGCACTACGACGAAAGGGATTATATTAAAAATTATGAAACATTTTTAAAAGAGGTAGTAGTGTGATTCACGACCTTTCTGATGTTCAATCAAAAAATATAGGTGTAGGTACAAATATTTGGCAATTTTGTGTTGTTTTATCTTGTGCTATCATTGGAAATAATTGTAATATATGTTCCCATTGTTTTATAGAAAATGATGTCATTATTGGCAATAATGTTACTATTAAATGTGGAGTTCAAATTTGGGATGGTATGCGGATTGCTGACGATGTTTTTATTGGACCTAACGTCACATTTTGCAATGACAGATATCCAAAGTCTCGTTCAGAAGATTGGAAATGTGAGCCTGTTATAATAAAAAAAGGGGCTATGATAGGAGCAAATGCTACTATATTGCCTGGTGTTATAATTGGGGAAAATGTAATTATTGGTGCTGGCAGTGTTGTAACGAATCATGTTGTTGATAATGAAAAAATAATAAACAGAATATAATATGGCAAATATTTTAATAACTTTTTACCAACCTATATTTAATAATGATCCAATGGGTCTTTTATGCTTTTATGATAGTTTAAGTTTAGAATTAAAAAAACATGGAAATAACGTTTTCATGATAAATGTTGCAAGCATAAAAAAAGATTACTATCAACCACAAATTAATGATAAAATTAATGTAATAAATCAAGTAAAAGATTTTTCTCCCGACCTGCTTATAGCTTTTAACCACCAGATTTTTGAAGGATTAATAGAAAATATTGATTGCCAAATCGTTGTTTGGGACGCTGACGCCTATGAACTCTTTTCTTGCAAAACTCTTTTTCAACAAAATATTACTAAATATACAATGCTAACTCTTTGTTCCGATTGGTGTAAACGGTATGAAAATATTGGGTTTAAAAAGGAAAATATACACTACATTCCAATAGCAACTTCAGTGCAAAAGGAAAACATAGATCAAAATAAAAATATTTCAATTATAGCTAGTCGTTTTGGATATAATAATGAACTATATGATAAATTTGATACTCAAAATAAAAGAGGAGAACTTAATCAATTATATATATCTTATTGTAATAAACCAAATTATAATTATGAAAAAATATATAAAGATATCTTGAGTAGTGATTTACCGAAATGTAGTGATGAATCACATATATATCAATTTTTTGATATACGTAATTTAACGTTAATTTATCTATTAGACTTAGGCTTATGTTTATATGGAAGAGGGTGGGAAGTATTTAAAGATTCATTGCCTCAATTATTCTGTTCATATAATTCAACGCCTGCTTATTCCTTAAAGCACAATCAAAACATCTATAATACTTCAAAAATTTGTCTAAGTGTCAATCATCCTCAAAACAAAGGATATGCATTCCCGTGGAGAATTTTTGATATCATGGCATCTAATGGTTGCTTAATTTCAAGCTATAGTATGCAACTAAAGAGAGAAACTAAAGGTTTTGTTGATATTCCCATGTTTCATACTCCTATTGAAGCTAGAGAATTGTGTATTAAATACCTAAAAGAAGAAAATTTAAGAAAAGAGTTGATTGAAGCATCGCAAAAATTTGTTGAAAAAAAAGCAAGATGGTGTGACAGATTTGAAATTCTTGAAGATATTTTAAACATTAAACTTATAGTTCCTCACAAAGAAGGAACCATTAAGTTTTTAAAAAGTATGGAAATAGAACAAGAATTGCCTAAAAAGATACAAAAAAAACTTCAAAGGTCTTGGAAAAGTCTACTTAAAGAAAAATTAAAAACAGCAAAACAATTTTTT
The DNA here is from genome assembly GCA_964369365.1 of uncultured Lactobacillales bacterium. Classification (GTDB taxonomy): domain Bacteria; phylum Pseudomonadota; class Alphaproteobacteria; order CAYJES01; family CAYJES01; genus CAYJES01. Next base: position 22,106 of record CAYJES010000018.1, on the reverse strand, counting down.
AGCTAAAAGAGCAATATATGAATGAAACTATGTTAAAATATATAGCACTTTACTTACCACAATATCATACTTTTAAAGAAAATGATGAATGGTGGGGTACAGGGTTTACTGAATGGACAAATGTAAAGCCAGCAGAGCCATTTTTTGATGGACACTATCAGCCACACGAGCCTGTAGATGAGCTAGGATATTATGATTTATCCAATCCTACAGTTATGGAAAAACAAGCTCAAATAGCTAAACAGTATGGAATTTACGGTTTTTGTTATTACTACTATTGGTTTGACGGAAGAACTTTAATGGAAAAACCATTAGAAAACATGTTAAATAATCCAAAAGTCGATATTCCATTTTGTTTATGTTGGGCAAATCATAACTGGACTCGACGATGGGATGGAATGGATCATGAAATTCTGATTGAACAAACCTATGATGAAAATACATATACAAGATTTATCGATGATATATCTAAATATTTTCAGGATGAAAGATATATTAAAATAAACAATAAACCAGTAATTCTTATATATCAGGCTGAGCATATAAAAAACCCAAAAAAAGTCGTAAAAGTGTGGAGGAATTATGCACAAACAAAATATAATACAGAGCTATATTTAGTTTGTGTTCACCAATCCAGTTGTACAAATGTTAATGATTTTGGATATGACGCCGCAGTAGATTTTACCCCAACATGGCGAGCAAATGATGCAATACCAGAAGAAAAGCCTACATTGTATAATCCCAAAAATAAATCTATATTTGTTGATTACAGAAAATCCACATTACTGTCTATATTGCGTAAGAAAGAAAAATACAAAATCTTTAACTGTGTATATATGATGTGGGATAATAGCCCAAGGAGAAAAGAAGATGGTGCAATTATTCTACTTGATTCCAAAGTAGAATACTTTGAAGAATTTTTAATCGAATCTACGAAAGATACAATTGAAAATTTTGCTCCTGAAGAACGATTTTTATTTATCAATGCATGGAATGAGTGGGGCGAAGGAGTACATCTAGAGCCTTGCAAAAAATTTGGATACACTTATTTAGAAATATGTCATAAAATTTTAAATACTCCTATCAACGAACTATTAAAGCTTGGTCTCGATAAAAAAACTAAAGGTATCTTATCTGAAATTATCAACGAAAATCAAAATATTATTTTCAATGATAAAGAGTGTTTGCATGTTAAATCCTCTGAGAAAGGTTATCGTGATACAAAATATAATTTCCGCATAAAATTTATTAAAGATACTAGATTAATTTTGAAGGTACAAAAAAAGGTATAGTGTATGGATATGTTTTATGACAATATTATTAAAAACAGAAAAGAATTTAACGATCTAGTTAATAAATCAGTTGAGGAAAAAGCGTTAAACAAAAAATTAGATTTATTATCGAAAGCAGCTTTTTTCGGAACCTACAATACATGTGGTAGACTGAACTCAAAAGCAATAGAGAAAGAACTTTTAAATATTGCAAAAGATATTCACTGCAAGTTAAAAGTTGAACCAGAAGAAAATTCAGTGTTGCACGTTCTCACAGCATGCTGGATTACTGGTGGGCATACGCAAGTGGTTCGTCGATGGATAGAAAATTCTCCTAAAAATCAAAAACATTCCGTAGTATTTACCAACCAGCCAAATCCTAAAACGGATACACCACAAAAGCTAATCAATGCAATTAAAGAAAAAAATGGTGAGAAAATTTTTTTTAATAATGAAGACACATTCATTGAGAAAGCTATAAAACTGCGCAAGCTTGCTTCAAAATATGATAAAATAGTTTTACATGTACATATGGATGATATAGTCCCAATTCTCGCATTTGGAACAGAAGAATTTAAAAGACCAATTGTGTTTTTTAATCACGCAGACCATCTTTTTTGGCTTGGTGTAAGTATTAGCGATTTAGTTGTAAATTTTAGAAATTTTTCAAAAAATATAAACCAAAAATATAGGGGCATAGATCGAAACTTTACAATACCTCTGCCAATTGACGAAGCAAACATGCTTCTTTATAAAGATAAACAAATAAGTTTAGAACTAAAAAGAAGCATGGGATTTAATGAAAATTCTACAGTTATTCTTTCAATGGCAAGTGCATATAAATATACCCCTACAAAAAGGATAAATTTTGGAACATTTGCATTAAATTTTTTAAAAAAAAACTCCTCAGCTGTTTTTTTAGTAATAGGCCCTGACAAAAGTGAGCCCTATTGGAACAATTTATATGTAAACTCTCAAGGAAGAATTAATCCAATTGGGTATATTTCTAATGATGATTTAGAAAAATATCTAATACTGGCAGATATTGCAATTGACAGCATGCCCATTCCATCTTTTGTAGCACTTATGGATATTGCAAAGTACAATATTCCTGTGTTGACAGTCAAAAATCCAATTGGAGAGATAGACGCTTATATTGATGCTGGAATATGCTTATCAAATATTCAAGAATTAGAAATTGAATTAGAAAAAATTGTTAATGATCGAGAAAGTTATATCAATAAATTATATGACACATTAAAAAAGCATCACTTTAGTAAATCTCATTCAAATCATCTAGTAGAGTTATATAATAATTTTCCTCAAACACATAGACTCTACGATTTTAATGATGATGATAGAATAGGGGCACTAAATTTTGAAATTTTTATAGAACAGAGCAAAGAAGAAGCAACGAATAAAAATCAAACTCAAGAATACGACTTAATTTGCAGCATTGGGGAGGATTGTGCTTGCACAATGTATTTGAGGCAGCATCACCTTCAAAAATTTTCATACCCATTTGACTGGCTTACAAAAGCAACATTTAAAAGTCGAATAGAATGTGTAATCAATGATTTTGAATTCTTTTTTGATAAAGAAGACTTCAAAATTATACCTAAACCAAAAGATCAATCAACTGATGCATCTTGTGATTATTATGAAAATGTAAAAACTGGTTTTTATTTTTATAATGATTTTAGTAGCAATGAAAATTTTAATAGTGTTTTTAGTAATATTAAAGAAAAATATAAAAGGCGTGCCAAACGTTTATTAGAAGCTATAAATAGCTCAAGCAAAGTTTTGTTTGTATGGTGGGGAAGGTCTTGCGTTATAGGTGAGAAGGAGCTTATTGATGCACAAAAATTATTATCTAAAAAATTTCCAAATACAACTATTGATTTACTTATTTTAGAAAGCAGCTTAAGTTTAGAATACTATTATGAAAAAATTTCAGACAACATCGTAAGGCATAGATATGATATTAGACATCAATATTTGAATAACGTTTCACAAACAACTCTAGGCAATGAAGAAATAACTAATTTAATTTTAGATAAATATAGAATTAAATTAAACAAAGTAAATATAATTAAAAATTTATTTAAAGATACTAAAGAAAAAACAATAAAAAGAATCCGTAGATTCATTGAAGTAAAAATATAGTAAATATTATTTAAATACTATTCATAAAGCAAAACTAACTGCTTGGCTAATGAATAATAAATAAGAATTTATAATTCTAACTCTAGACGGGGTTTAGTCTGGCATAGTGCAAAAGTAATTTGAAAAGTTAGATGGTGTTGAACTGAATAAGGTTATGGGGTATAACATTTTTTCCTTGACTTGGGTTGATATGCCACTTTATAAACTGTAATCATCTGCTGCGATAAAATAATACTCATATGATAATTCACATTATATATCTAAAAATATATATTGAACACTTTTAAATTTGTATTGTTCATCAAGGTAGCTTATTTTATTAATTTTATTATATTAATAGGTTATTATGAACTTTTTTTTCAGTAGTAATATATGTTTGTTTTTGTTTAATTATTTTTTGTCCAGACAATGCGCACGCATATATTGACCCAGATACTGGAAGTTTAATATTGCAAGCTCATCAAATAGTGCTAAACTTAAATAATCCATTATCTTGTATTTACCGCTGGCATTTCACTGCATAAAATCGCACAATACTTTGCACAACTTGTTTTTAAGAGAGAAAAGGATAAATTGTATGCTGAATAATTGGTTTTCAAAGCTAACTATTACTATTCCGTTGGGTTGGCTTTTGAGTCATTTTTTTATGTGGAGTAACAATGTTCATATGTTTACAAATAGAGCATTTCTTTATTCTTCAGTATTGATTGTTGTTGTTGCTATTATTATGTATTTTTTAGGTGTGTTTTGGTTAAAAATAAGTGATATAGTACCAAAAAAGTATAAGAAAAGCATAGATATTGGCAATGCAGTACTTTTTGCAGGTGCTTTTTCCCTCATTATTGGCGTGTTTCTTATGGAGCCTGTATTAAACCTTACATCAGTAAAACTTCCGTTAGTAATATTTTTTGTCTTTATGTGCTTTGCTTTGTATTATATTAAACACGTATTTAATACAATACTTGTTTCAATGCTAGTTTTTTCTTTTACGATTTTTGGGTTCAATCTTATATCTTTAAATATGGAAACCGTGCAAGCAGAAGAAACTGAAGCCGTACAAGCAAAAAATTTAACGGTTGAGTTTAAGGAAAAGCCTAATATCTATTTGTTTTGGTTAGAATCATATCATGATTTTGCCACACAAAGAGATGTCTATGGAATTGATACTCAGCCTGTTCAAAATTTTTTGAACGAAAATGATTTTGTTACTTATAGCCACGTTTACACAGATGGTCACGCAACTTTGAATGCCTTTGCAGAGCTTTATGGAATGGGTTTTTTTCAGGCCAAAGAGGCTGGAATTTCTGACGCGACAATTGCAACACGTGAACTTATAGGCGGAAGTGAATATAATCTTGTTTTAAAAACTTTAAAAAATAATGATTACTACACGACACAAATATTTCAAGGTTCCGATTATTATATGACATATGCTGAAAGAAGTCCATATTTAGACCAAACTGATACTGATGAATTTTATCAGCCTTTTTATGCTTTATTTGCTCCATGTTATACCTTTGCTAACCATGTTGATATTGATTCTTATTTTAACAATAGCACACAAAATACAATAGTCGGCAATCTTTTTGAACGAGTAGATATAGTGATGCGTAATGGGCTACAATCACACCAACCGTTCTTTGTCTCTTTTAAAGGCGGAGCTGTTCACACTAACGGAGTTGCCGGATATACTTACCAAGATGTGCAAAGCTGGCTTGATGATAAAACGTACAATCAGCATGTTGACCGGGGCAATAATGAAATGAAAGAAATTGTAAATAATATTATAGAAAACGATTCTAACGCTTTAATTATAATTGTTTCTGACCATGGAGCATGTAGATTGAGAGGAGCTAACCAAGCCGCTACAAGTATGTCAGAACTAATGCAGAATCTAGCATCCGTCAATATTTCTTATGAAGATTACATTAATGACATTTTTGGAGGTATACTAGCTATACGTTTTCCAGACGGTGAACAAGTAGATATAACTGATGGACATTATCTGTCACAACGTAATTTATTTATGCACGTATTTGCATATTTAAGTAATGATATTTCATTACTTGAACAGCGAAATGTTTCGGAGAGTCAGTTTGGACACTTAATATTTACCAGAGATGGTGAAATTTTATATGAATAACTCGACTTTTGGAGTTAAGCTAAATTACAAAATTATTCAATAAATAAATTGATTTTTTCTTCACATGTTGTAATGTGCCTGCATGAAAATTATTAAAATTAACCTATCAGAAGAGCAAAGGGTTGAGCTAAGGAAATTACAGCGAAAGTCTGATGATTATCGTTCTGAGCGGGCACTTGCAGTGCTTCACTGTAGCGAAGGAATGAAAGCTACAGAAATAGCTTCTTTATTAAAACACCGAATTAATACAGTTTGTAATTGGTTGAATGCGTTTATTAAACATGGCACTGATGGGCTAAATCGTGCATATTCTAAGGGAAGACCAAGTAAACGTAGCCTTGAATTTACTCTGAAGCTTGAAGAATACTTACAAAAATCACCACGAGATTATGGGCTTGGCGAGATGCTCTGAACAATAAAAGTTCTTCAATTTCAGTACAAGAAAGACACGCGGAGCTTACTTCACAAGCAGATGTAGAAGTGATGTTTCTTGATGAAAGTCATTTCTCTACAGAACCATATGTCATCCGTGGCTGGAGCAAGAAAGGTAAGCCTTTTTTCCCTGTCGACCCCGAAAAAACGCGAAACCCGCACAATATTTGGGGCATATGCACCAGCAAAAGATTCTTTTTATTGGAAGAGTTCAAAAAAAGTAATGCAAAAGAATTCAAAGGTTTTCTCCATCAGCTTCGTGCACGTACTGACGGTAAACCATTGGTGTCATCTTGGATAACACATCAATACACCGTAATACAATCCCGTAGAGCCAATATGGAAGTGGTTATAGTCATTTAAGTTGAAAACAATAACAAATGGCATCAAAAAGAGAGTCACATTTTTTCAGCACCGTGCGAAGTTCTTTCTTTAGCCAAGCCCAGAATTTTTCAATCTTGTTTAGGTCGGGTGAATATAGTGGTTGAAATAACAGCATAATATCATGCTTTTTAGCAATCTTTGCTAACTCTTTCTTTCGATGAATGCTGGCATTATCCATTACAACAACATTTCCTACGATTTCAGGGCAAAGGCATTTTTCAAACCATTCTTCAAAAAACTTACTGTTTGCCGTTCCGTTGTATACCAAGGGTGCAAAAATTTTATCATTACCTTTCCAGCCACAATAGATATTCTTTCAAATTTTTTCCCCTTGATGTGACTGTACACTTTAGTTCCTTTTGGAGCTCGAACATTAGGTCGATAAATATATTTATCTATTCCTGTTTCATCAAAATAAACTACTAATTTTTCAGTATTTTTTCGCCCTATTTTTTTCAAATCTTTTTTGAAAGCTTCTCGTTTTTCTTTATTTGCTTCACTATAACGAATTTGAGTTTTTTAAGGTTATGCTTTGCTTTTCTAAAGCATAAAATATTGCCGTCGTAGAAGATTGAAAATATTCTTCAATTTCAACCAAATAATGGTCAGGATTTTCTATTATGTATTCTGCGAGCTTTACAGGGTCAATTTTTTTATAGTTACGATTTAATGCCCGCTTATCTAAGCTGCCAGTTTCCTTGTATAGCTTTTCCCAGTCAAGAATTGTCGTTTTGCTTACCTTAAAAGTTGCATGAGTATCTTCTATTGTGTGACTTTTTCTATATTCAAACACCTTTTTTCTCAAATCTTTTGAATATGCCATCGTCGTCTCCTTTAAAAACTATGGCATACTTTATTAGTGTTTTCAAATTAAAATACTATAAAAGCTCAGATATGTGCCGCCAAATTGATGAAAAATTGAATAGCTAAATTATTCGGAATGTTTCAAAAGTTACATTATGCAAGGACACATAAACGCCTTGCAAACCAACTGAATATTTGGAATAGGAGTGTGAAACTCTATTTATCGATAGAATATGCAAATTATCTTAGTATGGTCTACAAATCCAAAATAGTCTTAATTACCGTTTTTTATAACGTTATCCTTGCTCTTTATTTAAATATACAATGATAAAATTCAAATATTACAAGTAAAATTTTCAAAATATTACGCAGAGGTTTTGAAGATGATGTAGGACTTTTTGGAAATCAAGCTCATCAATATTTGCTATATGATCCTTCGATATTAATTTTTGATGAAGCTACATCTGCACTTGACCAGCATAGTAAAAAAGCGATATAAGAAATCATGAAAAGATTGGCAGGAAACATAATATGCCTTATTATAGTGCATCGTCTGACTACCATGAAACAATATGATCGAATTATTTGGGTAGAAAAATGTTAAATTGTTGTAGAAGTTAATTATTCTCTTTTAAAGACTTTGAAATGATAAAAAAATTGATACAATCGTTCCTGGTCATATACTTGAGTATGTAGATAATTTAGTTGGAATATTAAAATATTTAATTAAAATAAACACAATGGAAAAAAATGAAAAATTTACTACTTAATTTATATAAAATTGGACACTTAAAGTCGTCTGTCGTACAAATTGAAAAATATTATAATAAATTAGAGGAAAAATATGATAAATTAAATAGTATCATAAAT
>CAYJES010000018.1:0-13936 GCA_964369365.1 uncultured Lactobacillales bacterium | reverse complement strand
GAACAGAATGATAAATTCAATAGTATCATAAATGAACAGAATGATAAATTCAATAGTATCATAAATGAACAGAATGATAAATTCAATAATTTAGTAAAAAAAAATAATAAAATAAGACATTGTGTTAATAATCCACGTATTTTATTTCTTGCGCATATGCCGGCAACAATATACTCTTATATTTCAATTTTAAAAGCATGTTCTGAGTTTCCAAAACTGACTATTAAAACAATGCTTGTGCCAATTAATGATAATTTCAATAAAACAATTTTTTTTTATGAACTTAGAAGTTTAGTAATTCAAAATAATATCGCATTCGAATATTTTTCTGAAGATAATTTTTTTGATTTTTCACCTGATGTTGTTTTTCTTCCTATACCTTATGAAAGTTTACTTCCAAAATCTATATTAGACATGATAGATGAAATTGAATCAAAAATTGCTTATATACCTTATGGACTAGAAACTGGTGGAGGTGGATTCAATGCTTCATATCAATTTAATTTACCTTTGCATAATAAAGCTTGGCGAATTTTTGCACGGTCTGAAAGTCACCGTAAAATGTTTAGTAGATATAAGCAAAATGGTAGTTCTAATGTTGTAGTGACTGGAGCTCCTCGACTTGATTTATATAGAGATATTGATAAATTAGATTGTGAAGAATTATTGAGTAACATTGCAGGACGCAAAGCTGTTATTTGGGCACCACACTTCACAGTATCACACGACAATGCCCCCATACAATGGTCAAGCTTTACAATGTTGAAAGAGCATATTCTTAAAATATTTAAGGAAAGAATAGACACACATTACCTCATTTTCAGACCACACCCTTTTTTTTGGCGACAACTTTTAGATAGATGCCATTGGACACATGAAGAAATACAAGAATTAAAAGAAGAATTTGAAAAATTAGAAAATGCAACTATAGATATTAATAGTAATCATATGATAACCTTTAAGGCAAGTAATGCATTGATAGCTGACTGTGGTTCATTTTTAATTGAGTATTTTAATGTTAATAAACCAATATTATATACTTCCCCTCCAAATGGATATGGACTTAATGATGACAGAGAAAATATCTTAAAAGGCGTTGAAGTAATAGATGATGATATTGTAAAAAGTTTGAATACTTTTTTAGATAACTTAGAATTAGGCATCGATAAAAATATAGAAACCAGGGCTGAAGCACTTGCTCAAATTTTTTATACACCTAAGAAGCAAACTGTGGGTGAAGCTATTGTGCAAGAGATAGTCCAAGCTCTTGAAAAAGGAGACACATACTTGACTCCATCCTACAAGTATCAAGATAACGAATTTTCTAAATTATTTTGGAAAAATTCTCAAAATCACTATCTTGCACCAAAAGACTATTATGACAAACTCGAAGTCATTCTTAGTGATTTTTTAGAGAATTTAAATCTCAAATTATATTCGATAATCGATATTGGTTGTGGTGATGGACGATACACGCGATTATTTGCACAATACAGCCAATTTGTTTCAGGTATGGATATATCACAAAGTTTTATAGATAAAGCAATTAAAAATACAATTAAAAGTAATGAGACAAATATAAATTTTTTTGTAGAAGATATTTATAGTGTAAGAAACGTTGCACGCTATAGCATGGTTTCTTGTATGGGTGTTCTTTCAAACATAATTGACGAAGTAGCGTTTAATCATGTATTATCAAATATTTGTACAATGGTTGCTGAGAAGGATGGTTTATTGCTATTAAAAGAATCTCTTTCAATTAAGGAAAATCTATACCTTACAAGTGAATATGAGTCTGGCACTTACTATGCTGTTTATAGAAATATTGAACAATACATTAATTGCGTGAAAGGTCATGGATTTAAACTGCTAAACGAAATCGTATTAAGTGATGTTGATGAAATAGGGAGAATTAACAAGCTTTTTTTATTTCATAAAAATAGTTAATTACCTAATAAAAGAAGGTAGATATGAATACTACACGAATTAATGGGAAAAAAATAGATTTGGAATATGATAAAATTTTTGATTTCTTTCAACAAAGAAGTCTGGTAAAATCTGAAAGTAATCCATATGTGAGTGTTATTTATCAAGATAAAAGTTCAGATGTTGCTATTTATAGAGATAAATATGAAAAAAACATAATTACACCACTGTTAACATTAGAAAAACATCATAATATATTGGATATTGGTTGCGGAATTGGAAGATGGGCAGAAACTGTAAGCGATAAAGTCGGTACATATTTAGGAGTTGATTTTTCAGAAAAATTTATAGAAACAGCACAAACTAGATTGGCAACTAAAAATAATATTGATTTAAAAATTTTAGCAGCTCAAAAAATTTCAGCTGAAACACTTTTACTGGAAAATTATTTTCATCGAATAATTATTTCTGGAGTATTGATTTATCTTAATGATGATGAAGTAGTAGAATGCTTCAGAAACATTTTATCGCTTGTCACAAGTGACGCTATTTTGTATATCAGAGAACCTTTAAGTTTAACATCTCGTTTAACATTAAATGGATTTTGGTCAACCGAAATGGAACAATATTATTATGGGATTTATAGAACAAAGAAAGAACTTTCAACACTAATACATCAAGGGTTGGGATTTAATACAAACTTAACATTTAAACCATTATATAAAGAAAATATAGGAAATAACCGAAAAGAAACTGCTCAATTTTATGATGTTTTAAGGATTTATCAATGAAGACAGCATTTGCTTTTGATCTAGACGGCACTGTGACCGAAGAAGAATTACTTCCATTTATAGCACACAAAATTAATTTATTTGAGGAAATATCATTTTTAACAAATTTAACAATAAATTCTGTGATTCCATTTGATATGTCATTTAAATTACGGTTTGCTTTATTAAAATCAATAAATATTTTAACTGTTCAAGATATTGTTTCTCAAGTTAGATTGAATAAACATATTTCACAATTTATCAAAGAAAACAGAGAAGATTGCTATATTGTTACTGGTAATATTGATAAATGGGTTGAGCCAATAATAAAATTTTTAAATTGCGAGTGTTTTGCTTCTACAGCAAGAGAAGAAAATAATTTTTTGACTGAGCTAACTTATATAAATCGTAAGTCAGATGCTATTGCAAGTTTGCGTTATAAATACGATAGAATAGTTACTATTGGAGAAGGTGGCAATGATATACCTATGTTTAAAAATTCTGATATAAGTATATGTTATGGAGGCGTACATCAACCATACCATGAGCTTTTATCATATTCTAATTATATTACTTATGATGGAGAAAGATTATGTGCACTATTAAACACGTTGTTATAGCTGCAGCGGGCATTGGCTCCAGAATGGGAAAAGATATACCAAAGTGTCAAATTGAGTTTTTAGGAAAACCTTTACTTCATCATCTTTTAAGTAACTTAAAAGATATTGAAGATATACGTATTGTTATCGGCTATAAAGCCTTAGAGGTTATTAAACTTGCACATCAAGTACGTAAAGATATAACTTTTGTGTATAACAGTAGTTATAAAAATACTACAACTTTACATAGTTACTATATAGGAAGTTTATATTTAAAAAGTGGAGCGTTATATATTGATGCAGATATTTATTTTAATCCTAACAGTTTTAGTGAGTTTCTTCATAAAGCTTCAAATAATTTAAATATTCCAATGATAGGCATTACTAAAGCCAAAACAGAAGATTGCGTATATGTAGAATTAAATCATAAACAAATTGTTTCTTTTTCTAGATCAGTTAAACAACCATGGGAATGGGCAAATATTGCGTATCTTCCAAACGGTTTTCTAAAAAATAAAGCACAAATATCTGTGTATAAAGAATTAGAACAATCCCTCCCTTTACAATCACAAATAATTGAAAGTTACGAAATGGACACAGTTAAAGATATGGAAAAAGCATTAACATTAATGAACTATACTTAATTATACTTATAAACAATCGATATAAAATAACATAATGATGATAGACTTTCTCAATTTACATAAAATCAATGAACAATACAGAACTGCTATAGACCTTCGTATTAAAGAAGTTCTTGATTCTGGTTGGTACCTCAATGGCAAGCAAAATCAAGAATTTTGCCAAAATTTTGCTCGTTACTGTGGCACAAAATACGCTCTTGGTGTTGCCAATGGCCTAGACGCATTGAATCTTATCATTAAAGCCTACGGTTTTGGGCATGGCGACGAGATTATGGTGCCTGCTAATACTTATATTGCATCCATTCTTGCCATTTCAGAAAATAATTGTACGCCTATTTTAGTCGAACCTGATATGGCAACATATAATATTAATCCTGATCTAATAGAAGAAAAAATCACTTCAAAAACAAAAGCAATAATTGTGGTTCACCTGTACGGACAAGCCGTACAAATGCAAAAAATATGGAATATAGCTCAAAAATATAACCTAAAAATCATTGAAGATTCAGCTCAAGCTCACGGTGCATATTATAACGATAAGCGCGTAGGTAATTTAGGTGATGTGTCGGCTTTTTCGTTTTATCCAGGTAAAAATCTTGGTGCTATTGGTGATGGTGGTGCCATAACAACTAATGATACCGAACTATATAATAAACTTAAAGCACTAGCTAACTATGGCTCTTATGAAAAATATGAACATATTTACAAAGGAATAAACTCACGTCTTGATGAGATTCAAGCTGCAATTCTTAATGTAAAGCTCGAAGGTCTTGACAACGAAAATGCTCGTAGACAAAAAATAGCTAAATTTTATCGTGAAAATATTTCAAATCCCCTAATTAAACTCCCTAAAATTAATGATGACAAATCACATGTTTGGCATTTGTTTGTTATTAGAGTGGAGAATCGTAATGCTTTCCAAAAATATCTGTCAAATAATGAGATACAATCTCTCATTCACTATCCTATAGCACCGCATAAACAAGGAGCTTATTATGAGTGGAATAATTTATCATATCCAATTACTGAAAAAATTCATAGAGAAGTGATTAGCCTTCCTATTAGTCCTGTTTTGACCGATGACGAAATTGTCAAAATTAAAGAGGTTGTTAATGGATTTGTTTAATTATTCTCTTGTTTCTGTTATTATTCCAGCATATAATCATGAAAAATACATTCAAGAAACAATACAATCTATAATTAATCAAACATATGAAAATATTGAATTGATCATAATTGATGATGGTTCTACAGATGATACATGGCAAAAAATAAATGAGTTAAAAGAAAAATGTGAAAAACGATTCAGAAATACTTACTTTGCAACTAAGTGCAATAGCGGAACATGTGAAACATTAAATTTACTACTGGAAAAGACACAAGGTGAATATATTTATTTAATAGCCTCAGACGATATAGCAAAACCCAATGCGATTGCTTTAGAGGTATCTTTTTTAAAAGATAATCCAAATTACGCACTTGTAGTAGGAGACAACGAAATAATTGATGCCAATTCTGTTGTATGTTACTGGGATGAAAAACAAAATTGTGTATATGAGACAGAAAAAGCAACATATAAAACTTTCGGTGATTTATTAAAAAAAACACGAAAAGATATTGAATTTTCATCTGAACAATTTGGAACGCATTCAGCTTTAATGTTAATGAATCATGTTCCTAATGGTTATCTAATACGAAAATCTATTTTTAAAAAAATTGGTATGTTCACAAACAAAGCACCGTTAGAAGATTATTGGCTTATGCTCCAAATTTCAAAATATGCAAAAATGAAATATCTTGACGAAGTTTTATTTTCATACCGATGGCATAGTACAAATACCATTAAACAGACAGAAAAAATGGAAGAATACACTATAAAAACACGCCAATATGAAGAGTTTATTTTAAAAAATGGAGTTATAACGAGAACACAACATATAGGTAAATTTATTAAAATTAAAGTTGAACTTTTTTTACATTATAAAATTATAACATTAAATATTTTTAAGATAACGTTTTCAATAAAAAGATGCATATAGTTTAAATAGCTTGCTATTTTTTAACATTACTGGTTGTTAATAATACCATTACTAAGAGTATTATGACGTAATCACAAAGTATGAAGCTATATTTTATGTAATCTTTTGATACTTTCTATTTATCCAATGTACATTTTACGCGAGACCATTGCATATTCTCAATGCCACAACCAAAGAAAATAAGCTTTTCTAAGGCATGGGCAAGAGTTTCATCTCGTTGAGTAGAATTGGTTATAATAAAATCTTCATATGTTAACCCAAGTTCAAGCCAAGGTTTCAATGCCTTACTACGACACCAAAACATACCTCCAACAGGGAAATCAATACATGCATCTTTAGGAATATATAAATTTTTTTGAGAAAGTAAAAAATTCATTTGCTCATAATTATGACCTTGTATAGGTAAAGTATAAGGTGGATATGAAGGTGGAGCAATAACTCCTAACCTTATATTAACTTCAAAATTATTTAAAATGTTAATAACATGCTTCTTAGATCCTAATAAAGATGAGTAAATAACTTTAAACCAAATTTCATCTATTTCTTTTTTTATATTTGTTAATTTTTTATCGTTAATTTTTAGAACATATTCATATTTTGATAAAATTGAGGCTAAGCCAATAAAAAAAGGAGCCATATCTGCTCCAACATTTGGGCAAAGGATTACTTCTATTTTTTCAAAATTAATATGTTTCAATTGATTTATAATGCATTCTTTTTTTTCCTGTGTGTCTGTTGTTAAGTATAAGTGAGCATGATTTGGAATATGTTTTAAATATGGAACTATAATGTCAAAAGTATCTGTATAAAAAATATGTAAAGAAATAGCAATACATGCTGATGATGTGTTGTTTATCCATAAATTTTCTTGTATAGGTGTATATAAGTGTAATATGCTTTTAGGAAATTTATTATATTGTTTATATATTATTTTAGTATCTTGATTAAGTTGTCTCATAGAAAAACTTGATAAAGTAGCAGGTAAACTTCCAATTCGAAGCAAATAATTATGTATAGTATGCCAGTTCTTTTTATTTATAAAAGTATCTTTACAATTTAAAAAAGTACAAAACCCTTCATATGTATATATTATATCTCTTTTGAACAAGGGAACTCCATATTGTAATAACTTGTCATGATAATAAAAAGCAGGATTTATTGCAGATAAGTATTTATTTTGTATCATACAATAAACTCCAGCCTTAAAACCATGCATATAAAACCAAAGAGCAAAAGATGTTTCAAATTGAATAGCTTCTTTTCTATTATCAGATATAGGTATCGACTCAATATATTGCTTAAAACAAAAATGAGTAAGAACTTGTTTCTTAATTACAATATAAAAACTTTGTAAATGAGGTGCTATATCTGTACTGAAAGTCATTCCCCAAAAATCGCAAGAAATCTTTTTTATTTGTTTATGAATAATACCAAATGAACCAAAAGGTCCAAAATATGAATCATTAGTTAGAATTAGTTCATTGCAATGATATAGAGATGGAAAACAGTCAAATGCTGCTTTCCATGAAGTAAAATCATATCCAGCACATGTACGATATATAATTGCATCAGAAAAAGTTTGCCAATGTTCAAGTACAGAATTACTTTTTAAGTATTTTGCAGAAGAAAGTACTACTTTAAAACCTATTGATTTAAAATGTATACAAAGCTGCTCTACATAAGGATCAATAATTTCTTCAGGATCCCAAT
The DNA here is from genome assembly GCA_964369365.1 of uncultured Lactobacillales bacterium. Classification (GTDB taxonomy): domain Bacteria; phylum Pseudomonadota; class Alphaproteobacteria; order CAYJES01; family CAYJES01; genus CAYJES01. The sequence goes on along the minus strand of CAYJES010000018.1, from coordinate 6,248 downwards.
GTGCTATAAGAACAGTAGTTGTATTACTAAAATTTTGATCTTGTCCATGTAAACATATATATTTATTTTCTATGGAAATTTTTTGGTTTAAAGGAGCTGTAATAAGTTTTTTAGCTTTCGATATATCTCTAGAATTATATTTGTTAAAATTTGAAATAAGTTCAATATTTCCAGTTTTGCATATTATACTAATTGGTAAATATTTATAAAAAAATTGAAATATAAAACTTACCGTTTTATTGTATGTTTTACAGAAACCATTAGTTTTCCAATTTTTAAAAAATTTTCCAATCAGTATACACATTTTCAAAATTGACTTTAACATTCTAATTTCCTTTAGTAATTACCCACATATCCACAGTACGGAATTCCGCACCAACCCTGCTTTTTTAAATCCATATTTTGCATACAAAACACGTCTTTCAAACCATGATTTATATTTAGCCTTTGCCCATTCTTGACACAGTTCACTATTATGGTCTGACATTAAATAACCGCAGTGTTTGAATAAAGCACTAGCGTGTTGCTGTGACTGCACTATATTGTTATGCCTAATTTTTTTACCTTGCATTACTTTTAAAATAATATTTCGCCACGATAACGTGTTTGCTCCAAAAACATTGTTTTCATGCTGCCTATAACGAATAAGCGAATCTTCAATTTCACACACAACACCTAACGCATTAGCAACTTGCAAGACCCATGCATCGTGCATAGTCGCTTCCTCAGCTATAGGCAAAGAAGCTTTTGCTAAAGCCTGATTTCCAAGCATAGTACAACCTGGCACATGCGGCATTACAAGAACATTACGGAAATCTTCGTTCCATTTTAGAGGCAGCATAGCACTTTTGAAAAAAGAATTATTATAAATTTCTCCTGATATGTGCATCAATGAAGCATCAGAATAGACAAGCAAGGGAGTATTTTCCCCATATTGTGTTTCAAGTTTTTGCATTACATGAAGCATTGTAGGTATTTTGTGCTTTTCCCAAATGTCATCTTGATCAGCAAAAAAGAAATATGGTTTTTCAAGATGTTCTAATAGCTTTGCAAAATTATTTTTTGGTCCAAGATTTTTTCCAGTCAATATAGTGTAGTTAATAGAATTTTTCTCTGCAAAAAGTTGAATCTTTTTAATAGTAGAGTCACTAGAACCGTCATCGCGTACTAAAAGAGATGAAGACTTGGACCACAGACAAGACTCAAGAAAGTCATCAATAAAGCGAGCCCCATTATATGTAGCTAACAAAATAGTATATGGAATATCTGGTACATATTGATTCAGTGCCACATCATTTTCCTGTTTTTGCATATTCTACCTTAATACAGCAAACGCCGCCAGATCATACGTAAACCAGCGTATACAATGCTTATACATACAGTAGGCAAGGCCCATGCTTTATGCTTATACGTTAACAGAATGCGGCTACGCGTCAAATACCATAGAGAACGCAATACCGTCTTTTTACTTGAAAATCCAGTAGTGCTACCCTCTTTATGATGCACAATGGCATGAGGTGCATACGCAAAGTCAAAGCGTCCCTTAGCTGCATAGGCCCAGTCTTGCTCTTCACAATACAAAAAATATCGCTCGTCCATAAGCCCAACAGTTTTAATAAAATTTTTACTAGCCATAACACTAGCACCATAAATAAAGTTTATTTCTTGTTCTATGGTTTCAGGTGGATATTGTAAAGCTTTTTCTATGCACATTTTATTTCCAAAAAGCCGTGATAGTCCTGTTAATGGCACGGTTTTCCCTCCTGCACAACACTGTACAAGACCACTATCTGTATAACATACTAGCGAACCACACAAGCCTGGACGCGATTTACTAAAAAGCCTTTCCTGCATGGCATGAAGGGCTTGTGCTTCAACTATGGTGTCATTGTTCAAAATCCAAACAGCGTCAACGTCATAGAACATAGCAAGATTAATAGCAAGGTTATTCCCTGCTGCATAGCCTTTATTTTGATTACTTTCGATAAAAATAAGTTGTGCATCTGGAACTTGAAATTTTTTTGGATTTTTTACATAATTAAGAGGTTTTGCACTACTTTTTTGTACTCCAATTTTAGACAGAATATGTTCATTTTCACCATTTGCCCAATTATATAGCATATTTAAAGAATTATCATTTGAAGCATTATCTACAATGAAAATAAAGCGTGCAGGAACAGTTGAAGCTAACACGGATTCAGCGCATGCAATGGTATCTTTCCAATTATTATAATTAAGAATCACCACTGCAACAGATACTAAGGATTGTTGCATATTCATATTTTTATCTTTTGTATCACATGTTATAAAGTACTTTTATAATTATTCAACATTGTTCTAGTATTCAAATTTTTTTTTATATTAACTACATATTGTAGCATATTATCATCATAAATATCATTAAAATTATGATGATGAAATGTATAAACAGTATACTTATAATTTCCATCGGCATCTGTTCGTTCTTGCCCCTTATTGCGTGCAGCTTTTTTGCATAAATATTCTTCATAGCTTTTACAAAAATAGTGGTTGCATTGGGCAGATTCAAAAGGCATTAAAACATTCTTCCCAAGCATATAAAATTTATGTTGATTCAAAGCCACAATAAGTTTAGAAGGTTTAATAATACTTTTATATGACCATGTTTTGTCATAAGAACTTCTATGAACGTAGTTTTCTATTACTAATCCATCAGGTCGCGAAATATTCCCAGAATCACCAAACAATACCCATCGACATTGAACAGCATCATAGTTTTTATATTCGCTAAGCATTTCTTTAAGAGTGTGGTGTTTTTGTAGATAAATAAATTCATCAATATCAACAATAATCATCCATTCTGTTTCTTGTTTGTAGTGTTTTACCGAATGCTTATATGCAGACATCTGTTTCTTTACACCTGGATAACTATGTAATGTTACTAATCCTTTTTGAATATATGGTTCTAAAATCTTTGTGCTGTTATCATCACTTGCATTATCATATAAGTAAAAATGTTCAACCCCTATAAGTAAGTAATATTCAATCCATTCTGCAAGATAAAAAGCTTCATTTTTAAAAATTGCTGTTAAAGTTATAGTGTATTTAGGTGGATATGTTTTTTTACAAAAATAATTTTTAATTTTTAACATAATTATTTTAGGGAAGTACATGGTTATATACACTTTATGCCGTGAATTTTCTTGCGGAAAAATGGCATGAAAAAGTTTGCGTAAATATGAAATAAGAGAAAATTTTATCATAATAGCATATTATACTTAAAAAACTACTGTTTTCAAATTCTGAGTATTTAACGACAATGATGGTATATATTGTTTTTTCGCTTGATTTCGTTTGCATAATGTAAGAAAGTCTTTTATTGTTAAAGTGTTATCTTTTGGAACATCAAAAAATCTTGGAGCTTTAGAAATTTTTTCAAGATAAAACCATAGACCTGAAAGCATTGAATTTATTGGATTGCCATCTTTGTAATCAGCAAAACATGTTGCAAAGAGTTGAAATTCATGACGTAAAGACTCATTTTTTTCTTTTTCGATATTTTTTTCTTGCTGAATTTGTTCTTGTCTTTGTTTATATGTTTGTTCATAAGCTTGTTTTTTTTCAACTTCTTTAAGTTCAGCGAGAACTGCATCTTGTACTGCTAACCAATTTTGACCGCGAAGCCATTTACCCATGAACGGAATGAAACGACCTTCTTCTTTTTGCCAATTTGTAGAATTTGAAAAATGACGGATTGCCGAAAATAAAATTTCTATCGATGGAAGCTCACCAGAACGAGCGAGTTTTTGCCATTCTTTTTTGGCTTGGTCTTTAGATTGTTTTTTGGGGTATGTTTCCCATACTTTTTCAAAGTCAGACACACACATATCAACTTGTTTTTGCGGTGCCTGTGGTGTTTGTGATTCCTTTAGTGCGTGTGTGTATTTATTATTATATTTATTAATATTATTTATGTGGTCAGAATTTGCCCCCCCCCTGGTCAGAATTTGTCCCCCCTTTTGGTCCGAATTTGACCGAGTGGTAGTCAAAATTTGACTAGGATAGTCATATTTTGGCTTTGGTTTATATTTAAAGTTTGATTCTATACAACATTCATTTTTGGGCGAGGTTTTTGGTTTACATGTTGATGTGGACGTACTTGAAGTTTTAAAAGTGGAAAATTGAGATGGAGAATCATTCATCAATTTTTGTTCATTCTGCATACGTTGTTTAGGAAATTGTTTTTCATTAAGGTCTTCTGGTTCAATCATGAAAAATGTAGTATAACGTGAACCATATTCTAGATAAATAAGTTCTTGTTCAACCAATTCTTTTATATAAGTTTTGACACTACTAACACTACAAGATAATTGTATCGCTAAAGTTTTTTTACTTGGCCAACAATGGTCTTTTTCAGCTGCATAATTGCATAAAAAAGCGTATAGCACCCTTGCCCCCATTGAAATGTCTCTTGAGAAGATAAACGTAGGCATAATGAGGCCAAAAATTTTTCTTTTTGGGTTGAAAGTCTTCGTAGCTTTTTTCATAGCGTTCTCCTTAGCCCATGAAAAAAAGATAAATATGCAGACTCAACTATTGACAGAGAGAACCCTTTTGGGTAGTGTCAACCCACAAGATAGTTATTTTGTGGAATTGTAGGTGTTGAGTCTGCAAGAGAAGCCTTTGAGTGTGTGTTACTCGAAGGCTTTTACTTTTTTTTAAGGCTTTAAGTTTTCCTCAAATAAAAATTATGAGGTATGTTTTGAGTGGCTGACTCATCAGGTTACGCCCACCATGACGCAACGACACCAGTTTGGTGTTTCGCTTTGCTCTTTAGTAAGATAAAAAATATTAATATTGTTGTGTTAAACTTCAAAAAAAATTTTATTAGAAGTTATTATTAAAGTTTAGGAAGTTATGTTTAACTAAGTTCTTTTGGCAAAAGCATAAAAACTTTGGGTTTATTTTTCTCATACTTTATATAGATAAGCTGTTGTTTAATCAATTCTTTCATATAAGTTTTAATATTACTAACACTACAAGATAATATTGTAGCTAAAATTTTTTGATTTGGGTAACAATGGTCTTTATCAGATGCATATTCGCATAAAATAGCATATAGAAGTTTTGCACCGAATGAAATTGGTCTTTTCATTACAAAGTCAGGCATGATAATACTAGGGGTATTGTTTTGTGTGATGAAATTTTCCATAATGTTTTCCTTAGACTATAAAAAAGATAAACTATGCAGACTCAACTATTGGCAGTGAGAACCCTTTTAGGTAGTGTCAACTTTTTAGCAAGTTTGCAAGAGAAGCCTTTGAAAGTGAAAAAATCTTCACTTATCACATAAATTGAAAGCATAAGCACTATTTTTCCAAAAGTCAAAAATAAATCTAAATAGGATTTAATATCAAGAAAATGAATATTTTGCCCAAAGTTGGGGCTATAGTGGGGGAAAAATAGCTACTCATAAATATAGTAATATTATATGAAAGTCTTTTAAAGAGATAATTATTTAATTTAAAAAAATAAATTTAGTTAATTTTTAATATTAAAGAGCTTTTTGTAAGGAATCACTAATTCCTTATAAGATTTTTTAGGTAAAAAATATGTTGCTTTTTAGATTTAGACATAATTTGACATTTCAAATTATATATAATAACATATAGTTTAAGTTGTTTTTTTTAGTGTTATTTTTTTTGTTATTAATACAAAATAGTTAACGCTTAATTGGGCAAAAATAACGTTAAAATACAATGTACTGTCCCTAAAAAATTAAAGTTTTACTTTAATTTTTCTATTTGCATAAAAAACGATTTAAAGAGGGCTTAAAAACCCTTTTTTTTATGATGGACATAATGTCTTATGTTTTTGCTTTGAAAGGCATATAAGGCTACTACAGTGCGAAATTTTACTATAAGATTTTCTTTTTAGGGCACGGCGAAGCCGTCAAAAACTTTCAAGTAAGAGAAACTGAAGTAGAAGAAGTTCGAGTATTCGAACTTCTGAACCGTGATTGATGAGCTATAGTGTCTTTCAAAATTAGCGTCACTTTAGCTAGAATATGCCATTCTTTTCATCTGTAGGCTGTGTCTTTCTGCCTTTTAAAATTTTTAATTAAAAATTTTTTCTTCTTTTTTTTCTTTTTTTCTTTTTTTCTTTTTTAGGGTGCTTTTTTTATCATTAATACAGGTAGGTTACTATACGCATTTCGGGGCAAAAACACGTCTATGTCGGGGCAAAAACACGTCTATGTCGGGGCAAAA
>CAYJES010000017.1:0-34445 GCA_964369365.1 uncultured Lactobacillales bacterium | reverse complement strand
TTTCCAACCCTTTCACCTAGTTCGATAACAGGTGATTTAGAACACTAGCTCACAGCACAACATCCGAACTTTTTGATATTTACAATACTCTAGTTATAGCTTAGTATAGCTTCATTATATATCGGAGAAAGAAAATGAGAAAAATTATATTATACATAGCAACTAGTTTAGATGGCTTTATTGCTGATAAAAATGGCGAACTTGATTGGCTTAAAGGGGATGGTAGTGATGAACACAATATGGGTAGTTATGATGATTTTATCCAAACAATTGATACTGTCATTTTGGGTCATACAACATATCATCAAATTATTACAGAGCTTGCTGTTGATAACTGGCCTTATAAAGGTAAAATGAGCTATGTTATCACAAGCAAAAACTTGGAAGATAAAGAAGATATTAAACTTTGTTCTGATTTATTAGATTTAATAAATAAATTAAAAAATCAAGACGGCAAAGATATTTGGATTTGTGGCGGAGCAAATATAGCAAACCAACTATTAAAAGAAAATTTGGTTGATAAAATCATTATATCAATTATTCCAACTATATTGGGTGAAGGAACAAAACTTTTTGAAAAAGGTTTGCCCGAGACAAAATTAAAACTACTTTCATCCAGAAATTATAACGGAATAACTGATTTAGTTTATGAAAAAAGGTAAAAATGATAAATCGAACAAAACGAGAAAAAGACATACAAAGGTTAAATGAACTTTTTGGTAAAGATACTTTGCTCTCTCTTGCCACAACTGATGGTGATACGCCTTTTGTTCGTATTGTTGATGGATATTTTGAAGATGGTAGTTTTTATATAATAGTTGACGCAAAATCTGATAAAATGAAGCAAATAGAAAAAAACAATAAAGTGGCATTATGTTCTAATGATTATTTTTCTGCTCATGGCTCAGCTATTAATCTAGGGCATATATACAGTGAAAAAAATATGGAACTTGCAAAAAAATTAAAAGTTGCTTTTGCTAAGTGGTGGGACAATGGGCATAGTGATTATAATGATGAAAGTACAATTATTTTAGAAGTAAAACTAACATCTGCAGTGTTTTTTGATTTTGAAACAAGATATGTTATAGAGTTTTAATTTCATTATTTGAATGATGATGTTAAGTTAATCTATTATAATTATTATTAAACTTTTCATTTCATTTCTTATTATATATTACGGTTAAAGTATAACAATTAAAAACATCTTATTTATAATATGAACTTCATTTAAATTAATAAATAAATTTTTAGTTAAATTTCTCTATTTTGATGCCGAGGTTGATGAAATCGTTATAGTTAGTATCTCGGAAATCGCTAATTAGGCTTCGCCAAAAAACACCACCGTTTAGGTGGTTTTTTTGTGGGCGATTTCTTTCGTTGTCGAAGTTGCCCGTTCGTGTTAACAGCGCTAAATGCTTAGTTTAGGTGGAAATAAAGTGATTGTTAGTATGGCGAAATAGTGATTGTTATTCTAGGTTTTTCCCAAAAAAAAAACACCGCCTAGATGGTCGGTGTTTTTATATTCTTATGATTTAGATTTATACTTTATAACCATTATTAAAATTGTGATTGCAAACGTAAATCCAATTACATTAAAAATTATCATAGGGCGTGATCCTATAAAATATCCGTAAGAGCACCAAAGAAATAAACCTAGAGTGTAAATAAAATAACTTAGAAAAGAAATGCCTTGTACGTCTTTTGATTTTATTGTTTTTATGGTTTGGGGTAAAAAGCAAACAGCGGTGCAAATACCAGCCATATATCCTATAATTTCAATAAATATATTCATTTTTAATTATCTTTCTTAACGTGATGGTTTATAAACTTCATTGTTGTTATCAATATAACTTTGCAATACTTCTTCGCCTATTGATTGTTCGATTTCGCCTTGGATTGAGATTCCTCTTTTTTTGAATTCTTCTAGCCAGTCTGGTTTAAATCCTTCGTCAAATCCAGTGATTTCTTCTACCCTTTTTGATGGTACTCCATAATAAATGTTTTTAATTCCAGACCACATAATAGCACCAGCACACATCATACAAGGTTCAGCATTTACATAAATAGATAAATTATAAGGAGCAAGGTCGTATGTTCCTAATTTTTTGCAAGCGGCAGCAATCGCATTCATTTCAGCATGTTGAGTGGGATTTTTCCCGATAACTACTGAATTAGCAGCCTCAGCTATTATATTGTCGTTATTATCATAAATAACCGCGTAAAATGGGCCATTCCCATTTTCAATAGCTATTTGTGTTTTTTTATAAATATCTTTAATTTTTTCCGAAATCATTTATACCTCTATCTTTATTTAGTTTTAGTAATGGCAAAGTTACCACAAATACATATAAATTTGCAAAGCTTTTTTATAATTTTAATAAATTATTTTATTTTTAATTTAGTGAAAAGTGTGCTACAAATCGGTATAAACATTGATAATAAGTTATAGGTTGGGGCGATATGAATAAATATGAAAAACTTTCAAAAGAAGAATTAATTGCATTACTTACAAAAAGAGATGGCGAGGAATTGTCTTCTGAAATAAAATCTGATTCAGAAAACAAAAGTGCGGAAATTATTGATAATACCGACAAAAAGCAATCAAAGATAAAAAATAAAATAAATAAAATATTAGAAAATCGCAGATTTAACATGTTTATGGTTATTTTGATTATTTTAAATACTATTACATTTGTTTTACATACTGATGCTAATATAGATAAAAAATATGGTGCACACCTTCATATAATAGAAGTTATATCTATTGCTATATTCACGATAGAGTATTTGATGAGAGTTATTGTCATTAAAAAGATAAAAGATTTGTTCGGTTTTTTTATGATAATAGATTTGTTGGCAATTGCTCCTTTTTACCTATCTTTCTTTACAAGCAATTCAGGGGTATTAAGAATTTTAAGGTTGTTTAGGATTATCCGTATTCTTAAGCTTGCTAGATATTCGGATGCAATAAAAAATATCGGAGCAGCATTGATGAGAAGAAATCATGAATTGATGATAACTGGGGCATTTTTTGTGCTGGCCGTATTAATATCATCAACATTAATTCATTTTGCAGAAAAAGACACTGGAGTTGATGATTTCAGAAGTATTGTGTCTTCTTTTTGGTGGTCTGTTGTTACTTTTACAACTGTTGGATATGGTGATGCGTATCCTATTACCGCTTTGGGAAAAGTTGTTGCAGGTTTTAGCGCGATTATAGGCGTTGCCATTCACGGGCTTATAATCGGTATAATTGGTAGTGCTTTTTTTGAAATATTTAAACAAGATAAAGAGTAATTATATTAAAAGGAAATTGAAAAATGAATAAAATAAGTAATTTTGATGAAGATAATATAGAATATCTTAAGATGAAAATTGAAAAAGAAAAAAAAGGTAATGACACAAAAAAATCTTATTACACACTAATTGAAGGTGAGGCAAATGTAGGTGCAAAAGTTTCTATATCTGATATCAATAGAAAAATTGTTGCTGATATTCTTGTTAATTCAAAATAGGGAACTTTTTTTAATAGATATTTATGATTACTTGTAACAATTTTCATTTAGGTTAATAATAAACATATTAATTTTTGCAAGGTGAAAAATGAAAGATTGGTTAAACAAACTTCGGAACATATTTATACATAACTTTAACATGCATATTTTTATCAGTATGATGTTGTTATCCATTTATACATCTGATCGTGTTGATATTAAAACGCTTGAAACATTGCGTGGTGTTTTGTTGTCTGTTGCTAATGGCGTTATTGTTGCAATTTTTGTTTTTTTTATAAACAAACTTTTAAAACACAGAAATTGGGCGCATAAAAGAAATGTTTTACATTCTAATGTATTGGTAATATCCGCATTTTTTATTGGTTTTGTCACACCATTTTTAATATATAACGAATATAGTATATACTTTTTTTCTGTGCTTGTTTTTTATGCAACAATAAAAAATTTTAAATCTTTTGGAAAAGTGTTGGTTAGGGCATTAAAGCCAGATGCAATAGTAAAAAGAGACGATTTTATTGATTTTGGGCATTTTTATACTAATTTAGTGTTAACTTTTACAATTGCAAATATGTTGCTATACACAGTTTATAGGGATTTAGGGATGCCTAAACCATTTGAATTCCAAGATAGTACAGCATTATTTGATTCTTTATATTTTACAATTATTACGATGACAACCACTGGATTTGGTGACATTGTTCCTTTGACCGGGGTGGCAAGGGCATTGGTCGTAATAGAATCTTTTACCAGTTATATTTTGCTTGGGCTTATGATTGGAATTTTATCTAAAGGTGTAGATTTATCTAAATTGGAATAATAAAATATTGACAAAATAAATCGATACTATATAGTAATATTAATATATTAGTTTGTAATTAATTTTTTTTAGATTGAATAAAATAACAATATTTTATAACTAGGCATCATAAAATATGAAAGAAATAGAAAAAAAATATGTTGTGAATGAAAAGGCAAATCCTTTTGTTGTAAGTGTTCTTGATTTTATAGAATCAAGGGAAATTGTGATGTTTAATAATACTATTTCAAATATATTGTCGCAATCTAAAGTCGGAAGATATTTGCAAAAAGGACTTGCTTGGAACGTTGGCAGTATAATTACTTATAAAAACATTCAAAAGCAAATTGGAGCTTTGGGATATTTTAACTATGAAGATAAAAGTATGGCACTTGATTTTCATTTGTGCAAAATATCTGCCTGTGCTGATGTTATTGAAAATTCTAACATTTCTGATGAAGAAAAAAAAGTAATTTTTGATGCAATGAAAAAAGAAGGTCTTGTAAAAGCAAAAAGTTTTAATGGAATTGAAAAGGAAATAATAAATACTAAAGCATGTTTAAGTTCCATATTAACCCATGAAATTACTCATGCTAAAGATTTTGCAAAGGTTGATGTACGAAAGCTTGATACTGCTTCTGTTTTTTTATTCACAATGGCTTCTGAAATTAATGCTTATAAAAACGAATGGCTTTCGATATTAGAAAATAAAAGTCATGCAAATAACCGAATGATATTTCAATCTGCGCCTGAACTTAGCGATTATTATGAAAGAAATAATTTAAAACTAGGTGAAATTATTCCAAATAATCATATAAAAAACATTAATGCTATATTAATAAAACCATTCTTTTTTGAAAAAGCTACTTTGGGCAAACAATCAAGATATGAATTTTATCAAATTAGGTTACTTTCAAGTGTAAAAAAAACTGGTGGCGAACCTATGCCATTAGATGAAATATGTAAAAAAATCGGACTTAATGTTGACGAATCTTTTCTAAGATATATTGGGAAGCAGTTTCGTTCTCCTATTAACACTTATGTGGCTAAGCTGTTTAAAAATGCTGGAATCGAGCTTTATAAAAATAAAGAATTAAAATTAATTTTAAATCCTTTTGATAAAATTCGAGAGTAAAAAAAAGAGCCTACTAATTCATAGGCTCTTTCTTTATGTTATTTTTATTTACGTGCCTGCTTTTATTATTATTATTATGCCGGCAATAAATAGCAAGAACATAGCAGTAAGCAACATATTTACTTGTTTATTTGCGCCTTTAAATTCTTTCCAAATAAACACGCCCCAAAGTGCTGCTACCATAGTTGCTCCTTGACCTAGTCCATACGAAATTGCAGTTCCTGCTTGATTAGAAGCGAGATAACTAGATGCACTTCCTATTGCCCAAATTGTTCCACCTAATATACCAACTAGGTGAGTAGGGAAAGAGCCTTTGAAATATTCCTGATAAGATACAGCCTCACCCACGAATGGTTTTTTCATAACAATCGTGTTGAATATAAAGTTGCTGAGTAGTATTCCAGTTGCAAAAACGAACAGAGCAGAGTACGGAGTCATTTTGCCAACAGCAGGGTTTACAAAGTTTTCAACATCCATAGAGCTTGCTACAAATTGATAGAAGAAAGACATTAAAACACCAGCTATTATTGAAATGATGATGCCTTTTTTGTTAAGTCCGCTTTCTCTGTTTGCTTTTGATAGGGCGATACCATTTATAATAATAGCAAGCACCACCAATAAAACCCCAACAGCAAGCAAGGTTGGATCACCTTTTTGATAATTGATATAGTTTATAAACACCCCTAGGACCAATGCCAATCCTATTCCTAATGGAAATGCAACCGCCATTCCAGTAATAGAAATAGCAGCAGAAAGCAAGATATTTGCAGCATTAAAGACTATACCGCCGATTAAAGCGCTAGTTATATTATAAATATCTGTTTGTTTTAAATCAGCAATGAACGAACGTCCATATTCTCCACAACTTCCTAATGTTAGACCTAATGCGATGCTGAAAATAAATATACCGATTACATAATCCCAATAAAATAGTTCATAGCGCCAATTTTTTGCCGCCAATTTTTGACAGTTTCCCCAAGAACCCCAACAAATCATGGTAATAAAGCATAATGCAATGGCTAGAGAATAATCTTGAATAATAAACATTTTTAAACCTCCTTTTGGTTAAAGATTGTTGTTTTTCATAAAGTCAATTACTTCTTCATATGATGGGATTGATTGTTGAGCCCCAAGTTTTGTAACAGCTAGAGCCGAAGAGGCGCTAGCAAATTTAAGTGCATTTTCATCAATTTTGCCATTTTTACAAACGGCCGATAATGCGCCGCAAAAAGTATCGCCAGCGGCAGTGGTATCAACCGCATCCACTTTATATGAAGGAAGGCTGTATTCATCATCAGAAATAAGAGCGTAAAGCCCATCATGACCAAGAGTTATAACGATATCGGTTGCGCCCATATTCCTTAATTCTTTTGCAACCATAGCTACATTTTCGTTTTCAAAAGTGATGCCAGATATAAACGCAGCTTCTGTTTCATTAACCACAAGTATATCTATGTTTGATAACAATTCCTTAGACATTTTAAAGGCTGGTGCTGGATTGAAAAGGGTTTTAACGTTTCGTTTTTTTGCTTCTTTCATTAAAAATTCAACAGTAGGTATTGGAATTTCTGCTTGTGCTACTATGATTTCGATGCCTTTGAATAACTCGTCAATATTTTTAATGCTTTCAATAGTAAGTTCAGCATTAGCACCAGGAGCAACCGCAATACAATTATCAGCATTATCATCAACAAAAATCAATGCAACCCCGGTATGTGTAGTGCTTGACGTGATTGTATGAGTTAGCGAAATTTGTTCATTTTGAAAATGTTGCGATAATTCTTTTGCATAATTATCATTACCAAGAGAAGTTGCAAAAGAAACATCCCCGCCCAATCTAGCTGCTGCTACTGCTTGGTTTGCGCCTTTGCCCCCGTATGTTTGGGTGAAAAATGCACCGCCAACTGTTTCGCCGGGCACAGGCAACCTTGTGACCTTTGCTATCATATCAATATTTGAACTGCCAACTACTAAGATTTTGTTTTTTCCCATAATGACCTCTTTAAAATGGATTGATAAAGATTATTAATAGTTGCATTTATAAATGATATTGTAAAGAAAAAATTGAAAGTTAAATATAATTTTTATTGTATGTTGTATATTTTATGAAAATGTTATAAGATTTGTTATATATTGATTAATTTTAACTTTATCCGATAGAGGAACTCATGTTTAAAAAATTTAAACTAGGTACAAAAATGCTTGTTCAACTTATGCCTTTGGTTTTGATTGGCGTGGGGGTTTTTACTTTTTTATCATATCACATTATGAAAATTCAGGCGGTTGAAGCAGCTGATGAATTATTAGAGTCTTTAGGTAGGCAATATGCACTAGAGACTGAGGTAAGCATTAATTCCTATCTTTCGCTTGCTCATGGATTGGAAGAAGTTGTTGCAGGTCTTCATAAAGATGGGAAAGCTACTCGTGAAAATGTTGTTGATATGATGGGTTATATATTGGATAAAAATCCTGATGTTATTTCTGCTTGGACAGTTTGGGAACCTAATGCATTTGATGGTAATGATAAAGCGTATGTAAATACAAAAGGTCATGATGATACGGGACGTTTTGTCTCCGCTGTAACAAGAGGGGAAAACGTAAAATATAATGTTGATGCATTGGTAGGTTATGAAAATGCTGATTTTTATTTAGAAGCTAAAAATACAAAAACAGATGTTTTGACAGAGCCATATATATATGATTTCGGAGGAAGTGTTGGTGAAGTGTTGCTTAGTTCGATTTCTGTGCCTGTTATTTATAAAGGTAAATTTGTAGGAACCGTTGGTATTGATGTTTCATTGAAAGAGTTTGAAAAATTTTCACAAATTGAAACTTGGGGCAATGGCAGAGTTTTCGTTGTTTCTAATGATGCTGTATTTGTTTCTTATACCAATCCTGAATTGGTTGGCAAGCCTATGACTGCGCTTGCGCCTAGGTTTAAAGATTATGAAGAGCGTATAAAAGCAGGTAAAGAATTCGTAATTAAAACTGTATCAAATTCATTTAAAGGTATGGTTTATTCAATTTATACACCGATTTCTTTTGGTGAAAGTGAAAAAAAATGGTCTGCGGTTATAACCATTCCTGAAAAGGCATTGCTGGCTTCTTCTGTTAAGGCATCTTATAATCTTTTGGCTGTTGGTGGTGTTATTTTAATAATATTTTTTATAACTATTTACTTAATATCGAAAACGATTACAACCCCGATTTCTAAATTAAATATTGTAATTAATAAATTGGGTGGAGGCGATACATCTGTTGATGTTCCTTCGACTGATAGAGGCGATGAATTAGGCGATATTGCTAGAACTGTTGAAACTTTCCGTGAAAATAAAAAACGTCAAGATGAAATGGAAAAAGCAGAACATCAAAGACAACAAAAAGAAATTGAAGAAGCAAAAAGAATAGAAGCGACCACAAAACAATATGAACTTGATAGTAAAGAAATTTTAAATCAAGTTATGGAATCTGCGGTTGGTATGGAAAAAACAGCAATGTCTATGTCTGATACTGCTGATATGACAAACCAACAATCTCAGGCTGTTTCTGCTGCTATTGAAGAAACGGCAACTAGTGTTCAAACGGTTGCTGCGGCTACTGAGGAGCTTTCTGCTTCGATTAGTGAAATTTTGCGTCAGGTTCAAAATCAATCTGAAATTTCAGCAACAGCATCTGAAAACTCTCAACAAACAAAAGAGTTGGTTCATATATTGCTGGAAAAATCAAATACTATTAGTGACGTTCTTTCATTGATTACGGATATTGCGGAACAAACAAACCTACTTGCACTTAATGCCACCATCGAAGCAGCCAGAGCAGGTGAGGCAGGTAAAGGATTTGCAGTGGTGGCTAATGAGGTTAAATCTCTTGCCAACCAAACGGCTAAGGCTACTGGTGATATTTCATTGCATATTCAAGAAATTCAAAACGCAACTTCTGCTACTGTTTCTTCTATTGATAATATTGCAAATATTATCGAAGAAATTAACAGTTCTTCTGCTTCAATCACATCGGCTATGGACGAGCAAACTTCTGCTACTCAAGAAATTTCTGGAAATGTTCAACAAGCATCTTTGGCTATTCAAGAGGTAACCACAAACATTAATTTAGTATCAGCAAGTGCAAGAGATACTGAAAATGCTGCCAACATGGTTCTTCAATCTTCTAAACTTGTAAACGAAAAAAATAAAGAGATGGAGAATAAAGTTCTTAAATTCCTAAACGACGTTAAAAAATCCACATAATGGATGATTACTGCGGATAAATCTTGAAATTGCTAAGTCAGGTAGGTTTACTACATTCCTGTCACAATTTCTCGATTACCCTATTAATCCTTGCATTCTGTGAATTTTTTGGTTTGGGTTATAATGGACAATTAATGTAGAAATAGCGGATAAACCCCTTCGGTCATGTATGTTAAATACACTCCTTTGGGGTTTTCCTTATTTCTTATTATTTACCTCATTATCTGGATTTTAGGTTTTGGTTATAATGCATGATTACTGCGGACTATTGTCATTCCGGGCACAGACCCGAAATCCATTTGTCGTAATAAATACAAAAATTAAACTCTCTAAGACATCCTTCGGATGATATATTTCAAACCTGGATTACCTTGTGGGGCAAGTTAATGACAGAAGGGGGGAGATTGTTGAAACATGTCCGACAATGACAAAATTACTGCGTCTGGAATGATGTTGTTGGGTTGGAATAATGCTAAACGGATAAGCAAAAAAAGAATAGCACCAAAATTATGGTGCTATCCTTTATTGTTTTATACAAAACTTAAATCTAGATAATGAGAGTTATTCCCATTATATGGATTTTTAGAAGTTGTATTGAACTTTTACCATACCAGTGTGGTTATAGTAATCGCTTCTGAATTGACCGTCATAGTTAACAGATAATTCAATTGCATTAGCGAATTCAGTAGTTAAACCAACACCGAAATTGAATGCTAGTTCGTCTAATGCTTCACCTTCTGTGCGGTAAGATCCTGCAACACCTGCAAGTTCAACCATAGACACAGCACCATCAGAGAACATGTCATAGCTTACGCCCAAAGATACTTCTGGGATAAGAGTGAATGACGCGTATTCGTGTTCGCTTTGCATTCTAGCACCAACCATAGCAGTGAAAGCATCCAAAGCATCAGTTGATACTGTTTGACCAGCTGTATCAGTATAAGAATCTGTATCAACGTTCATGTAACGAATTCCGAAATCAGGAGTGATTGTTACATTAGGAGATACCATGAAATCTTGACCTAATTTTACTTGGAATACGAAAGTATCAGCATCGTAATCAGCATTTACACGAGTGCCAGAAACGTTTTTGTTTTGGTCATAAGAACCCATACCATAAGAGATGATACCGTTTACAAAGAAATCGTATGGTTTGTATTCAGCATAACCAAGGAAAGTATTTCCGTCTACTTCTGTTGTTGTGTTGTGACCATCAAGATCAGTGAACGTGTATGCATAAGCAAGACCAACTTTAGTAGCTTCATTAGCTTGCATTTCTGCACCGATAGCGAAACCGTATGTGCTGCCATCGAATCCTCTTGCTTTATTTGTATCATCCATTTCAGCAAAGTTGTATAAACCTTGAACCCATACTGAACCCATATTACCATCATGAGAACCAGAAGGCATATTAGAAGAACCACCAGTAAGTCTTGAAGTGATTGCATCATTGATAACGTTGAAAGTTTCAGTTGCAACAGATTGAGTCAAACCATTGATGTCTGGACCAAGAGTTTCAAGAACTTCTGCATATGCTTTTGCATCAGATTGAGACAAAGTGTTCAAGCTTGCAGATAATGCTTTAACAGTAGCATTATCAGAGCCAGTAGCAGCATCCCAGAAATTAGCAGCAGCAGCAACACTTTCACTTGCACCAGCACCAGTTACAACATCAGCAGCAGATTTAGAAGAAGTAATGATGAAATCATTGTCTGCCCCAGTCATACCAGTATCTACGATTGTATAACGATCGTTGATGTATTTAACAGTAGCGCCTGCATTTGTAGCTGTATCAATAACACCAATATTGAATTCGTCACCATCAGCGATAACTGTGCCTTGAGCTATGTCAACGAAAATGTTAAGATTAGCATCTTCAAGAACTACTGCAGTCTCGATTGCACCATTTCCAGTTGAAGCAATACCAACTCTAAGAGCTGAGTTGTCTTCAAATGCATAAGAACCGTTTGCAGTGTTAAGTCCAATATTGAATACAGAGCCAGTTTTGTTTGTCCAAGCGCCTTCGTTGTAAGAAATATTAACATATGGATTAGCAGCATTGCCTAATGTTAATGTTCCTTTGTTTATTACAGTACCATTTCCATCAATAGTCAAAGACGGTGTTAAGTTAGTTGAGTTAGTCCAACCATCAACAGATGCTCTGATTATATTATTACCTTCGAAAGTTAATGTACCATCTACTGTAAGTGTTTTGTGTGCATTAGAAGCGTAAGTAGGGGAACCAGTAAGATTGCCTGCATCATCAGTTAGGTATAGTCCTATAAAAGTGTCGTTACCCATTGTTAAATTACCACCAAAAACAAGATTATTACCAAGTAATAAACCACTATTTACTGAATTTGGACGTTTGCCAACAGTAGTGTTAACATTAACAATAGAGCCAGAAGCTGTTTGAGTTAAATAACCATTAACTGTAAGTGAATCAGTTGATGCATCTGTAGCATCAATAGTTGATTGACCGTGAATTCTAACTTGACCGTTAACAATTATTTTGCCATCAACAGAAACAGTAATAGCAGAAGTAGGATCATCAGTTTGTCCATTAATTGAAACAGTTTCATCGTAGTTTTGATCAATTATATCTGTATCACCAATTTCAACAGCATTAGCTGAAGAAGCTGCTGCGAAACCAACAATAGCAGTAGTTAATAAAAGTTTTGTTTTCATCATTTATCCTTTCTAAATATATTTAATATAAACAAAATAAACAGTTTAAAACCATATTTAAACAGCTTAAGAATCTCTTAAACTATATAAAACTTAATTTAAAAAAATAATTGAGTCAACACTATTAAAATAAATTTTTTTTATAATGTTGACATATAATACTATATATCTAAAATATTAGTCGTGGTTTATTATTAATTAAATTTAAAAAAGGAAAAATCAATGAAATTATCAAAAACAGCAATGAAAGAATTAAGTGCAAGATACCGTGCAGTTCTTAAGAAATGTTTCTTAATCAACATGGGAATCGTGCTTATGGCTGCCCCAGCAATGGCTGAACCATCAACTTTAAATGTTGCTAATGGTGCGACTGAAACAAAGAATCTTACTGGTGATGAAATACACGATTATATAACAGTTGAAACAGGTGGTACATTAAATATTACTGGTGATGCAAGCAACCCAGAATTGTATAAAGTTGGGACAATTGAAAAAATATCACCATCGACAGATGTTACAATAAAAGGTAATTTGAATATTACGAATTCTAATTTAGAAGCTGGGAATGATATGGATACTGCTCCTAATAACTCTAATATGTTATTAGAAGGGGCTACGGTTAATTTAACAAACTCAAGTATGGAAGCTAACGGTGATATAACAATTATAAATGCTACGATAGATGCTAAGACAACATTACTAAATAACCAGTTTGGGCTTTGGTCTGATAAAGATATTACTATTTCAGGAGTAAATACAGATATTACATTAAATAATGGTACATACATCGCTGCAACTGAAAATATTACTATTTCGGATGCAACTGTTTCCGTAGATGGTGATAGTTTTATTGGCAGTTATGATGAAACTCTTCCTTTAAATGTTAGTATTAATAGTGGGGACTTTACCTTAACCAATAATGGTGAAATATCTACTGATGGCGGTGTATTAACCATTAATGGTGGTACTTTTAATATTAGCGGCCGTAGTGGAATGCTTGGAAAAACGACAGCAATTTCTGGAGCTGATACTGCAATAACCTTAAATGATGGTTGGACTACGGCTTATGAAAGTTTTAATTTTTCTGATGCAACGATTAACCTATCAAATGGTTCTGGTATTGGGGCAGAAGGTATTAGCAGTGAAGATGCTGGTACCATCACATATCCAGGGGGTACAGTTGCCCTTAACAGTGGTACTGTAAATGTAAAAGCTGGTTCGAATAATATAATTGGTGGCACAATTACTTCTACTGCTACTATCAATATAGATGCTGGGGCAACATTACGAACAGTTGCGAATTATACCGAAAATGCATCTACTGGTGATTTTACATATGGTGATATTTCAACAATTGAAATTACTGGTGGTGAATTAAACCTTGTTGGTACTTTGAACTCTCATCTTAAGCTTTCTGGTGGGGTTTTGAAATTGCATGGTTCAAGTAAATTTACAGATGGTAATGTAGTTACTGCTGCGGCTGGCAATACTGCTTTAATGACTTATGTTAACGGGAAAATTGACGGCAATAATAGTTTGTCACACCTTAACTTGGAAGGAAATTTAAAATATAATTTCGAAGCTGATCTTGCAAAAGGTTCTGCTGATGTATTGCAAGCATTGAATTTTGAAGGTGAAGGAAATATAATGCTTAACGAAATTACTTTACTTTCAGGTCTTGCAGAAGATTCAGCCCCTAAAACTATCGGTGTAATTAGTGCGACATCTCCTATTAAAGTTGATGCTTCAGGGCTTTCTATCTATGCTGCTGATGGTGATACGAATAATTACAGCGCTACATATGCTAATGGTCAATTAACATTTAGTGTTGTTACTTTTAAAAATTTGCAAGAAGCATATGCTGCATCTGGAGCAAGAAGTTATAATCTAAAAGATAATGAAAGTATTACTGGCGATACTATGGGTGGAACATCATTATCTATTGATGGTGGTGATGCTTATAGTATTACAGCCGGTAGCAGTGCTATAAAAGTTGGTGCAAATCAAACTTTAAGTATTGCAAATGTTTTAGATGTTGCTGCTGAAATTGAAAATACTGGTTTGTTAAAACTTCAAAAAACTGATGTTAGTGGTAATATAATTGGTGGTGCAGGTTCTGTTGAAACTGCTGGTATTGTTAATATTAATTCCACTACTTTTTCTACTAATTCTTTGAGTGTTAAAAGTGGTACAACAAATTTAGCAAATGATTTGACTTCTAAGATTACAGTTGCTGAAGGTGCGATTTTAAAAGGTGCAGCGGTAACAGCTGATAACGAATCTTCAAATGCTGGTACGATAGATTCTGTTTTAACAATTGCAGACAATGCTGTTTTCACAAACACAGGAACATTGGCTGGCGTTACTGTTGGAACTGATGCAACATTATTTACTGTTGGTACAGTCGGTGATGTTGGTGGTTCGGGTACAGTTAATTTAACTGGTGGTACTTGGTCTTCTTTTATTAATACTGGGACTGTGACAGATATTTCTGGTGATGTTACTTGGGCAGATGGTGCTAGAGTTTCTAAGGGCTTGACTGTTCTTGATTCAGGTTCGCTTAATATTGGAACTAATACTGCTGATTTAACTGGGCAAAACCTTACTATCAATGGTACTTTAAAAGTTGAAGCGTCAGGGCTTTCTGCTGATGCTGCACCTACTAGTGTTGGTACTTTGACAGCTAACGCTATCGATGCTAGTAGTGGTAAATTGTCATTCATAATAGACGCAAGCAAAAGCACATTGCAAAGAGATGAATCGACAGCAGAATTTAAAGTAATCACAGGCTTAACATCAGATTTTGCTGATGCTAACATGGTTGCTAAGAACAATCGTTTCAAAGTATCTGCAAGCGAATCAGAGCTAGGTTCATATAAAATCACTTATACTGCAAGTGCGGGTGATATTGCAACCGATGCTGGTGGTAATGCTAATGATGCTGGGGCTGCAGATGCATGGGATGCAGGTTCTTCTTCAAGTGATCCTGATTCAATTGAATCAAAAGTGATTAATCAGTTAAATATCCTTTCGCAAACAGTAGGTAAGGAAAAAGAATATCTAGAAACGCTTAGAGCTCTTGCTCCTGAAGTTGCTGCGAAAATTCAATCTGTTTCAACGGAAGTAATAGGATTGGTAGCAAAAGCAATTGCCTCTAGATTATCTGGTGGTCCGATTACAAATACTCCTTCTGGGGATTATATGGGTAATCAAGGTGCTTTGTGGGTCCAAGGATTATACAGTTCTGCATCGCTTGATGATACAAGTGCAGCAAGTGGATTTGATGGCGATACATACGGTTTTGCTATCGGTGCGGAAATGAAATCTTCTGATGAATTTACTGCTGGTATTACTTATGCTTATACTATGTCTGATGTTGACGGATCTGGTCGTACAACAGACGTGGATAGCAATACTTTTGCCGTATACGGTGAATATAAACCATCTGAATTCTTTGTAAATGGTTCACTTTCATATGGTATTGGTTCATACGAAGAAAGCAAAAATGTATCAGGTGTAGGTGTTAATGCTGATTACGATACTGATACTTTCGCAATTAATGCAAATGTTGGATACGATATCAAAATCGATAGATCTGCAAAAGTAACTCCTATGGCTGGTCTTAGATATATGAGCACTTCTGTTGACAGCTATACCGATACTGCTGGTCAAACAGTAACAAGCGATGATGTTTCTGTATTAACCGGTGTTGTAGGTGCTTCGATTAGTAATGAACTACTTTCAAATGGTGTAATTCTAAAACCAAATGCGAATATCGGCTTTACTTATGACTTTACAAGCGATGAAGCAAATTCAACAGTAGTGTTGGCAAATACTTCAAGCTATACCGTATCAGGTGAAGCATTAGACGAATTCGGTGTAGAATTCGGTCTGGGATTAACAGCAGAATTCGATACAGGTATCGAAATTTCGCTAGACTATCTAGGACAAATTAGAAGTGATTATAGTAATCATACTGGTATGTTGAAAGCTAAGTACAACTTCTAAAAATCCATATAATGGACAACTAATGCAGAAATAGTGGATAAACCCCTTCGGTCATGTATGTTAAATACACTCCCTTGGGGTTTTCCTTATTTCTTATTATTTGCCTCATTCTATGAATTTTTGTGTATGTGGTATATTGCTAAGTCATGTAGGTTAGCTACACTAAAATTTTGATTGCCTTTATTTTCACACTATAATTCCCAAATCTTAAAGTTTTATGTTGGAATTAATGTAGAAATAGTGGATAAACCCCTTCGGTCATGTACCTTTTGTACACTCCTGTCGCAATTGCTCACTTATCTTATTAATTCCCTCATTACCTAGATTTTACTTTTTGTAAATGCAGAAGAAAATCCGTTTTGCTTAGTCGTAAAGCGGATTTTTTCTATTTTATAATTCTTTATTGCCATTTTTTATAAATTGGTATAACCTTGAAAATAATTAATTTAATTTTTAAAAAAGGATTTTACAATTATGCGTAATTTTGTTTCTCTTGGGGCTTTGTTTCTTGCTGGATGTTCTTTGCCAACCGCAGTATCGCAAGGTATAGATGATCTTTCTAATCAATATAAACAAGACCAATTAAATGCCCAAATCGAAATGGCAAAAGATAATAAGTATGGGCTTGATTCAAATACTAACCGCGCTTTGGTTGCTTTTACAAAAGGAGCAATTGAAGAATCACAAGAATATGCAACATTGGCATTACAAGAAAATCCACAAGATGTTTATGCTTTGATGACTATGGCAATTATAAACGACAGCCAAGGTCTAACTACGAAAGCTGCTTTTTATTATCAAGCTGTTGTTGATACGAAACAAGACGGACTTACCACTCTTGGAAATTATCGTTTGAATATGCCTAATAGCTTGTACGAATCTGCACATTCAAGATTAAAAGTCCTTGATATTAAACAAGCTCCGTTCTCTATGGATAAAGGCGAAGTTGTTAATTCTGCTACACAACCACTTGTTGCTGTTCCTGTTTATACTGCGCAGCCAAACAATGAAGAAGTTTCAATGGTCGTAAAAACAGGGATGGATTTATTCGATGCAAATGAACGTAATATAATTTCAAGATTTCTAACTTTGAAAGCTTTGGCTGAGGCTGGATATATCACAAAAGAAGAATTCATATCTCGTCGTGATGCAAATGTTGGTGGTTTGTTGCCAATGATTAAGCCAGTTCCTGCGTCTACTGTTATCCTTCCAGTGCCTAGCACAGAGGCGGTTGTCGACAGGTTTAATTCAATGAAAAACGCATACGAACTTAAATCGATGAGTGCTGATGAATATATTGCTGAACGTGATGTTATATTAGAAGCATTGCTTCCACTTTATTCTTTGGAACGTATGAACCCAACTATGCCTCCGAAAGATTTAATTGAAGGTGCTGATGAAGTGCGTAAATTAGAAGTTTTAAGAGGGCTGGAACTTATCACCCAAGCAGAACTTGATGCTGAAAAATCAGCTATTGAAAGTATTTTAAAAATGGGTGGAAAACCACTTCCTACCTCTACTCCTAAAAAAGTAGAAGAGGCGGATAAATCTGGAATGCCTATGCCTTTAATTCCGCTTAGCGCTAGTACAAATAAGAATTCTTCTGTTAAAAAAATAACAAGAAAATCTTATTAATATAAAATTTAAAAGGATACCTTTATTATGAAATTGCAAGATGAAGTGCAAAGACGTCGCACGTTTGCGATAATTGCCCACCCTGATGCTGGTAAAACTACACTTACTGAAAAACTTTTGTTATTCGGAGGTGCGATTAATCTTGCCGGTGCGGTTAAGGCTAGGGGCGAACAAAGACGCGCTCGTTCCGATTGGATGAAAGTAGAACGTGAACGTGGTATATCTGTGGTTTCATCGGTGATGACTTATGAATATGAGGGGAATATATTTAATCTGCTTGATACCCCAGGGCACGAAGATTTCAGTGAAGATACATACAGGGTATTAAGTGCAGTTGATTCCGCAGTGATGGTTATAGACGCCGCAAAAGGAATTGAAACACAAACTAGAAAATTATTCGAAGTATGCCGCTTGCGTGATATTCCAATTATAACTTTTATCAATAAAATGGACAGGGAAGCAAGAGATACTTTTTCTATATTAGATGAAATAGAACAAACTTTGGCTATTACTGCTGTGCCTGCTAGTATTCCGATTGGTATGGGCAGAGATTTCGCAGGTTGTTATGATCTGATGAAAAATCAATTATTATTGGCTAGTAAGTCGGTTACTGAAAAATCATCAGATGCAATAGTATGCAAAGGCATTGATGATGAAGTTTTATCACAAAATCTTTCTTCTACTCAGCTTGAAAAATTAAAAGAAGATGTAGAAATGGCAAAAGAACTTTGTCCTGCGTTCGATTTAAATTCTTATTTAGAAGGTCATCTTACCCCTGTATTTTTTGGCAGTGCGCTTAATTCATTTGGGGTCAAAGAATTGTTGGACGGTATTAATGAGTATGCGCCAACACCTCGTCCTGCCCCTACTAAAAATAGAGAAGTTGAACCAACAGAAGAAAATGTTTCTGGATTTGTTTTCAAAATTCAAGCAAATATGGATCCTAAACATAGAGATAGAATCGCCTTTATGCGCCTTTGTTCAGGGCATTTTAAAAAAGGTATGAAGCTTTTGCACGTTCGTGAAGGCAAGCAAATGGCTATTCACAATCCTATGATGTTTTTCGCCCAAGATAGAGAAGTGGCAAGCGATGCGTTCCCTGGTGATATTATTGGTATTGCCAATCACGGAAACCTTAGAATAGGGGATACATTAAGTGGTGGGGAAAAAATGCAATTTACTGGAGTGCCTAGCTTTGCCCCTGAATACTTGCAAAAAATTCGCCCGAAAGATCCATTAAAAGCTAAACATTTAAGCAGCGCTTTGGTGCAAATAGCAGAAGAAGGTGGGGCTAGTGTATTTAAATTAGACATCGGTAATGAATGGATTGTTGGTGCGGTTGGTCCTTTGCAATTTGATGTATTGGCAGATAGAATTCGCACAGAGTATGAAGTTCCTGTTATCCTAGAACAAACTAGCTATATTACTGCACGCTGGGTGGTGGGCGATGCTAAAGATATCAGAAAACTTGTAGATGAAAATAAATCAACCATGGCAACCGATCACGATAATCAAATTGTGTTTATGGTGCGTAATGATTGGCATTTAAATCGTACTAGCGAAGATAATCCAAATGTGAAATTCCTGAAAACTAGAGAGCAAGTTTTTTAGATCATTTTGCGCTTTCTTTTATTTAATAGATAAAAACTCTATGATCCCGCCTGTTATTACAACAGCGTTATCATAACCATTTTTTTGAAACATTTTAGCAGCGGTTTTTGCCCTGCCTCCTGAACGACAAAGGATATAAACTTTTTCATCAGTGATGTTGTTGTCAGTTATATATTTGGTAGGGTCAAGTTCTGATAATTCAACAAAATGATGATGCCTTTCAATTGACATTTTATCATGTTCTTGTTTCGTTCTGATATCCAGAATTATTCCATTTTCTGGGATATTTTTAGGTTCTATTTCTGGGATTGTTGCTGATCTATTATTTTTATATATGAAATAAATTGTAACAACGATAATTAATATAATAATAAATGTTTTCATGATTTTGCTTTCGTTTGATTTGATAATATATCATATGATTTTTATTAGTAATGACAAGTTTTAAATTATATGATAATGTTCATATTAATGTCGGGGTGATAAATGAAAGGACATTTATATGAAACTTGTATTATTGCGTCACGGGGAAAGTGAATGGAACCGATTGAACTTGTTCACAGGTTGGTATGATGTTGAATTATCAGAAACAGGTATAAAAGAAGCCCACGAAGGTGGAAATGAATTAAAAACACAAGGTTTTGATTTTGATATTTGTTATACATCATATTTAAAAAGAGCGATTGATACTCTTAATATTGTACTTAGTGAAATGGACAGGGAATGGTTGCCCGTTATTAAGTGTTGGTGTTTGAATGAGCGTCATTATGGTGCTTTGCAGGGATTGAACAAGGCTGAAACTGCGATTAAATACGGCGAAGATCAAGTTAAAATATGGCGGCGTTCTTTTGATGTTCCTCCTCCAATGCTAGAGGAAGATGACAAGCGTAATCCTAAATTTGATCCAGCATACAGGAATGAAGATAAATCATTATTGCCTCTTGCTGAAAGTTTAAAAGATACAATAGCCAGAGTTATTCCTTATTTCGAAGATGTAATTAAAAAAGATATGTTAATGGGTAAAAGAGTTTTAATAGCTGCGCATGGTAACAGCTTGCGTGCTTTGGTTAAATATTTTGATAACTTGACCGATGATGAAATAATGGAAGTTAATTTGCCGACTGGGGTTCCTTTGGTATATGAATTTGATGATAATTTTAAAGTTATAAAAAAATATTATATCGGTGATGAAGAAGCAATAAAGGCAAAACAAGAAGCTGTTGCTAATCAAGGAAAGGCATAAAATGATTGATTTACATACTCATTCAACCGTGTCAGATGGTCATTTTACTCCGAAAGAAATAGCAAAAATGGCAAAGGATAACGGACTCCATGCCATTGCTTTGACAGATCATGTAGTGGTTGATGGATTTAATGAATTAAAAAAAGAACTGGCAGGCTCAAATGTAATTCCTATTGCTGGGGTTGAATGGGGAACTATTTCAAGTTTGTATGTTGAAATTTTAGCTATTGATATTAAAGATGTAGACGCTTACATGAAAAAATGCTATCATCGAAGACCACTTATGGAAATGATAGGGTTTATTCGTGAGACAGATGCTGTGCCTGTGTTGGCTCATCCTGTATTAATAGGTCTTCATCCTCGTGAATTGTTTAATTATATCAAAAATCTTAAAAGTTACGGGCTTATGGGGATTGAGGTTTTTCATCCTGCACATGATGATAAAACAAGGAAAATAATGCTTGATATTGCTGAAAAATTAAATTTATTGGTTTCTGGAGGGTCTGATTATCATGGTGTTGGAAAGTTGGGATTTGGCAGGACCAACGACAATGGACACGGAAATATTTATATTCCCAATATGATACTGGAAAATATATGGGAGAGAAAAGTTACCTCGCAAAGTTATTACAAAGATTTGAAAAAGTTAATTCCTCATCCAAATTTAAAAACGATAAAACAAATGATTTTAAACGAAAAAATGCTTATAAATACAAGATAAGAAAGGTTATATAAATGATAGATTTACACACTCATTCTACCGCTTCTGATGGGACTTATACCCCAGCGGAAGTTGCAAAAAAAGCAAAAGACATGGGGCTGTATGCCATTGCTTTGACCGACCATGACGTTGTAAATGGGGTAGAGGAGTTTCAAGCTGAACTTGCTGGGTCTTCGACGATGGGAATAGCAGGCAGTGAACTTGGTGCCTCTTATCCTGGGGTTGATGTGGAAATAATCGCAATGGATATAAAAGATTTGGCGCCATATTTAGAGCGTGAAAAAAAGTTATTAGATATTCGCAATGATGCCAATCATCAAAGGATAGAATTGCTAAATAAAACTGGGATAAATATAACTTGGGAAGATGTTTCAATAGATGAAGAAGGAAAAGTAAGAGAGCTTGTTGGTAAACCCCATCTTTGTGAAGCTATTATTAAAAAAGGATATGCGCAAACTCCTGAACAAGTTTATAAAACTATGCTTGGTCGTGGGTGTCCTGCGTACGTTCTTAAAAAAGATCCGCCAATGCAAGAAACAATTGAATTTATTCGTGATACCGGGGCGGTTTCAATTATGGCGCATCCGATTTTGTCAGGTCTTAAAGGAAATGATTTATACGAATATATAAAAACCGCAAAAGATATGGGACTTATGGGAATCGAAGTTTTTCACGCCAAACAATCAAAAGAAATCCAACTTGAATATCTTAAAATAGCAGAAGATTTACGATTGATTGCTTCAGGTGGTTCGGATTTTCATGGAGATAATCACCCAGAAATGAAAATTGGGCTTGGCGTTGTTGATGAAAATGGTAAAGGCAGTATCGACATTCCAGATATGGTTTTAAACCCAATATTAGAACGCAGACAACCAGCAAATAATTTCTATAAAACCTTATATAAAATGATGCTTTAAAAATTTTCTTTTGAATTAACGTGTGAATAATGATTTATGTTACCTGATTTTGTGATAATTTGTTTCACATTTAATTCAATAGTTGCTTTGTTGTAAACAATCCCATTTATACCTATACTTTGCGCTGCTTTTATATTTTTTGGTTTGTCGTCGATGAAAATGATTTCTTCTGGCGCGGCATTTAAATGACCTATAAGTTCTTTGAATATTTCTTTATCTGGTTTTAAAAGCCCCATTTCATATGAAGTAAAGCAATAAGCTTTGTTTAAATTGTCTACGCAATCAGTAGTGCGCGCAAGAACTGGTAGTGCATTGGATAAAATTCCATTTTGAATACCTAGATTATTTAAGTAATTGATTGTATTTTGGCTTTGCGGGTAATACGATCCGATGCCTTCAAAAAATTTTTCTTTTACAATATCTTTATTTAAGTTATCAGAAAAATAATATTCACTTAAAGATTTGCAAAGATTATCCCAAGATACGTTGCCTTTCATATATTCGTTATAGCTAAATCTGCCTTTTCTTTGGCTAAATTCATCTTTATCAGTTGTGATGGTTTTTAAATAATCATGAAGAGGGTCAAGGCTGTATTCATAAATGGTTTGCCCGACGTCCCAAATACAGTATTTTATTTTTTTCATTGATGTGCTCCTTTATTTTTATTTTGAATATACTATATTTTTTGAAAAAAGTCCTTGCAATTTTGTGAAAAATATGTATTTTAAAGGAACATTTTCGCTTGGCACCCCTGGAGGCCAAGGTTAATGTGATTTACATAAATTTATAGAAAGGTTAATAAAATGACTAAACCAAATGTTATTACTCTTAACGTTACCGAACGTGAGGGGACGGGTAAGGGGACCGCCCGCGCAGCTAGAAGACAAGGTCTTATCCCTGGTGTTGTGTATGGCGATAAAAAAGCTCCTGTACTATTTAATATCGAAGAAAATACAATTATGCTTTTGACTAAGAAAAAAGGTTTTTGGACTACTCAATTCGAAATCAACACAGGTAAAGAAAAAATCAAAACTATTTGTCAAGACGTGCAATTGCACCCTGTTTCTGACAGACCTTTACACGTAGATTTCTTACGTATTTCTAAAGGTGCTAAGATGACTATCGAAGTTCCTGTTGAATTTATCAATGAAGATAAATGTCCTGGTCTTAAAATGGGCGGCGTGTTAAACGTTGTTTCTCGTGATTTAGAAGTTGTTTGTAGCGCAGACAACATGCCTTCTTCTATCATCGTTGATTTAGAAGGTAAAGAACTTAACGAAGCTGTGTACAGTGGTGATGTTAAACTTCCTGCTGGTGTTGAATTTGCAAACACTGATGAAGAAGGATTCACAATTGCTTCTATCAACCCAGTTGTTGAAATCAAAGAAGAAGAAATAGTTTCTCCTGCTGATGTTCCTACTGATGCAGACGCAAAAGCAGAAGCTAAATCTGATAAAGAATAAAAAAATATGTTGCTTTTTGTTGGTCTTGGTAACCCTGGGTCAGAATATGCAAAAAGCAGGCATAACATAGGTTTTATGGCGGTGGACAGTCTTGCTCACCGCTATAATTTTTCGGGGGAAAAATCTAAATTCAACGGAAAAGTTTGTGATGGGATTATTGATGGTGAAAAAATCCTTATCCTTAAACCTGAAACATATATGAATTTGTCTGGAAAATCTGTGCTTGCGGCTATGAGTTTTTATAAAATTCATCCTGATAATATTTTTGTTTTTCATGATGATATGGATATTGCTCTTGGTAAAGTAAAAGTTAAAAAAGGCGGAGGCAGTGCCGGACATAATGGCATAAAAAGTATTGATGGAATGGTTGGAAATAATTATTCAAGGATAAGAATAGGGGTGGGCAGGCCTGCCAATTCAACCGTTGTAAACTTTGTTTTGGGTGATTTTTCAGGCCAAGATGAAGATATAAAAGATAAAATTTTAAAAATAATAGAAGACAATATTTCAACTTTGATAGCGCAAGGTAACGACAAATTCGCATCAAAGATAGGAGAGGAAATTAAAAATGGGATTTAATTGTGGGATTGTTGGATTGCCTAATGTTGGTAAATCTACGTTATTTAATGCATTAACAGCAACGCAAAGTGCGCAAGCGGCTAATTATCCGTTTTGTACGATTGAGCCAAATGTGGGCAGAGTTGCGGTGCCTGATAACAGAATTAATCAACTTGCCGCTATTGCTAAATCTGAAAAAATTATTCCTACTCAATTGGAATTTGTTGATATTGCAGGTCTTGTAAAAGGCGCATCAAAAGGCGAAGGTTTGGGTAATCAATTCCTTGCAAATATTCGTGAAGTTGATGCTATTGTTCATGTGCTTCGTTGTTTCGAAAACGGCGATATTACACATGTTGAAGGAAGTATCGATCCTGTGCGTGATGCTGAAATTGTTGAAACAGAACTTATGATTGCTGATTTAGAAAGCATGGAAAAACGTATCGTTGCCGTAGAAAAAAAAGCAAAATCAGGCGATAAAGATGCAGTTGCACAAGTAGCAGTTATGAAATTGGTAATAGAAGCTCTTAATGCTGGTAAGCCTGCATATTCAGTTGACGTAAATGGGCTTGATGAAACGTCGCAAAAAATATTTAAACAGCTTTATTTGTTGACTGCTAAACCTGTGCTTTATGTTTGTAATGTAGAAGAAGAAAATGCAACAACTGGCAATGCTCATTCTGATAAAGTAAAAGAAAAAGCACAAAAAGAAAATAAAGGTTTTGTCCTTATCTCTGCTAGTATTGAGGCTGAAGTAGCAACATTAGAAAGCGCAGAAGAACAAAAAGAATTCTTGGAAACACTAGGATTGGAAGAAACTGGATTAAATCGTATTATTCGTACGGGTTACGCTTTACTTGATTTGCAAACTTATTTCACATGTGGTCCAAAAGAAACTAGGGCATGGCAAATTATAAAAGGATACTCAGCTCCACAAGCGGCTGGGGTTATTCATACTGATTTTGAAAAAGGTTTTATTCGTGCTGAGACTATTGCATTTGACGACTATATTAAATATAACGGCGAAGCAGGCGCTAAAGAAGCAGGAAAGCTCCGTTCAGAAGGTAAGTCATACATCGTAAAAGACGGCGACGTTATGCATTTCTTGTTTAATGTGTAATGCAAAAAGCTTTGTTGATTATCGATGTGCAAAAATCATCAGTTAATAATAATCTTGATGTTGTGAAAAATATTGAAAACTTGCAAAAACAATATGAAAATATATTCATCAGCAGGTTCGTTAATGAAAATTCACCTCTTTTAGATATACTTAATTGGGATGGTTATGACGATGAAACTCTTGCCTTTAATCCTGATAAAAAAGCTGTTATTTTCGATAAAAATATTTATTCATCTTTCATAAAAGAATTATCAGAATTTGATGAGGTTCATCTTTGCGGATTTGATACAGATGCATGTGTTTATAAAACTGCTATGGATTTGGTGGAGTTTGGGATTAAACCTGTTGTACTATCTAAATACTGTGGTTCAGAAAATGAAGAATATCATCAAATGGGCATAACATTATTAAAACGCAATATCGGTAAAGATAATGTAATTTAAAGGAAAGTGTATCATGATTTATTTTGTTAGGCACGGGCAGACCGATTGGAATTTAGAAGGTAAATATCAAGGACAAACCGATATAGAGCTTAATCAAACTGGTATTAATCAAGCATTAGAATTAAAAGAAAAACTAAAATCATATAATTTTGATGTCGTGATTGCTAGCCCATTAAAAAGAGCACATAGGACTGCTGAAATTATCACTGATAAAGAAATAATAACAGATGATAGAATAATGGAACGTCATAATGGACAAATGGAAGGTGTAATTAAAAACACTATATTTGTTGATTTTGCAGATCCTAATGAAACTAGATTTAATATAGAACCTTTATCTGATTTTAGAGAAAGAATTTATAGTTTTTGGAGTGATATAGAAACTAATTACAAAAATAAAGATGTGCTAGTTGTTTCTCATGGTGGGGTCGGGATATATACCCAGTGTTATTTTAAGGGAGAGCCTGAAAATAACGATTATCAAAGTTATAAAATTAAAAACTGTGAAGTGTTAAAAATTTAACTAGTCATAATATTTATTACCAAAAGAATCGGTGCGATTGTTGATGTTTAGTCGTTCGTTACCAATATAACCGCTGGTGTTTTTGTTACCAAAACTGTCGGTTCTGGTGTTGGTGTTTAATTGTTTGTTTCCTATTCTACCAGATGTGTTTTTATTACCAAAGCTGTCGGTTCTGGTGGTGGTGTTTACTTGGTCGCTCCCAATTTTGCCAGAAGTTTTTTTGTTGCCAAAGCTGTCGGTTCGGGTGGTAGTGTTAACGCGGTTGTCGCCAATATATCCAGAAGTTTTTTTGTTGCCAAAACTATCTGTTCTTGTGGTGGTGTTTACCCTTTTCCCATCGTTATCATAACCCGAACAATTTTCGTTGCCAAAGCTGTCGGTTCTGCATATAACACTTGCTTGAGCTGAATTTGTAATAATAAAAATCATAATTAAAAATAAATACTTCATTTTGAGGCTCCTATAAATTATTTATATATTATATAATGTATAGCAAAAAAATCTATATAACTATTTATTTACTTAACAGGTAATATGAAATACAATACAATAAATTCATTAATAAAGGAGAAAGTAAATGGATATAATTGAAATTGCAAAACAAAGAAAAACTGCAAAAGCATACGATGTTAATAAAAAAATATCAGCTACAGATATTGAAAAAATAAAAGAACTGTTGCGCCTTGGTCCGTCTAGTACAAATTTACAAGGTTGGCATTTCTTTGTTATGTCTTCTGGTGAAGCTAAGGCTAAAGCCATT
The DNA here is from genome assembly GCA_964369365.1 of uncultured Lactobacillales bacterium. Taxonomy (GTDB): domain Bacteria; phylum Pseudomonadota; class Alphaproteobacteria; order CAYJES01; family CAYJES01; genus CAYJES01. The sequence continues at coordinate 7,065 of CAYJES010000017.1, read as the reverse complement.
AAATCAGTAGAGGTTGATTTTCCATTTAATAAGCCTGCGGTTGAAAATTCGTCTCATGTTGTTGTGATGTGTGCAAAAGATGATATTGACGAAGCTTATTATGAAAAAGTCTTAGCAAAAGAAGAGCAAGATGGTAGATTTATGGGTAATGAAGATAATAAGAAGGCTATGGCTGCGGGCAGAAAAATGTTTTCAAATGTGCATAGAGAAAAAGGTGATTTTAAAGTATGGCTTCAAAAACAGGTTTATATCAATCTTGGAATGTTCTTAATCGGTATAGAGGCTTTGGGGATTCAAGGCACAACGATGGAAGGATTTAACAATGAATTGCTTGATAATGAATTGGAGCTAGGCAAAAAAGGCCTTAAAAGTTGTGTTATTGTTCCAATTGGATATCGTGATATGGAAAAAGATTACAATAATAACCTACCAAAATCTAGATTAGATGACACGGTAAGTGAAATTTAATCATATATATTGATTTTAATCCACAGAAGACCTCTTAAAAATAAGGGGTCTTTTTTTTGTGCTTAAAATATGGGCTTTGTAATAGTTATTAAATATCTATCTACTTGATATACATATATTATCAACTTTTTTTGCACATAGTTATACAGAAATTATACATCAGTTATAAAGAGGTTTACCCACAGGTTTATCCACAGGTTTATCCACAGTTTATTAATAAGCTGGCATACTATATCTAGTTAATGAAAATTGATTCTGGCACAAAATTTGCTTTTATTATTTCCAGAAGCAGAATTTTAGAAAAATGACGCGACCGCTTGTTTTTGATTCATATAAATCATTGGCAAGGAAATAAAATAGAAGTTTATAATTTGGAGAAAATAGAAATGGCAAATGATATATCACTTACCGCGAGTATGAGAAATAATTTACTTAGCTTGCAAAATACACAAAAACTTTTTGATATGACACAAGAAAGGTTGTCTACTGGTAAAAAAGTAAACAGCGCCCTTGACAATCCTGCGTCGTATTTTACATCACAATCACTTAACACTAGGGCTGGCGAACTTGAAATGGTTCTTAACTCTGTTGGACAAGGTATTCAAATGATTAAAGCTGCTGATAATGGCTTGGAAACTTTGGATTCATTAAATGAACAAGCAAAATCATTGGTTAACCAAGCACTAGATACAAATAATACATCAAGTTATATTACAGGTAACGTATCTCTTGACCTAAACACAGATTTAGGCACAGTAGGTGGTATTTTAGCGACTGATGAAATAGCAATCCGTCCTGGTGATGCACACCAAATCGTTGGTGAAGCTTCACTTACCCTTAACCAAACTGCTGAAAGTATTGGATTTGCTGATCCTGCTGGTGCTGGTGGTTATGATGCGTTTTTCACAGTACGTTTGACTGATGATGATGGCACGTATCAAGAAGTAGATGTAGAAGTTCCAGCTGGCGATGGTGCCGATGTAACGGTTGAAGATTTATTAAACCAAATCACAGAAGGTTTTGGTTATGATGATCAAGGTGAACCAAAAGTTATTGCTGAACTTGTTGATGGTAAGTTTTCTATTACCTCTACTGATCGCGAAAAAACAATTACAATAATTGAAGGAAATGATGGCGACGCTGCTAATCCTGTTCCTACTACTTTTGCACAAGATGCTTTGGGACTTAACCCTGGGTATGTAGTTGATTTTGCTGGTTATTCTAAAGAATATGAAATGACGTCTACTATTGCTACATTAACAAATTCTACTTTGGTTACTGGTGCTGGTATTCCTGTTGGTGAATTTCAAATTGGTCTAGGTGGAACTGCTCCTGGTGCTCCTGGTGGTGTTGTTGCCGATGGTGCAGATGATGCGTTTAATATTCGTACATTCGAAATTACAGCAACCACAACTATGGGTGAACTTATTAATGATATCAATTCAGCGTTTGGTGATACACTAACTGCTAGTCTTGTTGGCGGTCAATTAAAAGTAATTGCAACAGATCCAACCCAAGCGGTAAGTTATGCAACAGAAGGTAATGCAGGCACAATCGTAATGAACAGACCTCCTGTTGGTGTTGCTAATACTTATGAAATGTTGAACAAAATTAATCAACTTGATGGTATCACAGCGGAACTAACCAATGATTTTAAATTAAAAATCTATAGTGATGATGGTTCAAACCTAGTGATTTCTGATTTGTTTAACTATGATTCAGATGAACAAGGTAATGCTGCTTCTGCCCTTGGGGTTCAAGGAACTGGACTTAACGGTACTGAGGCAAGAGCTGCACTTGCAGAAGATTTTAACCGCGTTCTTGAACAAATCGACCAAGTAAAAGAAGATACAGGCTATCAAGGCATTAACCTTCTTAACGGTGATGATTTAACAGTATACTTTAATGAATATAGAACTACAAGTTTATCGATTGAAGGTGTTACTTTTGATCTTGATGGTCTTGGTCTTAAAGAATCAGAAAATGAATGGGAAACAGAAGAGGACATTGAAAAAGCATTGGCTCAGGTTGATTACGCTTCTACTCTTATCCAAAATCAACAATCTGAATTTGGTTATAACCTTTCAACCCTTGAAACAAGAGAAGAATTTACCACAAATGTAACAAACATTTTGGTGGAAGGTTCTGATAAACTTGTGCTTGCGGATATGAATGAAGAGGCTGCTAATATGCTTGCGCTTCAAACTAGACAACAACTTGGTACTAATGCGTTGTCATTATCTTCACAAGCGCAACAATCTGTTCTAAGTTTGTTTGGTTAGGTGTAGATTGGCTTTATTATACCGCCGTGATACAATTAACGCGGCGGTATTTTTTTACTCTTTGTTTTTTAAAAGGATTTTATTATGGTACTTAAAATAGAACTTAAACCTAATGAAAAACTTATTCTTGGTAATGCTTTAATCGTTAATGACAGCGATAGAATAAGGTTTTTTATTTCAGGCGACGTCCCAATTCTGAGGGAAAAATATGTTATAACACAAAAAGAAGTCGATACTCCTTGCAAAGGTGTATACTTTACAATTCAAGAAATGTATCTAGCAAAAGATGCAAAAATATTTCATAAAAAATACTTTAAACAAATAAGAGAAATTTTAACTGCTGCACCTAGTATGGCATTGGTAATTGATAAAATTAATGCTTTTATTTCTGGTGGAGATTATTATAATGCTCTTAAATCTGGAATTACCCTTATCGCAAAAGAAAATGAACTTTTGAAAATTGCTAAAAAAGATAAAACGAAATAAAAAAAAACATGAAAACTTGGAATAAAATGATGAAATGGTGCTATGACCTTGCGATTGATATGTCGACAAAGAAAGGCGCATTATGGATGCTTGCCATAGTATCATTTGTAGAAAGTTCATTTTTTCCAATTCCTCCTGATATATTTCTTATTCCTTTAGTATTGGCAAATCGTGATAAAGCCTTTTTAATGGCTGGGGTTTGCACTGTTGCTAGTGTTCTTGGTGGCTTTTTTGGTTATTTCATAGGCTTCGGACTTTATGATATGGTGGCGGAACCTATTATTAATTTTTACAACTATCAAGAACAATTCAATAGTTTTAAACATCAATATAATGATTTTGGCGCTTGGATTGTTTTAATGGCGGGGATTACACCGTTTCCATATAAAGTTATCACAATAGCAAGCGGGGTGACAAACCTTGATTTAATAACCTTTGGCGTTGCATCGATTGTTGCAAGAGGAATTAGATTTTATCTAGTTGCTTGGTTATTATATAAATGGGGGGCGCCTATGAAAAACTACATCGAAAAAAATCTAGGTTGGCTTAGTATCGTATTTTTTATCTTGTTAATCGGTAGCTTTTATATTATCAAGTTTATATAAATTATATAATCGATTAAATCCATAATCATATAAATTATCAGCAACATGTATAAATATGTCTTCTAAAAGATATCTTAATTTGCGCGGACTTTGTTCAGCAAATTGGTTTAATGCCTTATAGTTATGCAATGATAATTCATTAAAAAAATCATTATCATCAAGAGATTTTATTTCTTCTATCGCATAAAAATATGACTTATTAATAGAAATGTTCAACCTAATAGATATTATAAATCCCCATTTTTCAATAGAATTAATAAAGTCATTATGAATAGAATTGTGCAAAAAATTTATATATCTGTTTATTTTCATAAAGATAAAATACAACAATTTATTGTATTTGTCAACAAAATAACAACATTTTACAGTTATGCAATAATGCTATAAATTCAAATGGTTAAGTTATTTTTTGTCAATTATGATGATTTCAACTTTATCCCTGATGTCATCTTGGGACTTATCGCCTAGCGCTTGGATTTCAATTCTAGAGCTGTGAATATCCATATCAAGTAAGGTAAGTCTAGCGTTAACTGCGCGAGTTAATGAAAAGCGTCTTGCTCTGAAATCTTCGCCCTGTGATGAAGCGTATCCGACTATTCTAAATGATTTTGTTGCATCATCTTTATATGGTTCGATTGCTGAACTTATATTATTTAGCATTACATTATCCATAGTTGTAACGTTACGAGCAAATTTCAAAGTAGCAACAACAGTACCACTTGGAAGCTGGTTGATTAAAAGTTGTTTTTCTTGTTTTGCTTTTAGTTCAGCTTCTTTATCGGCAGCTTGTTGTTTAAGAAGTTCTATATCAGAATTTTCGTCAGCTGTTTTTTGAGTTTTATCTAATTTAGTTTCTTCAGGTTTGATTTCTGGTGTTGGTTCAATTTTTTCTTTTATAGCATCAGGTTTTGTTTCTTCTACTTCTTTTTTTTCTTTTGTTTTTGAGGTTTCTTTTTCGATTTTTACAGGTTCTTTTTTTATGTCAATTACATCAGAAGATCTTGAAAATTGAGTTGATGAAGTTTCTTTTTTTGTAAGGGCATCAAAAAGAACGCCGCTTTCACCACTTTTATTCATGATAGCCATGCTGATTGGTGATTTTGAATCAGTAGTTATATCTATGTTTTCATCTACTAATAATCCGAAAGGTTTGCTTTTAATTGTTTCTGATGTTTTTATTTCTGTTGTTGCTGAATCTAATGTTGTTGCGTCTTCTTTTACAGCTTTTATTTCATCTGACTTTTCTGTTACAACGGTACTTTTAGTTGCTATTACTTCTTTTTTAGCAGGAGCAATAGGTGCTGGTGAAGGTGATGGTTTAGGAGCAGTTGCTACTGTTTCTTTTTTTGTTTTAACATCTTTGATTTCAGTGATTTTTTTAATTTCTTTTGGCTTTGTTTCTAGTTTTACTTGTTCTGGTTTTGTGGCAGGAGGCATTTCTGTTTGTTCAACTTTTACAACAGGAGCAGGTTTTGCCACAACATCTTTTTGATGAGTAATTTTTTTAGGTTTAGTTGAAAGTTTTTTTACAGTTGGTGGTCTAAGCTTTATTATATCATTAGAGCTTGAAGGCGGTCTTAAAATAATAGGTTGAGACATTGGTGTTTCATCAACATAATCTATTGCATCCATATTAACCATAACTTCTTGGGCGCTTGCTTTATTTATAAATAAAAAGCTTGTGACCAACGCAACTATAATTTTCATACTAAATCCTTTTTATACTATTTTATTAAAAAAACCAGCGACTGCTTCATTACCTGCAAAAACTTTTTCGCTATAAACAATGTCTTTGTCTTTTTTTGAAGATGAACCGATAGATTTCACAACACCAGCAGCTTCTTTCACTAGTAAAACCCCAGCAGCGATATCGCAAGGAGTAACAGAAGTTTCCCATGTGCCGTCAAGTTTACCAGCAGCAACATAAGCAAGTGTTAATGCAGGCGAGCCCAATCTTCTGATGTCGCCATCGTGAAGATCATCTTTTATATTGCTTAATAATAATGTTTTTAAATCATTTTTACCAGATACTCGTAATTTTCTATTACCTCTGCCGCATATCATGAATGAGCCATTTCCTTTTTCACCATAAAACAATTCATCAGTGATAGGGTTATAAATAACAGAATTGATGATTTCTTTATTTTCTTCAATTGCAACTGAAATGCAGAAAAAAGGTATGGTTCTAGCGAAATTATCATCACCATTTAAAACATCGCAAATGAATCTATGAGAAGTGTCTTCGCCAACTATTTCTGGTTTACCTTTGAATAAAAAGCCGTATCCAGGGCGAGCTTTACTAAGTTCCATTTGCAATTTTTTTTCGCAATTGTCCCTAGCTGATTTTATGAATTTATCATGAGATTTAGTTGTAGTTTGCAAGTTTTCAAGTTCGTTATAATCACGGATTAAAGATGATGAAACTTTACGAACTCTTGAAATAAGAACATTAAGGTTCGCGCTTAAGCTTCCAACAGTCAATCTTTCTGCACTTTCGTGCATTGATTGTAATTTTTTTTCAAGCTTTTCAGCGTTTGCAAGATTTTCACGTGACATAATTATTTCGCCCTTTCCATATAGGTGCAATCTTCTGTTGCGACCACTACTTTATCGCCAACATCAACAAATGGAGGTACTTGGATTTTCATGCCATTTGAAAGCATTGCTGGTTTATATGATGTAGTTACTGTTTGACCTTTTATTGAAGGTTCAGCTTCAGTAATTTCAAGAACAACAGAAGTAGGAAGAGTGACGCCTACTGGCTTTTCTTCGATTAAATCGATGGTAACGTCCATGTTATCTGTTAAAAAAGCAACCCTGTCACCAAGAACATCAGAAGGTAGGCTGATTTGTTCGAAACTTTCCTTATCCATGAAAATTAGCATGTCGCCTTCGTTATATAGGTACGAGCAATCTTTTTCTTCTACCATAAGTTTTTCAACCATATCAGCTGTACGCCAACGTTCGTTACTTTTTGTGCCGGTTGCAACATCGCGCATATCTACTTGGATAAAAGCACCGCCTTTACCAGGAGTGATAATGTTGATTTTAATTACAGACCATTGTTTGCCGTTATGATCAATAACCCAACCTGGGCGAATTTGGTTTGCTTGCATTTTCATAATATTATTTCCTTTTTTGTTTATTTAATATATTACATATTTATACTATATTTTTTAAAAAATAAAGAAGGAAAACAACAAAAAATGCAAAAAAAATGGTGG
>CAYJES010000016.1:0-39209 GCA_964369365.1 uncultured Lactobacillales bacterium | reverse complement strand
GAGGCATATTCATAGCAGTTTTCAAATCAACAATAACTTTTACCAAAGAAGCAACCAATTCAGCAGTTGTTGAACCTGGAAGATCCAAGAATTTAGCGATTTCTGCATATTTTTTAGCTGCTCTTTCATCTTTTGCATTGTATTGAATAGCAAATGGCAAATAAATAGCGTTCGCACAACCATGAGGAATACCGAACATTCTGCCTGTTTTATGAGCCATAGAGTGAACAATACCCAAAATAGCATTAGAGAATGACATACCAGCCATACATTGTGCAAGGTGCATATTGTCTCTTGCTTCTGTTTCACCTTTATAAGACTTAACAACATCATCAACAATCATTTGAATCGATTTTAATGCAAGTGCATCAGTTATTGGATTAGCAACAACAGAAACATAAGCTTCTAATGAGTGCGTGATTGCATCCATACCTGTATTAGCAACCAACTCTGGGCTCATTGATTTAACAAGATTAGTATCAACAATAGCAACATCAGGAGTGATGTTAAAATCTGCGATTGGATATTTAATGTCTGTTTTTTCATCACTGATGATTGAGAATGCTGTTACTTCTGTACCTGTACCACTAGTAGTAGTTACAGCAACAAAAATAGCTTTCTTTCTTAATGTAGGAAGAGTAAAAGGTTTCGCAGCTTCTTCAAAAGTGTGGTTAGGGTTTTCATAGAAAATCCACATTGCTTTTGCCGCATCAATAGGAGAACCACCACCAACAGCAACGATAATATCTGGTTCATATTGACGCATTTCTTCTGCACCACGCATTACTGTTTCAACGCTTGGATCTGCTTCGATGCCACAGAAAATTGTGCTTTCAATTCCCGCTTCTTTTAAATTAGCTTGGATTTTATCAGTTGTACCATCTTTTTTAGTTCTTTCTGATCCAACTACGATAAAAGCTTTTTTACCTTCTAAATTTTTTAGTTGGTCTAATGCGTTTTCACCAAAATAAACATCACGTGGTATAGTAAATCTTTTCATTGTATTTTCTCCTTATTAAATGTTAATACCGAATCGAAATATATATGAAAAAAATAAAACACACAAGAAGGCACTTTATGGTATGTACGCACCTTTTAGTAAGGGGCAATACATTGAAATCATTATGTTTTATTTTTCAGAATTGAACTCTTTTATAACTTTTTTTCCCAGTTTATTAAGATCTTCTAATATCGGGATTGTTTTTTTACCAACAGCAGTCAAAGAATATTCAACAACAGGAGGAACTGTATCAAAAACCTCTCTATGAACCAGTTTATTTTTTTCTAAAACTTTTAATTGTTGGGTTAACATTTTTTGGGTAATATCGGGAAGTATGCGTAAAAATTGGTTGAACCTTATCTTTTTTTCAACATATAAAGTCATCAGAATCGTAGATTTCCACTTACCGGAAATAACCTCTATCCCCACTTCCATTTCATTTCTGAAAGTTTTGCAACTGACTTTATTTGTTCTTGGATCTGGCATAACAACCCCCTATATCATAACTATACTATATATATACTATTTAATACTTAATCTTTTAAAAGTCAATATTTACATAATATTTTCTATAGCTTTTTTTCTATATAAAATTATCTATCAATGCTATAATTTATTTTTATGAAAGGATTTTAATATGTCTACATTCTTTAAATCACTTGCAAACTCAGCCGAAAATTATACTGAATTATCAGAACAAGAAATCAAACAATCAAAAATTTCAAATATTTGGGAATATGCCAAATTAAAACACAAAGGCCAAACCAGAAAAGGAATCGATGAAAATGGAGATGCAAAACCTTATCACGCTCATCTTTTCAGGGTTTTGGAAATCACCCTTAACTCTGTTGGGGCTGATATATCCTCTATCAATGATGATAATGTTGTGCTATTTAGCGCAAGTTTATTACACGACGTTATCGAAGATACCGAATTAAATAAAGAAACCCTATGTTATGATTTAATCCCTATGCTGGGAAATGAAAAGTCTAAAAAAATTGCTTTTATAGTCAGCGAATTATCAAATCCTGAAAATGGGTTCGGAAATGATAAAATGTCAAAAGAAGAAAAAATGGAATTAAAAAAGAGATGGCAATGTGAACATGTAAAAACTATATCAGACTTTGCTAAATTAATTAAAATGTCTGACCAAATTTCAAATATAGTAGATTTTTCAGAGTTCACAATTCCTAATAGCAACAGCAAAAGAAAATTTGAATACTTTGACAAAGCAAAATCAGTAAACGTGAGTTGCCTAGAAAACACTACAAATTCTCCTATCGAAATTCAAAATGCTTTGTCGTATTTAAACAACCTAACAAACAAATCTTACCAATATGCTTATAACAAAATAAAGTCTTCAGAGTTGATGAAATCTAGTAAATTATCTTCTATTAATCATTGTTGCGAAAAAGATTAAACAGCATTTTACGAAAGTGAAAATACTATCATATTAATAATATTTTATTTTTTACTTGCTTTTTGTAAAAAAATGTGTATAGTGGTCGAATATTTCTTATAGCTCTTCTTTGTAGTTGACTTAATATCATGTCTTAAAAATCTTATCAGCAGAGTTGGCAAGTTTAAATTTATGAAACTTGTTCTAGGAACTATTTTGCTGATTTTCTATATGTTAGAGCATACGACGATTAAATTTAATACTGTTTAAATTCGTCTTTTATTTTTGCTTTTTAGAAATTTGGAATTTTTTTAACCAACTTTATAAATGTTTTATAAAGTATTTTAAGGACGTATTTATTATGACTACTTTTAAAGAACTAGGATTACCTAGTAATATATTAAAATCTATTGAAAAAATGGGCTTTTCAGCCCCTACACCTATTCAAGAACAGGCTATTCCTGTTGCCCTTGCTGGCAATGATGTCTTGGGATCTGCCCAAACTGGAACTGGGAAAACAGCTTCTTTTATGATACCTATACTTTGCCATTTATTTAAAAATGAAAAAAGTTCTGCACTGGTTATACTTCCTACTCGTGAACTTTCTATGCAAGTTGTAGATGCTGCAAGAGAATTTATGAATGGTGATAGCAGTATAAAAATTGCCCAACTTATTGGTGGCGATTCTATGCTTAAACAAATTAACTCTTTAAACAAAAAACCAAGACTTGTCATTGGAACACCTGGACGTATGAACGACCATATTAAAAGAGGAAACCTTAAACTTAAAAACACAGATTTTTTAGTTCTTGATGAAACAGATAGAATGTTAGATATGGGGTTCGGGGTTCAAATAGAAACCATTGTTAACCACATTGCGAAAGAAAGACAAACTTTAATGTTTTCTGCAACTTTGCCTAAAAACATTATTGGAATGGCAGAAAAATACTTGAACAACCCAGTACGTATCAGTATCGGCGACACCAATGCCGTTGCTAAAAATATCCGTCAAGAGTTGGTTAAAACGTCTGAAAGCGAAAAATATCCGAACCTTATCAGCCAAATTTCTGATAAAACTGGCTCTACTATTATTTTCGTTAAAACAAAAGTAAGTGCTGATAGATTAGCAGTTAAATTATCAAAAGATAATATGTCGGCTGATGCTATTCACGGTGATTTAAGACAATCAAAACGTCAAGCTATCATAAACAGCTTCAGAAACCAAAAATTCAAAATCTTAGTTGCTACGGATATTGCGGCTCGTGGTATTGATATTCCACATATTGAAAATGTTGTGAACTATGACCTACCACAATGCCCAGAAGATTATATCCATAGAATCGGCAGAACGGCTAGGGCTGGGGAAAGTGGTATTGCTATTAACCTACTTACTCCACAAGATGGCAGAAGATGGAAAGATATCCATAAACTATTAAACCCTAATGAAAAATTAAGTGATGAATTCACAAAAGCATTCAACGACACTTTCAAAGAAAAACGTGGGGCTAAAAAATCTTTCAATAGCAAAAATAGAAAAGCTAAAAACTTCTTTAAAGATGCTAGGAAATCTCAAAACGATACAGAAATAGATACTTTTTTCGATAGAAAAGGTAACGACAACTTTTCAAAAAGAAAGAAAAGCGCAAGTGGTAAGCCTAGTTTTTCAAGAACTAAAAAAGATTTCTCAACCGATGGTGAAAGAAAATCTTTCTCTTCAGATAGCAGGAAAAGAAATTCTTCTTCTGACAACAAAAAAAGAGGTTTCTCTTCTTCTAAAGGTTTCAGAGGCGCTAAAAGAAAATAAAAATATATAATAAGTTTTTATAAACAAATAAAGGGCAATGTATTTAATATGTTGCTCTTTTTTATTGACAATAATCAGTGAAATTATAGAATGAATAAAGCTTTTAAAAGGAGGGGTTTTATGTCAGAACTAAACCAACCATCGTGCATGAAAATTTATTGCGAATTATATAACGATGAATATCAAATCCTTAGTGGCGTTTCAAAAAATGAAATTCTTTTAAAAGATAAAGAAATGTTTACTACCTCTCATACTGAACTGGAAGCATACTTAAAAAAAGGACGTAAAGAAGAAATAGAATTTTTTTCATTAGTTGATAAAGTGTTGGAAAAAAATCCAAATGGCGTTGGAACTTATCTTGATGATACATCTCAATATAAAAAAGAAGAACTGTCTATTAACTCTGAAATTTCTGAATATCATCCTAAATTTTACTTAATATTCCTTGCTGCATATCATCGTAATACATATTACATAAGCGATGAAGAATTACATAAAAAAGAATGTGAAATAGTAGATAAATTATTAAAATATCAAAGCACTGATAAAAAACTACTTAAAAAAATAGAACAAGCAGCTGGGGCAAAAATGATAAAATCAATTGGCGGCCCTTTGAATGCTGTTGCATTTTATAAACTAATACAAAACATCAACCACCAAAACGGATAAAATAAAAAGGATTAAACTATGGGATATATCGCAGGTACTCTGTCAACAAACGAAGAAATTTTAATAATTCCTAAACTTCATTGGTGCAATTATATAAGAGCAATACTTAGTTCCTTTGTGGCTTTATTCCTTCTTATAATACTTGCAATGGTGCCAGAGGGTAAAATAAACCTTTATGTAACCGAACCTATATTGTTGGGGGCTTTATTAATTACACTGGGTTATGCTTTTATTGACGTTTTACGCAACAAATCAATTGAACTTGCTTGCACCAATAAGAGAGTTATTCAAAAAAGAGGAATAATCAAACGAATTTCTGATGAATTGCAAGTTTCTAAAGTAGAATCATTAGAAGTTAGACAAACTATGATGGGCAGAATTTTAGGATATGGCAACTTGCATTTTTCAGGAACAGGAACTTCGAAAGCTGATTTTATAAAAATAAGAGATCCACTTACGATAAAATCTCTTGCTGCTGATATTCTTGAAAAGCACAAACATTAATATAATTATTGACAAAAGTTACTAATTGTAGTATTATAACATTATATTTAATTATCGCCTTAACGAAAGGTAAAACGAATGGATTTATATCCCCAAATTCTAAAAGATGAAGAAATATTTCCTGTCATTGGAAAATGTCTTGCTAAACAAAAACCTGTCATAGTTTCATTATCCGATAAAAATAAAGAAGTACTTGATATGAACATGGTTAAAGATATGGAAATCCTTTATCACTATATGGAAGGAAAACTTAAAAATTCAGGCTCTAAATGGTCTCTTTCTGAATATATGGGCGAAAGAAAATGGATGATAGAACCATTTACTTCGACAAAAGGAAATAGAAATGTCCATATAGGTATTGATATAGGACTTGAAAAAGGAGCTAAACTTTACGCACCTCTTGATGCTGAAGTTGTTAATTCCGAATATGAAGATGGTTTAGGAAATTATGGCGGCCTTGTTGTTTTAAAACATAATATCAGAGGCGTTATTTTTTATTCACTTTATGGACATTTGGACAAAGCCTTACTTCCTGAAGTTGGGGCTAAATTTAAAAAAGGCGAAAAATTCGCAGCAGTTGGAGAATTTCGCAACCATAATAATGGATTTTACCATACTCATATGCAAATTTTAACCCAAGAAGCATACGACAACGGATGGGTTAATAAAGGATATTGCAAAAAAGAAGACATACAAAAAGTTAAAAAACTTTGCCCTAATCCTATGCATTTGTTGGTTTATGGTTATCGTTATAGAGGCGACTAGTCACTTTTTACAGACAATGTCAAAGCGCAAATATCCATGGTTGACATAAATCTTGGGTATTTGATCCTGTCCCAATCGCTAAGCTCTATATCCCTTTGTTCTTTTAATATATTTGCCAAACCTTTGTCTAAGCAATTTTCCATGAAATTTGATTCTTTATATAAATTGTAAAGCCTTAAAGATCTTGTAAGTCCGTCTGTTGACAACATTATCTTATCGCCAACATTTAATTGTTCCGTTACAAACACAGATTCAGGGTGTTCTAGCCAATCATATGTTAAATCAACCGCAGGATATCCTTTTGATGTATTTGTATAAAATACTTTTTCACGCAAAATTTTAAACCACCTTTTATCGGTAAGAAAAAAACCTTTTTTTACATTTGTTTTCATATCGGATTCAAGAGATGCATCCATTGCCTTTAAAGTGGGGCTAAGTTCTATATACTTATCATTATAAAAAATATAATTGCCACCAATATTAACAAACGTAAATTTATTCCTATCCGATAGATGTTGCATCACCATAGAAAAGCTGCAAGAAGGTTTATCAGCCTTTCCAACCGTTTTAATTGGATGAAACATAGAAATTGTTTTTTCCATCGCTAATTTTAATATTTCTTTCGCGTCATCAAGACCTGTTTCTTCTCTTTTTAATGCAATTTCTTTAAGCGAATTTAAAAAAGTTTGCACTAGCCAATATGCATCGGAATGACCCTCGCCTATCCACCTATCTCCTTTTGATTTACTTGTTATACCATCTGCAATTGCAACAAGATTAGGTGTAAAAATATATGCATCTTCTGAAAATTCGCGAAGATTTGAGGCATCATTATACATCGGTTGTTCTATTAAATCTGTTAATTTAAACATATAAATATCTTCTCTTAAAATATTAAAAACATATAAGTTATTTTAAATATAAAAAGTAAATAATCCCTTACTTTATTGCTTAATATCACAACTAATAATAAATTTGTTTTATCAACCTAGATACAATTTGGCCCCTATTATTCCTAAAAACACAGAAATAATACAAACAATAACACTTGAAATAACATACAAAAAAGCCATCAGATATTGTGATTTTTCAATCATAGAAAACGCTTCCAAAGAAAAAGTGCTAAAAGTTGTTAAACCTCCGCAAAAACCAACACTCATCGCAACTCTCAACGATTGCGGCAAATCTGGCTTTATAAAAAAGAACATAAATACAAAACCTAAGATTAAGCTGCCTATTACGTTTACTGAGAAAGTAGCCCAATATAAATTAATTCCTGTAAATCTAGCGAAAAAAATATTCACAAGAAACCTCAGAATACTGCCAACGCCACCACCTATAAAAACAGCAATCAAATTCAACATTTTTAATACCTCCTAATAAATTTAAAAACAAATTATCACAAAAAAAAATTCTTCACATTATTTTTAATATTTTTGGCAATTTTTTTATTGAAAAAGCGATAAAAATTTGATATTATGTATATTGTAATAAACATGAAAGGACAGAAATAAATGGAAATTTCAAACAAAACAAGTATAAAATTTGACCCATACACTGATTTAGATAATAATGAAAAATTAGGTAGAATTTCTTTAGAAATTGGGACAGATACATATTACATTGAAAATTCCAATACTCTATTAAACAGAAGACCGTCTTTTTTTACAAAAGCTAGTATCGATAAAAAAACTCGTTATATGAATGAATCAGAATTTAATCTTGTTAAAAAAATTCTTGAAAATACAGACATGTCAAAAGTACGAGTTATTCAAGGCGATAAAGACGACATCATAACTGTAGACGTTGAAAAAAAATACAACGACATCGTTAAATCTCTACCTAAAATGTATAATGAATTTTTAGGAATAGTTTCAAATAACAGCTTGATTTCAGCTAAAACTGCAAACTATTCTCGCGTATAATTATTATCACAAAGATTCAAATAAAGTATAGGCGGATGCAAATGCGAAATGTAGATTATATCCGCCAAGATTTCCCGTTACGTCAAGAACCTCTCCTATAAAATATAATCCTTTGCATTTATTAGACATAAAAGTTTTAGGGTCAATTTCACTTGTGTCAACTCCTCCTCCCATAACCTCAGCGAATTTGAATCCAGCTGTTTTGCTCGGTGTAAATGAAAGAGCCTTTTTGTTATTCAAAAGACGTCGCAACCGTTTAGGAACATGAGAGCATTCAGAAAAATCTAAATCTATTGCCTGACCCTGTTTATGATAAAGCGACATTTGATAAATCAAGGGACCGCCAATGCCTTTCTTAGTAAACACTATGCCGTCCTTAAACTTTCCAGATTTTACATCTTGGACCGAAAGGCCTGTTAACGATAATAATTCTTTGTCATCTAAATCGAAACGAACTAATGCTGGGTATGGTTGAATTATTTTGTGGTTAAATTGTTTTGCTATCTTTAATCCAAAATCACTTCCACCATATGACATTCCGCCGGTTGCTATGATTAAATTTTCACAAGAATATTCATTATTTATTATAAAATATTCATCTGCTTTTTCGATTTTCTTTACTTCATAATCTTTTATTATTTGAGATTTTTGTTTTCTTAGAAATAAATCCAACAATGCTTTTGCACCTTGATTTAAAAACAACCGTCCATGCGTTTTTTCTTGCCATGATAATTTATTTTTCTTTAAATAATTCAAAAAATCATCTTGTTTAAAGGTTTCTAGTGCATAATTTACAAACTCTGAATTTTGAGAAAAATAATTATCTTTTGATATATTTTTATTTGAAAAATTACAATTTCCCCCTCCAGACATCAACAGTTTTAGCCCTATTTTACCTTTATCCAAAACCGCAGAATTTTGCAACATTTGACCAAGATAAAGACCAGATGCGCCACCACCGATAATTATGTTTTTTATTTTTTTCATTTTGTTTACTTTTTGTTTAATTTTAAGGATTATACAAAATTTATATATTAATAACAAGGACTCAATTAAAAATATAATAAAGGTTTAAATCATATGTCTTCATCATTATCTTCTCAAAATACTCTATCTGAAAAAGAATTAAAAACATTAATAAAAATATCACAAAATAATAATAGAGCAACTTTATTCCTTGCCCAACTTATACAATCATTTAAAATTATCTCACGCGATAATTCGGCAGTTGTTTCAGCAAGTGAAGAGCTTAATTTTTCAATCAAAGAGATATCAAACAATGTTGAAAATGTTTCAACAGATGCGACCACAGCTGAAAATATAATTTCGCAAAGTATTATTGCTGCTGATAATGCTATTAACACAATGAATGAAATTGCAATAACAAGCAGCGAAGCTACCGCACAAATCGATACATTAGCAGACACATCAAAAAATATTATAGATATTCTTAAAACTATTGATAACATTTCAAAACAAACCCATCTACTTGCACTTAATGCCACAATAGAAGCAGCAAGAGCAGGCGAAGCAGGCAAAGGTTTTACTGTGGTGGCAAAAGAAGTTAAAAACCTTGCAGAACAAGCATCAAAAGCAACAGAAAGCATCAAACTTCATACTGAAAAATTGTCTTCTGATATGAGCAAAATATTACATATAACCGAAAGAAATGCAACCATCGTTAATGAAGGACAACAACAAATTTCTGATACAGTTGCTTTATTAAAAGACAGTGCTGAAAATGTAAAATCAGTAAATTATAAAATGCATGAAGTTTCATCAATTTTACAACAACAATCAATTGCAACAAAAGAAATTTCTGAAAATATAACTAATGTTTCAAAATCAACTAATGACAATATAGAATTTGCAAAACAAGGAGCTAATTCTGCTGTTATAACCGGTGAAATTATCAAAAGTGAAGTGAAAAGCATAAATCCCGCATCAGTAACTGATAAAGCTATTTGCGAGTTAACCAAACTTG
Organism: uncultured Lactobacillales bacterium; assembly: GCA_964369365.1. Taxonomy (GTDB): domain Bacteria; phylum Pseudomonadota; class Alphaproteobacteria; order CAYJES01; family CAYJES01; genus CAYJES01. The sequence continues at coordinate 29,159 of CAYJES010000016.1, read as the reverse complement.
ATCATTTATTATTCAAAAAAATGATTATAGATACCCTTCTTGGAATTTCAAACTTTACCTCTGCTGATCTACCTAATCATCATAGTTGCAGACTTGGAAAATGGTATGATAATATCACCAATCCAAAACTTAAAAATTCTGACGCATTTAAAAAACTGGACGAACCACATCATCTTGTTCATAAATACGGCGCAGAAGCATTAGATTATTTCAATAAAAACAATCTTGAAGGTACCATGAATGCTTTGGACAAGCTTGAAGAAAATTCTTTGATAGTATTTGACTGTTTAACAAAAATAGCTGAACTATTGTAAAACATAAAAGTTTACCGATTTAGTTGTTTTAATACTTGACCTTCCTAGTATTAGATATTATTATCTATGATAACATCTTTTTTTGGGGGGGATAATGGAAACTGATACTAATAATGGTAATATTATATCGCACAAAGATCTTAGGTATGTTGTAAATATTGCAATTGACACCAATAAATCAGCGTTACTTTTAGCGGAACTTTTACAATCATTTAAAGCTGTTTCAAAAGACACTTCCTCCGTTGTTTCAGCCAGCGAAGAACTAAGCGCTTCTGTTCGCGAAATATCAAACAATGTTCATAACGTTTCTAATGATGCTACGCTTGCAGAAGAACGCATTAATCAAAGTATCGGGGTTGCAGACAATGCAATTAGTGCTATGCAAGAAATTGCAAACACAAGTTCTGAGGCTGCTATTCAGATAGGCAGACTTAGCGAAACATCAAGGAATATCACTCAAATTTTAAAAACAATCAATGATATTTCTAAACAAACTCACCTGCTTGCACTTAACGCAACTATTGAAGCTGCTAGGGCAGGAGAAGCAGGCAAAGGTTTTACTGTGGTTGCAAAGGAAGTTAAAAACCTTGCAGAACAAACATCAAGAGCAACAGAAGAAATCAGAAAACACACCGACCAATTAAATTCAGATATGGGTGAAATAAATCAAATAACTATGCGAAATTCATCAGTTGTTAATGAAGGCCAACAAATGATTTCTGATACTGTTAACTTGCTGCGTGCGTCAGCTGAGAGCATTGGAGAAGTCAGCCATAAAATGCAAGAAGTATCCATCATTCTTGACCAACAAAATGATGCTACCAAAGAAATTGCACAAAACATTACAAATGTTTCTAATTCAACAAATGCTAATATTAGAGTCGCTGAATATTCTGCCCAAGCAACAACTACCACAAACAAAACTATTCAAGATGGGATTATGCGTTTTGCACCAAAAATGAATGACAAAGATTTGTGTGAAATGGCTAAATTCGACCATATCCTATTTAAAAAGAAAGTTATCGATGCTTTTTTAGGACTTATTGATTGTAAACCAGAAGACCTGACTGATCACAATAATTGCAGACTTGGTAAATGGTATAATACTGTTACTAATCCTAAAATCAAAAACTTGCCCGAGTTTAAGAGTTTGCTTGAACCTCATATTGACTTTCACCAATATGGAAAAGACGCGTTAAAAGCTCTTAATATGGATAAAATCAAAGAAGCAATCGATATAATCCATAAATTGGAAGAAACATCTGAAATCGTTCTTGATTTATTGACAAAGCTTGCTGACTCTATATAATTAATTAATGTTGATTTTAAAAAATCTTTCCTTAACTATATAGGACATAATTAATGATTAAAAAGATGATGTATGTTGTTTTGTTTTTGCTTATTATAGCAATAACACTAATGTTTTATACTGTTCTCAATTTTGGGGCAAGCCCCAATGAACAAGAACAAAAAAACTTTGAAAGGCATAGTTATTATAAAGACGGAAAATTTCAAAGCCCTATGAAATTGGGTTATTATCCTGAAAAAGTTCGTAATGGTCCCAATGGATTTTGGAGGTTTATCGATAATTCAAGGTTTGCGCCAACAGATAAAATCCCAGTAATAGAACTGACTAAACAATCGTTTCCTGATAATGCCAGCGATTACAGCCTTTATTGGCTTGGACATTCTTCTGCCATAATGGATATCGACGGGAAAAGATACGCTTTTGACCCAGTGATTGAAAATGCAGGACCATTGCCTTTTATTGCACCCAGGTTTGTGAAATCTCCTATTAAAAGAGATGAATTGCCTGATTTTGATTATGTTATAATAACCCACAACCACTATGACCATCTGGAGCGAAAAACTGTGCAAGCGATAAAAGGACATTTTATTGTTCCTCTTGGGGTTGGCACAACGCTTAAAGGTTGGGGGATTGATGAAAACAGGATTACGGAACTTGGTTGGGGCGAAAGCTTTAAAAAAAACGGGGTAAAAATCACAGCAACCGAAGGCGTCCATTATTCCAGCAGAAGCCCTTGGGATAGAGATAAAACACTATGGAATTCTTATGTTATAAAAACTGAAAACAAAAACATATTTTGGTGCGGGGATACCGGATATTCCGACCACTTTAAAAAAATCGGAGAAGAATTTGGACCGTTTGATTTAGCAGTGCTTGAAATTGACGGGTGGAATCCTGCATGGCCACAAACCCATCTTTTCCCTGATGAAGTAATAAAAGCTGGGAATGAATTAAAAGCTAAAAACATCCTGCCTGTACATTGGGGGGTGTTTGAACTTGCCCTACATCCTTGGCAAGAATCTATTGAAATGGTAATTAAAAATAACAATGGAAAAATGAATATTTTAACCCCGAAAATGGGGGAAATGATTATTCCTGGCTATACCGAAACATCTTATTGGTGGCGAGGATTAAAATAATTTTTTCATGATTATCAAAGAAATTTCAGAAAATAAACATACTCTATTACAAAACAACATCGATTGTGATGTAATTTTTAATCGATTTGATTTAAGGTATGATGATTATCTTTTATTCCAAGTAGAAGATAAATATATCCCAGCCGTTATAAAAAATAATGTATTGAAAATTGGTGTTTATAACCGTGACATAAAAAAAGAAAATTTTAATTTGCTATGCGATTATATATTTGAAAACTATAAAAATATAGAATTTATAGAAATTGAAAATGCGCTTTTTAGTCATCCTGATTTAATGCCTGATTTTTTATATTATATCACAAACGAAAGTTTAGATGACAAAAATCAAAAATGGTTACAAAATGCAGGCAATACTGCTTTATCAGTCCAAGAGGCATTAGGAAAATACAACATCGTTTCAACAGAAAAACCAGCAAAAGACGATAAAACAACAGAAGAAAATTTAACGCCTGACGATCCTGATTATAAACCTAGAATTAGAAATATGGATATTGTGCAATTTCGTATAAATGACAAGACTGAGGCAATGTTGCTTGTTTCAATTACTGGGGAAAACGTTGTTTTTGAACATATTACATCCAATCACAACCATACGAAAACTCATGATATCGAATTAGTATTAGCAATTGAAGCCATATTATTCTTTATTAAAAAAGGGATTAAAAACTTTTACTTAAATGGTACAGCAACAGAATTAAAACGCAGGCTTAATGCCAATATGACAAAAGTATATAGCGGCAAAATTTGGCGAAAAAACAAATTGTATCAACTGAGCAATCATATTCTTTCATTTAAAAATGAAACTGCTAAAAAACTTGGAAAAATAGTTGGCAAAATTACAAAAAACAAAGATTTTACACAATTAATTCAAAATAAGACCAGCGATAATTATATATTGGATAAAAAAGATGTTTGGTTCGATTTTTATGAAACCAAAGAAGATTCAGGATTTAATTCGTTTGAATATTTCAACCACGAAACCAGTAAAAACTATATTAATGAAACCATGAAGCATTTACCATTTAAAAATGGAAATAATTTTATGGACATCGGTTGTGGGACTGGGTACATGATGTATAAGATGCAACCTTTTTTCAAAAATATATATGGCATTGAATTGGATAAAAAATGGATTGAAATAGCAGAAGAAAATTTTAAAAAATTGGATATTACAAACTATGAAATTTTAAATAAAAACATCAATGAAGTGCCTTCTGAATTTTTTGATAAGGCTGAGGTTTTTTATTTGTTTAATCCATTTGTTGGTGAAACAATGAAAAGTTTGACAGACAAACTCGCCCTATCTTTTGCAAGAAAAAAAAGAAAAGGATATATTATTTATATCAATGCATTAAGCCGTCAATTTTTTGATGACAAAAAATGCTTTAAAGTATATAAAGAGTTTGAATTTAATCATCGCAAACACGTTATATACAGGACATCATAATCAATGGCAGAATTTTATTTAGAATACGGATACTGGGGGTTGTTTGTTGCAAGCTTCCTTGCAGCTACCATCGTTCCAATAGGTTCAGAAGTTGTATTTTCTGCATTAATTGTATCAGGATTTGATTTATGGACTTGCGTTATTGTTGGTGGAATTGGCAATTGGTTGGGTGGTATGCTTAACTATCTTATCGGAATGATGGGCAAGGTAGAATGGGCCGAAAAATACCTTAAAATAAAACCGCAATCCCTTCAAAAAATGCAAGACTTCGTGCAAAAAAAAGGTGCAGGTATTGCAATATTTTGTTTCTTGCCTATATTTGGGGATTTAATAGCATTGGCTCTTGGTTTCTTGCGGGCTAATATTTATATTGTTTCAATTGCTATGTTTTTTGGTAAGTTACTGAGATATGTTTTACTAGGACTGGGCATAAATTGGATTATTTAACAACAGATAACTCCTTGACAAATCATTATTTTTCCCACATTATGTCAATCAAATTTAATTTAACACAAGGATTTTATTATGAGCAAAGAAAAATATCTAAAAGAAGTTAAAAGCGGATTTTCTTCTGTTGAAGAAGCAATGGAAGAAGCTTCTAGATGTTTATTATGCGTTAAACCTCCTTGTAACGATGGTTGTCCTGCGGGGACCGATCCTGCTGGATTTATTCGTGCTTTTCGTGAACAAAACATTGAAAAAGCTGCGGAAATAATTCGCAAAAATAACGTACTTGCTGGCGTTTGCGCTAGGGTTTGCCCATTTGATGGTTTATGTGAAAGCAAATGTAGACGCGCAAGAATTGATAAACCAGTAAGCATCAGAAAGTTACAACGTTTTATTACCGATTTCGAAGCAGATAATAACCTTGAGTTTTTAAACCCAAAAGAAGCCAACCTTGAAAAAGTTGCATTGATTGGCTCAGGCCCCACATCACTTGCAGTTGCTTCTACACTTGCACTTAGAGGATATAAAGTTACTATTTTTGAATCAAGACCAAGAGCTGGTGGGATTTTAACATACGGAATTGCACCATTCCGCTTGCCCCAACAAGTGGTCGATTCAGAAATTAATATAATTAAAAAACTAGGCGTAGAATTCAGAATGGATACTCATGTTGGAAAAGATGTATCATTCCAAGAATTAAAAGATGAAGGATTTAAAGCATTTTTACTTGCTATGGGGCGTCCTGCTGCTAAAAAGCCTAATATCGACGGACTTGAAAGTATTGGTGTTGTTAATGCACTGGAATATTTATACAGCGCGCGTTCTACTGATGGCCAATTTGAATCGGGCAATAGTGTTGTTATAATTGGTGGAGGCAGCACAGCTATGGATTGCGCTAATACTGCGAAAATTCTTGGCGGCAAAAATGTTGTCGTTGCCTATCGCCGTAAAGAAGAAGAAATGCCTGCATCAATTGACGAAATCGAACATGCAAAAGAATTAGGCGTTGATTGGTTATTTGAAACCGCTGTCAACCAAATAACTGCAGAAGATGGCAAAGTTAGCGCTGTTGTTTGCAAATCAAAAGACGGGAAAGAATCTATTGTTCCGGCTGATACCGTTATTTTTGCAATTGGGCAAGATGCTCATAACATTAATGCGATTGTTTCGGTTAACCTTGATGCGAATAATCAAATTATTGTTAACAATGAAACTTTCCAAACCAATGTTGAAAATGTTTTTGCTTCTGGAGATTCTGTAAATGGTGGAAAAACCGTTGTTCAAGCAATCGCAGAAGGCAAAGCATGCGCTGATGCAATTGATAAATATTTAACAGAAAAAAGAGAAGGCTAAAAAATTTAACACCCTGGTATAATGTCTGAAATCACAAATTGAGCGGTTTCCCTGCCCTTATATCTGTTTATAGAAGCTTTTCCAGCAACCGAGAATGGTTCGCCTTTATTTTTTAACAAAAATTGCCCTACTTCTGTGTCGGCTGCTCTGAAGATTATTGCATTTATATATCCGTCTGTCATACCTCTTAATGTGCATTTTACGTTGCCATTGCCAACTATATTCACATTAGAAGCCATAACATCTTTTATTGCGAAAACTACTTCTGGATTGCCTTCGCCAAATGGTTCAAGTTTTTCCAGAGAATGTAAAAATTCCAACGAATTTATCCCAGCCACCGAAGTATACATATCAATAACAAGTTCGTTATATTTTGGGCTTTCTGACATACATTGATTGTATCTGTTTTCAAGTTCTGATTTAAATTCTGAAAGCTTTTCAAATTCCAAAGAAAACCCAGCCGCCATCATATGTCCGCCGCCATGCAACAATAATCCGCTGGTTACATTTTCAATGATAATTCCACCCAAGTCAAAACCTTGAATAGACCTTGCCGAACCTTTTGCAATGCCATTTTCAACACTCATCACCAATGCTGGCATATTGTATCGTTCTTTTAATCTGCCGGCTACTATTCCTATTACGCCTTGATGCCAACCATTGCCATGCACCATAAGGACGTTGCCTTGTTGTGGTTCTTTTTCAGCTTGTTCAATTGATTGATATAAAACGTCTGCTTCTATTTCGCGCCTTCTAATATTTAACTCATCAAGTTTTTTTGCTATTGCAACCGCCTCTTCCCTAGATTGAGAAGTCAAAAGCTTGTACCCCAATTCTGCGCCACCAATCCTGCCGGCTGCGTTTATTCTTGGACCCAATATAAAACCAAAATGATAACTGGAAATATCGTCTTTTATTCCTGATATTTCTGATAAAATATCAAGACCTATATTTTCTTTGCGATTAGCATAAATAACCCCAGATTTCACAAACAATCTGTTTACACCTGATAATGGGACAGAATCACAAATTGTTCCAAATGCTACCAAATCCAAATACTTCCTTAAATCTGGTTCAGGAGTATTTTCATAAAACCCGCGTGAACGCAATTCCCTGCTGGTTGCTATGGTTAACATAAACACAACACCAACCGCAGCCATCATTTTAAAAGGGTTATCAGCTCCGTTTTCAGCAATCTTAGGATTTACCATCGCAACGCATTCAGGCAAAGTTTCACTAGGTTCGTGGTGATCTGCTACTATCACATCTAGGCCTTTTTCCTTAGCATAATCAAGTGCTGCAAAAGCACTGACCCCACAATCTACTGTTACAAACAAGGTTGCGCCATAGGAAATAGCATTATCTATGTCACGAGGTTCAGCCCCATATCCATCATCTCTATCAGGAATTGTTACTTGATGTGGAACACCAACAGCGGTTAAAAATAAAGACAATACCGATGAAGAAGTTGCTCCATCTACATCATAATCTCCGAATATAGAAATTTTTTCTTTTGCCTCTATCGCATCAGCCAATCTTTTGGCTGCAACATCTATGTACGCTATTTTAGATGGATCAGGCAAATCTTTTGATAATTGAGGCGCTAAAAAGCTGTTTACTCCGTCCTTATCAATATTACGGTTAGCAATTACCCTTGCCAAAGTTTCGCTTATGTCATGATTGGATTTAATTGCTTTTACCCGATCCGAATCAGCAACCCTTTCAACCCAAACATTACCACGTAAAGAAATATTTTCTTCTGTTTCCATTATAAATGCCTAGTTAATGAAATAAATTTCAGTAACATCAGCAGCCGTGTCAGATACAAATTGTGATGTAGTTATATCCGCCACATTTATTCCGTATTTTATAAGGATTGCTGCAACTTTGCTTGCTCTTTTTTCTGCCAGCTTTTGTGCTATTGCATCAGAAGTGTCAACAACCGCATAGCCAATAACTTTTACCTTATAACTGCCTTGTTTATATTGCTTTACGACATTTCTTAATAAAGATATATCTTTTGGAGAAAGTCTGTCTGATGACTTATTATATTTAATTTCTTCTTGTAAAAATTCCATAGAAGAAGAAACGTTATAATCTTCACCAATTATTATGGTTTCGTTGTTATCACTTTCACCAATTATTACAACGTCGTCTTGACTGTTTTGGGTTGGCACCAAAGCATCATAAGTGACATTATTATTGATTTCAATTTGTAATGCATCGTCATTAATAACAATATCATTATTATCTTCGAAAATATTTTCTACATCACCAATTATAATCGTATCAGACTGGCTGTCCTCGTCAACATTTTCAATTATAGGAGTTACAACTTCTGCTTCGTTATATGCTGCTATTTCATCATCGAAAAGTTGACCTAGTTTTTGAGTCCCAGCTGTTGGAATATCAGCTACTTTCACCGCCACCAAGTCTTGATTAGTTTTTGATGGAACAAGTGGAACAGGCATATCAGAAGATATTCTTTCTGGGTTTTTAATTCCAGCACGAGCATAAATTGCATCAATTTGTTCTTGGGTTACTTGTCTTGATGTTTTTGCTGTGTTTGTGCTTTGATTTTGGATACTAGCGCGAATTACCGCTTCATCCAATTCGCTTTTACCTTCTCTCATCCCTTGATATGTATCTTTAGAAGGAGTAATAGGTTCGATGTCGTTATAACCCTGCCAAGAATCATACATAGATGAACAAGAGCTTGTTAACACCGCAATAGTTAATATATAAAAAATACTTGACAAACGCATTTGTTTTATCCTATAATGTGGTTACTTTAAAAAATAATTATTTTTCTATTTTGTTTTTTAATATACTAGTTTTAATATATTTTTTTGCAAGAGTTTTATTATGAATCAATCTAAATATAGTACAAACGATATACCTAAAGTTACCCTTCATGAACATCTAGAAGGCACAGTAAGTGTGAATTTGGCGCGAAAACTAGCGCGAAAATATCAAGTAGACCTTAAAGATTTGCTTTTTCATCCAAACTGTCGATCGCGTAATTATTATTATGATAAAAGCGATTTTAACGCTTTTCTTCATGCTTATGATAAAATTTCAGGACTAGTCAGAAGTAATGCTGATTATTACTATGTAACATACAATTTCTTAGAAGAATGCGCTAAATCAAACGCTGTTTATGCTGAACTAATCGTTTCCCCTAGCCATATGGCAGAAGTAGATGGCAAAATAGACGAAAAACAATATATTGAAAGAATGATATCTGTTGAAATGGCTATAAATGAGGCTAAACAACACCTTGATATTGACGCCAACCTTATCGCTACTGGGGTTAGAAATATAGGGGTTGCAAATACCAATAAAATATCTGAACTTATTGCAAACTATCCATCTTCAAAACTTAAAGGTTTTGGAATGGCCGGCAATGAAAAAGAAAATAACTATAAAATGTTTGCCTCAGGCTTTAAAAATGCCAAAAATGCTGGACTTGGACTTTCGCTTCATGCTGGGGAAATTTGCGGGGCTGAAAATATTTGGGATGCAATACTTTATGGCGCAGATAGAATAGGTCATGGCATTACCTCTGTTCATGATGAAAAATTAATAAAATACCTTGCCGATAATAAAGTTCTGCTCGAAGTATGCCCTACTTCTAATGCAGTTCTTGTTCCTGAAATAAATGCTGATTATTCAAATCATCCACTAAGGACAATATATGAAAATGGGGTTAAAATTTCACTTAACACTGATGATGCAGCACTTGTTCACACTACTTTGGAAAATGAATATCAAGTAGCTGCCGATAAATTCGACTTTTCAAGAGCTGAGTTATTAGATGTGTCACTTTGTGCTATCGAATCGTCTTTTGCTGATAAAAATATGAAAAAAGAATTGATAGGCAAAATTTATGACCACATCACTTCTGATGATAAAAAAGAGTTTAAAGAGCTTGCCAAACAAACTAAAAACGATATACTAAGCAAACGTTTATTAGACAGAGCTTTAGGAAAAATTTATGAATAAATATGAAGAGCAAGTAAAAGAATGCCACACAGCATTAGAAGTGGCTATTGGTGAAGATTTTTCAGTTGATCTTTTAAAACTTAGAAAACGATTATTAGAAGAAGAATTATCCGAACTTAATGTAGAAATTGATAGCGCTATTGAAGCAATTTCATCAGGGAAAAAAGTTGATAGAGATTTGTATCTTAAAATGGTAAAAGAGCTTGCAGATTTGCAATATGTACTTAGCGGATTCGCGGTTTCTTTTGGAATAGATTTACAAGAAATTTTCGATCTTGTTCATGAAAGCAATATGTCAAAACTTGATGATAATGGGAAACCAATAAAAAGAGAAGATGGCAAATTTTTAAAAGGCCCTAATTACCATTTGCCTAAATTTGATAATATCAAATACGAATAGAGTTTTAACAAACACAAAAAAGCCCTGCATTTGCAAGGCTTTTTTTATTTTTCTAATCGATTTTGATTAGCTTCTTACCCTAGCAATAGCTGAAGCAACACAATCAAATTCTGCTGCTCTTTTTGTATCATTTTTTGCTCTTGTAATACCAGCATGTCTTGCATTAAAATCATCTTTTACACCAGCTTGGTACATGGTAGCACTAACCATAACTGATTCTTCTCTTCTTCTTGGTTTTTCAGAAGCTACTAGGTCACCTTTTACATTATTTTCAGCCATTGTAAAATCAACAAAAGAATTTTCAGCAAAAGCTTTTACTTCTAATGATTGACTTTTTGGTTTAATGGTTGAGATTCCTTTTTCTGCGAAAGTTGCTTCAACAAGTAGATTTTCTAAGTTTGAAATTTTCATATTTTTTATCCTTTATCTTTAAATATTAACAAAATAAGTCGTCCTAAGTTATTGTAAAAACAATTACTTTAGGGCAACAAAATAAAATTACTATTGATAACAATATTCATAAAAATGAACTATCAATAGCAAAAAAACTTCGTAGGGACATTATTTTATGATAGTGTGTGCGGAGTGAAAATATATATAATACTATCAATTCATTATGTCAATAAATATTTAATTCTTTTTTAAAAAAAAGCCCCTAACATAATTATTAGGAGCTTTATTAAGGTATTTTATCTTGATATTGGTTTATATTTAATTCTTGTCGGTTGATCCGCAGCAATACCTAAACGGCGTTTTCTATCGGCCTCATAATCTTCGAAATTTCCTTCGAACCACACAACTTGGCTGTCGCCTTCGAATGCAAGTATATGGGTTGCAATTCTATCTAAAAACCATCTATCGTGGGAAGTGATAATTGCGCAACCTGGGAATTCCAACAACGCTTCTTCCAAAGCACGTAAAGTATCAACATCCAAATCGTTGGTAGGTTCATCAAGCATGATAACATTAGAACCCGATTTTAACATTTTCGCAAGGTGTACACGATTTCTTTCACCGCCTGATAGCACCCCTACTTTCTTTTGTTGGTCTGAACCTTTGAAATTGAATTGAGCAACGTAAGCACGGCTTGCCATTTTGCGTTTATCAAGTTCCAATTCATCAAGTTCATCAGAAATTTCCTGCCATACTGTTTTTGTAGCATCAAGAGTATCACGGCTTTGATCTACATAGCCAAGCTTTACGGTTTCACCAATTCTGAAATCGCCCGAATCGGCTGTTTCGCCGCCTGTAATAATTTTCATAAGTGTAGTTTTACCAGCGCCGTTTGGTCCAATCACCCCAACAATACCACCAGGAGGAATATTGAAAGATAGGTTTTCAAACAATAATTTATCGCCAAATGCTTTTGATAAATTTTCAGCTTTTACAACTAAATCACCCAGTCTTGGTCCTGATGGAATAATGATTTGGGCATTATCAACAGTACGTTTTCCAGCATCTGCCACCAATTTTTCATAAGCGTTAATACGAGCCTTACTTTTTGCTTGCCTTGCCTTAGGAGATCTGGAAATCCATTCCAATTCTTCATTAATTGTGCGTTGACGAGCTTTTTCTTCTCTTGCTTCTTGCTCCATACGTTTTTGTTTTTGTTTAAGCCAAGCTGTGTAGTTTCCTTCGTAAGGAATACCTTCGCCCCTATCCATTTCCAAAATCCAACCTGTAACGTTGTCTAAGAAATATCTATCGTGGGTAATCATTACAACAGTTCCAGCAAATTCACGCAAGTGACGTTCCAACCACGCAACAGATTCAGCATCAAGGTGGTTTGTCGGTTCATCAAGAAGTAACATATCAGGTTTAGACAACAACAAACGACATAATGCAACACGGCGTTTTTCACCACCAGATAGTTTAGTTACATCAGCATCTTTCGGAGGACAACGAAGCGCATCCATTGCTATTTCCAATGTTCTTTCCAAATCCCAACCATTAGCAGCGTCAATTTTTTCTTGGACTTCACCTTGACGAGCTAGCAAATCATTCATTTCATCGTCGCTCATAGGCTCCATAAATTTAGCACTTATTTCTTCGAATTCTTTTAACAAGCTTGCTACTTCGCCAACACCGTCCATGATATTGCCCAATACATCTTTATTTGGGTCCAATTCTGGTTCTTGTTGCAAGTAACCAATTTTAACACCATCGGCAGCCCATGCTTCGCCTTGGAAATCCGTTTCCAAACCTGCCATAATTTTTAATAACGTAGATTTACCAGCACCATTAGGTCCCAAAACCCCAATTTTTGCCCCTGGGAAAAATGATAACCAAATGTCTTTTAAGACTTGTTTACCCCCTGGATAAACTTTGCTTAACGCTTTCATTACATATATATATTGATAAGATGCCATTTTCATTTCCTTTTCATATTGTTTTTAATTGCCCATAAATATACCAACTATTAATCAAGAGTCAAGAAAGCGAATTTTTTATATTTTGATTAAAATAATTGTTGACAAAAGACGTTTGTTTTGTTAAATTTATCTGTAAAGATTTTAATAATTAATAATGGAGAATATAAATGTCTTTACAACAAGAAAACCAACCACAAGTAGAAAATATCACAAATACTGGAAAAGGTTCATATCTTTGGATTTCAAACAAACATCCTAATCCGACATTACCAAAAGAAGAAAACAAAAAAACTTTAAATATTATTTCATGTAGCCTTTTACAAAGAGCTACTGCTTATAGACGATAGTTATATAGGAGAATAAAAATGTCTTTACATCACGAAAACAAACAAGAAAAAAAAGAAAACGAAAACAAAACTTTACCAAAAGGAGGTCAATACCTTTGGCTTTCAAATAAACATCCGAACTCTAAACTTCCTGCACCAAAAACACAAGCAGAACTTGATCAAATTGCTTATCAAAAGTTGATAGAAGAAACGATGTTCAGAAGATAATTTCTTATAGTATTTTAAAATCCCTTTGCAATTAGCACGGGGATTTTTTTATTGCATAAATTAATATTTCATTTAAAGTTAGTGACTTAACAATACATCAAAGAGGTAAAGCCATGATTAGTATCGATAAAATTTATGACGCACATAAAGTTCTTAAAAACGTGGTCAGGGAAACAGACCTTATCCTTGCCCCTAATATTACAAATGATGCTAACATTTATTTAAAGGCAGAAAATTTACAAACCACTGGCTCGTTCAAATTACGCGGATCTTATTACAAAATTTCAAACCTTACTGAAGATGAAAAAAAATTAGGCATTATTGCTTGTTCTGCTGGGAATCATGCCCAAGGGGTTGCGCTTGCAGCACAAAAATTCGGGATAAAGGCTACTATATTTATTCCTTCTATTGCGCCTATTTCAAAAATTGAAGCAACTAAACGATACGGCGCAGATATAGTCCTAGTCGACGGAGTGTACGATGATGCGTTTAATAAAGCCAAAGAATTTCAACAAGAATCCGGTGCTATATTCATTCACCCATTTGACGACGATGATATTATCGCAGGCCAAGCAACCATTGCTCTTGAAATATTGGATCAAATAGAAGCAATTGATGGGATTGTTGTTCCTATTGGCGGTGGTGGACTTATCTCTGGGATCGCCTACACTATAAAAACCCTTAACCCTAATTGTAAGGTTTATGGTGTTCAGGCAGAAGGAGCTTGTTCAATGTATAACTCTAAAAAATGTCACGAGATAACTGGACTTGATTGTGTTTGTACTTTTGCCGATGGGACCGCTGTTAAAATTCCTGGCACTAAAACTTTTGAATATTGTGAAAAATATGTTGATGAAATTGTAACAGTATCAGAAGATGAAATTGCAGCAGGGGTTTTAAACCTTATCGAAAATCAAAGATTGGTCGCAGAAGGTGCAGGTGCCCTTAGTATTGCTGCGGTTATGTTTGATAAAATTCCTACCCTTAACCGAAATATTGTATGCCTTGTTTCAGGTGGAAATATCGATATCAATATCTTATCAAAGGTGATTAAAAGAGGTCTTTTAAAAACAGGAAGATTGTCTGATTTAACCATTGAGCTACTTGATAAGCCAGGACAGCTTCGTGATGTTTCAACTATTGTTGCTGATATGGGCGCAAATGTTATAAAAGTTCGCTATGACCAAGGCGGAAAAGGAACAGAAATCAACGAATGTAATCTTATCCTTACCATTGAAACTAGGAACGCGGAACATTTAGCAAAACTTGAAAAAACCTTTATCGAAAAAGGTTATAAATTAAAATCAAACTAAGGGATAAATTATGAAAAAATATATTGAAACTGCAAAAGCTCCGGCTGCTATTGGTCCTTATTCTCAAGCTGTTTTGGTTAATAACACTCTTTATTGTTCTGGGCAAATTGCTATTAACCCTGAAACAAACGAGTTTGTTGGTGGCAATATTAACGACCAAACAAATCAAATTATTACAAATATTTCTGCTGTATTAAACGAAGCTGGAATGGGGTTTGATGATGTTGTCAAAACAACTTGTTTTCTTACTGAAATGGACGATTTTACTAGTTTTAACGCCATTTACGAAAAAGCATTTGTTTCAAAACCTGCTCGTTCAACGGTCGCAGCTAAACAACTACCAAAAGATGCTTTGGTAGAGATAGAAGTTATCGCTTATAAAGAAGTATAGATATATCACGATTACATATAAACGTGATAGTATCTAACTATTTTGCTATCTTGCCTTTACCCGGCAAAAGCACATAGAAGAAAACTGGAACAAGCATAATTACAGCTATGACAATATATGTATGATGAAATGCAGGTAAAATATCTGATTCAAACTTTACCCCAAAATATGCAAGGCAAAAACCTGATATTGCGATGCCGATACTGAATGCTATTTGCATAACAACCGATAATAATCCGTTTCCACCGCTTAAATATTCCTTAGGCAATGCTATTAATGATAGAGCAGTCAACCCAGAAAATTGAAGTGTTATCGCAATACCAAAAACACTAGCAAATACAAAAATTATATATTCAGGGGTTTCTTTGCCCAAAAAATAAAATGATAAAGACGAAATAAATAATAAAATCGTTGTTACAATTAAATAAGATTTATAGCCCATATGCTTTATCATATATGGAGCAAAAACCTTGCCCAAAACTATCATAACCCCCATAGCAAGCATAACAAATCCAGAAAACGAAGGCGAATACCCTATCCCCACCTGTAACATAAGTGGCAATAAAAATGGAATTGCTCCGCCACCTAGACGAGAAAAAATATTACCTAAAATCCCTATGGTATAGGCTGAAATTTTAAACATCTTTACATTAAATAAAGGAGCTTTTTTATTTCGTGCATAAAAATAATAAACTATCAAAGAAAATACACTGCCAATTAACAATAATAATCTTTCCTCCCCAGAAAATTCTATTACTTTACTGTCGTTTACAGCAATTGAAATTAACAAAGTAAATATAACAAAAATAACAAAACCTATTCCATCAAAAGGATTGGGAGATTTTTCCTTTATATCTGGCAGTAAAAAATAACATAGTCCAATGTACATTAAACCAATTGGAATGTTAATTAAAAATACCCAATACCACTCGGCATACTCAACCACGAATCCACCAATCGCAGGACCAATAGCAGTACCAAGCAACCCAGGTATCATCACAAAATTTAATATAGGAATAAGAACGCGTTTAGGATATAATTTTAACACTTCTAGCCTGCCTGCTGGCACCATTAAACCGCCGCCTATTCCTTGGATTATCCGAAACATAATTAATTGGTTAAAGCTTTGCGCTGATGCACATAAAAAAGATCCTGCAGTAAAAAGGATTGCGGCAAAAATTAATGTAGCCAGCGATCCAAACCTGTCAAATGCCCAACCTGATAATGGTAAAAAAATACCAACAGTTATCACATAAACAAAAATTAATGATTGAGCTTGTAACGGGTTTTCACCAAACGCATCTGCTATGCTAGGTAGTGCAGTGTTTAATATACTGCCGTCCAAGGTTTGCATAAAAAATGCCATACCAACTAGCATCGGAGTTATGTGTAATTGCAATGACCGCCTATTTTTAAACATTATTCTCGTTCTTTTTCATATTTCTTATCAATTAAGATCGATGCATTTTCTTTTTTTATAAAGCTCATAGCCTTTTTTAAAACGGTTTCTATTGGTTCGTCTTTTATATGCAAAATGTCTTTTTGTGAAGTGGCTAATTTTTTTATGCTCTCTAATGTAAACTCTTTATCTATTTCCAATCTTTTTTGGATTGATTCAATATCATCGCCCCTGTTTAACAACCTAGTTTCAAGCACACAATTGGGAGGATCTATAAATATAATTTTAAAATCTGAATGATCTTTTAGTTGTTTCATACCGCCGATATCAATTATCAACAAAGAATTTTTATCCTTTAAAATATCTGCGGTCATACCATACAAATAATCGCCGGCTTTTCTAGTTATTATAAAATCCATATCCTCGTGATACGTTTTTTCATCAATAAAGAAATAATCATCACCAACTTTTTCGCCCGTTCTAATCGGGCGGGTTGTATAGCTCATTCCCTTTTGCAAAGTTTTATCATGACGCAACAACAGTTCTCGCAAAGTCGTTTTACCTGCCCCAGATTTTCCACAAATAGCAATAATCATGTTATTTCCTTTCCAGATACTTCTAGTGATAAATTCATTCTATACAATTTAACAGCACATACAAAAATTGGCAACAACAACAAGCTAGCAATAATAAATGCTTCCCCTACCCCGTAACTATCAAACAAAGGCTTAAGAGATATCATACCAATTCCTATCATAATCCGACCTATCATTGATTTAACAGACAAAACAGTTGCTCTTTCTGTTGATTCAATACGATGATTTATCAAAGTAGAAGTAGCAATTTCAGCAAGAACAACAGAAGCACTGCCTATCATCATAAAGACAAGAGCAATATATACAGCATAACCCGGAATATACATCGCAAGCGAGGCACCTATACAACCAAGAGCTATTGCCATAACAAGAATTTTTATTACACCTGATAATTTAAATTTATCCAACAGCCTACCAGCACTAATTGACCAACCTGTTCGCATAAAGGCATTTGCACCCATTATTATACTAAATAAATATACTGGAATTTCCCTTGCCACCATAACAGATTGCAATCCCCACATTAATATTAATGTCATCGTCCCATAAAAAGCAGGAAATAACATCAACCATTTTATATGCGGATGTTTTACTGCTGATACTGAAATTTCTTTTATATCTTGTAGTTTGCTTTTGCCAGCCTCTACCCTTCTTCTGCTTTCAGGGACGTCAGGAAAAAATAAAATTAAAATAACAGCAAACGCATAAGCTAGTATCGTAAAATAAACAGGAGCCTCATTTCCCCACACAGCAGCAATAAAACCGCCTGTTAAAATTGAAAGCATCAACCCTATGTTGCCGTAAGTTTCTATTCTAGATAGCTCTTTATGAAAATTTTCTTGCTTGTCCTCTTTTTTCAATAAATCGTAAAGATAAGCATCCATTGTTCCAGATAAAAAAGCAACAGTAACAGCAATTAATACTTGCCCAACAAAAAACCACCAAAATCCAAATCCTATAACCCAACAAATATATCCGATTAAACCAAAAATGAATCCTTGTAAAATAACCATTTTTCTGGAAAATATATCTGCTATATATCCGCTTGGCACTTCTAACAAAAATATTGCAAACCAATATATACCTTGCAATAAAAAGAAATCACCAATACTGATACCTTTGTCCCCAAAATATAAAAGAACGACAGGAACAACAAATATAGCATTCCTAAGTGCATAAATAATCGGTAAATATTTTGGTGCATTTTTAACAGAAAACATGAAAAACAATCCTTTATCAAATTAATACAAAAGATATATTAGCCAAGAATCGTTAAATTAATATAAAAGGCAATAAAAAAACACCCTAAGGTGTTTTTAAAATGGATGGTGCCTCTGGCCGGACTTGAACCAGCACGCCCGAAGGCAGAAGATTTTGAGTCTACCGCGTCTACCAATTCCACCACAGAGGCAACTTGTGACATATAATATCAAAAAAAAAATATAGGTCAACACTTTTTTTGCTGGATTTTAATAAAAAATCTGTTATAATCCAAAACAACCGATTCCAGACATATTAGAACATTTTACATACTGTTAAGATACATATATATCTTTCAGTGGAAAAAAAGTCTTGAAATTTTATTAAAATTGATGTACATAGGTCTGTAATTTTAAAAAATTGATTAATTATACAATAAGGATATGAAAAATGGCTGTTCCAAAAAAGAAAACATCACAATCTCGCAAAAATATGCGTCGTTCACACCACGCTCTTAATGCTACTACTGTTATGGAATGCAAGAATTGCGGTGAAATCAAACGCCCTCATCACATTTGTGATGCTTGTGGCTTCTATGATGGCAAAGAAACAATCAAAAAAGATTCTGAATAATCTTTAAAAAGTCAAAATGATGGCAGAATTATCAAGAATCCGACCGTTAACTATTGCTGTTGACGCGATGGGAGGCGATAAAGCACCTCACAGCATAATAGAAGGAATCGAATTATGTGCGCATAATTATCCTGAAGTTAGATTTGCTGTATTCGGAAAAGAAGAGATAATAAAACCAATCATTCGTGAAAAGAATCTTATCACTGTTTGTGATATTCATCATTGCGAAGATATAATTAAATCTGGCGAAAAACCTTCGACTGCTGTACGTACTGGGAAGAATTCTAGTATGTATAAAGCAATTGGTATGGTGCGCCACAAAGCTGCTGATGCCGTTGTTTCTGCTGGAAATACCGGGGCATTAATGGCTATTTCAAAAATCGCTCTTCGAACACTACCTGGCATTCACAGACCTGCAATCGCTGGACTTATCCCTGCACCTAATGGGCGTTCTATTATGTTGGATTTAGGGGCAAATAGCGAATGCGACTCGGAACATTTGGTACAATTTGCAATTATGGGATCTGTTTACGCTCGTGCTATCTTGGGAATTGCAGAACCTTCTATTGCTCTACTCAACATCGGGTCTGAAGATATTAAAGGTCGTGATGAAATTAAACAAGCTGCTCAAATCATAAAAGAAAGTCCTCTTAGCAAAAACTTTAAAGGCTTTATCGAAGGATATGATATTTTGCGCGGTAAAATTGATGTAATAGTAGCAGACGGATTTTCAGGAAATGTTGCCCTAAAAACTATGGAAGGTACCGCTAAGTTTGTTTTTGAAAACATAAAAGACATGGCAAAATCTTCTTTATTTTATAAAGCTTGCCTGTACCTTGCAGCACCTTTATTACTTAAACTCAAAAAAAGGTTTGATGCAAGAAATTATAATGGTGCAATTTTCCTTGGGCTTGACGGAATCTCTGTAAAAAGTCATGGCAACAGCGATGATAAAGCATTTGCTCATGCTCTTGAAATTGCAATCGAACTTGCTCGTCAAGATATCGGGACTAAAATCAAAGATGAACTTGATTTGTACGATCTAATCTAAACAAAATGGAAACGAATATGTCTTTTATTAAATCAAAAATTATTGGTACGGGTTCTTATTTACCTAAAAAAGTTTTAACAAATGCAGATATGGAAAAAATTGTTGATACTTCTGATGAATGGATTAGGGAAAGAACAGGAATAAGAGAACGCCATATTGCCCAAAATGAAAAAACATCTGATTTGGCTTTTGAAGCTGCTAAAAATGCTATAAAAAATTCAGGACTTACAAGCGATGACATCGATTTAGTTGTTGTTGCAACCACTACCCCTGACAACACTTTTCCTGCCACTGCTGCTAAGGTGCAAGGAATGCTTAACATCAAAAAAGGCGCTGCATTCGATATCCAAGCTGTATGTTCTGGATTTGTGTATGCTCTTAGCGTTACTGACGGACTATTGAAAACAGGTAATTTTAAAAATGCATTGGTGATAGGCGCAGAAACACTCAGCCGAATCGTAGATTGGAATGATAGAAACACTTGCGTATTATTCGGTGATGGTGCTGGGGCTGTTGTGTTGCAAGGTTATGAAGCAAACGACAACATAAAAGACAAAGGCATAATTGATAATCTTATCCGTGCTGATGGTGCTCATTATGACTTGTTGGTTACTACTGGTGGTATCAGCACAGAAGACAAAAATGCTGGACACATCCTTATGCAAGGTAAAGAAGTATACAAACATGCGGTAACAAACCTATCAGATGTCGCAGAAGAAATCCTTGAAAAAAATAATATTGCAAAAGAAGATTTGTCTTTATTCGTACCTCATCAAGCTAATCTTAGAATTATTGAAAGTACTGCAAAAAAATTGAAATTTACTCTTGAAAAAACAATAGTAACACTATATCATCATGCAAACACATCGGCGGCGTCTATTCCTTTGGCTCTTGATTATGCGATGCAAAATGGCAAAATAAACGAAGGTGATCTTGTATTGTTGGACGCTATGGGCGGCGGCTTTACTTGGGGCGCAAGCTTAATAAGATTTTAGAAAATTTATGGAGAATTAAAATGGAAGATAACAAAATGTATTCAGTAACAAGAGCAGACGTAAGTGATGCTATTTATAGAGAAATTGGCTTGCCTTATACTGAATCTATGGAAATTTTGGATACTGTACTTGATGAAATTACGAATGCTTTTGTTCGTGATGAAGATGTTAAAATTTCTTCTTTCGGGACTTTTTCTGTTAAACATAAAACGGAAAGAATCGGCAGAAACCCTAAAACAGGGATTGAAGCTGTTATCACCCCTAGAAAAGTTATTTCTTTTAAACCATCTCATATCCTTAAAACAAAAGTTGAAATGGCTAATAAGAAAGATTAATCCTTGTCAGAGCTGCAAAAAAGCGTAGATGCTTTTAAAAATATTACTGAGGCCGCTGAACAATTAAAAGTTCCAGCATATGTGCTGAGGTTTTGGGAGGCTAAGTTCCCTCAAATAAGCCCATTAAAACTTGGTGGACGCAGACGTTTTTATTCGCCTGAGGATATCGAACTTTTACACAGCATAAAAGTGTTACTTTACAAAGAAGGATACACTACAAAAGGTGTGCAAAAACTTATTGAGGAAAAAGGTATCAGCGGAATTATCCAAATAGCAAATGATCAAGATGATTTTTCAATCGAACTTCCTGATGATACAGTGGAACTTGAATCTATCCTTGCTGATATTGAAAAACTTGAAGACAAACTAAATAAAATATTGTAAATATTAGTAAATATTTAGAAAAGCATGACGCAAATTACAGCCTCATGCTTTTTTTTATGTTTAAACCTTCATCCTCTTTGTTGAATTAATTGTTGACAAAACATTATTTGTGATATATAGTGGATGCATTATTATTTATTAATATTATCATTTGTTATTATCAATTTTTGCATAAGGAAAGAATAATGCCAGGTATAAGTGAACAAGATGGAAACAATGTTTTCGAACTCAACAGTGAAGAAAAAACCGATAAAAATAATGATAGAGAATTTAAATCTCACATCCATAGAATTGAAAGAGACCCTATTGTTCCACGTTATTATGATAAAAAAACTAGGAAATTTGTCGAAATGTCGCCTGAAGATATTAAGGCTAAAAAAAATTCAGATAATAATTTAACAAACATAAAAACAGAATCCTTGCCAACGGTAAAAGACAATGAATTTGATATGGGCGAGGTGACTGAATTAAAACTTGGTGGTTATATAGATTCTTCAGAAGTAATAGAGGTAGAAGTTGTTGAAGAAAATTCTATTAATCCAATGGATCATATTGCAAATATGCAAAATGAACACGATGAATACAACAATCCACAATCGGCATGGGAAAGATTGGAAAACAACTATGGTAAGATTGATATTGCAATCCTTAGAAATCTTTTCATAAAAGCATTAAATACCAACGAAGAAAGTAAAGGTTTGGGTAAATACTTAGAATTTCATGACAAACTAAAACTTACTGAAGTAGCAAGTATAATTTGCGATAAAAACGGAATTTTTAAAAATAGTGATGAAATTTTAATCGAAGTTGAAAATAATCCAAAAATTGCCCAAGCGCTTGAAAATTTGAATTCTGACAACCCTAGTAAAAATGATGTAAAGTTGGAACATGATGATTTTATTTTGTTTTCATACATTGGTATGGCAAAAACTCTCGAAGGCGAAAATATATATAACTGGATTGATAATACTTTGCACGGCAAAGACCGCCAACCTAAAATAGGTTTTATAAAAAGATTGGGGGGCAAATTCCGTTCTATTGCTTCTGGAGTTAAGCATAAAGCAATCGACATTTCTATTGGCGCAAAAAATAAAATGCTTTCCCTTCCGAAATCTGAAGAAGATAAGAAAAAAGAAAAAGCAAATAAGGATTTATTTGACGCCGTAATCAGCAGAGATGTAAATTCTGCTAAAAAAGCTATTAAGGCTGGGGCTAATGTTAACAACAGCTTTACTTATCATCTAGGAGAAAGTCATCTAAAAGCAACTTTTTTATATTGGGCGCTTAGATATTCTTCTCCTAATATAGTAAAATTACTAATTGAAAACAAAGCAGATGTTAATCACATTGACGATATGGGAAATTCACCTTTTATACTTGCTTGTAAAATGCCAGATATTGATATAGAAATTATAGAAAAAATGATTGAATATGGTGGTGATTGCAATAAACCAGATGCTGACGGCAATACCGCTATTGATTATGTAAAAGATTTAAATCAACCTGAAAAAGTAAAACTAATTGAAGATGCTGTGGAAAAAGGCAAAGAGCAAAAATATGATGAATTTTCAAAATTAATGATAATGACTAATAATTTTGTTTCAGGAAAAGAATTAGAAGAAGGTATTTTTTCAGATAGCGAAAAAAAAGACAAAGAGCAAGATGAACATATAAAAACTATGGCTCGTTTATCCAGGCTATTTTTGGGTGAGGCAACGGAAGAAGATTTAAAAATCGTTCGTGGTGAAGAAGTTAAAAAAAGTAAAATTTCAAAGAAACCGCCTACTAGAAGAGCTATGGTTAAAAATAAAATATTGGCTAGGAAAGTTCGCCAGAGATAAGCGAGATAAAAAATAAAATCCCCTCTTTTTTGTATTAGAGGGGATTATTTTTAGCATTAGTAATTAGAAATTTGTTTTTTTAACTTGGGTTAATAATTCCAAATCCTTTATTCTAGTTAATTCGTTAAATCCTA
Organism: uncultured Lactobacillales bacterium; assembly: GCA_964369365.1. Lineage (GTDB taxonomy): Bacteria > Pseudomonadota > Alphaproteobacteria > CAYJES01 > CAYJES01 > CAYJES01. The sequence continues at coordinate 5,526 of CAYJES010000016.1, read as the reverse complement.
TTTTAGCACGTGATACGGTATAAGCAGCAAGCGCTGTGGCAAAACCCATTATTTGTTCTGGGTCCCATTCTTTGATATAGCCGAATGCAAGACCTGCAACCATTGCGTCTCCGCCGCCTGCGTGTGTTCTTACCGTTACTTCGGGAGGAATTGCCTCTAGCTGTCTATCCTTATCAATCCAAACAGCGCCCTTCCCGCCCATTGACACAACCATTGTTCCAATACCGTCATTTACATATTCTTTTGCCAAAGAAAGAGCGTCATTTAAATTAAGCGCCTTGTCATTAAGACCTGAAAGTTCATTCAAGCTAGGCTTTATAAGGTGTGGTCTAGATTTAATACCTAAACGAAGTGGTGCTCCTGCTGTATCCAGGAATACTTTTTTCTTACTATCCCTTGCTATATCAATCAAGTCAGCATAAATAATATCAGGAACGTTGCCTGGGACATCACCCGAAATAATTATCAAGTCATGCTTTTTCACCAATGATGTGTAATTTTTAATGAATTTTTCCAATCTTTCCCTTGGAATAAACAAACCTTCATCATGGATAATAGTTGTTGAACGAGGAGTTTCGGTTTCAATTCTGGTAGCTATTCTGGTGAAACCATCTACTTTTACGAATTCATCTTCTATACCGTTTTCTTTGAAATATTGTTTAAAGTTTTTAGAATTGCTGGCACCTAAAAAACCAGTAGCTGTAACCTTTAAGCCTAAATCTCGCAAAGTTTTGGCTACATTAACCCCTTTGCCGCCGTAATTGCGAACCGAGCTGCCGTAAAATTTTCCGCCTAGTTTAAAATTTTCAACATCTACTCTAATATCAATTGATGGGTTTAAAGTTACCGTTAAGACTTTCATAGCTTCCTCACTTTTTTAAAAATAATATTAAGCGATTCTAGCATTTTACAAAAAACCTTGCAATACATCTTTTATAAATAAAAAAACACCCAAAAGGGTGCTGTTAGATAGCTTAACAATTATATTGGCTATTTTTCGTGAAGGATTTTAATTTTTGAATTTTGGTTTTTGATGAAGGCTAGTCTCTCTAGTAGAAGAGAAAATCGAAAAAGCAGAAATTAAAAGACAGGCATAAAACTGTTCAATATAAACGTTAAGCTATCTAGAAAATGGGGCGAATGATGGGATTTGAACCCACGGCATCCAGTACCACAAACTGGCGCTCTAACCAACTGAGCTACATCCGCCACATAACCATACATTCTCTATATTTTTTTAAAAAAGTCAAGCATTTTTAATAAAAACATGTATAATATATTTAAAAGGAGACTATTATGCGTCATTTTATTTTAATTATTTCATTGTTATTGTTACCTTTATCCAGCCATGCAAAAACCATAGAAGATAAAGCAACTGAATTTCTTTTGACCCAACAAGATATGATTAAAAAAGATTTGAAAATAACAGATAAAGCGAAAAGATTTGAAACGCTTTATAATAAAATAGATACAACTTTTGATGTTAATTTTGTTTATAAATTCGTTGTTGGAAAATATGATAAAAAATTTAATAAAGAACAAAAAACTACAATTATCGAATTTTTCAAAAAGTTAATTCTCAGCACATACGTAATTGAAACACAAATTGATACTGATTCATTTTCTTTTAAGGCTAACTCTATCATAAAAGAAGGAAAGTCAAGCAATGGAGAAAGATTTGTGGTTGATGGAGCAATAACTGATTCAAAAGATAATGCCCTAATCAAAATTATATTCAACCTTCATTACAAAAACAATAAATTTTTGATTGCTGATGTTAAAATTGAAAAAGTCAGTATGAATTTTTCTTTTAGAAAAATGTTCGGGGAAATTATGCTTAAAAATGGTGATGATCCTGAAAAACTTATCAACTACATTACGATTAAAAATAAAGAAATGGATAATGATATTATGGATGTAAAAGATGTTGAAAAAATTGAAGAAGTTTTTATCATTCAATAAAAAAAAGAGCCTTTTTATAAAAGGCTCTTTTCATTAACATCAAAACATATTAAGCTGCTACGAATTCTTGTGATTGATTTTGCGCAACTCTTGAATCAGAAATTCTTTCCAATAATCCTTCACAGATTTGTAAATTAGTATTTACCAAAATATCAACATTTTGATAATCCATATTTTTGCCTGTTGTCATACTTTTTCCAACGATAAAGCTAGACAATTTTAACAAGTTATCTTTTATGTCTTTTGCAAATCCGCTTTGCTTCATATTGGTTTTAATTCCAACCCAAATTGCGATATTTTCTTCTAATGCACTTACTAAATCTTGAGCATTTTGAGTTTCTTTTGCTGTTGCTAAATTAATTGCTGCTTGCAACAATGAAAAAGCATCTTCTTCTGTTTGGTTTAATTTCACACCAGCAAGCAATCCTTCTGCTATTTGAAGGTTGAATGTAATCATAGTATCAATTGATTTTATGTTTTGTTCTTGTTCGGTTTTTAACGTAGCAGCAATAACATAATCAGCAATTTTATTGATATTAGCTTTAATTTCTTCTGGCAATGCGTTTCTTTTATTAATTACAGTTTTAATAGCAATCCATAACTGAAGATTATCATCAAGAGCAGATGTAATTTCCATTTTATCGCCACTTTCTTTTGCTTGTGAAAGGTGGATAGCAGAGCTTATCAACGCAAAAGCATCTTCTTGTGATTGATTCATTTTTGAATTTTCAAGAAGACCATCAGCAATTAAAAGATTGTTTTGAACAAATGATTTTACAGTTCTTTCATCAACATTTTGGGCCATTTTCAAAGTGCGTGCAGCAACGAAATTACTTAATTTAATAAGATTTTCTTTCGTTTGCGTAGGCAATTTTTGATTTCCGTTTTGAGCATAGGTTTTGATAGCTACCCATAAAACAAGATTATCATCAAGAGCTTGGACAAGTGCTGATTGATCGCCCGATTCAAAAGCGTCTGATAGTTGGTTTGCTACTTGAATAAGAGCAAAAGCATCTGATTCTATTTTATTAAGTTTTCTTTGTAACATTTTTTTCCCTTTCGTTAACAAATTTATTATCAATCTATTCCTAGATTATTAATTTTTGTTTAATATTAAAATGGCGTGATAACTTCTAATACTTGACGCCCATATCTTGGTTGTTGAACCTCACTGATTGTACCTTTTCCGCCATACGACAATCTTAATTCAGCTATTTTATCTGAACTTATCGAATTTGAAGAAGTTATATCAGCCCTTCTTATCACCCCGTCAACTTGTAATTGACGTAACTCATAGTTTACTCGCACTTCTTGCGAACCTGAGATTACCAAATTTCCATTGGCAAGAACTTGGGTTACGATTGCTGCCATTGTTATATTAACAGCCTCGTCCCTTGAAATTGTACCTGTACCCGAACTTTCACTTGAACTTGAAATATCAAGCAAATTACTTGGATCTACCGCCCCTGGCAGAAAGCTACCTAATTCTGTTTCGAATCCAGCTAAAGCGCCGATTGATAAGCTGTCCGAATCACCTCCCCTTCCTCTTGAAGAAGAGTTATTCAAGCTTGCATTATCGCTTACCACGACATCTACGGTTATAATATCGCCTACATTACGAGCTCTTTGATCCTTGAAAAATCCGCTTGCGCCACCGCGCCATAAAGAATTTACGCCACTTTCTTGCGCTACTTGTTTTGGCATAGGCATTTGAACTGGCTCATATTCAGGTACTTTTGTAGGGTCTTCTATCTTAGTAAGTTCTGGTTTTTTACCAACATCACCCATGCGGCTGAAGATTGAACAACCAGGCAAAATCACAGAAACAACAAATAATAATACCAATACTCTCATCTTATATTCCTTTAAATTCTGATGCATTTGCACTTACTAATATTGTATTCGAATCAATTACAACTCCCTGCAAAGATCCTGTGCCATTTGCAGGTTGAAAGCGAATGTATTCCCCCATTGAACCATCTTCAAGAGCTTTACCAGAGTAACTTAATGTCATATTTTTCTTTTTATAAATTACTTTTACCATTTTGCTTTTCCCTACTAGGATTTGCGTTCTTACATCGTTTGTTGTTAAAACAACATCTGGCTTTAAAGTTCTTTTACATTCTTTTCCAATTAATTCTGATACATCTGTAATCGCTTTTTGCTTAACTTCATCAGAAGAAATTTTTATGTAATTTATGTCCTGTTCTGATATAACCATTCCTGATGACAAGCTTTTCTTTAACACCGGAACTTCTACCATAGTTAAAATCTTACCCACTATCCTGAAATTTTCAAGCACTTTATTACTAGCAATTATATTTACTTCAGCCCTGAAATTACTGTTATTCGAATTGTAATTACCACCCACTACTTCTATTTCATAATCAACGTCTTGAGCGATATTTATTTCTTTTAAAGTTCTGCTTTCGATTGTGCTGTTTTCTGAAATAAAATCTTTAAATTTATCGCTAGATTTAATTGCCTCTACTATTTCTTCTGAATTTATGGTTTGATACGATCGTAATACAGAAGTTTTTTCGAATCCTGAAACTTCTTTCCAATTTACATTATATTTTCTAGCAAAGCCTGATAATGCCTGAGCATCGAAATGTAAAGTTTTGCTAGGTGCAGGAGCTAGAGCTATTTTTTTAACAGCACTTTCCTTGTCAACACCTGCGAATATATCACCTAAGGTTATGTATTCGCCCGTTACTTCTACATTTTGTTTTAGGAACACCTCTTCTGCTTTCACAGAAAAAGCGCTACCTACCATCAACAATATTAAAAATATTTTTTTCATTTACTACCTTATTTGTGTAACAGTGTTCATCATTTGATCAGATGTTTGGATTACTTTTGAATTCATTTCATAAGCTCTTTGCGCTTTTATCAAATCTGTAACTTCTGAAACCACATTCACATTAGAAGTTTCCAAAAATTTCTGCAATACCGTACCAAAACCTAATGTCCCAGGAGCAGCAGCAGTAGGAGCACCAGAAGCAGCCGTCTCTAAAAACAGATTATCTCCAACAGCTTCCAACCCTGCATCATTTGCAAAAGTAGCTATTTCCAATTGACCTACATTTGACATATCCGTTTGACCATCAAGCTGAACCCAAACCTCTCCAGATGCATTTATTGTTACATCAATCGCATCTTGAGGAATATTAATACCAGGATTTACCGTGTAACCTTCATGAGTTACCAAATCACCGTCTGGACTTAATTGAAAAGAACCATCACGAGTATAAGCAGTGCCTCTGCCGCCCGGAAGTTCTATTTGGAAATATCCATTACCTTCAATTGCAACGTCAAAAGTATTATTGGTATTTAGCAAATTCCCTGTTTCAGAAATTCTATAAACAGCAGCAGTTCTCACACCAAGACCAATTTGAACACCTGCAGGAACAACAGTACCACTATCAGAAGAGTTAGAACCAACACGACGTAAATTTTGATACAACAAATCATTAAATTCAACACGCCTTCTGCTGTACGCGGTCGTATTCATGTTCGCAATATTATTTGATATAACCTCTACGTTATTTTGTTGAGCCAGCA
>CAYJES010000015.1:0-39260 GCA_964369365.1 uncultured Lactobacillales bacterium | reverse complement strand
TACAATCTTTGAGACATAATACAGCGTTATTCGCAATAAAAGAATACATAAATTTAGGTATTTTACTTCCTGGATTAACGCCTAATTCCATCAAAGTATCTTCAATTAAAGCTGAAAATGCTGGCATTTCTTTAGCATATTCATCCCATGTTAACCTACCAGCTTCAAACAACATGATAGTTCTTCTATACAAATTTACAATAGTTTTGCTAGAAAATACTATTTGCCATGACCCATTATCAAGATTATCATCAACAGATAACCCTAAATCATCAGATTTTTTCATATCAAGAAAAATAGATTGCATGCATAAAGGATAGGCAAAACTGCGCATTATGTCAGAGCCTTTATTTCCCTGAACTTTAGCCCAAAAGTCTTTACGCGAAACTTCTATTGTATTTTCAATGCTATTAAATCTGTCACCTTTTATATCATCATCTGCAAATGCTATTTTCCCCCCTGACATAACAAATTCATCAAAATATTTTTTAGCACTTTCATTTGATAATAAATTTTTATATATAACCATTAAAGCACTATTTGATTTTTCGCCGCTTGGAAAAACTGTGGCATCAATAATACTTCTTTTCAAAAAATCAGGCGCTTTATTAATAACATTAAATCTATTTACTAAAACTTCTATTGTTTCTGTTAGCAGAGTTGTTTCTCCCCTATCTGCCATTATTTTATTATAAATCAAAGCCCTTGTAGCTTCTATTTCTCTTGATATTTTTTCTTTATCTATATTGGGAGAAAAGTGAAGCATATTTTTTAAATTATCATGTAAATTAACCGCATCTTTATTGGAAAGTTGAAGAAAAAGTAATGTTTCTAAACTTTCTTCAGACAATGCAATAGGTATATCAGCATCGTGAAAATAACCTTTAATAGATTTTATTAGATTATTATCATATTTTATTTCATTTTTCGCTAAATTTGTAATATACGAATTCATAACCCTATTATAAATAGGTGTGAGATACCTAAGATTAACAAAGACCATATTAGCAATATGAGGAAGTGTAACTTTAGGAATTTTATTACCTATCGATACATTATAACCAGAAAGAGTAGATTCAATAACATCCGCAAATTCGGGGAAAGATTTGGAAAAATTACCCCACGCTTCATTTCCTGCTTCAAAAGAATTAATGGAAGCTTTATAAAATTTTATTATATCTTTACCTATATAATTTATTTGGTTTGACACTTTTTTAATTGTATCTTCCGACATTATGTATACCTTTAATTTTGTAATTATAAGAAATTATTTGCTAACTATATTCTTATAACACAAAAAATCAAAATTGTCAATAATTATGTGTATTTTATCTTTGATTAACGTCATGATTTTTTGTAAAATCTTTTAACTTTTTATCGTTTAGAAATTTTTTAGTCATATTAACTTTTACACTTTTCATTTCTTTAGCTAAATTTTCAGGTTTTGATTGCATCGTATATTCAATATCATTTTTAATATCGTTTGTTATAGTTATTTCATTTTTTTCAAATGGGGATATTAGGATAAGCGATTTCAATTGTTGTTCAGAAAATGTTGTTGGAATATTTGCATTATGAAAAAAATCACGAGCAAGTAAAGATTTATTTCCACGTGCAAATTTAGGATTTCTTTTCATTGCTGATACAAATTGTTTTTTATATTCCGATGCAGTAGAGCTAATGGAAAAACTAAGAATACTTGCGTTTGCAATAAATGGATAGAAATATTTTGGCATTTTATCACCTGGGTATATTTTATAGTGTTCGAATAGGTTTTCCATATACTTAGTATGATTTGGTCGTTTTTTCGAGAGATTATGCCAATACCTGCCCCCTGCTTCGAATGAAATTATAGTTTGATTGTATAATTCTGCCATTTCTGTGCCTATTCTATCTATTTGAACAGAAGCGTTGTCATATCCCCTTAAAAATAATAAGTGTCCTGCTTTTTCGTTTCTATCCGATACGTAATCGTGGTGAAGTTCGTGAGCAAAGCTTGCCGCCAATTTTTCCATTTGATAATTATAAACAGATTGCCATAAATATTTAGGAGATACAGAAATAATTTTAGTGGCTCTGCTATAACTCATATTAACGTTATTTACCATATTTTTTAATAAAAAGGTTCCGCCTTTTGCAATGAAATTATTATAATGTTTTTTGGTTTCTTTATGAAAGATAAGCTCTCTTGCAATATCTATGATTATTTTGTTTGCTTCGATACCACTTTTGAAAACCATTAATAAATGAAATTTATCACGCAAAATATCAGGAAAAGAATTTATATTATCCATCAACCTTTTCATTTCTTTACTATTCGCTGACATTTAATCCCCCTCCTATACCTGTGAAACTTATAAAACTATAACAAAATCATATAACTATTACAAGGAGATATTTCAAATTTCACCTATAGCCTATTAGGTGCAAGAGATGGGCTAAGCGCTACCCTTGATATTACATATTCATTTTAAATGAAAGCTATTTATTTTTATTATTTTTTAATAGAGCAATATCTATAATTTTTGAAGTGATATCTGCTGTACGTGCTTCGATATATTCAATACCGCAAATAAAATGTTTCATACATTTGCTACATATTTGTGAAAACTTGTCTTCAGAGCTTTCTGATTTTTCATTTATGATGTCAGGATAAACAGGAGCATCTTTTTTATAATTTTCCCATACTATTTCACTGAACATCTGAGAGTTTTTTATCATTTCAGGGGTAAGCTTTGCTCTTCTTTCTTTTATAGTTTTCTTGAATTTAGCTATTGATTTTAACCTCACCAAAAAAGGAATTTCAGAATGAGAAAGCGAAGAAGAATGATTTTGATATTCTGTTTTTCCAGTATCTGGATTATATCTATCAAAAGTTAAAAGCAACCTTCGTTGGTGCAAATATTCACTTTCATTTGTACTTGGGTTATTTGATATTTTATGAGTAGGAGTGCTTTTAGATAATTTTTCCATAATTCCAACAAAATTGCCTTTATCGTATCCTCGTCTACCCCTTTCATTCCAGTAACTTGATATTGATATTATTAACACTCTCGAATTCACAAGATATTTTTTAATTGCATTTTTTACATCTTTATCTGAACCTTTTTTAGAAACCTTTTTTTTAATAGAGTTTACATCTTTATATACATCAGGACAAATACCTTTTAAATCATCAAAATGTTCACCATTTTTGAAATAATAATCTATGATTTTAAATGTTGCATCAATATTTGCAGAAATTTCATCATCTACCAACAAACGATATAAGTTTTCAGGGCTTATTGATCCTGAATTTGGATTTGCGTTTCTTGCTTTTGTAAAAGCGTTATTTCTAGCATGTTTTAATTCATGAAAAAATGTGTTTCTTTTATTTGAAAATGAAAAAATTTTTGCAAAATCTTTAGCATCTTCATTTTTGCAAATATAAACATAATTAGGAATGGCAATATCGGAATTACTTGAAAATTGAATTCCTAATGTCGTTGGTTTTTCCATTTTTTCACCATATACATCTTTTACAACGAAACCTTTAACCTTGTTTATAATTGGATAACGTACAAGTTCAACCTGCATAGGTATTTGAGGGGTTGTTATTTTTGCCCCTATTGTTTTATAACTATTAGGAATTTCATCATCTTTTATAATCGTATCATCATAAAAGTATGTGTAATTTTTTTCATCATTCTTTTGAAATCTTCTTATATCATTCAAAAAACTTTCCATGCCAAGTTCATTTATAAAACGATCAGGATTTGGTTTTAATGGTGATGGCAAAATTTCTGAATATGCCATGTTTTTCACAATGTCTGCTAATTTTTTATCCATAAAAACACAACCTCTTTTAAATTTTTAAGATGAATTTATAATACATTATTATTTTAAATTTGTCAATTATTTCAAAATAAAATTAAGAAACTAAATATCATAAAAAATGCTTGCGATGGGGGATTTGATTTTATATAATTACATCATTATTTTTTATAAAATAGTACTGTTTTTTATATAAATATTTTAATTTAGAAAGGATTTTAAATGAAAACAAAACTTTTATTAACCACTGCGATTGTTGGTATGACATTTATAAGCAATGCTAGTGCTTCGGACATATCAACATTTGGAGACTTATCTATTGACGATAATACCACCTATACATTAACTAATCAAAACATTACAGCTGACGCATTTTCATCTGGCAGCAACACAACTTTAAATCTAAATAATGTTAGCTTGTCTATTAAAGATACAAATACAGAAAATTTTGTTATAGGCGATGGTATTCCAACCAGATCATATTTTGAAAATTCTACAAATTTTCGTATTAACGAAAATAATGAAATAGAATATAGCGCAACCCCTAATGATGCAAATTCATGGAATGTGATTAATCTTGGTGATACAACACCTTCATATGATACGATTGTTAGTGGTGGTGTTACCTTGCAAGATTTAGGTGGCATACCAGCAGTTAATGAAGGCTTAATGACAATGGGCTCTACAACTTTAAATATTGATGGCAATGTGTCAATTAATACAGATGGTAATGTTGATTTAACTGGCGCAATTTTTAATGCGAAATCTGGTACTTTAACAATTAACGCAAATCAAATTACAGGCACTACATCAACTTTTAACGTATTAAGTGGTGCAACTGTTGACACAAAAGATACAATTACTAATAGTGTATTAAGTTTAAATTTCTCTAATAACTCTAGCTTTATTACAAATATTGAAAATAGCTTTACTGGAATTAATGCTGTTGCTGATGTTAAAAATGCAAATATATTCTTAACTGTGACAAAAGCTCAACTATTTGTAATAGAAGCTGGAATGTTACCACCTACTCCACTATCTCTTGGCACTGCATTAAATGGTGTAAATGTTGTAAATAATCGTTTAACAGGATTTGCCGTTGATCAAACAACTGGAAATATCACTTTTACTGGGGCAAAATCTGCGGCGGAAGTTGTGATGGGTTCTGGGGTTTCTACTAGTGTTGCTGGGGCTGCTACATTCTGGGACGGAATTACCGGCGCAAGCAATCAAAATATGCAAGATGTTGCAGATGCATTATTCACATTGTCGCAATCTGATGGAGCTACTTATGCTTCTACTCTTGAAATGTTAGGTCCAGTGGCTAGCGCTATGACACAATCATTGTCTTTGACAAACTTTGAAATGTTAAAAAATGCGGCGTTTAATCGTGGTGAAAATGAAGTTTATAACATGGGTTCTGGCGATGTTACAACTGAAAAAGGATCGTTATGGGTTCAAGGTTTATACGATATGACCAGCCTTGACGATACCAATAAAGCAAAGGGTTTTGATGCTGATTCATACGGTATTGCTGTTGGTGCTGATTTTGCGCTTAGTGATACTACGATTATCGGTATGGCTTATTCTTATTTGTATTCTGATGTTGATGGCGGTGCTCGTCAAACTGAGGTTGATACAAATACAATTGCCCTTTATTCTTCATTCAAACAATGTGATTTTTATATCAATGGTTTGATGGCTTATGGATTTGGGTCTTATGATGAAAGCAAAACCGTTCTTGGAACTGGTTATTCTAATGATTATGATGCTAATTCATTCGGTATGGAAGTATCTATTGGTCAAAATTATGATGTTGGCGGATTTACACTTACTCCGGAAGCTGGGGTTCGTTATATCAATATAGAAGATTTCTCATATACTGATAGTCTTGGTCAAACAGCCCAAGTTGATGCAATTGACGTATTTACGGCTTTGGTAGGAGTGAAAGCAAGCGCTACTTATGTTGGCATGGGCATGAATTGGAAACCAGAAGTAAAGTTCGGATTGTCTTATGACTTGTACAGCGACGGGCCTAATGCTGTTGTTGGCTCTAGCCTTGGTTCATATAGCATAGCTGGTGAAGAATTAAGCCAATTTGCAATTGATTTCGGTGTTGGTATAATGACTGAAATTACTGAAAATTTCGATATCGGTGTAAGTTATGAAGGACAATATCGTTCTGATTACTTTGACAACACTGGTTTGATAAAAGCTCGATACAATTTCTAATCAAAAATTATATTGATTAACAAATCGCCCCTTGCTATTATTGTGAGGGGCAAACAAAACAAAATTATAGAAAGGAATATAATAATGAAAAATATTTTAATGTTGATGATTGCGTCTGCTGTTCTTGTTGGATGTGCATTTACTGGCGGAACTAGAACTTCTTGCGGACCTAAAAAATCTTCTCATGCTGTTAAACAAGTAGAAGCCGTTGAAACAGTAGAAGTAGTTGAAGAAGAATTGGTTGTTGTTGCAGGTTTGAAAAATCTTGAAAAACAATTATTTGCTCATGACTCTGCTGTAATCGTTGATAGATACAAACCAGAATTAAACGAACTTGCAAGATTTTTACATAACAACCCTACTAAAACTGTTGTTATTTCTGGATACACAGACAGTGTAGGATCTGATGCTTATAACCTTGGTTTATCAGATAGAAGAGCAAATGCTGTTAAAACTTACCTAATTCATCAAAGAGTTGCTGGTAATAGAATAACTGCTAAAGGATATGGCGAATCTAATCCTGTTGCATCTAATGCTACAAAAGAAGGTCGTCAACAAAATAGAAGAACAATTATCGATATCAAATAATTTAGTATTCGTTGATTAAAAAATAGCAGGAGTAATTAAACTTCTGCTATTTTTTTTATGGCTTAACGAATGTATATTTAACTATATTTTTCCACCTTTACCGCCGTGGTTAAATCCACCTTTTGTAAGTGGTACAGTAATCGGATGTTCTTTAAAATGTTGCAATGACGATTTTAAATCATCAATATATAAACTTGCTAAATCTTTTGAAAATCCGTGTTTTACAAGTATTCTCATCACAACAACATCACTAGCATTATCAGGCATAGCATAAGCTGGCGATAACCAACCTTTTGTGCGTAACCTGTCGGCTAAATCATACAAACTACAACCTATATCTGCTCCCTTTTTAAGTCTCCATGTAACTGCAGGAATTCCGTTACTGCCGTCTGATAGATATTCAAAAACCCCTAGTTTAGTAACTTCATCTGCTAAATATTTTGTGGTATCATAACATGCATCATGCACCCTTTTATAACCTTCTTTACCCAGTCTGATAAAATTATAATATTGGCAGACAATTTGACCTGCTGGGCGTGAAAAATTAAGCGCAAAGGTTGGCATATTACCACCTAGATAATTCACCCAAAAGATAAGGTTTTCTGGCATGTCTTTTTTCTGACGCCACACAACCCAACCACATCCAAGTGGGGTAAGACCAAATTTATGACCAGAAGCGTTAATAGATTTAACTCGTTCCAATTTAAAATCCCATAACAAGTCTTTTTGACAGAATGGAGCCAAAAATCCACCACTTGCACCGTCTACGTGAATTGGAATGTCAATTCCTGTATCTTTTTGATATTTATCAAGGGCATCAGACATTCCTTTTACGTCTTCATATTTACCAGTAAAAGTCAGACCAAGAGTAGTTACAACACCAATTGTATTTTCATCAACATATTTTAACATTTCTTCTGGGGTCATTTCAAATCTGTATTCTGCCATTGGGATTTCCCTTATTTCAACATCCCAATACCTACAAAACTTGTGCCAACATACTTGGACAGGTCCGGTTACTAAATTTGGCTTGTCCGTTGGTTTGCCTGCCGCTTTCATCTTTGCTTCCCAATTGCGTTTAAGGGCAAGACCACCAAGCATTGCAGCCTCACTAGACCCAGTGGTTGAACAACCAAGAGTTTCTTCTGGTTCTGGGGAATGCCATAAATCAGCCAACATTCTCACACACCTGTTTTCGATTTCTGCAGTTTGGGGATATTCATCTTTATCAATCATGTTTTTATCGATACATTTATCCATCAATTTATGAATATTATCATCAAGCCATGTTTGGCAAAATGTCGCCAAATTCTGTCTTGAATTACCATCTAACATCAATTCATCGACCACCGCTTGATAAACTCTTGCCCCATTTTCTTCATCATTAGGGAATTGAGATTTTGGCATCTCATTCTTCAATTCATTAGATGCAAAAATATCATCGTTTACTATGTCATATTTATTATTCATATCTATTACTCCTTTTCATAAGAAAATGGTTCAAATGCACTGTCTTTATCTATCCAGCTGTCTTTTCTGCAAGCGTAAATCGCAAACGGAATTATAACAGATATAAGCGTTCCAATTACTAATAATCCTACCCATAATCTTGGGTCGCCTACTGATATTTGTGATGGCGGGAAAAAGCTTAATACAAATGCAAAAGTACAACCAACCAGCCCGATTACGCCCCAAAGCCAACCAAGTGGAGCAACAAAAGAACGCTTAACCTCTGGTTTTGCTATTTTTAATTTTAGATATGCTGCGAACATCATAATGTACATAATCAAATATAATCCAACCGTCATAGCACTTAATATCTGATACGCTGATTGCACAGATGGTAACAACACAAACATAATTGATAAGAACGTAACAATACCACCTTGAAGCCATAAAATATTGGTTTGCATTCCTGCTTTGTTCGTATGTTGGAACCATTTAGGCAAATAACCTGCCTTGCCAACAGCAAGCAAACCAGTCGAAGGACCCGCAATCCAAGTTGAAACCCCTGCAAAAACCCCAACGGCTAAGAAAAATGCCATAACATGACCTGCCCAAGGCATACCGAAATATTTAAACAAATCATCATATCCCACCAATAAACTTTGAGTTAAATTAATATCTGCTTGTGGTATTATAAAACCCAAAGCCAATGTGCCCAAAACAAACAACGCAACAGTAATTGCTGAGGCTAAGAATATCGCTCTTGGATAATTTTTTTGCGGATTTTCAACGTCTTTTATGTGTACTGCTGACATTTCCATACCTGCATAAAACAAGAAAATAGAAACCGCCAAACTAAGATTACTGAAATTTGTTAAATCTGGAAAAATTGCAGACTCTGCTATTGGCATTTGAATTTTACCACCAAAAAATACATAACTAAATCCCATAATAATCAAAATCGCCCCTGGTACAAGAGTTCCTACAATTGCACCCCATTTTGATATAGCACCAGATGCCTTTACCCCCATAAAGTTTGAAAAAGTAGCCAGCCAATAAACGCCTAATACCACCAACAAAACATAATATTTGTTTGAAGATAAAGCTATATCACTTGTTGAATTAGGACCTATGAACGCAAGCGAACCTGCTGCAAAAGTTAGGACCGTTGGAAACCAAATAGAATTTTGCATCCATTGCAACCATATTGCTAAAAAGCCTATTCTTGGTGAAAAAGCCTCTCCTATCCACCTGAAAACCCCACCTTTTTGGGGCCAACCAGTTGCTAACTCTGCCGATACCAATGATACTGGCACTAAAAAACAAACGGCTGCAAATACATAATAAAATATCGAAGATAATCCGTATTCAGCCTCAGCCGGAAGCCCCCTTAAACTGACCACTGCTGCGACATTTATCATCGCCAGCGTAAATATACTTAATCCTTTATTTTTCATAATTCCTCCTGTTTTAAATATTCATCAAATCACATTTATTATAAAAGGAATAAAAACAAATAATATAATCAATTAGGTGTATATATATGCAACAATGTCTTTTTAAATAATTATTGACAAAAATACTTTAATCATGTATTATATTTATAATGTTATACAGTGAGGATTAAAATATGAAAAATCAACTAAACAAATATGACTTAATGTCAGTGGCAAGATTTGGGACTGATGGGTACAGTGGAACGCAAAGATATGTTCTTGATTTACGTGGATTGGATGATCCTGTTATTTTTGTTAATCCTAAGGATGCCGGGGGTGAATGGGGCGAACAAAAATTAAAAGGTAATAATGAAGATATATTGTTATTAAATAGTCTTTCAAAAGATGATATTAAAAGACTAGATAAAATTGTGAGTGACTGGGAAATCCAAAATAATAAATCTATAAATGAAATGACTTCTGTTGAATTTGGTGGGGTCAATTTAAATTTAATCCCTGAATTAGAACAAAAAAACGATGTTGAGCCTGGCACATATGAAAATTCTTATGCAATGTTTTATAAAGAATTATCAACTGGATTTTATAAAGATTTATTAGACGCTGGCTTTTTTGATATTTATTGCTCTACTCAAAAACATAAAAGTGAACAGCTTATAAAAGCCGAGGGAAATATGTATACACGAACCCAGGAAGCACGAAAAATAGCCGAAATCCCAATTGGAAGTGTTATTATAATAAGAGACGAAAATGGAGAAATAACTAGATCTCAGCAAGCAACTGAGGAAGGATCTTTGCTTGTTGTGCAACTTGATAAAGATGGTAAAGCTATGGATGCTTACTTCTCTAATATTAAAGAAAAACATGTTAATCGCACTGCTATTACACATTCAAATATAGAGGGTGTAAACATGACAAATGTTCGTATGGACTATACACCTGTTAATGAAAATGAAGAATTTATCACTCTTAAAGAAGCAAAAAGAAAAAACCATTCAATGATATACAGATGTGGTGTTAATGCGAGCTTAGAAGAAAGTTTGTCATATTCATTTAATCCTAAATTTTATATCAATGCGAAATACTATAGCGGAAACTTGTCCATTGAAGCCAAAGAAGAAGCAATTAAAAAAGATGGAATAGTTGTTGATGGATATCAAAAAGATGCTATTTTAATTACATCAAAAAAAGAAAAAAACAGCAACATAAGCTTTATTATATCAAGAATAGATGATAAAGGAAGCCCAATTGCTATTGCTTCAATGGAGGCTAAACTCAATAAAAAATCGGAACTTGAAATAGATAACTTGCAACGAACATCCCACGAAATGCAAGGAAATTATGCTAATGAATCTTTATTAAATCTTAAAAAATTATTACCTAAAGAACATGCTAAAGAAATTTTAATTAATCGAAAATTTCTTATTAACACTGCAATTTCAATAAAATCAGGGAAAACTCAATAAATAAATTTAACGTTTAACTATTGCAATTAATTCACATATTTATTGATTTTTTTAAATTTTTATATAGTATATAAAAAATTGATACTTTATTTGATCTAAGGGTAAAATACATATGATACAAGATGATGATTCAAATCAAGACGATTGCGTTTATTTTGATATATCGCACGGTGATGTAAGAAATAAAACATCAGTAGACGCGAAAGGTGTTGATTCTAAAAAATTAGAAAACGTGCAAAAAATAGTTGAAAAATTAACAGATACATATCACGATAGAGCTATGCAAGACATCAAAAATTTGCAAATATCTTATGAAAACCTTATCAACAATCTTGATAACTATGAAGACAAATTAGACAGGTTTCATCAAATTGCCCATGACATGAAAGGTCAAGGTGCAAGCTTTGACTATCACATGGTGACATATATTGGTGATTATTTATGCAGATTTATAAAAAGAATTAAATCTAGACCTACTCAAAAAATTCTTGATATTATAAGCATCCATATCAACGCAATGAATGCCATTTTAGTATATAAAATAAGAGGTAAATCAGATCCAAAAGGCGATGAAATCCTTAATGGTCTTGAGGCAACATTACGAAAATATGCCCCTGATATTGTTGCTGTAATCCGAGATTTTCGCAAAAAAGAAGAAAAATCAGAAAAAGAAAATGCAAACCCCGAATCGGACAGTTACTGAGCGATCCAACAAAAAACAAACTTAAAATGTAGCAACTCCTTACATTACAATTTAAAATAGATTTTCTGCTAAAAATATCTTGTATCATGCACAACAATAGGCATTTTAAGTAATTTTGTTATAAAATTTTAAATTGCACTATTTTGGTGCAGTAAAATCTTCCATACACCCCGGAAATCTAACAAAAATTAAAATAATATATAAAAATATTGCATTTTAATTTTTTATTATTTTTTTTCTGTGATATAATGTAATTATAGTTAGATTATTTCAATCTTTTACATGTAAGGAAAAGATAAGATGATCCAAAAGAATGTTTCAAAATTTGGCGATTGTGTACTTTTCGAAATATCACACAGTGAGATAAAAAGGAAGGCTCCTTTTGATGATGATGGTGTGGATAGAAAAAAAATTCTTAAAGCTCAAAAAATGGTTGAAAAACTTTCTCATGCCTATCATGACCGCGCGTTACAAGACATAAAAAATTTACAAATTTCATATCATAACTTAGTTAACAATCTTGATAAATATAACGACAAATTAGTTAGTTTTACTAAGATTGCTCATGATATGCGAGAACAAGGCGCTAATTATGATTATCATATGGTTACATATGTTGGCGATTATCTGTGTCGTTTTACAAGCAGGATTAAATCACGCCCAACGAAAAAAATACTTGATATTATCAATATTCACATAAAAGCCATAGATACTATCCTTACCTATAAAATAAAAGGAAGATCCGACCCGAAAGGCGATCAAATCCTTAATGGACTTGAAAAAGCATTACTTAAATATGCTCCTGACATCGTCCAAGTTATCCACGACTTCCGCAAAAAAGAAGAAAAATGCGATAAAGCAGAAAAATCTAAAAATAATATAATTGAATCAGATGTCTTTATCCAAAAAAGAAATGAATTTATTAATAAATCTTTATAAATAATTTTCATATATTAAGACTTACTCATCATAAAACTATTGTAACTATTATCCTTTTAGTAGCGGAAACTGTAAAAAAATAGTTTAATCTGTTCTGAAAACAATATATATTCAATTTTATCATTAAATAAAATGGAGAATAATTATGGCAAATGAATACCAATTTGAAGGCGGTCGATATCTAACAAAAATTGGAGCAAGCTGGTTTGTATCTTATAAATATCATCAATTAATTGATAAAAATCATAAAAATTGGACTTATGTTGAAACAGTGCAAGCCAGAGAAAGCAATTATTACAATTCAGAAGAATACCATGAACTTTGGTTAAATAAAGTTATTTACGAAATGAATCCAAATAAATTAAATACAAATAAAATTCATCTTAACGCAAGAGAAGTTAAAAAAATGGCAAAAATAATATTGGATAAATATTATGGTTATGCAAAAAATGATGAGGCAAAAACAATAAATACAACAAATAATAACACTAATGGTAACGATAACTATAGCGTTAATAATTCACCATTATCATCTGCTAGTCATAAAAAAAGAAATTTTAATAAGACTTTATTATATATATTTGCGGCACTAGCTTTATATTACTTTTTCAAATAAAAATAAATGTTATCTTCGTCTTTTCCGTTTTCCAGAGTTAGACATAGAATCCAATGCCGTTGCAATTACTAAAGCAACCATTGCTAAAAAGAATGCTCCAATGACATAAATCACAATACCTCTTAAGAACATAATAACAATCCTTGCTAATAATATAGGAATGTCCCTTATTATTAGCATAATTAAAAACATAACGATAAATATTATACTAAAAATAAAATGCTTAATAAAGTCATTCTCTAAAATCATTTGTTTAATTTGACCTAAAAAATCATTCTGATATTTTTTAGGTTTGAAGTTGCTAAAAAACACTTCTTTTAAACATGATGATAATCCAACAAAAAAGTGTACGTTTATGATTTTAAATATAGAAAACAAATTTAATTGCCAAGATATAATAAAAAAAGCTCTAAAATAAGCAAAAGTATATTTAACATCTTTATACTTTTGATAAAATTCTTTTAATGTAAAATCATTTTGGGTACGCTTTTGTTCGTTTTTATCATTGCGATTATTGTTAGTATTTTTATTATAATTATTGTTTTCTGATCTTTGCTTATTATAAGCATTGTATTTTTGATTACTATTTTTATTGGTCTTTGTATTATTGCCAGCGTTGTATGCCCTTTGCTTGTATGTGTTAGAGCTTGAATCATACTTATACTTTTCGTTATAATTTAAATTATCATCATAAGCATTTTTTTTAGTATCATCAATTAATGTTTCATACGCTGTATTAATTTTTATGAACTCATCCCTACTGTTCCATCCAGAAGAATCAGGATGATACATAACGGCAAGTCGCCTGTATGCTTTTTTAATTTCATCTTTTGATGCAGATCTTGATATTTCTAATGTTTTATAGTAATCCATTATCATTATAATATACTATTAAATATAAATTTAAAGATATTGATTAAAAAAAATTACTGATAAGATTTTAATAAACAAGGTAACATAATGGAAATAACTAGAAGGAAAAATAATAAACAAATATTAAAAGAAGATTTTTTTTTAAATCCTCTTAATGTATTTAATACTGTAATATTTGGCTCAGCTATTTTACTTTCTCCATTTTCTGTTATTTGGATTATTGTTTTTTATTTTGTATCATCATGTATAATTTTTATAGCAAAATTACTATTAAATATTGCTAACCCAGATGCATATACTTCTTATGGATTTTTTGATAAATTAAAAAAAGCCTTTTTTTGGAGCTATGGCCCCCAAGCAATCGCCTCTTTTATCTTGTTATTTTTATCTTTAAGTACTCTTGAATATTTCAAAGATGCCGTATTGCCTCGCTCACCTGTAAAAAATAATATCAATTATAGATTATCTCCTAATGGGAAAATAATCGGTAAACTCAATAAAAATGATGTAATTACATGCCAAACAATAATAGAAAACTGGTGCAAATTTCCAAAAGATGGGGAAAATTACTATGTCGCAAATTGGTTATTAAAAGTTCTTCCAACTAAAAAATAATACCTATTTTACATTTCAATAACATGCGCTATTAATATTTATGACAATTACCCCCTCTTTTGAAGTTAATCAAAAAAGGGGGGTAGTTTATTTTCTAGCTATAGTTTAATTAAAAGTCCCATCTAATATTTGCGCTAACACTATGCGAATATTCATTAGGAGAAGCAAGCAAATTATAACCAAAATTAATCGTTACATCGTCTTTTTGCATTTCTATACCTATACCGCCATCAAAAGCAATCATATCCACATTATCCATGTTATATTTTGCAGCACCAACACCAGTAAATGTTGTGTTTGAACGTGCTTCTAGCTCGCCAAAAGAAAAAATCAAACCTGCTTTTGCTTTTGGTTTTAGGCTCCAATCACTATAGTCTACAACCTTAGTTTCAAACATTGCTCCAACAGGAATTTGTATGAAGTTTTGATTGTCACTTTTCGTGCTAGAAATTATACCGCTGTCGTTTTTCATTTTATAGCTGTCTGTATAGATGCTAGTAAACCTAAGGCCTGCATATGGCGTATAAATATAATTAGTTGCATCAAAAGCTTTTTCAGCCATTGCACCAATGCTTAAGGCATAACTGTCAATATCTGCGTTAGCATCACTCATAGACAACGCACCCAAATATTGTTTAACGTCGTTACTTGTATATGTTAAGCCGATATCTGACGTTATTTTTATGTCATTAACATTTTTTGATCCGTAAATTGAAACACCATAAAAATCAAATTCATTTTCACCATCAAAATCGCCCTTAGCATCTGTTGATCCCATACCTGCATTAAAAGCAAGACCAATTCTGTAATTATCAAATGCTTTATCAATACCAAATGCAACACCCCCCATACTTGTGTCATAATCACTTTCTAAACCACCTGCTTCATAGCCATTAACACTTGTATAGTTATATAAAGGCATAACCCAAGGAGATAAACCTTGCGATTTATTATCATCGCCTGATGGTATTTCTTTTGCTGTGCCTTGAGATACAGAGCCAAGTTTTGAAGCAATTATATTGCTGGCCGCTTTTGCAACATCAAGAGTTGTTGCACCAACGCCCAAAACACCAGCAGCTTGAGCCATACCTTCTATTATTGCAGTTGCTTTTTTAGGATTGTTAGTTCCAATATAAGTAGTATCTGTTGCGCGAGATAAAAATTGGGTTGGGACATCAACGCTGTCTACATCTGGTGATAAGCCTACTATGACCTGAGCTGTTCCCCCTTGCATTAGAGGAAAGTTTTTTAATATTCCATCAACCCCAGCAGCAAAAACTTGAACACTATAAGAGCCATCTGTTGTGTTAAAATCAGCAACTTTTACCGATTGCAAGCCAGAACTTGAGGTCAAGTTATCACCTTCCCAAGCTTCATCTGCAATAGAACCACCAGCTCCAGTAAAACCTTCTACAATTTTGATTGTTTGGTTATTTAAAACATTTACTATATGAATTTTTGCTCCACTCTCAACAGTCAATTTTCCTACTGAGCTAGTAATAGCAGTGTCTGTGCCTAAAACTTTTGCATCTATCATCAATAAAGAATTTGTAGTAAATTTAGCTTCATTGGCATCCGCAGCAACAACACCAGTGCTTTTCCCATCAATCTTTATACTTCCCGTACTTGCCATAATTTGCGGTTTTACGACAAATAACGCTGCTGTCACGCTTGTTCCCCAATCCTGATTGCTAGAACCTAAAGCATTGATTGCATAGTTACTGTCACCGCTACCAAGCACTATATAAGAATTTTGCTCGGCTATGATATGCCCACCAATATTGTTTATATCATTAAGGAAAGCAGCCGAAGCCTGATTTATGGAATTACCAGAATTAGCGTTTGTGACACGTAAAGTGCCGCCATTAAGTATAATTTCTCCATTAGCAACAAAGCTACCACTTTTCACATTTAGGCTGCCAGCGTTTGTCAAAGCGTCACTTATAGTGGTTTGGCCATTTATATTAACGGTGCCATTATTTGTTAAAGAACCTGTAATACTACCATTTTGCAGATCTAAAATTCCGCCAGCATTATTGGTTGCATCACCATTCACAAGCGCGCCATTAGCATTGCCTTCACCTGTAAGGGTAAGGGTGCCAGAGTTGTTCATATTACCATCAACGCCGCCAAGTATTGCTGTGAGACTTGCGGCAAATACGCCGTCAGAAACAGATCCTTGATCCCCCAAAACGACATGGTTAGGTAAATATGTTTTATCTGCCACATCTTTTAAGGATAATCCAGATGTACTAATAGCAACGCCAACAAGGACAAAATTACCATGATTAAAACTCGTTAATAAATTAGCATAATTTGCATAAGTCATATCAGTAAAACCAACATCTTTTAATAGGATAACTCCATTATTTGTTAAATTATCCCCTGTATATGATGAAGTAGTAAATGTGCCATCTTGAGCAATTGTTCCAAAATCAGAAGTTTTTACAATTATTTCAGAGCCTTGATAAATATTAATCTCTCCAGCATGAATCATAGAATTGTAAAAATCAACGCCGCCTCCATTTCTAATATTAAGAATTGCATTGCCTAAGCTACCACTATACTTAATGGAATCATGAGTAACTGTGCCCATAACAATGGTTGCATTATCAATATTAACTTCGCTTACATCATTCAAAATATTATTTAAGTTAAAATCATTATTTCCCACCCCATTACCTATGACATTAAAGGTATATGCATTTGAGCCATTTGTTTTAATATTGTCGTTAAGTGTATATGAACCACCATTATTTAAATTAAAAGTAATATTTTTACCTGCTCCATCAACATAAATTGCATTATAGTCTTTTGCTCCAGCCCCAACTTGAGTATAGTTGCCAGAAATTTTAAAACCCCTACCATCTGCAAAAAAAGTTAAATCTTCTGTTGTTGCGATTGCACCACCTAAAGCAACTCCTGTGTCAGATTTAGCATAGTTTCCTATAAATGAGGTGTTTGTTATGCTTGTGATTGTGCCAGCATTATTAATCGCGCCACCAATAGCATCGTGGTTTGTTGATTTAACATAGTTATTTGTAAACACAGAATTTGTAATGTTTGAGATTACACCTTCATTAGAAATAACCCCACCAAAAGCAGAACCTGCAGAGTTTTCAAATATAAAGTTTTCAAAGTCGATGTTATTAAATTCAACCCCTGCAGATGCTGAAACATCAATGGAAATCCCTTCAAGAGCAGATGTTCCATCGAAAATAAATCCGCCTCCGTTAATGATTGTATTAGCGGTTTTAATAGACAGTGGGCCTGTAAAATTAATATCACTAGTAATGTTGATATCGGTTTCATTGCTTGCAATTTCTGCATTCAATTCATCATAAGTTGCCACATCAACCGCATTTGCAGCTCCCACAAATGACATAGCCATAATGCCCACCATAAAGCACTTGATTAATACATTTTTATATAATCTATTTAAATTTGCCAATCCTGATTTTGTTATACTACGCATTTTTATATTCCTTTCTAGGTAAATTTAATAAAATATAATACAAAATAAACCCACTTAAAACAACCTCTTTTTCATAAGGATAATTTACCTAACAAATTAAAAACTTTATAATTTTGCTACAAAAAACCCCTTTGAATTTAATCGAAAGAGGCTTTTTGTTTGTTTCAGTTATAGATTAAAAATCGTATTTAAGTCCGATTTTACCACCAAATCCGTCAACATCGCCAGTGGTTGCGATAACTTCTGCATAACCGTTTAGGTTGTTTTCAAACTGAGCACTTGCACCAAGTTTAAATTCAGCATAGCTTTCCGCACTTAGAGTTGGCGAAGTGATATTATCAATTGTAACATCACCACCGCTGTCTATGTTCCAGTTATACGCAGCAGATAGATAAGGCGTTACACCTTCAAAGTTGCCTTCGATACGAAGTTCTGGGGCGATATTAAAAATGTGAAGTGCGTCATTGCTTACATTATCACCAGCAGAGTTTGTATAGTCATCAGTGCTAATCATATGATAGCCAACCACCATTGCAGGCTTGAAAGTGAACTTTCCACCATCTAGGGCGATATTCATGCCAGTTTTATTGGCAATAGTAAGGTTGAGTGTATCAAATTCTTCGCTACCAGAAGCTGTACTTGCTTCGCCAAAGCTGTATCCGATATTAGCAACAAAAGTTGAGAACACATTATCTCTGTTCAACATAGCTCGTCCACCAACGATAAAGCCGTTTTGGTCGATTGATACAGTATCATAATCTTGTGAAGAACCGATATAACCCGCATATAACGAATACACAGTTTCAAAATCGCCAACAGTGTGTTTTGTTGTATCCGCACCAACGATAAAGTTTTGTGTATCATTTTCAACAGTTATATCGTCAAGTTTCACATCTTCGCTAGATGCATATACATCAACCCAAGTGCTTGCAAATGGGTTAGTATTTACATCACCACTTGGCACGTTTTCAACAGGCTGAGCAAGTGGAGTTCCAGTCACATCAAACAAACGACCAGTTGTTCTTACCGCATTTGCACCAGCCACCGCTTTACCAGTTCCAGACACCAATCGAACAGGGTTATAAGTTGAAGCAGAAGACGCATCACCACGAGTGAACGTAAATTCACCATTTGTGTTGTCATAAGCTACATCATATTTATAAAGAGAAGACAAGCCAGATATTTCAGATGAAGTAGTAATCGCATTTAAAAGCTTTGCTTGCTCTGTATTTGTTTCATCGATAAAGTCAACGATCACAGGTGTTTCATCAGCCGCATCAGCAGTTACAAAAAGTTTTGCATTTAATTTCGCATCTGTACCAACATTTACAGTAGTTGGGTTTAATGTATCCATTTTAGGAGTGCTGCTAGCTAAATCAACATCAAGAGTAATTCTAGAAGTTGTGTTTGCTGCCAAATCAATACTTCCTAATGTAATGCCTTGAGTAGCAGTGCGATTTGCAAGGTTTAATGTACCACCCATGAAGTTGATAGCATTATTTCCACCATTAGCTAAGAAGCTATCTTGAGAATATGCTAATGTACCTTCTAGGTTATATGTTAGTTCGCTATCTGTATTATCTCTGGTTACAGTTGCACCATTTTTAATGTTCATAGTCGCAGTGCTAAATGTTCCGCCTGTTGAAAAAGTTCCATTTTCAAATGTCATTTCACTACCTGCAACACCTGTGATATTTGAATTAATCACATCAACATCGTTAAATGTTAGTTTTGAAGTTGCATTATTAAGCGCAATATCTGTTGATTCAACTGTGTCAACACCAGATATAATCACATCTCCATCTGCATCAATACCAAATCCAGCACCTGTGATGTTTTTATCATTACCTTTGATTTCTAATCTGCCTGTAATGTCTGAAACAGTTAATTCTTCACTTGTAGCCATTTCATAGATTGTGTTAGAAGCATTTGTATTAGCATCAGCAACAGAGTTTAGTGTTTCACCGCTTCTATCACCTGCAGTATAATTAACAGAACCAGTATCAAGAGCATTTTCTGTTAACACAACTTTTTTATCAACTGTGTAATATGTGATAGGGTTCATGATGTTAACATCAACAGTGCTGTTTGCCACAGGGTTAAATATCTGAAGTGTTCCATTAGCATCACCAACAGCAGACAAATCACCAATTAAGTTAACACTATCAAGAGTGATTGCACCTGTTGAGTTTCCTGCTGTGATGATTGTATCAATTGTGCCAGATACAAGGTCAAGGTCAAGTTTCATTGTACCAGCAGCAGTCACTGTATCAAAGTTCAGTGTATCAATGCTGTTGTTAACTGCATTTAATACAGAACCTGCTTGCATTACTAAGTCGGTTGTATCACTAAAGTTTGAACCTGCACCAACAACAAGGGTCGCACCATTTAAGTTAATTTCACCGTTAGCACCAGTAACAGTTCCCGTATTGGTTAAGGTTTTTCCTGTTGCAACATTCAATATAGCATTTGTTAAAGTCAAACCGTTTAGAGTTGTAGACTCATTAACATTAGATGCTCCAGTAATCGTTGCACCGTTGATTGTGTTTGTGCCAGTACCATTTATGTTTACACCTGCAAAACTACCAGTCAACTCATGACTACCTGTGCCTGTGAAAGCAACTACTCCAGTCGCTGTTGCACCAGTTGTTACAGCACCTGATGAGTCGATTATTTTAGAACCTGTGCTGTTCAAATTTACAGTACTATCTGTGCTAACATCGTTTAATCCCACATCACCCCCACCTGTAACAGTTGTGTTTGCAAGTGAGCCTGTGAAAATTGTATCACTAGTAGCATCAACAATAGAGTTTGTCACCGCACCGCTTAATGTGCTTGTTGCATTAACATTAACAGTTAAGTTGTTAAGATTACTTGCAACTGTTTTTGCGCCAGTTATTGAAAGTTTATTGTCAATATTAGCAGAATTGATAACAGCAGATACAGTCTCAGTTCCATCTAATATTAATGTATTGACTTTAGAGTTATCAGAACCAAGCATATTAATAGTCACATCAGAACCCAAACCTTTGAAGATGCTTGCCTGTCTTACAGCGTCTTCAAAATTGATTACTGAATTTGTGATTGTATTTTGTAGGCCTATGTTAACGCCTACAATATTGATTGTTGAACCATCAACATCAAGCTGTAAATTAGTATCATTCTTCGTATTTATAATAGAAGATGCAATTGAGCCTGTACCTTCCATAATTACACCATTAATATTCACAGTTGAATTTGTGATAGCACCGTTTGAAGTTGTTTCTTGATTGACATTCATAACAGAATTATCAATATCACCTGCTAATGTATTTGTGCTTGTTGAGTCAACATTAAGTGTCACATTTGATAAATCACTATTTAATGTAATATCATTCGCACCTGTCATTGCAACAACATTTGTTTGAGCAGTTGATGTGATATTAGAACCAATAATTCTAGCTCCAACATCTGAATTAATAACAAATTTATTTACAGCACCGCTGTTTGCACCAAGCAAGTTCACTTTTGCATTTGTATCATCAGTTGCTGTGAATACTGTATCACTTGTGCCATCGACATTTGCCATAACATTAACTGTGTTACTATCTTTTAGCCCATAATAATCTGTTGTAGCAGCACCAACATTGAAAGTACTTTCTTCAGCTTGTTCATTAATAGTAGTCGCACCCATAATATTAACAGTTGAATAAGATATGCCACGGTTCAAATCAGTACCTGTTGCTGTGATGTTCACTGTTGAACTACTAATAGAAGCATTAACATTATGACTACCACTACCCATAAAGTTCACTTCATTGCCATCATAGTTTGTTCCAATTGTTTGAATCATGCCCGTTGTTGTAAGCCTGTTTCCTGCACCATTTGAGCGGATATTCAAGATGTTTTTATTTTCTTCTGATGAACCTGTAAAGTTAATATTAGCCTCTGAAGACACATGGTCTAATGTCAACACATTACCTGCTGAATTTCTAAATGTAATATCATTCTCATCACTAGGGTCAATCTTAGCGATTGACCATTCATTACCATCATGAGTAACAGTCATATTACCAGAGAAATCTGAAATAGTTCCCGCTGCTTCATTAGCACTCATTCTATATGTTCTTGTGCCGGTTTCACCCAACACATTTGCAAGGGTTGTTGGAGTAATAACATTATATGTATATTTAATATCGTTGCCCTCAGCAGAGAATAATAACTCATAACCATTTACACCGACATTACCAGTTTCTTTGAAGTTACCAAAGTCGCCAGTAAGTGTAATACCGTCATGTCCTGTGCCTGAGAATATTTCTAATATACCAGTTGTATTAGTAAGAATTGTATCATTAGTTGTAAAGCCAATGATGTTCACTCTTAACAAGTTAAAACTTGCATTTAAGCCAACATCACTCACCTCTAATACATCATTGCTATTATTTGTAGTATCCGTCAAATCAATTGTTGCATCAATTACAAGGTTAGCCGCAAAGCCATCAGCCAATGTGCCAAGAGTGTGGGTACCAATAGCGCCGTCATCGGTTTTAATGGTTGCACCATTTGCTTTCAATGACCCAGTACCACCAATGTTATTCACCAAAGTAACGGTTGCATCAGTTAAATCCAACACACCATTATTGGTAACTTTGTCCAACGCATACGCCCCGTTACCATTAAAAGAGTTGTTTCCTGCAAGCGTACTTCTGTTTAAATTTGCATCACCATAGAAATTAACATTTGTAAAAGTTGATTTTACTGTGTCAAGGTCCCATGTAGATACACGACCATACAAATCTAGATTTGAAAGTTTTGCATCTGTACTATAAGCCTCTTCTTGATAAATAGAGATATTGTTATCAACTCGTCTGTTTATGTCATTTGTGTCATCGTTTCCTTTGATTTCAGAACCCAAAATCATGTTTATCCTAGCATCACCAGTTACACTTGCGCCATTTGCGGATAAATCAAGAACAGCATCTTCATCACCATGAAGTATAGTTCTTGTTCCACCAATGGTCATGAAGTTTCCGTTTGCAGTTAATGTCCCAGATATTGCATGAGAACCATCATAAAAATATAAATCACTTTTATTATCCGTTGTAATAGAGTTATAAGTGTTTACAGTACCATTCCCAATATTACTAAATGAAGTTGTTGCATTTGTGATATTAACATCACCCAAAGCAACACCACCACTAAGGGCAACATTCGCAGCTAATACACCAGAGTTATTAATCGTCAAATCTGACCCACCAGTAATTTCCGAACTTATTGTTGTTCTGCCAGCTTTTAAACCACCAACAGCGCCTTCATCACGAACATCATCAAGATTAATGGTTAACTCTGCACCATTTGTATTAATTGCACTGCCTTTAATATTTGAAACCTGAGTTAAGGTAAGGCTGTCACTGCTTTCTAAATTAAGGTCAGAGGTCAAGGTCAAGGTTGCCTTGTTATTACTTAAAACTTCAAGGTTTGTGCCTTTGAGCGTTCCACCAGCACTGGTTTCAGAAGCATCAAAATAATAACCTTTATTTGCTTGATTATGACTTACCGCCCCTTCAAAAGTGTTTGCAATAGATTCAAAGAAATCATAACGACCAGTTTTTTCATATCTGCCTAGATATTTATAAAAACCTGTATCATTATGACCAAATGCCTCGGACGAAGCAACGATGTTATATGCAAAAGGAGTGCTCACCCCAGGAAAAAACCCAACACGACGGTCTTGAATGTTTGCATCATAAGCTTCTGTGAAATTAATTTTTCCAATATATGTTGCATAACCGTCTTGAGTTTGGGTCACTTTTTCCATTTCTTTGGTATTTGGATTGGCATCAACCCCAACAACAATAGAATCGGCAACATCAATTGCGGTGATATGTTTATCTTGGATAACGCCATCAATTATTGAAACAATTCCACCTATATGCAATACCAAACTTGTGTTGTCGCCAAAGTTTGCATCACCCCTAAGGTTTAATGTTCCATATAAATTATATACCCCATTATAACCCAAGAAATCATCATAGGTAATGATTTGATTATCCCCAGTTGTTCTTAGGTTGACAGTGCCATTATTCCAAATCGCATCTGAATAAGTACTATAATCCCACATAACCCTATTACCAATAAACAACACATCATCAGTTGTTGCATTAAGAGTTAAATGTGCACCCGTAGCATTATATATTGCCCCACCTTGAACAGTCGGTGCAAGAGCAGGGTTGCCTCCGATAACATTATATTTATAATCAATAATATTATTATTAAATTCTGCATCAGCAATTGTCATAACACCAGAGTTATAAACTGCACCACCTCGAACAACATGTTTATAAGCCTCAACATCAGCTGTCCCGTGAGAAGAACCACCCGCAATTATTTGGTTGCTGATAAAATCACCACCGCTTATATTCATATATGCCGAGTTATAAACTGCACCACCGCTCAGATTAAAAGTTCCCTGTGTGATAACATTTGAATTTATTTTATTTGCAATGAAGTTTCCAGATACATTAACTTGCCCATTACCACCCTCGTTATAAATCGCCCCACCACGCATAAAGATTCTTCTGAGCTTGCTAGGGTCAGAGTATTGAGCATATATAGAGTTATCAATAAAATCACCCGTAACAGAATCCAATCTGCTCGAAGAAATATTAGCAATAGCTCCACCTCTCAAATCCCAGTTGGTATAAGATCTATGATGATTTACAACAATCGCATTTGAAACAAAGTCTGCATCAACGCTATTAATTATTCCACTATTTTGAATCGCTCCACCAGAAGCAACGTCTGGGCGAACTCCTCTATTTCTTAAAAAACTTCCTGTTATTGTTCCGATTGAGCCTTCATTATTAATAGCAGCTGTAGCTGCTGAGTTTATAGTATCTCTATCATAAAAATTTGTTCCATTTTCAATGAAATTCGAATCTATTTCAGTTATTGTTGCCCCGTCGAGATTCCTTATTGCAAGCCCGTTATTTTTTATAAAATCTGCGGATATTTTTGTAATCGTAGCATCATTAAGTAACGCTCCGTTTGAATTTCCAACATCAACCCGAAACTTTGTTTTATTAAAATCAGCAATAGTCCCAGAGCGATGTTCTTCTATTTCACTTGCGCTTGCTGAGTCATATTTAACTTCAAATTGGTTGCCATCAAGGATGTTTATAGGGAAATTAACATTATAGGATAGGGATGTAGCCTCTTGTGCTGTGCCATCAGCATCACCAAATGTGACAGTATCGTCTATTATTGCACTAAGATAACTATATTGAACTCTAGTCATAGCATGAAGTGATGGTTTGTAATAACCTATTCGTAGTGAATTTGGAGTGGAACGGTTTTCATTCTTTAAATAATAAACACCATTATCAACATTAAAATCTGTTGTCCAATCATATGCTTGTGCATCATTTGGCGCAGATACCATAACCGCCCCAAGGGCAAATCCAACCATCGCCATTCTATTTAAAAAATTACATTTCATCAAAACATTTCTATATAATTGATTAAGTGAAGCCAATCCTGATTTAGTTATACTACGCATCTTTCTGCCCTTTCCGTTCATATTAATAAAAAAATAATTAATATAATACTAAATAAACCCAATTAACACAACCCCCTTTTTTTATGTGAATAATTCAATTAAAAATCAAAAAACGTTATTCCTAGGTTCGAATCCTTAATGAAATTAAACATTTTTAGGCAGCAAAAAACATACATAAATCGGAAGTATGAAAAATTATTATTATTTTTCAAGAGCTTTTTCTTTTATTCCTAAGTTTGCATCTTTTATGCACCAGCACTTTTAAGGTTCGAAATCATCCGAATAAAAAAAATAGCCATAAAATATTATTATGTTATTTCAATGTTTTAATGCTTGTTCCTAGTTGCTTATACAGGGAATAACAAAAGTATACATTCAAGGCTTTTTTTGTGTTTTTTTATGATTTTTTTTGAAAAAATTCACTTTTTGGGAATAATCAGTAAAATGAATTTGCTCTGAAAATGTGGCTGATTCTTAACCTTTTCAGAGGCTTAAAACAGAAAAAACGAAAGTATAAAACTTCCGTTCAGACGTTGGTTGGGGTACTAGGATTCGAACCTAGGAATGGCGGTATCAAAAACCGCTGCCTTACCACTTGGCTATACCCCAATGCAATTTTGCAATTCGAAATATACACAATTTTTTTTATCTTGTCTATAAAAAAATTCATAAAAATTACTTTTTAATTTACCCTATTGTATTTTTTAAAAATTTAGTGTAAATTATAAGTTATGAAAGTTAAATCTGTAAGCTCTGCTAAATCTACTTCCTCTGCCAAACCTACTGGCGGTGTTGGTGGTGTGTCTTCGGCTGATTTTGCATCACTTTTAGCTGGGCAAATGGAAACCCCTGCTGCTGCCGACATTTCTGGTGCTGTTGGGGTTAGTGGTGTTACCGGAATTATCCCAACCCAAAATATAGAAGATAAAGAACAACAACGCAGCAAAAAACAACGTACTGTTAATTATGGTAATG
Source organism: uncultured Lactobacillales bacterium (assembly GCA_964369365.1). GTDB lineage: Bacteria > Pseudomonadota > Alphaproteobacteria > CAYJES01 > CAYJES01 > CAYJES01. Next base: position 12,528 of record CAYJES010000015.1, on the reverse strand, counting down.
ACTTATTAGATCAGCTAGAAGAAATTAGAATAGGACTTATAAAAGGTATTATTCCAAAAGAAAAGCTATTCCAACTGTCCCAAAAACTACGCAATCGTAATAAATCAGAAATCGAACTTGATCCTACTTTAAAAGCAATTATTGAAGATATCGAAACAAGGGTTGAAATCGAACTTGCTAAATTAATGAAAATTTCTGTTTCAATTTAATTTTTTCTTGATTTTTTTGTCATATTGTGGTATAGTTTGTTTATTATCAACTAGAGGATTTTATTATGGAAAAATTAACAGATAAAATAAAAAAGAAATATGGCGAATTAAAAGAATATGCCAGCGGACTTGCAAACAACAAAGAAGCATTAAAAGCACTTGGCGCTACTGTATTCACTATATCAACTATTTTTGGCGGGGCTGATATTGCTTCTGCAAAACAACATACGCCTGATAGTTCTTCTAATATAGAACATTTATCCAACTCTTCTCCTGAAAAACTATTATCAGAGCTTGCTGCTATAACAGGTTATAATGAAACTAACAGTTATGATTTTTCAACTAATTCAGGAATTAACAATTGGATAAAGGACATTATGAATAAAACTTCAAAAATGTCTGAAAATCACGAAAAATTCCTGGAATCAGGTACATCTTTTATGGTCATAGATGGATTTTATAAATCGTCTAAAGCATTTGCTGGATATTCTCCTTCACTTAATAGTATTATTATTGATAAAAACATATTTCAAGCATATAAAAATGCGTGTGATAACCCTTTACAATCAATGAAAGAAAAACTATATATTGCTGAAATTAACAGACTTATAAAACATGAAGCAATGCACGCTGTAACAGCTCAAAAGTTAAATTTGTCTAGATTAAACAAGGAATCTGCGATAGTTGGGCAAGCGGCATTCGAAATTGAAGTTAGAGTAAAAGTAGGTGTTGAAGCATTTGAATTAGGGAAAGATGACTGGGCATCTTTTAAGTCACTCGTTCCTGATACAGCACAAAAAATAGAAGATTTAGCAAAGAAATCTGGTATCAAAATTGGCGAAGAAATCAAAGACAAATCATTTGAAATGCAATTATCAAAATTACTTGTTAGATCATTCGACAGCGATTTGACGTCTTCATCTTATTCAACTCCTAACTTAACTGCTGCTGATGCTTATAAAAGATTTCATGCAGGTATGCTTGTAAGTGGTAAAATAGGAAATGGAAGAATGTCTTTATCTCCTTCACAAATTATTGAAAAATGTGATTTATCCGGAATTATAAATCCTAAAGAATTACTTGAAATGTCGCTTCCTACTAAAAAAGAGTTAAAGGACATTGTTAGGGACATAGGAAAACCATTTTCTATTGATAAAATTCCTACTCTTGAAAAAGCATCATCATGGTTTTCCAGCATTGCAACATCACTTAAAGGTTCTAGCAAAGCATAATTTTAAACATTTTGACTTTCCTATAATATTGATATAGTATCATTATAGTATCAATATTATAGGAGCTTTTATTTTTATGAATCCTGAATTAAAAACAATTACGGATAATGTTTATTTTATATCAACTAAGGACCCTCACAGACCTTTATTCGACAATTTAATGCCCTTAGAAGAAGGGACAAGCTATAATGCTTATATCATCAAGGGAAATGAAAAAACAGCCCTAATAGATACCACTTACCCTCCTTTTATCAATGACTTTGCTAGTATGTTGGAAAATGAAGGTATTACAAGCATTGATTACATCATTTCTTTGCACGGCGAGCAAGATCACTCAGGGGCTTTGCCTGAACTACTTAAGAAATTTCCAAATGCGAAAATCGTAACTAATCAAAAATGTAAAGACATTACAATTGATTTTTTACCATTAAAAGACAGCGATTATATAATAGTAGAAGATAATGCAACATTGGATTTAGGTGGTAAAACCATAAAATTTATGATGGCCCCTTGGGTGCATTGGCCTGATACTATGTTTGCGCATTTACAGGAAGATGAAATATTATTTTCAACCGACTTTTTCGGCGCGCATGCAACCAATTTTGATAAGTTTTGGCAAGATGACAAGGCAATTATTCCACTGTTAAAATCTTATTATGCAGAAATTATGATGCCTTATGCAACTTTTGTTAAAAAACATTTGGCTACTGTCAAATCTCTTAACCCTAAAATGATTGCGCCTGCACATGGTCCAATATATCAAAAACCAGAATTTGTGATTGATTTATACGAAAAATGGACAAGTGATGAAAAACAAAAAAGAATCGTCTTATTAGGTGTTACAATGTATGGTTCAACCCAAAAAATGATAGATTACGTTATTCCAAAATTCAAAGAAAAAGGATTTGAGGTTGCCTATCACGATGCTGTTACCCTTGACGTTTCTGAATTTTCTAGCGATTTAGTTGACGGAGCTGGGCTGATTGTTGCTTCGCCTACGGTTTTATCTGGTCCTCATCCTGGGGTGGTTTCGCCTTGTTATCTTGTTAATTTGATAAAACCAGAAGTAAAGGCTGTGGGTATTTTTGGTTCGTTCAGTTGGGGCGGAACAATGGGAAAACAGCTTGCAGAGATGTTAAAGAACCTTAGAACTGCTGAATTTATCGAACCAGTTCTTGCCAAAGGTACGCCTAAGGAAAACGATTTTAAAAACCTTGATGAAATGGTTGAAAAAATAACAAAAGCTTGTTCAGGCTAATATCTTATTTTCAAAAAATATAATCCATGCGCAGGAGCGGTAGGACCTGCTTTTGTACGGTCTTTTGCCTCTAAAATAGTTTTCATTTCTTGCGGAGTTATCTTGCCTTGACCTGCCCAAAGCAATGTTCCTGCTATATTCCTGACTTGATGATGCAAAAATGACTTTGCACGTACATAAATTGAAATAACATCACCATTTTGCGATAACGTGATTTCCGAAATAGATTTTATAGGGGATTTTGCCTGACATTCGCTTGCCCTAAAACTTGTAAAATCGTGCTCGCCTATTAAAACATTAGCACAGGATTGCATATTATCTAAATCAAGTGGAGTTGGATGCCACCATGCCCTTTTCCCATCCAAAGTAAGCCTTGCTTTGCGGTTTACTATTTTATAAACGTAAGAGCGTTCTTGCGCCGAAAACCTTGCGTGAAAATCTTCATCCACCACTTCGGCGTCTAAAATTATTACTTTGTCTGATTTATCAATATTTGCATTAATCGCATCACGAATAGTTTTTATAGGATATTCCTTAGCCAAATCAAAATGGGCAACTTGCCCCAATCCATGAACGCCCGCATCTGTTCTGCCTGCGCCATAAATTTCAACGTCTTCGCCTGAAAATTTTTTGATGGCTTTTTCAATGACTTCTTGTACACCTAGACCATCTTTTTGTTTTTGCCAACCTACGTAATCGGTGCCGTCATATTCGATTGTTATTTTATATCGCAAACTTGAAACCTCGTAAAAAATCATCAATCGACATTTCTTTTTTGCCCGCCCTCTTCATCCGTTTAAAAATAAGCTTGCCATCAGCACAAACAACAGACTTTCCATTATCAACAAAGCTTCCAACCTCGCCGAAATCGCCATTTTCATACCAAGTTTCAGTAACACCAATCCTTTCGCCTTCGTATTCAAAATATGCAAATGGATAAATGCCACGGACTAAGTTATGCAGCTCTTTAGCTGGTTTTGAAAAGTCTAGCTTAAATTCTTCTTTTAAAATTTTAGGCGCAAAGGTTACCAAATTTTCATCTTGTTTTATAGGATTTATATCCCCAGAAATCATATCAAAAATAGTTTTTATGCAAAGTTTAGAGCCTTCAACAGCTACTTTTTCATAAAGTTCGGCAACGTTCATTGTTTCAGGAATTTCAATCTCCTGTTGCGATAAAATATCGCCTGCATCCATTTTTAATACCATTTCCATAATGGTTACACCAGTAACACTGTCACCATTAATTATAGACCGCTCTATTGGTGCTGCGCCCCTGTATTTTGGAAGCATTGAAACGTGTACATTAATGCTTTTATAATGAAAAGCCTCTAGTACTGAGGTTGGTAAAATATGTCCGTAAGCACAAACAACCGCAATATCAGCGCCTAAATTTTTGAAGTTTACTTGTTCTTGTTCGTCTTTAAACGTTTTAGGGTGCCTGACCACTATCCCCAATTCTAGCGCCCTATTGTGCACCTGAGAATTTTGTAATTGCTTGCCTCTTTTTGCTGGGGCTGGCTCTTTCGTATAAACACAAATTACATCGTGATGTTTTACCAACTCGTCCAAAATTGACACCGCAATTTGTGGAGTTCCCATAAAAACTATTTTTAAACGCTTAGTCATTATTGTGAAGTTTCTCGTACTCTTTGCGTTTTGCGCGACGCATAATAATATCTCTTTTAATTTTTGATACCCTATCAATAAACACTATACCATTAAGGTGATCAATTTCATGTTGAATACAACGAGCAAGTAATCCTGACATTTTTTCGGTTTGTTCTCTGCCACTTCTATCAAGATATTTTAAGGTTATCACACTTGGCCTGTCTACCTCTTCCCATTCACCTGGAACCGATAAACATCCTTCGTCTTGGCAAATTGTTTCAACAGATGAATTTATTATTTCTGGGTTAATGAAATATCTTGGGTTCTTAACTTCAATTAAATTGCCGTCTTCATCATATTCGCCACGGGAAATATCAATTACCACCAATCTTTTTAATATTCCCACTTGTGCAGCCGCTAGACCAATGCCTTTTGCATCATACATAGTATCAGCCATATCATCCAATATACGTCTGATATTGCCGTCAACTTCCCCAACCTCTTCGCTTCTTTTTTTAAGTCTTGGGTTTGGAATTTTTAATATTTCTAAAACACTCATTTTATAAAAAAACCTTTTCTTTATTAATTTATTAAGCTATATATATAACATATTTCTAAAGGAGAAACAATATGATTCGTTTATTTGTCGGACTAGAGCTTCCAGAAGATATTAAAGAGCACGTTTACAACCTAAGAGGTGGTATACCTAACACAAGGTGGTTAAATAAAGAAAACCTTCACCTTAATTTGCGCTTTATCGGCGATATCGAAGAAAGTGATGCAAACTATCTCCACGACTATCTGGCACAAATAAACTTTCACGCGTTTGATTTATCACTTACCCAAGTTGGACTATTTACCCAAGGAAATCAGCCTAAACATCTATGGGTTGGGGTTGATAATTATCACATTCTTGATGACTTATCTGCTAGAATCGAAAACGCTGTTCAAAAATCAGGACAACCTAATATTGCAAGAAAATTCCATGCTCATACTACCATTGCTAAATTCAGAGGCGCAAATTGGGATAAAATCCAAGAATTTATTGCTTTTCATAATCTATTTAGAACTAGACCTTTTAGGGTTAATCACTTCACACTATTTTCAAGCCACCCACATCACAATGGGGGAGGATCATTTTACCGTGTAGAAGCCCAATACCCTCTTAATCAAGATTAAAAAATATTTTTTATTATTCAGACGGAGAAACCAAACGCCATTGTTTGATATCCGTTAATGACGTCAATGCAACAGTAACAGTGCGTTCGTTGCCGCCTTGCTCTATCAATCTAACGTGATCTGGAATATCATCATAATGAAATACTTTATCAACCATCCATTTTGACAAGAATCCATCAACTTTTTGATAAATTGTACCTGATTTTAGTTCATCTTCTTTTGTCATAAAAATTTCCTCTTTAAAATAAATTCTCACATCTTATATCATATTTATTTAAAATATAGAACATATAATTGAAAAATTATTATGCCTTTGTTTTTTCTTGTAAATTTACTTGTTGCAAGATATCAACACGGCTTTGAGTGCTATTTACTTTTCTTTGTAAAGTATCTTTTATAAATTTTAATCTTGATGCATCTTTTGCAGGTACAGCAGCTCCTCTTTTTCTAAATTCTTTATAAATTGCGTTTATATAGTCTAGGGATATTTTAGCTGTTTGCTTGTCTGTTGATTTTACTAATATTGCAAAAAATTCTTTTGATATTTTATTTTGCGCCAACATTCCTGTTGCCATCAATACTGGACGATAAACTTTATCACCATCATATTCTTTTAATGGCATACCTTGCGAAATTAATTTTTTAAGCTTGCTTGAATCGTTAGACTTTAACGCTGAAACATATCCTTTTAAAAATAGTAATTGTTCAATTTTTGTGTAAATTGCCATTTTTACAGCCCTAAAATTCATATCCATTAATTCTTTTGCTGCTTTCATTTGAACGGTAAGTTCTATTCTACCCATTACAGCTTCTTCAGTTTGATTAGGAGAAAGCTTTTTGTTTCGGAATTGATTATCATATTCCATAAGCTTTTTTTCAATATCTTTTAATGTTTTTGCACGTACTTCATCAAATTTTCCATAGTGGTCAAACATAGTAGTTTTTAATTTATTATATGCTGATGCATTACCCATTTGTCTGGCCAGTTTATCAAGCTTTTTAGATTTATCTGCAAGTTCTTGATCCGTTACATTTGTAAAATATTTCATTAGTCTTAGTAACTCTTCTTTGCTTACAAATTCTTTACTAGCTGCACTTGCTTTTGTTATTTTCGGGCCTTGATAACTTATAGATGTTGCTATATTGTCGTTTATTTTTATTGGTGTTTGGGCACCAGCTTCGACCCCACAAAATAACAATAATCCACCTGTAAAAGATAAAACCTTATTGCGAAAACTTTTATTTTTCATAATTTCCATATCAGACCTCTCCTTAATTATAAATTTAATACTTAATAATATCATATATTTTATTTTTGTCAATATTTTTTCATTTGCTGATAATAAATACTTATGGTAATAGTCATAATCATATAACTATTGAAAGGAAATTGATATGAAAGGTTTTATGTTAATATTGTCTGCGCCATCTGGCACTGGGAAAACAACTATTGCTAATGAAATTGCAAAAATGCCAGAATTTGTAAAATCAATTTCCGCTACTACTCGTGCTCCTAGACCTGGCGAAGTTGAAGGGGTTGATTATTTTTACGTTTCTGCTGAAAAATTCGAAGAAATGAAAAATAATGGAGAATTATTTGAAAGCGCATGTTTCAATGGAAATTGGTACGGAACAATAAAAAAACAAATGGAAGACGCTATTAATGCCGGTAAAATAATGCTTTTTACCATTGAAAATGATGGGATGAAATCTTTTAAAGAGCAACTTCCAAACGATAGTGTTACTGTATTTATCTTGCCTCCTTCTCTTGAAGAACTTGAAAAAAGAATCACACTTCGCGGTGACGAAGAAGAAAGTATCAAAAAAAGAATGGATATTGCTAAGAAAGAAATATCTTATTATTCTCAATACGATTATACAGTTATAAATGACGATTTAAGCGCTTGCATTAAACAAGTCGAAGCAATCATAACAGCAGAAAAATTAAAATCTTCTAGAGCTGCTAGCATTTAACTTATAATTGTTTCCAATCTAGACGCTAAGTTTTGTGTCATCATTGTATCAGATTGCAACGAATCTGGTAAATATTCAACTTTATTATTTGGATATTTATCAGCAAAATCATTCTCTATATCCATTGCTAATGCATATGGAAGATACTTATCGAATGATGAAGACAATGTTTTTTCATTTGAAATATCGTTCCTAGTCGTTATCAATGCTTTAAATCCATTAAAACTATCACTTATATAATTTTTAGTGATATTAGAGGATTTTAATAATACATGAACTAAAATCACAATAACGGGGATGACAATCATTGAAATTGCTGTTGCCAAGTTAAACGCAAAAGCTGTCAGATATATACCGTACCCAGCCCCTGAAAGTGATAATAATGATAATATAGCAATTGATAAATATCTACATATCATTTTCTTTTTCAACCTTTTTGATATTTTTACTAAGATATAAGTTGAAAACACAAAAATATATGAACAAATTAAAATAACAGATCCAATCATTATCGCATACCCAGGATAATTAGACATTATAGCTCCGCCAATTAATGCTAGGAATGAAAACATCACACCCATTAAAATAAATTTTGCATTTTGCTTAATGAAAAATAGCTCTGTTTCAAAAGTTGTCATAAATGGAATGCTTGTAGTCAGCCTTTTTAAATCAGATTTACCAAACAATTGAAAATTAAGTATTTTATTTTTTTTATTAAATAATTTTCTGAATAAGAATTTTGAAATTCCAGATAATTTGCTTTTTCTTTTTAAATTTGCCTTAACTGAGTACTCGCCATTCATTTCTTCAATCTTTGATGATGATTTAATTACCATATCAAGGAACGAGATAACCGCGTATTTAGAATCAAATCTGTTACGTAAAACATAACGTACAGCAGTAGGAGAAAGTGAACGTAGGCTGGATTTTCTAGCCACATTATAATCTTTATCTTTTTTAATTATAATTGGCAAAAACACATAATATATAATTGCTGAAAATATCGCAGCAATGAATGCAAATAACACCCCATATTTTTCAAGAATTACATCAAATGTTAATGATGTAGATATTTGATAAATTCCATCATTTTTCCATTTTGCATAAAGTGTAAAAGCTTCATTCGGTTGCAGACCTCTTATCGCCACGAACCCGATATTACCTTCTTTATCTGCCACCATTTTAAATGCAGTATGCGTAGGTTTATCAGAAATAAACGCTACACTTTGCAATACCTTTGTATCTTTTAAAAATATCACAGCCGCACCAAGGTTTTCTATGCGTCCGTCCCAACCATCGCCAATAACCTGCCAAAACATTTCTGTTCCATCTTCCGGAAATATCAAGTTGTCAGCAAGTCTATATGTTATCACTATTGTGTTAAGATCTTCTGTAAAAAAATCAGAGGTATAATCTATATCAAGAACAATATTACCATTTTTTACACTGTGGCTATAATTAACATCTTTATCATTAAATTTAACAGATAAAAAATTAATTGAATTATTTATGATTGTTCCATCGAAATTATAAAAATATAATGGGAAATTTCGAACAAACCCGTCTTGATAATATGAATCACGACCTAATTTTATACTTTCTGTTACCCAAATTTTTCCGTCTGGTTGGACTTCAAGATATGTAAAAAGATGAAGAATGTTTTTATTTTGAAACTCTTCTCGTTTCATTTCTTGATGTTGGATTTCAGGGTTGCCTATATTTCCTCTATTGCGCTCGTGCATTTCACGTTCGCGCATTTCACGTTCATACATTTCACCATCGCGTTCTGCAAAATTTTCGCGTTCTTCATCAAACATTTCGTGTTCTAGTTCACGCATACGTTCGTGAGCACGCCTTTCGCGAGCACCCTTCACATCAAATAAATCTTTTCTTTCTTTTTCGTCTTCTATTTGCTGAGATTTTGAAGTTACACTATCCGAATTATCAGAGGCAGCACCTGTGTTTGTGAAAATAAAACTTAAACCTAATATAAGTACAATTCTTAACATCTTCATATTTGCTGCCTTTTATAAATTCATTTATCTTGTTGGTTGTATATTAATTTGCGCAATATAGCCAGGTTTTATCAAGGTATTATTGTAACGCAAATTACCTGTTTCAATCATATAAACTGGAACTTTTGTGATTTGTGCTGCCAAGGAATATAATTCTTTTGCATTGATTTCTCTACGATTAGAATTAACAATATATAATACACATCCTTGTCCGTATTCAACCATACCACAACGTGGTCTACCTGATGGTACTTCTGGATTTCCTACTACTCCTGCTAGTCCAGTATTTACAGGTGCTTCATCCCCACCAAAAAATAAAAATCCAAAAAATATCCCAATTAAAAATACAAAAAATATTGAGCCCATAAAAAATTGCTTATTTACATATTTATCCGGAACTTTATCTAGAAATTCTAAATCACGTTCTGGATGAGATATGTTCCCTTTATTATCTGTATCAGGCTGTTGTGCCTGAGCATTTACAGATTTTGGAGGTTCTGGAGCATGAGCTTTAACTTCGAATGGGTTTGTATCGTTTTCCATAGTATTTATATCCTTTAGTTAAATTTATTTTTCTTTTATAACATCAACAATTTTAGGTGTAAGAAGGATTATTGTTTCCCCTTCTTCTGCATATCCTAGTGAATTACTAGGTATTCCAAAAATTATTATATTTTCATCCAAACGGCTTGATACATCAAATGATGAAATTTCACCTTCTTTTGTATCTATACCTAGATGTGAATTAATTTTATCTTTTCCATATATATCTGTTTGAGCAAGTATTGCCATTTGCTTTTCACTTATATCAATATTTCCACAATGCCAAATATCAAAACGTGAACGCCATTTATTTGGTACTGAAAATTGACCTTGAGCAATTTGATATACTTTTGCTTGGGCACTTAATAGTGCTAGTAAAGTTTTTTGATTTACAATATGGCTAGTTACCAAAATTTTTCCAATTGTACCGTCTTCACCTGATTTAATATTATTTGTTCCATAAGCATTAATCAAAGATGTCCAATCAATACTTTTTTCAAGATTTAAAGGTGATATATGATATACCGTAACATCATAAGCAGTTAATTGCGGTTCCTGTTCAAAAAGTTCAATTAGTTTTGTAGCACGAAGTTGTTGATACTTATCACTGATAAACACCAATGTATTATCACCCCAATCAACAGAAATATTTTGAATACCTGCACCTTGCAAAGCATCACGTACAGGTAAAACAAGATCTCTATTTGGAACCTTGAACGCTAATTCTTGATATCTGTTTAAATACAATGTTTTTCTTTTTGCATTGTACGTATAATATAAGTCAGAAGCATCTGCTATCGAATCCATGATGTTTGTCAATTCGCCCATTACTTTATCAGATGAAATTTCAGGGTAATAATCATCTGTTGCGATTACTTTTATCCCTGCTTCTGATAATAAATTACGAAAAACTTTATCTGCTGGTTCATTATAAAAACTGTATCCTGTAACTTCATATCTTGGAAGATTATCACCAGCATTAAGACGATATAATTCAAAAGCTTCATACTTGAATGGGATTGTTGTGATCACATCTTTATTTTTAACATCAACAACGCAACGCATAGATGTTTCTAAATTAAATAAAGGTTTAGTTGTTTCTTGTTTTGTTTCAGTTTTTTCTGTGTATGGAGTTTTATAAATATAAATTTCTTCATATTTTGAAACATTTTCACTATTCTGATCTTGATTTATATTAACCTGAGTAGAATATTCATCAATTTCAACCACTTCGCTAGATTTGTAATTATTAGAAGTTTTAGAACATCCTGCTATAAAAACTAGCATAACAAAAAATTGTAAAATTTTATTCATTTTTATTTACCACCTTTATTTATTTTTAATATTACCATTATTACTTTTTTTTATTCCCAAAATCAAGAAAAAGAAACAGAAGGTTCATTTTCAACCACAAATCCGTCAGGAGCAGGACCTATATCTTGTTCTGCAATGTTTTCAGCAAGCATTCCTAATCTCAATTTAACCATTTCCATATTAGATGTTTTATCTATCATTTCTGGAGGAGCATTTAAGTTAAAGTCTTTTTCATATGCCGATATTATATTTTCTAATCCTTGCACACCTTTTGGAATTCTGTCTTTTATTAAACTGTGAACTGCTGGTTTAGCAACTATTTGTTTTCCCATATCAATTATTTCAGATAATACATCCAAAATATATTCAAAATAAGGATAATCACTTAATGCAATACCATCTAAAGATACGCATCTTGCGCTTGTTCTTGAAATTGTTTGATCATAATAATCATTAAGACGTAAAAAACGGTTCACAAACCATTCCCAATGATCAGGATTTTGAGATTCAAGAGGTCTTTCAAGAGGTATAGCCTCTAAACCTGTTGATTTACGACCAAAAGATAAATCACTTGTAACATTTAAATCAAGCTTGTCAGAAGACTTCTCTTCTTCAGTATTATCATCTACAACTTCCTCAACATTATTTTTTTCATCCGAAAAATTATTATGAACCTCTGAATCAACAATTGAAGTATTAAGTTTTGAATGAAAATCTTCAGGTGTTGGAGTTTCTAAATCTTCAGAAAAACCTTCTTTATTTGGATCCGCTGATTGTAATTGTTGAAGTTTATCATTGTCGCTTTCAGATAACGTTATTTGATTTTCTAATTTATTCGAATCTATACTTTTATTATTTTCAGAATCGTAATTATCCGCATTTATAGTTGAATTAGATACAGGTTCATGATTAGATTCTGGTTCTTGCAATGGTGGTACAGCTAATGTATCATCATCAGAATCCAAATTTAGTACAGGTGGCTTTTCTTGTTCTAATTCTGGTTCTGATGCTTCATCTTGTTTGGAGTTATCCTCTATATCTACACTTGGAATTGGAGAGATTTCTGGCTCTAACTCTGGTTCTGACGGTTCATCCTGTTTGGAATTATCCTCTATCTCTACACTTGGAATTGGAGAGGTTTCTGGCTCTAACTCTGGTTCTGACGGTTCATCCTGTTTGGAATTATCCTCTAT
>CAYJES010000014.1:0-44897 GCA_964369365.1 uncultured Lactobacillales bacterium | reverse complement strand
ATGAAGGCAACCTAAACCCATATTGGCTAAGCACACTTTTACGCGCAAAATCTCCATTATACATTCCCCTGATTTGTGGAACGGAAACATGGCTTTCATCTACAAATAAAATTGCATCTTTCGGTAAATATTCAAATAAAGTTGGCGGAGGCTCTCCTGATTTTCTGCCTGTTAAATGTCTTGAATAATTTTCAATCGACTTACAATGACCTGTTGCTGTTATCATTTCTAAATCAAATTCAGTGCGCTGTCCTAGCCTTTGCGCTTCTAGTAACATATTATTTTCATTATAATACTTTAATCTATCTTTTAGTTCAGCTTTGATAGTTGTAACCGCTTGGGTAAGGGCAGGCCTTGGCGTTACATAGTGTGATGCAGGAAAAATGATAATTTCTCCTAAATTCAATCCTTTCTTACCTGTCAAAGGATCGAACTCATAAATATCTTCAAGCTCGTCTCCAAAAAAAGATAACCTCCACGCAATGTCTTCTAAGTGGGATGGAAATATATCAACAATATCACCATTAATCCTAAACGTAGAACGTTCAAACGCTGTATCATTTCGCTTATATTGCAATTCCGTAAGCCTTATAGCTAAATCTTTTATATCAAGACTATCCCCTTTTTTAATAGGCAAAGATAAAGCATAATAGTTTTCAACACTACCTAAACCATAAATACAAGAAACAGAAGCCACTACAATAGTATCACGACGCTCCAAAAGATTTCTAGTGGCGCTGTGACGCATTCTATCAATCTGTTCATTTACCATTGAATCTTTTTCAATAAAAGTATCTGTCTTAGGAATATATGCTTCTGGTTGATAATAATCATAATAGGAAACAAAATATTCGACCGCGTTATGAGGAAAAAAAGCTCTCATTTCTGAATAAAGTTGAGCTGCCAACGTTTTATTATGTGCCATAATTAATGCAGGGCGCTTCATTTGATGGATAATTTGTGCCATTGTAAACGTCTTGCCTGATCCAGTAACACCCAACAACACTTGGTTATGTTTTTTATCATCTAGTCCTTGTTTTAATGATTTTATAGCTTCAATCTGATCCCCTGCAGGAGTATAATCGCTCTCTAGTATAAATTCTGCTGGAGAGTATTCATCAGAAACAGGATTATATATCGGGAAAATTTCGCCCATTGCTTTTATTGCCTTTTTTTGTTAAAGTACCTTTACATTATATAGTTAAAATTAAGGGGAAACGCAATGACTAAAAAAACTTTACTTTCATGGGAACAAGTTGAAGGATTGGTTCTTGAGCTGTCTCAAAAAATACCTACAGATAAAGATACTGTCCTAATTGCCGTAAGTAGAGGTGGAGCAGTTCCAGCAGCCATTATTGCCCAAGAATTGAAAATCAAACGCAATTATACTATATCTCTTGAAAGCTATAATGAATCAGATAAACAAGAAAGTATTAATCAGTTAACCAGCCTTGATATCGAAGATTCTCCAAACAATATTTTTGTTGATGACCTTGTTGATACTGGTAATACTTTATTATACTTAAAAAAGAAATATCCTAAATCTAAATTCGCAGCAATTTATAAAAAACCTCATAGTGCTGACGTTCTTGATTACCATGTAGGCGAAACTGACAAATGGATTATTTTTCCTTGGGAAGTATGGGAAAAACGTAAATTTTTAAATATTGATTAGTTCTATTTACTATTTTTTACAACAACAACTTTAGAATCACGTAATACTCTATCAGACAACATATAACCAGATTGCCATTCAGAGACAATTATGCCATCTTCTGTATCTGCTTGCTCAACTGTTTGAATTACTTGATGTTTATCAGGATTAAATTTTTCACCTACGCTAGTTATTTTTGTTATTTTATACCTATCAAAAACATTATTAAGTTCAGATTGGGTAATTTTCATTCCTGATACAAAACCATTTAAAAGTTCGTCTTTGTTATCTTCTGGAACACTAGCTAGCGCACGCTCCAAGCTGTCAGCTATTGATAGCAAATCTTTTGCAAATCCTGTAATTGCGTATTTTTCTTTACGCTCTATTTCTACCAATGAACGTTTTTTTATATTATCCATTTCCGCATACGCCCTAAGATAACTATCTTTAAGCTCTGCATTTTTTTCTTCTAACTCTGCTATTTTATTTGTTAATCCTGAAATATCAATATTTTCAGAATCAATTTCTTGCTCTACTTCTTGTTTGTTTTCATCATTCATCTTATAAACCCATACCTCGAACTAACTGATCTTGCATTTCAAATGTACCATAAACTGCCCAAGCAACTGTAAGAGCAATAGCAAGTATTGCTGACATATTAAGCACTGAGGCTTTTTCTTCAATTATTTTTTCACTGTTATCCAGCCACTCGTTCGATAATTGCTCTAAAGCAGCAGCAAAATTATCCAATTCAGAATAAATCCTCAAATCACCAATAATTTCTTTATCTGGAAATTGATATCTAGCCTTATAAAGTGCATCACCGAAATTTTCACCATTATTAATAAAAACCAAAGTTCTATTTATTCTTTCCAGCAAGTATGGAGTTGAATCTGTTCTTAATTGCGTCAAAGCTTTCGAAACCGGCGTTCCTGCATTTAGCAATGATGAAAATGATAATAACCAACTCACCCCTGTAAAAATACGATACATCGACCAAGGTGGTACATTTTCAACCCAAACCCTGCTTCTGCCTTTCCAGTTTGCAAGTGATATAAATATACATATAGCCGTAACCGGAAATCCTACAAGCATATATATCCAGTTTCTATCAACCCACATTGATAAATCAACAAGGGTTTTAGCAGTTCCTGTCCACCGTAAATCTGGGGCTACCTCCATCATTGGAGGTACCATAAATGCTCCGATTGCATAAATAATTAATAGTAATAAAACAATTAAGAAAGAAGGATAAGTTACTGCACTTACTATTGGCGAAATCATTCTTGAAATACCTTCAATTACACGAATAAGGTTATCTAATGCAACATCCAAATGTGAAATATCACCAACACTAAGCATTAAACATTCACGTGAAGGAGCCCAATCTTTCAACGCCTCAGAAAATGATGAACCTCCAGATAATGACCTTGACCAACAAGCAATTGCAATTGCAAATGGCTCCCCTTTATTCTTACCATCTTCAGAATATATTTGATACATCCTGTCTAATGCATCCATAAGTGAAAACCTATTTTTTAGTAATGATGATAATTTTCGATAAAAACGAAGCCTTGTAGATCCCTCGAACCATCTCACCATAAACCTAGCATAATTTTCTTCGAATTTAGTAATTTTTCTTTTTAAGCTAGTATTATTATTACTTTTTCTTTTACCCTGAACCATTTATAAAGTTCTCCACTATTAAATTACAACGAGTTATTAAGATTTATACTAGTAAACTGGGCGCAAATCAAGAAGCCCACTCCATCTTTCTATTTCTTCAACATCAATTAATCCCATTAACATTCTCTCAATTGCATTTTCTTTTAAAGTTCTGCCATCAAGCTCAGAAATCCAATAATCAATACCTTTTTTAGTTTCACCTTTTATTAAAAGTTCTAAGAATGTAGCATCAGGAACAACAATCTCTGCAATTGCCATACGACCAAGCACACCTTTGCCTCCACAAACATCGCACCCAGGGCCTCTTAAATAGCTTTTTTCTATACCAAAATCACCTAAAATTCTACGCAACCTAACCACGCTTGGGTGCAACAATTGATCTGTTGCAGATATACGACAATTAGGGCAAACCTTACGGAACAAACGTTGTGAAATCAAGCCTTTAATAAGTTCAGGATCAATCAATTTATAATCATCAACCCCCATATCTCTTAAACGTATCAAAATTGCAGGAGCGCTGTTTGCGTGTAATGTTGTCCATACACTATGCCCTGATAATGCACCTTGGAATGCAAGTTGTGCTGCTGATAATGTCCTAATCTCACCAATCATAAGCGCATCAGGATCCGAACGAAGAGCAGCCGCAAGCGCTTTTGTAAATTCTCTTTCTTTTATTTCCTCTGTTGATGCATTTGTAACAGGCATCTGACGAGCACCAGGAATCGGATACTCAGGAGGATCTTCAACTGTAATAAGATTTATCTCATAATGGCGCTCTTCCAACATATTTATCATATTTTTTTGCAATGTTGTACTTTTACCAGAACCTGTAGGACCTGCAATGATATTTACACCCATTGGATATGAACGCATTTTGAAAAACATTTCTGTTTCTCTTGAATTAAACCCTGAAGATGCTAAATTATCTTCTCCATGATCAAGCTTTTCATCTGCGTAAAGTAAACGCATCACCAAGTATCTAGTGCCAAAAGCAATCGGGTTAAATTGCAAACGAATACCTAAAACGTTACGAGGTAACATTAATTTTCCGCGAGAACCTCTAAGTGGAGTTTGACCTGATTTTTGCGCTGATTGATATTCATTTTGAGCATAGTTAGCATCAGAAATATCAGATGATGCAAAAACTGCCCTTGCAAAAGATTCACCCCATTCTTTATTATGCTCTAACTCTTTATGCATTAATCCATTATTACGGAACATAACCGTTGTATATTCACCTATAACGATATGAATATCAGAAACTTTAGAAGCCGCAGCACGATTAACAAGCTCAATAAAATCACGTTGCATCTGGATATTATCTTCTTCTCCTGACACAACAAAAGAACTAGACTTCATCCGAGAAGCTCTGTCATAAATAGCAGTAACATGTCCCATCGGAACATATTGAGGCTTATTTACTTTTAATTTTCTTTTTCGAGCAAGAACCTCAAAACTTAAAACTCTACCATCAAATTTATGAGTATCTGATACAACAAATGTACCATCAGAAAATAATGCAAGCAAACTTCTTGTATCTTCTTTTACAGGAAATACGCCAGTAGATGTTGTCACACAATCATTACCATTGCTAAATAGCTCACTTACAAAAACATCTACATTTTTTTTAGGTTGAGAAGAAGGTGCAGCTGTTTTCACCTCTGCTTCTTGCTTTTCTTCGCCATTGTCCATTCTATAAACCTGTCTTTAATCAATAAATTAATTTTCTTGAGTTACAGAAAATCCTATTAACTCTTCTTTATCATCTAAAGTTAATTTAACATGATCTTTACTAATTGCAACCACTTTATGACCTGTCGGCAAAAAAGAACCTTCTTTTACAAAAAATACTTTCTTTTCTTCATTATCAGCTAATTTTGCAGTTAAGTTTTCTGAAATTCCTCTAATTTCAAGGATGTAATAAATATCAGAAGCTAGAATCTCTTCTACCTCAACGACTTCTCCAGATGCAGAAACAATTGTATTACCTGCAGCTGCTGCTTCAGTTGCAGCTTTACCTGAAATTATATCCTCTACTTGTTTAGCTAAAAGTTCAGCTTTTTGGCGTTTTTCCCAGATTTCTATTTCTTTTATTTCTTGTTGTTTTTCCCATTCAATTCTAGATCTTGCAGCAAGTTCTCTTTTTTCGATTTCTTCCATCATAGCTTTTCTTTGTTGAGCTTTAACAGAGCCAATTTCATTTTTAAGTTTTTCTTGTTTCAATTGTAAATTCAATAGGACATTTTCTTTTTCTAGATCAGCCATTGTTTTGAATGTTTCTTGTGAAATCACACCAATTACTTTTTCACTAGGACTTATTTTTTCTTTAGTAACTTGCGCTATTGGATTTTTATTAGCTTTTACAGCTTCTTTTGTTGTTTGCACTCCAATATCAACCACTATTTCTTTTGCATCAGTTTTTTTATCATCTAATACAGAATTTTCTTTTTCAGTTACATTTGAATTTTTTTCTTCTGATGCAATGTCAATTGCAATAGGTGCAACTGTTTTATTTTCATTATTTTTTTCAACTGTAATTGATTTATTGTCAGGATTACTTAAGAAGCTATCATCAAAAAGATCTTGTGCATAACCATTAAAAGGTATCACAAAAAACAATGATGAAACAAAAAACACAAAATTTATTTTTTTAATTACGACGCTCATAGATTTTTCCTTCATATGACCAAGTTTTATTTTTAAAGTTATACATAATGTTTTCAATAGTTAAAGCCGGAAATTGTGGTAAAACATCAACCCACATATCTGGTGAATATTCTGATGAAAATTTAAATTTCACCAAAAAAAATCTCGGACGACCTGGACTATTCGGATTATTAGGATCCTTTATCGTTCCTTCAGTGGTCTGAGAAAAATTGATACGAATACTTACCGCATCAAATATATCTAAAAATTCAAGTCTTAAATCTTTTCCAGAATATTCTGGAGGAGAGTTAATTATATTAATATCTTTAAATGACGATGTTATAGAGCCATTTGAACCATTATCAGAAATTGTATTTTTAAAATAACCTTCTAAATTCATACGTTTCAGTGCAGAAACAAACCATTCGATACGACCATCATTACGGGACCAATTAGCTAATAAATTACCGTTTTTATTATTTATTTTACATGAAATTTGACCTTTTTCCCATCCTGGAATATTTACCGTATTATGCTCCATTATACCTTTATAGCATTTATTAAGGATATCAGCAGGGTCCTTCAAAGTAAGCCATGGTGGTGGTGGCAATTCTTCCTGAACAACAGGAGCTACAACCTTCTTTTCTATTTTAGGTATTGGCTTATACTCAATAGTAGGAGGCGACAACATTTCTATCAATTTATAACCTGCCACTAAAAGAACTAGTAATAATGCTATAAATATCCACAAATTGCGAACATTATTTCCTGAACCTATCTTAACCAATCTTAAAGATGATGAACGTCTTAAAATATCTTCTAATTCAATATACGATGTGCCACTAATGCCCCATTCAGTAGGAGCTATTTTACGACCCCAATCTGGAACTGCCATCATTTTCATAAAAGCTTTTTTAGCGTCATCCTCAGAGGTAAATAACCTATCATCCTCTGCAAGAATCAAATCACTTCTAAGAACAATAAACCACCAACCTTCTTCAACTTTAAAAACAGCAACAGACGACGGTTTATCAGAAAATGCGTCAGCAACAGCAGAAGAGGCAACCTTCATTCCTGGTTTAATATCACCAGAAATACCTAATCCGTATTGAGGAGTTGTACTAGATCGAATACAATATAAATCAGCGCCTTCAAAAATGGTTTCTGCAGTTTCTTCTATTTCTGTTAAAGAATCTTCAGGATCTTGTAACGGTTGCCAAAAAAGACCTGCTGCATATTTATCTTTACCGACAGTTATAACAGTATTTCTCAGTACATTATTATCATCTTCCATTTGAATATCATCATCAAGCTCTAGTTCTTCGCTAGAGTTTGTGGTGGCAGATAAAGAATCATCTAATTCATTATCTATCAAATCTTTATTTTGACTATCTTCAAGCATTAAGTTTCCCTATACTAAGTCCTTTTATTACATTCCCGATACACGAGTTTCTGGAGAAAGAGGAGAAATTAAAACTTTTGGTGTTAAAAGTATAACTAACGCTACTCTATCTCTCTCTGAATTAATAGTACCACCAATCGGATTTTCAGCAAATCCTACACCCTCATTATTACCCAAATTAGACGTTTGTTCAAATCCAGATAGAATCAAAGTAGACCCTGATTTCATTGCTATTTCTTGAACAAAACCTCTTGTATCTATTTCTGGTTGTTGCACGAAATTGCCATCTGAAAATTCAAATTTCTCTAAACTCACTATTTCACTTAGCGTCATTGCTACCATCATCATTACACGACCATGATCTAGTATTCTTGGAAGAATTTCCATTGTAAATCCTTCATTAACTGTTTCTTGAGTAACTGTAATTGTAGGAGCAAGTCCATCACCATTTTGCGTACTAGTAAAAGAGTCAATATAAGTAACAGATTTAGCAACTTGTACCGGAGCCACTTTATTGTTCAAGGTTGTTACACTACTGCTTGTTACTGTTGAAACTTTTCTATCTGTTGATAATGCTTCAATAAAAGCTTTAGATCCATTAAATTTAGACGTACTATCAATGATAGTAAATCCTGCATTACCAGTGCCAGTAGCAGCAGATTCAAGTATACCTGTCGCAGATGCAGAAATATTAGAATTTTGGAACACAGCATCAATATCAAGTCCATAACTCTCATTTTCTGCTAAACTAACTTGCAACACTTGAACTGAAATTGCTACTTGACGAGAAAGTTTTTCATTCAGATCGCGTATATATCTTGATACTTTCTTAAGAGTACTTGGAGACGCTGTAACAGTAACAGAACCAGCTGCAGGAGCTATTGAAAGAGTTGCTGTTTCAGGTATCATCCCTTCTATTGAAGTATTAATTTGTGCCCAAAGAGCAGTATCAGCTACAGAAGTCATAGTTGCAGAAGTTTCGCCAGAAGAAGATTCTCCATCAGATGAGCTAGAACCACCAATTGTGCTATTCATTGTAGTTGATACAGGAAGAGCATAAACTAAAAATACTCTTGTTTCCATTTCGTAAAATTCGATAACACCATTCTTATAAGTCCACCAAACATTAAATCTTGAAGATATAAGATTCAAAAGACCAGACAGTTTACCAGAAAAATTCAAAGGCATACCATAAGTAACTCTTTCTTCTGTTAACGTATCTTCTTCACTTCCTGTGTCGCTTAATTCTTCGCGCACAGCTTCTACTATCATATCATCAAGCTTAACAGGTATTCCAGTTAAAGATGTAATTTGTTCTGCTATTTCAAGAAAATTAACATTTCTACTACTTATAAGCACAACAGAATCATTATTTTCAAAACGAGAAGGAAGTGGATCACCTTCTAAAATTTTAACACTTTTATCCCCAAGCCAAATATCATCTTTACTTGAGACGGTATCAACAGAACGTAGATCTCCACCGCCTTGACCAACGTTATCCTTAACGGAATTAACTTTCTCAGCATTTTTTTCTAATGCTTTGTTAACTTCACGGTTAACCGTACAAGCACTAACAGTAAGAAAAACTGCGAAAAAAGTTAAAAATTTTGTAAATTTTACTAAATTATTCGGCATTCTCCGCCTCCTGTGTGTTGATTACTAAAACTTTATTACCTTTATAAAAAGTTCCTTGAGGAGCAGGGTTTGCTCTTGCAAAAGCTCTTATCAAAGCAGAAGATACATCCATAAATTCTCCTCTAAATACAGCCCCTGCTTCCACTATATATTCTCTATCAGAATTCCAAATAACTCTCCAGCCAGCTCTTTCACCCCATTCTTCTAACAAAGAACGTAAAGAAGTTCCCTCAGATGCAGTCCATTCTGCATTATTTGCTGCATTTTGCGGCTCCATCATAGCACCATTAGGATTTTTCATTCCTCTTGGAATATTTCCGTAGTACCCTTGACCACCATTGTAAGATCCATTCATTGAGCCGTTTTTACAAGGAGTTCCATTTTTTATATATTTCCCAGAACATTCCATAAACACATAACCGTCGTTATTTGCTCCGCCTAAAACACCTCTTACTGAAATATCATGGTTTCTTGCTATTGGCTGTTGTTGTTGCATAACCATTTGTGGTTGCATCATAGGGGCCTGTTGCATAACCATTTGAGGCTGCATCATAGGAGCCATTGGTTGTTGCTGTATAATCATTTGAGGTTGCATCATTTGTTGCGGATAATAATTTTGCGTCATAGATGGGTAAGAGCCATTTGCATGTTGAGATGCAACTGCACAAGGATCAACACTTGCGTCTTGAGATATTTGCTGACCATCAACGACAGGTGTGCTAATAGCAATATTAGAATTTGCATTTAAATAGGAAATATCTGAACCATCAAGAGGACAAATAGGAGCCCACTTATCACTAGCAAGTGTTGGTGGAACATCCTGACCATATCCATAATAATCAATTTGAGTTGTTTCTTGCGTTTCTTGAAAATAAGCTTGTGGTGGATACATTACAGTATCATTTTCTGCTTTTTCTGAAAAAAAGCTACCAGAACAAGAAGTTAACATAAGCGTTACTAGCAATGAACTTCCAACAAAAGACGTTTTTCTTATTAATGTTGACATAAAAACCTTCCTTTAAAATACCCGTGTTAAACATAAAATATAACATAGAATAAAGCCAAAATAGTTAAAATAATATTAATAAAACAAAATATAGTTTTTTTTATTATTTAAACCACAAGATATTCCTTACACACAAAGAAAGCAAATTTCATGCCAATTAATAATAGTAGTAGTATGCTTCTTCTTTTTCTGCGTAGTTCATAGGATTTTGCTCAACACTATCCTCATCTTCAGCCTCTATTACTTTTATAATGACGCTGTCTGCAGCTCTTCGTGTTGTCACAACTCTTATTTGTTGATCGTAAACTCCATTTGCAGTCAAAACTCCTCGTAACATCAAAAGTCTTTCATTTTGAAGATAAGGCATATTAGGCGAAATTTTAATTTCAATTATATTTTCAAAGTTTAAAACAGCTTTTTTCGAAAATTCTTTCAACCATCTAACCGTTTTTACAGACAAATCAGACTTTGAAGGCTTAAAATTAATTTTAAGCTCAGTTAGACTTATATTTCCATCATCTTTTTGAGCATTTGAAATAGGTGCAACAACAGATGCAGGCACAGAAACAACATCTACTTTATACTCAGCAGTAACACCTGAGCTTTCAGAAATATTGTTAGACACAATAATATCTTCTTTTATTGGTACCAACAACGGGCGGTTTTGTTTTTTTGCTGAGCCTTTTTTTACACTTTCAACAACAGGCTGCGCTCCTTCCGTAAATCTTTCAGCTGAAGTCCCTTGCGCATACCTGTCAAATTCCGAATACTTTTCAATATTTTCATAATTTCCATCATCAACAACAGCGCTAACAGAGGAATAATTTTCGTGTGAAGATACGTACGCTTGCTGTCTTTCTTGCATAGTAATATTGTTCATTTTTTGAGAAATTATAGTTTTTTGCGAAACCGCAGGACTCTTACTTACGATTTTTTTAACAGAAACATCTTCAACATCATATTGATTTACAGACGCCGAAACTGATCTTAAAGGAACCGTATCAAATGAAAAATTATTATTCCCTGCATTTGCCCACGGATTTTGAACTTTTTGATTCCTATAAGCATCTGAATAAGTATTTTGAGAATTTATATTATTACTCACAGGACCTCTAGCTGTCTCAGAACGCACCCAGGGATACGACTTTTGCTCCTTCATTCTTTTAGTAATCTTTTCCACTTCTTGATATTGAGATTGATTATCATTAAACAATTCAACTTCGTCAACAACCTTATTATCGGTCAAAGTATACATATCATTATTTGTTGTGATTGTTTTAACAGAAGCCAAATCTTGACCAACAGCAATTTCATCCATTTGCAAGTTTCCATATTGAAGATTTCTAGCTTGCGTCAAATCTCCTAGATTTTCATGCTTATCATTAACACCACCAACAAAATTTACTTCCTCTTCTCCTATTTTAACCACCCAATCCCCAGAAGATGAAGAATCCCTGAATGAATTAGCCGAAGAACCAATTCTCATAACCTTGCGCTTACTATGAACCTTATTCACTGGATATCTATCATTACTATAACTTACCACAACA
The DNA here is from genome assembly GCA_964369365.1 of uncultured Lactobacillales bacterium. Taxonomy (GTDB): domain Bacteria; phylum Pseudomonadota; class Alphaproteobacteria; order CAYJES01; family CAYJES01; genus CAYJES01. Next base: position 33,318 of record CAYJES010000014.1, on the reverse strand, counting down.
TCATCAGAAGAAATATTATCTAGATCGAAAGAGTTTGATTTTTTATACGAACCAGACAAAGGCATAACCTCAACCTTAGCCTTTTCAAATACTTCTGCCCCCGAACGAACATAAGGCTTAAAGTTGCTTTCATACGAATAGTTTTGCGCTTTTAATGTAGTCATCAAGGCAAAAGAGCTAACAACCACCCCTAATACAAATACTTTTCTATCTTTTCCCAGCATAATATACCTCTTCCTTAATAAGGTTAAATATCAAAAAAACCTACATACATATAGACGTTTAATATTTTCATATAACTATATCTAGTTATTGTTAACCAAAAATTAAGAATATTTCAAGAAAAAAAACAAAACCAAAAAAGTTATCCACAGGATTTTATATATTAATTACTAAAATTCATTCATTGGCACAACTTTTATCATTCTTCCACACTCAGACAAAGATTTTTCACCTAATTTACATTCACTAAGACTAACCTTGGGTTTTTCTTGTAACAGAATACATGAATCACCACTTATCCTATATTCAATCTGATTTTCTTGCCTTGGTGAAAAATTAGTTAAAGTAATTGGATTTTCCCAATTAGGCCAAATGAATTTCATTTCCATTAGCACTAACCTATATATTGTACTATTACGCGCTTTAATTGTTATATAGCATAAATCTCCTCCACCCAGAGTTTTTTCAAATTTTACATCACCATACCCTAAGATAAATTGACCTTCATTAATCTTTTCTTTTTCTTGAATCTTTGCATAATCACTTAATTTTTTAGCTTCTTCAGGATTAGTAGGAGCATTTAGCGCATTATTTTTCAAATTAGGCATTTGCGAAAATACAGGTGTTACCCCTACAAAAAATATTAGCAATATATATTTTAATAGCATTACGGTTCCTTTTATGTTATTTAATATTAACATTATAATTAAATATAAATAAAAGAAAATGAAAAAATATTTTATTAATTTATCAGACCCTTCTTTTCAAAAAAAAATTGTTAAAGCAATAGGTTTTGATAATATTACAGAAGAACAAACTGACAATTGTTATACTATTGATAATTTATCAATCAATACATTTATTGCTAATATTTTTAACCGCAGCAATGGAATATTAGTAATAGGCAGTTATGGCAAAACCACTGCTATTAATATGCTTAGAAATTTATTAAATGCAGCTATCATCAACCCTTACTACGTAAATTTAGGCAAAGAAAAAGAGTTTTTTATTAATGGAGATGGTTTTTGTTTATTAAATCCTGGCATGAATCTAGAATTAATTAAACAATTACGTCCTTCTATTACGATTTTAACTGGGATATCAAAGACAAATAACTCAGTTAAAAAACAAATAGAAGCCTACAAAAGTGTATTAGAACAATCTTCCGTTGGAATTATTATGAATAAAGATTGCCCTCAAACTTTGTTTTTTGATGGAATTAACTCAAACACTCTTTTATATTCATCAGAACTAAAAGCTGATATTTTTTGTACGTCATATAAAGTAGATAATGATAAGATCATTCTTTCACTTAACAAAGATATTTTTATAATAAACTCTATTGACAAAGAAGTTATATTTGCCGCTATGATTGCATCAGGAACCAGCGAGTTATTAGGTTTTAATAGTTCAATTTTAAAAAAAGGCATTGAAAATTACATCCCTCCATTAGGGCATTTTAATAAAATTGGCACGATTTCAGATATTAATATTTTTTGCAGCAATTCCTTATTACCATCTCAAATAAAGAAAAGTATCAAATTTTTATCTAAACACCTGAATAAAATCACAATTATTTTCAATCCAGATGAATCTTTTTTCAGCGAAGATTATGAAGACTGCCTTTCATATTTACCCAAAAACAGCACAATTGGAATATGTGGCGATGGCATTCACGATAAAAATTATGAAAATATGGCAAAGCAGCTAAGAAAATTAGGAATAAACGCAAGTTTTCACATCAACAGAAGAGAAACAATAAAGAAAATAATTTCACAATCAGGATTTAACGATAATATTATTCTATTAGGGAAAAAAGGAAACGACTTTGAAGATTTTTGCAACAACATATGGATAACATTAGAAAGTAAATCAATATGACAAATTTATTTAAAAAGAATGATAACATTGCGGTAATGTGCCCTGCATCTCCAGCAGAAAAAGGTGAATTTGATAAGTTCATTTCGCTATTTTCTGAATATAATTTCATTATAAGCCCACTTTGTTATGATAAAAGAGACAATATAGATATAGAGCACGCAAAAGAAATAGAAAAATATTTTAAAGAAGAAAATATTTCTGGTATTATTTGTGCTCGCGGAGGTTATGGCACAATAAGAAGGTTAGGTTTGCTAGATTACGATGTTATAAAAAACAACGCTAAACCTATTTTTGGATTAAGTGACATAACAGCATTGCAAATGGCGTTATATAAAAAATCAAATATAAAATCTTATTCTGGACTTATTATGAAGCTTGATGAAGCTTCCGATGTGATGTTAAATTCTTTTAAAAATATAATAAATAAGCAGCCACAAAAATTTACTGATATAGAATTAATAGGTACAACAACTTTAGAGGGCGAATTAATCGGAGGCAACTTAGCAACCTTAACATCGCTAGTAGGAACAGATTACTTACCAAACTTTAAAAATAAAATACTTGTGCTAGAAGAAATTGATGAAAGCCCATATAGAATAGACAGAATGCTTTATCAATTATATCACTCAAAAACACTAGAAGGTATAAAAGGTATTGCTTTTGGCACATTCACAAACTGCGTTAATCTTAAATATCCTGACGGCAAAACTGTTTGGTCTTATATAAAAGATTTTTCTAATCAACTAAACTGTCCTATTGCGTTTGGTATGCCTTATGGTCATCATTCAGAGCGAATTATTTTTCAATTTGACAGCAATTGTGAAATAAAAAACAACGAAATGCTTATTTCTTAGAGCCACTCGCCTTAGTCTTACTAGCTATTAAATCTCCAAATTCGCGCAAGAAAACCGATCCTTTTACAGTTCTTTGAATATGCACAACACGATTATCGTTATCATCGATTTTTCTTTTGATGAATCCCAAATCACTTAATTTATCCAAAGCTCTAGTAACTGCAGGCTTAGAAATACTAAGTCCTGTTGATAAAGCTTTCACAGTATGGGGAGGGGCTTGCATGTATACTATCAAAAATATAGCCATTTGACGATTTGACAAATCTTCATCACCTCTTTTAACTATATCAAAAACTGTACTCTTCCATAAATTTAATGCATCTAGTGAATTCATTTATCCCTCTTAAAAATCGTTTCGCTTTCGTAATATTATAACTATATATAAAAATAATGCAAAATAAATTACACTTTTTTTTATTATTTACTATAATAGATAAATAATAAATATTTTAATATGGAGATTAATCATGAAAAAAATTTGCACTACACTATTATTGTTATTAACCATCACTGCGTGCAGCGCCCCTAAAATTGGCGGCACTCAAGTAAGTGTTGATCAAGCCGGAGTCCAATCTTCTGTGGCTTATGGTACTATAACATCAGTTATGGATGTGCAAGTTAATAATGACAAATCAGGCAATGTAACACTTAGCACAATTGGCGGAGGTGTCGCTGGCGGATTTTTAGGCAATCAAATTGGAAAAGGCAGCGGACGCACTGTTGCTACTGTTGGCGGAGCCATTCTTGGAGCAATCGCAGGTTCAGAAATGAGCAAAATTGTAAACACACAAAAAGGTTACCAACTGGTAATAAGACTTGATAACGGCCGTGATACAGCAGTTGTCCAAGGAGCAGACATCCAATTTCATAGAGGACAAAGAGTACAACTTATATCAAATGGCGGCAAAGTTAGAGTTTTGCCTATCTAACAGATATAATAAAAATTCAAATTTTAAAAAGGAGTATTTATTATAATACTCCTTTTTCACAAATAAATCCGCAACAGAATCTACTAATTGTATTATTGTTTCACTTTCGTAAAAACAATATTTTTGCTTTACCATAAATTCTAGTTTCTGCAACTTCAAGCTCACTTGGGATAACTATATTTTCGCTATTTTCGCATTCAACTACTATTGTAGTTGTTTCTTTCAATAATTCAGAATTTAATAAAAGATTAAGCGTTTTTTCTACCAATCCATTATTATAAGGAGGATCAATAAAAAACAAATCAAAAGCTTCCCTTTTATATTTTGATAATCCTTCGTAATCACCTATAATTTGAGCATTTTCGCTCATAGCAATAGCATTTATATTGTTTTTAATAATTCTTTTTGCATCATTGTTTTTTTCAACAAAGATGCATTTTTTGGCACCTCTGGATAAAGCTTCAATCCCCAAAGCCCCAGATCCAGCAAAAACATCACAAACAATACAATCTTGTAATTTTACATATTTTTGCAAAATATTAAAAATGGACTCTTTCGCCCTATCAGAAGTAGGGCGAGTTAAGAGTCCTGGTAATGTAAAAAGTTTTTTACCTCTGAATTTTCCAGAGATTATTCTCATTCATTAATATCTGCAATATGCATAATATTCGTCGTTCCTTTTTCTTGGAAAGGGATTCCGGCAGTAATGATTATTCTATCGCCTCTTTCAACTAATTTCTTTTCTTTTGCTTTATCAATCGCAATTTTGTTAATTTGTTCAAAAGCCTTTAAATCAGCAGAAACAACTGATATAACACCCCAAACCAAAGCACTTTTCCTAGCAACATTGATATTAGGTGTAATACTTAAAATTTGCACACCAGGGCGTTCAGACGCCATGCTTAGAGTTGTAGATCCTGAATCTGTATAAGTTACAAGAGCTTCTACTTTCTTTAATGAATGAACAGCATTAGCAGCAGCAGCAGTAATAGCTGCAGCTACACTCATATTGCAGTATGAGCAATCTTCATTTAATTTTCTTAAATATCTTGGATCATCTTCAACTGATTTTATAATCTTATACATCATAGCAACAGCTTCTGCTGGGAATTGTCCAACCGCTGTTTCGCCTGACAACATAACTGCATCAGCACCATCATAAACTGCTGTTGCGATATCAGATGCTTCTGCTCTAGAAGGAGTTTCTGAAGTCATCATAGATTCCAACATCTGAGTTGCAACAATCACCGGCTTTCCTTTTTGACGACAAGTAGCCACAATTCTTTTTTGCAATACAGGAACCGTTTCAATAGGTGATTCAACGCCCAAATCGCCACGTGCCACCATAACAGCATCGGTCAAAGAAACTATTTCATCAAGATGATCAATAGCGGATGGTTTTTCAATTTTACAAATAAGGCCTGCTCTACCTTTTATTAAGTCAAGAGCTTGTTTAACATCATCAGGGTGTTGGACGAATGAAAGAGCAATCCAATCAGCACCAATTTCAATAGCACTATGCAAGTCTTTTATGTCTTTTTCTGTAAGCGCAGAAATCGGCAATCGCACGCCTGGTACATTTACACCTTTATGTGCAGAGATAGGGCCACCAACAATAACTTTTGTATCAGCGTAATCTTCACCAAATTTTTCAACACGTAATTTAATTTTTCCGTCATTGATAAGTAAATCCATGCCTTCTTCCATAGCAGCAAAAATTTCTGGATGAGGAAGCTCCACACGACTCGCATCGCCTAATGCTTTATTCATATCAAGTCTGAACATTTCACCTGGAAACAACATAACTTCACCTTGAGCAAATTCACCAACGCGTAATTTTGGACCTTGCAAATCAAATAGAGCACCAATATGCTTATTAAACGTTTTTTCTGCTTTTCTTATGTAATCATAATTTTGTTTATGTCCGTCCATACTACCGTGACTACAGTTTAACCTGAATACACTAACTCCATTATCAACTAATTGATTAATTTTTTCTTGCGAACTCGTGGCAGGACCAAGAGTAGCAACAATTTTTGCAAACCCTGTTTGTTTCATTATATTTTTCCTTTTATTTTATATTATTATTCTTCACTTATTACAAATTCGAAGACTTCGCTACATGTTTCATCAGGTTCTAAAGTTTTAATACCAGAACCGATAACTCCTTTTGCTGCAATATTAAATGCATCTTGAGCATTACTTGAAGGTGCAACACCAAAATAATCATCATCATTTTGATTATATACAAACACATGATGGCAAGCTTCTTCACTGCTTAATTCTACTTTTAATTTTTGTTTAGGATATCTGATTTTAATTTTTCCATCAAATCCACCAAAACAAGTATCTAAAACACTATCCCCCAAAGGACGAGAAGTTGAAAAATCCCAATATGTAGGTGTCTTATACGGTTTGCTAATAGATATCAAACCTTCATGAGACCACACATTACGATTTAAAATTTCCAATTCAACGTCTGCTGTTTTCGGGAAAAATGGGTTAAATCCAAATCCCACAGGCATAGGAAGTTCAAAATTATTTGTTACATCAATTTTTATAGTAACTTTATTATCATTTACTTCAACAGTTTGTTTAGCAGTATAAGGATATGGAAATCCTTCATTTCCGTCGTGCTTATAAGACATTTCAATCTTGTTTTCAGAAGAACTATCCACATTCCAAGATTTTTTCCATCCATCCCCATTAACAGCATCATCAGGATTATCAGAAACTTTTCTTTTAATACCCCAATAAATAAAAGAACCTTCTTTAATATTACTTGCATATGGCACCATGACATAACCGCCTGATGCGTTTGCACCGTCTTTTTTAAGCTTTGCTTCGCTTGGCACTCGTAAAATTTGCACTTGACCATCAGCTTTTTTATAAACGAAAGATGTTATACAAGCACCTTTAAGAGGATTAATCGTTAAATCAATTTTATGAGAATTAAGTTTTATGTCTGTCATTTTCGTCCGTTGCCTAAATGTTGATATATATAATATTTCTATATTAAAATGAAATCCAATATAAAGTCAACAAATAAAATTACAAAATTGTTACAACCGATTCTCTTTTTCAACCTTATATTTTTTAATAATAATGATAGAATAACAAAATTTGTATAACAATTTTTCACCAAATTACTCTTTTTTTTAAATTGATATTTTTTATTTTGAATCAAACAAATATCAAATCATCCTAGACATTTTATTTTTTTTGTATTATGGTTATTTTATTGGTAAGATTTTTTTAACCAAGTATAGGTTACAATCAAGCCAAGTAGTTTCAGAATGGAACTATTTAAATATAGGTTTAATATTTTTCTAGAAAGGAAAAACAAACATGTCTAGTGGTGTTACTCTAACCGCAAGTATGAGAAGCAACCTTCTCTCACTTCAAAATACACAAAAATTATTTGATACAACGCAAGAAAGACTTTCAACTGGTAAGAAAGTTAACTCTGCACTTGATAACCCAACATCTTACTTTACTGCACAATCATTAACAAAACGTGCTGATGATTTAACAGGATTGTTGGATACAATGGGACAAGCAGTACAAACATTAACAGCTGCTGATGAATCATTGACAACTTTAACAACTTTAACTGAACAAGCACAATCACTTGTAAACTCTGCACTTGATACAGCTAACACAGGTTCTTACCTTGTTGGTGGATCTGAAATCTCTGCTTATGACGATTTAACAAATATCGGTGGTATTGCGAATGGGGATAAATTGACAATCCGTACAGGTGATGCTACTGAAATGGAATCAGGTATTGTATTAACTGGCGATCAAAAACCTGCATTAACAGCTGCTGCTACATTCACATTACAAGATGCTGAAGGTAACGTAATTGCATCATCTAACATTCCAACTCAAGCTGCAGGTGCTGCTGCATCTTTAACGGTAAATGAAATCATGGAAAAAATCGAAAGTGATTTAGGATATGACTCAAAAGGTGAAAACCGTGCAACTGTTGAATTGGTTGATGGTAATATTACAATTACATCTACTGATAAAAACTACTCATTGCTTGCATCTGGTACTGGTGCTGCTGAACTTGGTTTTGATCTAGGTACAACTGTTACTTTAGCTCAAGGTCCACTTGAAAACTCTTCAACTATTACAGTTGCAGCTATAACTGATACACAAACAGTAGGTTTCTCTTACAATGGTAAATCTTATGTTACTGATGAAATGTCTGCTACAGCTATTGGAGATGCTCCTGCTGCTATTGCTGCTGCTATTGCGGAAACTATTGAAGCTGAAACAGGTGATAAAGTTGAAATCGCTATTGGCACAGGAAGTTCTTGGAATGCAACAACAGGTGCTATTGGTACTGCAGGTACAACATTCACAATTGACAGTGATGTAACATTCTCTATGAATGCTCCTGCTGCGTCTGGCACTGCTTTTGCTGCAGGCAATACACAAACTACAGGTATTTCAGTTAAATCATTTATGGATCAAGTAAATTCACAAGTTGAAGGTGTAACAGCATCTATTAATGATGCAGGTAAATTGGTTATTACATCTGATACAGGTGAAGACTTAATCATCCAAGATACAACAAAAGCAGATAACACAACTGCTGCTACTGTTGCTCAAGATTTGGGTATCAAAGGGGTATCAACTAATGGTTCTGACGTTCGTGCAACTTATGCATCTCAATTCAATGACATCATGACTCAAATCAACGAAATCGTTGGTAATGATGACACTGGATATAAAGGTGTAAACTTGTTGAACGGTGATGATTTAACAGTAAACTTCAACGAAACTCGTACATCAACACTTCAAATCGAAGGTGTGGTAGCAAATACTCAAGGTCTTGGTTTGACTTCTGTTGATAACGAATGGACTGAATCTTCTGACATCGAGTTCTCTCTACGTCAAGTAGAATCAGCATTGATCGAAATCGAAGATATGGCGTCTACATTTGCTCAAAACTTGTCTATCGTACAAACTCGTCAAGACTTTACTGAAAACATGGTAAACGTATTGACAACTGGTGCGGATGACTTGACTTTGGCAGACATGAACGAAGAAGCTGCAAACATGCTTGCTCTTCAAACACGTCAGCAATTGGCAACAAATGCATTGTCACTATCTTCTCAATCTGCACAATCTGTACTCAGCTTGTTCTAAGATTGATGATAATAAGATTGACTTCGGTCATTCTGGGGGAAGCCTTCGGGCTTCCCTTTTTTACTAATCAACCATATTGATATTAATTTTTTTATTAAATACCTTTGCAACTTTTTTTATTGTTCCTATATCAAAATCGATAGTACCAAGTTCAAGTTTTTCAACCTTACTTCTATGTTTATGTATTTTGAATGCAAGTTCATTTATACTCATTTCATTTTGCTGTCTTAAAAGAAAAACTTGTAAATCAAGTTCTTCCAGCGATTTTTTAAAATCCATATTTTCTTACTCCTGCTTATTGTTAAAAACAAAAGCCACCTTAATAAAAAAGGTGGCGGAGCTCAAAAACTGTGTAAGAACAGACGCTTGTCTTTTGGCAAAGCCTTATAAACAAGCACTCCGCCATAATGCGGATTCTTTTTTCTCTTACAAGGTGTTTTTGAGACACCACAATCAACCTATTGATTGCAATTACAATATAGGATTAATAATTATACTTGTAAAGTTTTTTATACTAAATGACTTATAAAATGAATATCTATAATCACCCCCAAAATTCATAGAATGAGACAGATAATAAGAAGTAAGGAAAATCCCAAAAATTCATAGAGAGATGGAAGTAGTAAGATAACTGAGAAATTGCGACAGGAATGTAGTTAACCTACCTGACTTAGCAATTTAGAGGTTCTCTGCATTAATTCCCCTCTATATGAGTTTTTAACCATTATATGAATTTTTATTCTTCGATAACAGGAATACTAGACTTAACCGGCGACAACTCACTCCACTCTGGACGTTCTATTTTTTTGCCGTCTAGTAAATCTTTTATTTCATCACCTGATAGGGTTTCATATTCAATTAAGCCTTGTGCTAGTTTTTCTAGTTGTTCTTTATTGGTTTCAATAATTTCTTTTGCTCTGTTATAACCGCTGTCGATAATTTTGCGAATTTCAGCATCAATTTGTTCTGCTGTTGCTTCCGACAAACTCTTTCTTTTATTAACAGAGTAACCAAGGAAAACTTCGCCCTCTGGTTCTTCATAGGCAATAGGACCCATTAAATCGCTCATACCCCATTGGGTTACCATGTTCCTAGCCATTTTTGTAGCTTGGGCTATATCGCTTGATGCTCCTGTTGAAACTTTTTCATGACCAAAGAAAATTTCCTCAGCAATCCTACCGCCATAAGCAACAACAATATTGGATATAAGCTTAGCCCTAGATATAGAAATCGGATCACGTTCAGGTAATCTCATCACCATTCCAAGCGCCCTACCCCTAGGTATAATAGTTGCTTTGTGAATAGGGTCGGATTCTGGTTCATGTAACGCACAAATTGCATGTCCTGCTTCATGGTATGCTGTCATTTTCTTTTCATCATCATGAATTACCATAGAACGACGTTCTGCCCCCATCATAATTTTATCTTTTGCGTATTCAAAATCTTCCATCGTAACTTTACGTTTATTGCGTCTAGCAGCGATAAGAGCCGCCTCATTAACAATATTAGCCAAATCCGCACCAGAGAAGCCAGGAGTTCCCCTTGCAATCACCACAGGCTTAACATCAGGCGCCATAGGAATTTTCTCCATATGAACATTTAATATTTGTTCACGACCTGTAATATCTGGCATTGGCACCACAACTTGTCTATCGAACCTGCCTGGTCTTAATAATGCAGGGTCAAGCACATCAGGACGGTTAGTAGCCGCAATTAAAATCACCCCAGCATTAGCATCAAAACCATCCATTTCCACAAGCAACTGATTAAGAGTTTGTTCACGCTCATCATTACCACCGCCAAGTCCAGCGCCACGATGACGCCCAACCGCGTCTATTTCATCAATAAATATAATGCAAGGTGCACTTTTTTTGCCTTGTTCAAACATATCACGAACACGTGAAGCACCTACACCAACAAACATTTCCACAAAATCAGAACCTGAAATGCTGAAAAATGGAACCCCTGCCTCACCTGCCACTGCGCGTGCAAGCAAAGTTTTACCAGTTCCAGGAGAACCCACCAACAACACACCTTTTGGAATTTTTCCGCCTAGCCTTTTAAATTTGCTAGGGTCTCTTAAGTAATCAACGATTTCTTCTAATTCAACCTTAGATTCGTCAATTCCTGCCACATCTTTAAAAGTAACTTTTCCAAGACCGTCTGAATTAAGCCTTGCTTTTGATTTACCAAATCCCATAGCCTTACCATTAGCCGAACTCATTTGCCTGATTAAATAAATCCAAATACCTATAAAAATTATCATTGGTAACCAACCAAGTATAGTTGATATCATAGAAGATCCTGGAACGGGAACTGGCTCTACATTAATAGTTACCCCATTAGCACGCAAGTTTTGCACCAATTCTGGGTCATAAGTCGTATAAGTAGAATATTTTGTTCCATCCATGAATGTACCATATGCAAGAGATCCTTGTATATTAACATCACTTATTTTTTTATCTTCTATTGCTGTTAAAAATTCAGAAAAAGGTATTTCTTTTGCCCCTGCTGTCTTTCCTGCATCTTTCATAGTGTCTTGATTTCCAGCTCCAAGAACCAAAATAACTATTGCAAAAACAACCCCCCAAACCATGAAATTTTTATATTTGTTCACTTTTTTTATCCTTAAAAATTATTTATATAATTATTATATGGGTCATAAACTATGTCAAAGTCAAGACCTTCTTTCTCAATAAAAGGAATTATTTCTTTTCCTTCATAAATTAAAATTGGTAACGATTTTTTTATCAAAGACGGAATATTCGATTTTTGAATCTGCTTATTTGTCTTTTCCCCTAATACTGATACGATACTATCAAATTTAGAGATTATCGTAAAGCCTAAAAAACTTACTGTCTGCCCTTGCTTTATTTCCATTTTTAAATTTTTTATTTTTTCATATTCAGGAGCAATTAGGAGCTTATTTTTCTTTCTGTAAAAAATCAATCCACCTAAAGTTTGTGTGTTTTCCCCTTTATTTTTATAAAGATTTTCTATTTTTTCAGCCCTTGGGATTTCTCTACCTAATTTTGTAAATAACTCGCTTAACATATAAATAAAAATGGAAAAGTCTTCTTCAAATATCGAAACATCAAGCTCTATAAATCCTTTTTGGTTAATTTTTATTTTTTCATCTGCTATTTTTTTAATTATTTCTTTGATAATTTTTTTATCTGCTTGTAGTAATTTCATACTTGAGACAATTGTATCAGAAGAAATATCAAGCTTTTTTAACTTAGGCAAAAATTTCCTAACCCTTACTCGTTCATATTTACTATCTTTATTAAAACTATCATTTACCCATTTTTGTTTTTTAAATTTAAGATATTTTTCCAAATCTTTTCTTGAGGTTTCTAATAAAGGACGAACAATTCTAATTTTTTTATAAAAACTTATTTCTTCCATTCCGCTAAGCCCAAAAAGCCCAGATGAGCGGCGTAATCTTAATAAAAAAGTTTCCGCTTGATCGTTTAGGTTATGCGCTACAAATAAACTGGCTATATTATTTTGATAGCAAAAATTGCATAGCAAGCCATAGCGTTTTTCTCTGGCTATTGCTTCGATGTTAGAGGTTGGTTTTAATCCTTCCCATTTTAAAATATGATGTTCTATTTTATGTTTTTCTAACCATTTGCCGACTTTTTTTGCTTCTTTTGCAGATTCTTTACGAAGACCATGATCAACAGTCAAAGCAACTATTTCACCTTTATATTGTTCTTGTAACAATAAAACAAGCGCCATACTATCTGCCCCACCAGAAACAGCAACAGCAACTTTTTCGTTATTAGTAAAAATTTCAGATAATTTATTTTTTAAATCTATTTGCATTTAAGTTTTTCTATTTCATTTTTAGCTTTTGCTAAAATTTTTTTATCTGCTTTTGGAAATTCTTTCCCTACGCTTTTAAATGCTGTACATGCCTCATCTGTTTTTTTAAGGGCTTTCATAGAAATCCCTAATTTTAAAAGATTATCAGGGGCTTTTACACTTTTAGGATATTCTTGAAATCCTTGAGCAAATATAACCGCGGCATTTGCATAATCATTTCTAGCGTAATACGATTCGCCAAGCCAATATTTTGCATTACCTGCAAGTTCGTGTTTTTTGTTGACAGCCAACAGTTCTTCAAATCTTAATTGAGCATCTTCATATTTACCAGCTCTTATTAATTCTATCCCTTTTTCATAAACAATTTTAACATCGATATTTTTATCTATCGCTGGTTCTTCTTGATCTTTTTTAACTTCTTTTTTTGCCTCAATCTCAGCAATTTCAGCCTTCTTAGTTTCTATTTTCTTATTAACCTCATCAAAACGAATTTCATTTTCAGATTTCAAGTTTTCTATCTGTTGTTGCATTTTATTCATATTATGGTTTAATTTTTCTATTGTGTTTGTTTGTTCTTTTATAATTTTTTCCATATCAGATATTTGCAACTGCAATACATCTATTCCAAATGCCTCAATTTGTGTTTGCTCTTCTTCTTGTTTTTGCATTGGATTAGACAATGTTTCATTAGACAGCGACATATCTATATAAACCCTATCATCTTCTGCAATTGCTGGAAATGAAGTTAAAAATGCAAATAAAATAAAAAATCTCATAATAAAATCTCCTTTTGAAAAGTAATACCACATTTATATTCGATTATAAAGAATTAATATATTGACAAAAAAATAAAAAAATTATATAAAGGATTTGTGAACTTATTAAAGATAAAGGAGGTATATAATGGGAAAATATGAATTACATAAAGCTTGCTATATGGGTAATATTGAAAAAGTAAAACAACTTGTTACACCTGAAAATGTTAATAATCTTGATGATTTTAATCATACTCCTCTGCAATCTGCTATGCTTGGTCGAAAAAACATAAAAAAAATTCCTGCTTATTTAGATATTGCAATGATTTTAATTGATAAAGGAGCAGACATTAATAAAGCTGTTGACGGAACAACTCCTCCTATTAAACTGTGTCCTGATTTGTCTTCACCTTTAATTAGCTATAATAATGAAATTAAACAAGCTAACACAAATAATAAAAAAATCGAAAACAAAAACATAACTATAACAGTAACAAGATTACCAGTTATGAAAGCAAAAAAGCAACTAGCTTTACCTATGAAAGAAACAAAACCGCAAGAAATTCCTGTGAAAGTAGACACAAGCCACCTTTTGCATAAAGCGTGTTATATGGGCGATTTTGAAAAAGTAAAAGAGCTTGCGACACCAGAAAACATTAACACAGTTAATGATTTTGGGCATACCCCAATACAAACAGCAATGATTGGGTTTAAAAATATTAAACCTAGTGAAAATTATGTTTATATAGCAATGATATTAATTGACAAAGGAGCAAATCCTTCTACCAGCAAATATAGCCATATACCATCTGCTATTGAGATTGCACCAGCAGCAAAAGCTGCTCTTGAATTTTATTATTACTCATTTAAATCAGATGGTATTGGAATATCTACTGATCATAATGCATGGAATTACGCACTTAGCACAAAAGGCGAAATTATAAAAAAAGATAAATCACTATTAAAATCTTTTAAAAATTCAGCTGAATTCATTCAATATTGGAATCAAAAATTTTTACAGAACAAACAAAGATAAACGACTAAAAAAACCGCCTTAATAAGGGCGGTTTTTTTTGTAAAGAATTTTATTCTTTGATAATCGTTACACTACGACGGTTTTGAGCCCAAGTAGCAGGATTATTACCCAGTATTGCTGGTCTTTCTTTACCATAAGAAATTGTTTTAATTCTTGATGGTTCAACACCTTGTGCAATCATATAAGTTTTAACCGCATTCGCACGTCTTTCACCTAATGCAAGGTTGTATTCACGAGTTCCTCTTTCATCGCAATGTCCTTCTAGAACAATACTTTTTGAAGAGTTTGCTTTTATCCAACCGATTTGTGAATTCAAAGTTTCCAGTGCATTAGCATTTAAAGAAGAGCTGTTAAGATCAAAGAACACTCTATCACTTATTCTGTTTGCTAGTTCTTCTGCATACATTTCATCAGCATAAGAAGTTCTATCAGCAGAAGACATATCTTGTCCTTCAACAACTTCTGTAGTTGAAGTTGATGTAGAAACAACTTCTACTCTTGGTTTTCTAGAACAACCAGTAAGGCCGATTGATGCTACTACCAAGAAAATTAAAAACATATTTTTCATTATCATTTCTCCTAAATTAATTGAAACACGCCTGATTATATAATATTAATTATTAATATTATCTTTATATTTTCATTTTTTCCTTTAATTTTAAATCATTCCTAAGGTTTTTATTTTTGCTTTTGGGTGAATTTCATTTTGTGAAATCACAACAGTAGAAGGTCTAAACCTCTCTATTATAGAACGGACATAAGGACGGATACTAGGAGAAGTCATAAGAATAGGCGCTTGCCCTTGCATTGCAAATTCTTCAAAAACTTTACGTACCTTATTGATAAATTCTTGTAATTTAGTAGGCGCAATCGAAAGTTGTTTTTCTTCACCATTACCGCTTAAACTTTCTGCAAATTGTTGTTCCCATTCAGGTGACATTGAAACAATATGTATAATTCCATCAATGTCAACATTGGCATTAGAAATTTGTCTTGCAAGTCTTGCTCTTACGTGTTCGGTAATCCACATTAAACTATGAGTTACTGTTGTTGCTTCTGATATACCTTCTAATATCGTAGGTAAATCGCGAATAGAAATACGTTCTTGTAATAGGTTTTGCAACACTCTTTGCACTCCACCTAATGACATTTTTCCAGGTATAACTTCTGATACTAATTTTTGTTGTTCTTTTTCAAGCTCATCAAGTAATTTTTGGGTTTCAGTATAAGATAACAGTTCTGACATATAACCTTT
Source organism: uncultured Lactobacillales bacterium (assembly GCA_964369365.1). Lineage (GTDB taxonomy): Bacteria > Pseudomonadota > Alphaproteobacteria > CAYJES01 > CAYJES01 > CAYJES01. Next base: position 17,395 of record CAYJES010000014.1, on the reverse strand, counting down.
TACAAGTTCTGTTAAATGAGTAGTGATAACAGTAGGAGGATCAACAACCGTATAACCTCTGAACATTGCATCTTCTTTATCTTTTGGATTTATCCACATCGCAGGCAGACCAAAAGTAGGTTCACGAGTTTTTTCACCTTCAATAGCAATCTCTTCTCCTCTTGGATCCATAACAAGTAACATATGAGGACGTATTAATCCTCTTCCTGCTTCAACTTCTTTGATATAAATTGTATATGTATTAGCCTCAAGTTGCATATTGTCTTGAATACGAACCGATGGCATTACAAAGCCAAGTTCAAGGGCAATTGCACGTCTTAATGCTTTTATTTGGTCGGTCAATCTTCGATTCGATTTATCATTAATCATCGCAAGAAGAGCATAACCAAGCTCTAATCTTACCAAATCAATTTTAAGAGCAGTAGAGATAGGTTCTTCTGGACCTGAACTTAGCACTAATTTTTCTTTTTTCTTTAAGTCAGCTTCTTCTTTTTTCTGTTTTTCTTCTATCATCAAATTATGTTTAACAATGAACCATGCTGTACCGCCACTAACCAATGATAAAAATATAAATGGAATAGAAGGAAGTCCAGGAACAATAGCAAGAGCGAGAGCTAAAAACGAGCTCATTCCTAATGCTTTTGGATAATGTGATAACTGACCCAACAAAACTTTATCAGCAGATTTATTAAGACCTGCCTTTGAAACCATAAGACCTGCTGCTACTGATATAATTAATGCAGGAACTTGCGAAACAAGACCATCACCTACACTCAGCCTTACAAATGTATTAGCAGCATCAGAAAAGCTCATATCGTTTTGTGCCATACCGATGATAATACCTGCAATAATATTGATTGCAGTGATAATAAGGCCTGCTACGGCATCACCACGCACAAATTTAGATGCACCGTCCATAGATCCGTAAAAACTGCTTTCTTGATTTAATTCTTCACGACGTTTTTTTGCTTCATCTTCATTAATTAGCCCAGATGATAAATCGGCATCAATTGCCATTTGTTTACCCGGCATAGAATCAAGCGCGAACCTAGCTGCAACTTCGGCAATACGACCAGAACCTTTTGTAATTACCATAAAATTCACGATGACCAAAATTGCAAACACAATTACCCCGATGACGAAGTTTCCTTGCATCACGAAATCGCCAAAAGCTTCAATAATCTTACCAGCAGCAGCAGGACCATTATGACCTTCTGACAACACCAATCTAGTTGAAGCAAGGTTTAACGAAAGCCTATAAATCGTTGTAATAAGCAACACCAGCGGGAAAGAGGTGAAGTCTAACGTTTTTTCAATGAATATAGAAGTCATCAAAACCAATACAGCAAAGGTAATAGACAATGCCAACGCAACATCCAACAACCAAGGAGGCATAGGCATAATCAAAATCATAAGGATTAAAACCACCCCAAGCGCAAGACCTATATCACCTCTGAAAATAGTAGTTTTAAGGAAATCCATACCGCCAGCATATGGCGAAGCAACGGACGTAACAGCCCTAGCTTTTGGTTTAGCAACAGCATTTTTATTATCTGCCATCTACTTTTATTCCTTTTACCTAGCTTTTTACGTCAACTTCTGGAACATCAAGTCCATCGTCAACATATTGCTTTAACTTATTTCTTAACGTTCTTATTGAAATTCCTAAAATATTAGCTGCCATAGTCCTGTTGCCTAAGGTATGTTTCAACGTCTCAATAATTAAATCACGTTCGACATCAACCATTTTTTTACCTACTAAATTTGATTTCGAAGCATCATAAGTTTCATTTGCAACAACGTCATTAAGCACAATTGCATTTTCGTCAATTTCATCACCTACAGCAAGCAAAACAGCCCGATGAATTGTGTTTTCTAACTCTCTAACATTCCCAGGAAAGTTATAATTCAACAACTTTTCTTTTGCTTGTTTATTTATTGATTTTTCTGGAATATTGTTAATTTCAGAATATTTTTTTACGAAAAAGTCTGATAACTCTAACACGTCTTGTTTGCGAGCGCGAAGAGGAGGAATTGCAACATTTACAACATTTAATCTGTAATATAAATCTTCTCTGAACATTTTCGCTTGGACTGTTTCCAACATATTGCGGTTTGAAGTTGCAAGAATTCTTACATCTACTTTGATTGGACTCTTTCCGCCGATTCTATCTATTTCACGTTCTTGAATTGCTCTTAATAATTTAGCTTGCAACCTTATATCCATTTCTGAAATTTCATCAAGCAACAAAGTTCCTCCAGACGCTTCTTCAAATTTTCCAATTCTACGAGCAACCGCCCCTGTAAAAGCTCCTTTTTCATATCCAAACAGTTCAGACTCTAATAAGTTTTCAGGAATAGCAGCACAGTTAACAGCAACAAAATTTCCAGTTGCTCTGTTTGAATTTGCATGTATATGTCTTGCAATTATTTCTTTACCTGTTCCTGATTCTCCAGTTATAAGCACACTTGCTTCTGATTTTGCAATTTGTTCAGCCATAGCAACAACAGATGACATAGCAGCATCTTTATATATTAAGTCATGTTTTTTTATAGATACAGTAGCAAGCACAGCCCCAATTAACTCAGCATCAGGAGGCATAGGAACATATTCTTTTGCCCCACTTTTAATTGCTTGGACTGCTAATTTAGGGTTATTAGAAGTACCACAAGCAACAACAGGTATTGTTATTCTAGCATCTTTTAATTGTTTACATAATTTTGATATATCTTCGCCGACGTCAATCATTATTATTTCAACAGAACCATCAGCACACAACAAATCCATACCATCTTCTATATCATTGGTATGTACAACTTGCCCACCTTTTTTTATTGCTATTTGGCTTGCTGCTCCTATTTGTCCATCAAGCCCACCGATAATAAGAAGTTTCATGCCTCTAACTTCTCTCCGATTTAATGATCTCGGTCATTGTAATGCCAAGCCTATCTTCAACAACAACTACTTCGCCCCTTGCTACTAATCTATCATTCACATAAATATCAATAGCTTCGCCAAGTTTTCTATCCAATTCAACAATAGCTCCTCTACCCAACTTCAACAAGTTATTAACCTTTATACTAGATTTTCCAAGTACTGCAGATACTTGCACAGGGATATCATATACTGCTTCTAATTCAGCCGAAGATTTTGGTTTATCTTGAAAATCGTAATCCATTTCATTAGAGGCAGTTGCAGGCATAGCTGCATTTTCATCAAGCTCTTTCAAATCCAAATTATTTTCTTCATCTGCCATTATTTTTCTCCATCACTTTGCTTTAAATCTTTAGTATAAAGGTTTAATATATTTTCTATTTCATCAGCTATAACGGTACTATCTCTGACAATTCCACCTTTATCCCATTCGATTTTAATATCGCTTAAATTTAATTCTTCATTACTTTGTATCACAATTTTTCCTAAAAAGCCCGCATTTTTTATTATAGGTGCAAGTTTTTCTTTCAATATCGCAGTATTATCAGAATTTACTATTATTTTCACCTGTGGTTCTTTTTTTATTTTTGGAAAACTGTCTTTAATAATTTTTTCAATTTCATCAAATCCACCTTTTTTATTCATTTCAGGCATTAATTTTTTGAAAATTAATTTAGATATTTCTATAAAATCCGTATCAACTTGATTCATTTCAGATGATATTATACTATTTATTTCAGTCATTTGCTTTTGAGCGTCTGTCAATAAATCTAATTGCTGTTTTAATAAACTTTCTTCAGCATCTTTTTTCCCAGCCTCAAAACTTTCTTTTTTGGTCTTTTCAATTAATTCGTCAAGTTGTTCTTGAGTATAAGTCGGTGGAATATAAACAGGTTCAGAAGGTTCTATATCTTCATTTATAATATGTTCTATTTCTTGATTTTCTTCTTCTTGCGACACTTCATCCATTGCAAGAAGTTCTTTTATTTCAAGTTCAGTCGATGCAATATCATTATCGAGATTGTCAAATCGTCGATTAAACATGAATTTTTTATATTTTTCGTTTACCTCTGACATTCATCAATATACCAATTCATCTTGTTCGCCACCTTCAGAGATTTGGATTTCGCCACTGTTTGCCAAATCTTTTGTAAGCAGAACTACTTCAGATTGAGCTTCGTCAACATCACGAAGACGAACAGGACCTAATGCTTCCATATCTTCACGTAACATTTTTCCTGCCCTTTCTGACATATTTTTAAAGAACATATCTTTAATAACTTCTGATGCGCCCTTAAGAGCCATAGCCAATTTATCTTTTTCAACTTGTCTAATAAGGACTTGAATACCTTGCGTATCCAAACGAACCAGATCTTCGAATGTGAACATAAGAGATTTAACACGTTCAGCAGCTTCACGATTTCTTTCTTCAAGTGCACTCATGAACCTAGCTTCTGTATTTCTATCTAAGCTGTTAAATATTTCTGCTATTAATTCGTGAGAATCTCTTCTTGTACTACGCGCTAAGTTGCTCATAAATTCTACCCTTAATGTTTGTTCTACGCCATCTAGAATATCTTTTTGAATTGCTTCCATACGAAGCAAACGCATAATAACTTCCATTGCAAAAGTTTCAGGAAGTAATGACAATACTTTTGCAGAGTTATCAGCCTTAATCTTAGACAAGACAACCGCAACCGTTTGTGGATATTCATTTTTAAGATAATTAGCAAGCACTTGCTCATTAACGTTACTAAGTTTATCCCACATTGTACGACCAGCAGGACCACGAATTTCTTCCATAATCGTATTTACTTTATCTTTTGGCATACTCTTCATCAAAAGACGTTCAGTACTTTCATAACTTCCTACTAACGAACCTATATTAGAAATAGCATCGGCAAATTCAATAAATAACTTTTCAACAATAACAGAATTAACCATACCAAGACCAGCCATGATAACTGAAATTTCTCTAATTTCTTCTTCATCCATCATAGCAAATAACTTTGAAGAATGCTCTTCTCCAAGAGACAACATCATAACTGCCGCTTTTTGCGGTCCTGTTAAAGCTCTGTAATCTTCAATCACATTTACCATAACTTAATTCCTACGCCTCTCTATAAAGCCAATTACGAATAATATTAAGCGCCTCTTCTGGATGCTTATCAATAATTTCGCCAATTTTACGTAATGATGACGCTTTCACCCTACCTTCAACCTTAGCAATATCAATAAGCTCATCAAGCTGAACATCTTCTTCTGATGGTTCTGATTGCATACCAGGACCAGCAATTTTTGGCTTTGCACTCTCCATTAACAAGAAAGCTTCACCTTCAGATTCTGCATGTTCAAATGATTTTATAATCAATGGACGCACAACTAAGAATATAACCAAAATAGCAACCAGCGCAACGCCTAAGCCTTCTAATGCATTTAACACCTCTTGCTTTGTAAATCCTAAGAATAAACCAGAAGTCTCTTCTTCTAACAACGCATCTAAATCGATAAACTGCATGTTAACTACTTCTACTGTATCGCCTCTTGCTCCATCAAAACCAATAGCACTACGCACTAAAGCAGATATCATTTCCATATCTTCTTTACTTCTTGCGCTATATAATTTTTCTCCCTCTTCCCCTTCTGTATAAAGACCATCAACAACGACAGCAGCAGAAATTCTTTTTATAACAGGATTTTGCCTTACTTGATTAACAACTTCTTTTGAAATTTCGTAATTTACCGTCTCTTCTGTTCTATTTCCTTCTGAAGAAATTCTTCCACCCGGATACATTGCATCATTATCATATGGTAAATTTTGATCAACAGAAACAACATCAACTTCTTTTTCATCTGATTTATTATTTTCAGCAATAGTAGTAGCAGAGCGCAAAACCTGAGCTTCTGGATTATACAATTCTTTATTAGTAACTACTTGTGAAAAATCCATATCAAGAGCAACTTCTGCTCTTACCTTACCCATACCTACCGTTCTTTCCAACAAATCAACGATAGCTTGGGTCAAACGCATTTCATGACCTCTTCTTATTTCTTCATTATTTGCAAACATCATATTTTCATCGTCTGCAAATTCTTTTGTAAGTAAAGCACCTTTATTATCGACAATAGTAACATCTTCTGGATTCATTTTAGGCACAGCCGATGCAACAATACGTTGAATTGCTGTTACCTGACTTTGCTTTAAAGTTCCAACTTTCATCTTTACAACTACTGATGCTGACGGTGGCTGTTGCTCTCTTGAAAAAATTTCTCTCTTTGGCAAAACTAAATGAACCCTTGCCGCTTGAACATTTTCGATAGATTTTATTGTTCTACCAAGTTCTCCTTCAAGAGCTCTCACCATATTAAGGTTTTGCACAAAATTAGTAGCACCCAAAGAATCTGTATTATCAAAAATTTCGTAACCACCAACTCCGCCAACAGGAAAAGCTTGTTCAGCAGCAGTTATTCGAAGCTTATTTACCTGCTCTTCTGGAACATAAATTTCGCCGCCACCTTTACGAACTTCATAAGGGATATTGTTTTGATCTAAATAACCTATTATTTTTGATGCATCTGCACTTTCTAAATCAGAAAAAAGCAAAGACATTTTTTCGCCACCAATCTTGCTGACAAAAAACACTAAAAACCCAAGCAAAAACACAGCAACACCAGCCATAGCTGCAAGTCTCACTGGTCCCAAACTCTTCATCGTGTTTAAAAAATTACCCAATATGTCCTCTTAAATTTCAACACTTTAATATCTATTAAATTAAAAAATATTAACTTTTTTTTAACAATTTAATATATTTCATAATTAAAGCAAAGCAAAAAATTACAAAAACTATCAAAAAAACACAAGTTATTGTTTTGAATCAAAAAAAGAATAACAATATCTTGTATTTCTTGTGGATATTTTTAATTTACAAACAAAAAAAATAATTAAATTCAGTATTCAATATAATTTTACAAAAAAGGTCTTTTATGTTATAAATTTCAAACTTATGATTCTTTAACTTTTATATAGGACGATAAAATGACAGAAAATAAAGGCCCTTGGGGAAATATTAATAACAATCCCGAAAGCAATAAAAAACCGACAAATAAAAAGGAAGAAACAATAAAACTTCCTCCTAATATTGAATTTTTATTCAAAAAAGGTAAAAAAGGTAGTCAACCTAAACCTACTAACCTTATTATATTATTACTTATATTAATTTCTGGCATTTGGTTATTATCTGGGTTTTATGTAGTAGATGCTAATCAACAAGGCGTCGTCCTTCGTTTTGGTAAATATAACAGAACAACTATGCCTGGACTTCATTATCATTTACCATCTCCATTTGAAACAGTATATAAGCCAAATGTGTTGACTGAAAATCGTATTGAAATAGGCTTCAGAACCGTTGATAACAATCGTACATATACAAGAGGATCTGCTGCAAACCTCAATCAACTTTCAACTGATAACTCTATTACTGATGCTTATAATGAAAGCTTGATGTTAACTGGCGATGAAAATATCGTAGAAATAAATTACACAGTTACCTGGAAAATAAAAGATGCAAAAGATTTTCTTTTCGAAGTGAACAATCCTGAAAATACTATCAGAATAGCAGCAGAAAGCGCAATGCGTGATATTGCAGCCCAAACTACTATTAATGATTTATTGACAGAGAAAAAAGAATTAGTACAACAACAAGTGCAAGATTCTTTGCAAAAAATTCTTGATAACTATAAAATAGGCGTTTCTATAACAGCTATACAAATGCAAAAAGTTGATCCTCCTGCACCTGTTATCGACGCGTTTTATGATGTTCAAAGAGCAAGAGCAGATCAAGAAAGAATGCGCAACGAAGCCCAAGCTTATCGCGATAGCATCGTTCCAAGAGCAAAAGGTGACGCAATTAAAATTGTCCAAGATGCAGAAGCATACAAAGAACAAGTTGTAAATATTGCAACCGGTGAAGTTAATCGTTTTAAAGCTATGCTTGCTGAATATGAGAAAGCGCCAAGAACTACTTCTAAAAAAATGTATCTAGAGGCAATGGAAGGTGTGCTTCAAGACACTAATAAAATTATTATCGATCCAAAATTAGGGGGACTTCTTCCAGTTCTACCTTTAAACAATAACATTACAAAGGGAGCAAAATAATGAGAATAGGATTTATCGTAACCGGACTTATTGCTTTATTTATTATCATCGATTCTTTTTTCATCGTAAACCAAACAGAACAAGCTATTATCTTGCAATTTGGAGAACCTAAAAAAGTTATTATAGAGCCAGGCCTCCATGTAAAAGTTCCATTTGTACAGAGCGTTGTAAAATACGACAACCGTATTCTTTCGCTTGATCCAAAAGCAAAAGAAATGATTTTAATGGATAAAAAGCGTATAGTAGTAGATAGTTTATGTAGATTCAGAATTGAAGATCCTTTGTTGTTTTATCAATCATTAGGTTCATACAATTTCGCAAAAACAAGATTGCACGACGCCATTGAATCTTCTTTACGTGATGTTTTAGGTCTTTCTACTATGACAGATATATTATCAGCAAAACGCGAAGAAATTATGGAAAAAGCTAAAAAATCAGCAAACGTAAAGGCTAGTGAATATGGAGTTGAAATTCTTGATGTACGTTTAAGAAGTACAGATTTACCACAAGAAACTTCTAATGCTATTTTTGCCAGAATGAAATCAGAACGCGAAAGAGAAGCGCAAGAAATCAGAGCAACAGGTCAAGCAATTGCCCAAGAAATAAAAGCAAAAGCAGATAAAGAAAAGACTGTTATTCTTTCAAGCGCCCAAAAAGATTCCGAAACAATTCGCGGACAAGGCGATAAAATTTCACTAGATTTATGGGGTAGAGCAGCGTCAAGAAATAATGACTTTTTTGCTTTTTATAAATCTTTAAATGCCTACGCTAATTCTATACTAGGTAAGGATTATCTTGTACTCTCTCCTGATTCTGAATTCTTTGAATACTTCAGAGGCAGCGTAAAAAAATAATTAAAAGGTTTATAAGGTCATGAAAAAAACAGGATTTTTTATATTTTCCCTATTTGTTTGCATTGCTATCAACAATACTTCATTTGCACGCGGATATGCTGATGTTGTTGAAAAAGTTATGCCTTCTGTGGTAAGCATTTCTGTCATCCAAGACACACAACAAAGGACAACACAAAATATTCCTACCTTTCCTCCTGGCTCTCCTTTTGAAAAATTTTTTAAAGACTATAATCCTAATAATCCGCAAACTATGCAACAAAACACATCTGTTGGATCAGGGTTTATAGTCGACAAATCAGGTATAATTATGACTAATTTGCACGTCATTGAAAAAGCAAAAAGTCTTAATGTTATATTTCATGATGGAACTATTGCAAAAGCAGAAATTTTAAATTTTGATAAAAAAGCTGATTTGGCGTTAATAAAAATAAAAGGTAACTATAAATTAAAAGCTATTACTTTTGGAGATTCTGATAAAGCGCGAATTGGCGATGAAATTCTTGCCATTGGCAATCCATTTGGTCTTGGCACTACTGTTACTTCTGGTATTATTTCTGCAAGGTCAAGAGATATCAAAGCTGGGCCTTATGATGATTTTCTTCAAACAGATGCTCCAATCAACAGAGGCAATTCTGGCGGACCTATGTTCAATATGAATGGTGAGGTTATAGGAATTAACACTGCTATTTTTTCCCCATCTGGAGGAAGTGTAGGAATTGGATTTGCAATACCTTCTAATATGGCAAAAATGGCATTTGAAAGCTTAATGAAACATGGTAAGGTTAGAAGAGGTCAAATCGGCGTTCAAATTCAATCAGTAACCGAAGATATTGCTAAATCTCTTGGGTTGGATAACGCTCGTGGCGCTATGATTGCTGGGATTAACAAAAATAGCCCGGCAGAAAAAGCAGGTATTTTAATAGGTGATGTTGTTTTATCAATCGACAATAAGGAAATTGATTCAATGCGTCAACTTCCTAAACAAGTAGCAGAAAGCCAGATCGGAGAAAGCATTCCTATTGTAGTTTGGCGCAATGGAAGAGAAGTGTCACTTGATATTATTGTTGAAGAAATGGGTGATGATCCAGAAGAAATCAGCAAAAAAAATCTTGAACAAGAAAACACCCCTACGACTATTGATGAAATTTTAATTTCTGAATTAGGATTTACAATAGCAAATATAACTGAAGACATCAGAAAAAAATATAAACTTTCAAAAGATACAAAGGGTGTCATAATAACCGATATATCCCCAGCAAGCGAAGCTGAAAATAAAGATCTTAAAATTGGAGATATCATAGTAGAAGCAAAACAAACACCTATATTAAAAACTTCTGATATAAAAGCTTTGGTTAAAACTGCTATCGATCAAAATCTTAAATCAATTTTGATGTTAGTTAATAATCAAAACGGCCTTCAATTTATCGCACTTAGGTTAAAATGAAAGTAACTTTTTATAGTTTTGGAAAAATATCTTTTGAAAAAGGATTGGTAAAAGTAATTGAAAAAGCTTACTCTTCTAACCAAAATATTTTTATAAAAACTAACTCCGATGACCAAACAAATTTTATAGATAAAATTTTATGGGAACAAGACAGCTCATCTTGGCTTCCTCATGGCGTCGACAATGACCAAAATCACCCTATTTTAATAAACAAAACTATAAACAATACTAATAAATCATCCATACTTGTCATACTTGATGATTCAGAAATTCCATTACATTCTGAATTTAATCGGTGTCTTTATATTTTCAACGGTAAAAATAGTAACAGCCTGCAAAATGCCAGATGCAAATATAAACAATTACTTGAAAAAAATGCTGACTTAGAATATCATGATTTATAAATTATAATATAGAGGCAACATGAATCAAAATAACAATCCTTTTCAAAACTTGTATCAATCTGAAAAAGAAAGGCTTGCAATCGTAGGTGATGAAACTATCAAACTACGCAGTTTTTCTGCATTGAGAAATCTTTTATATTGCAAAATGGATAACCATTTTCTTTTATTTGTTCAGTCTGCTTTTTTAATTATTATTAGCTTTATGCTATCATTTATTTGGTTTTTAAAAAAAAGCAATTATTCTGTTGTCGCAAATAATGAAATTAATCCTGAATTTTTATATGTAGGTTATTCTTTATTTGGTATTGGTGTTATTCTTGCTGCTATTTTTGCTTATTCAAAGCTTTCTATAAAGGTTGGAACTTCTCTTATTCTTTCTGTATTTCTATATTTTCAAATTACTAGCGTTTATTATAATCCACATATTTATTTTTCTAATTTTGATTTCCTTATAAACCCTATGTTTTCAATTGCTCTTGTTTTTTTTGGAATATTTTTTATTCTTTCTCTATTTTTTTGGCGCTATCTATTTTTTATTGCATTCTCTTGTTTAACTTTTTTTGCTATATCCTTATCAATCGATATATCTAAAATTACTAATCATTCTATTCCAACACCAATAAAAGATACAAAAAACACATCTAATAATATTATTCATATTGCTATTGACAATCATATCAATCTTAAATATTTATCTGAACTTGAATCATCAAATGATTTGGTTGCAAACACTTCGGAAAAAATTAAAAACATTTATTCTAAATATGGATTTAATTTATATCTAAAAGCTTTTTCAGATTACGCCTCGCCTCTTTATGAAACCAATTACATCGTCAATCTAGGCACAGCAAACAAACAAAATATCAATGAAAAAAAACTTTTTAGCTATATTAATATTAATAACGGAATTGATTATACTTTAACAGATAAAGCGTATTTTAAAATGATAAAAGATAATAACTATAATGTTAACATTTATCAAGGTTATGGTGCTAATCTTTGTTCACACAATGATTTCAATTGTTTTATGTATTATCCTATCAACAATGTTAATTCAAAAAAACAATTACTTTTTGCATATTTAAATTATTTAACTGCTCCTAACATATTAAACAACTTAATGTCGTTTTATAAATTAGATACGTTGCCTTATAACGAAATAGAAACAGTAACATCTCAAAATGAAATTCTTAATAAAGCAAAAGAAGATATAATAAACGCAAAAGGCAATAACTTTTTCTTTATTAAGTTGTCTTCTTTAAAAAAACCCTACTCATATGACAACATCTGCAATCCTTCAAATCCAACATCAGATGTAAAAGGCTATGATAATCAACTTTCCTGCCTTTACTTAAAGATTGATGAATTTTTAGCATCATTAAAAGAAAAAGGTGTTTTCGAAAACAGTAAAATAATCATAACCGGAATAGGTGGGTCAAAAATTTTATCTGGGGTTAAAAATTCTACTGTTACTGTTACTGTTGAGAAAGCCGCCGAGATGGTAAAAGATTATTATATGACTGTTTATGCTGAATATAAAAACAATTCAACACACACTATTAATACAGACTTATGTAATGTAAATTCATTATTATTGCGCTCGTTAAGTAATAACGATAATATTCCATGCACGTCTATTAGTATTGAATCTTTTTCACCAGAAAGTTATCAAAGGTTCAATGAACTTTTACTTAAATGGCTTGACACTTTTTAGAAGCTAAATTTAGAAAAAGTTACAGCTTTTACATCAGCCTTGCGCATTGCCTGAGAATCTTCATAAAGCATCATAGGATCTTCTAATGTTAGATTAAAATTAACAGATGATCCAGAAGCAAAAGCTTGGAAATAAGGATTACTTCCGCCTTCTCCCCATGTCATAGTCTGAGGATTAGTCGGATTTCCATATTTTTTAGAAACCCAGTTATAAAATTCATTTCTTCTTTTTTCTTTAATATAAGTAGAAGCAAGGCTGTCGCCCAACGAATTATCACCTTCATTATAATAAGTAACACGATAAAGTTTATTACCAGAGAAAGAAGATGTAAAGAATGCTCTTATTTTTTCATTTGAACTTTCTTTTACGAATTCCATATAATTTATATAGTAATCACCTGTTTTTTGTGCACTTTGATTTACGCAATCTTGTTTTCTTTCAAATATAAAAACTCCATTATCCATACATTCTCTTTCCAAACGCCATTTAAGAAAGTTTACAGAAGTTTTATCCATATATTCCATTTTATATCCATGGTTAATTGCATGCTCGAATACTTCTTTTGGAAGCATTCTAAGCTTTATTCCTGCAATATCAAATGTTATAACCCTTGCTTGAGGTTTAGCTGGTTGCACCAAAATCGGCTGTACTATCATAGGAGCAGGAGGAGGTATTTCTGCATCATACATAACAGATTCTTGCACTACAGGTTGTTCATTACTTCCTGAAAATAAAGGAGCAGGAGCAGTAGTTTCATTTTTTAAATCGCCCTGAGGCACAGGTAATGCTGAATTTCCAAACAATGTTTCCATCATATCGTCAAACACAGATGGGTCCTGCCCATTACCCGCAACAGGAGTAGTTGACACATTACCAGCAGGAGGAGGAGCCATAACAGGTTCAGACACAGACGTTTCTTCCATTGAGATATCAAAAACATCTGGATTTTCTTGGGCATTAACTGTATTAAAAACTAAACAAAAAGAAACTAAATAAAAAAACAACTTCATAACAAAATATCCTTAAATCACCGTTTGAACAACATTTCAATTATTTATTTATACTACAACAAAAAAATCTTAGCAAGAATTTTAATTTATAGTTTTAATATCTTAAAAAATATGATAATTATAAAGTTAATGTGGGCATAAAAAATTTATAAGGATTTTAAATACAATGAAAATAAATAATTGGTTGTGCCTTGTTATTATTTTACTATCATCATCTTCTTGCGCTAACAAAAATACAAATACTTCATTAATGCACAAAGATAACGATCCGTTTGAACCATATAACCGTTTTATGTTTGCAACCAATGAAGCTTTTTACAATGTTTTTCTTGACCCTGTTGTTTATACATACAGAGATATAACTCCAAACACTGTTAAGACAGGAGTTAATAACGTATTTGATAATATAGGGGAACCTCTTAACGCTGTTAACAATGTTTTACAAACAGATTTCCCAGGAGCATATAATAATGTTGCACGATTCGCTATTAATTCTACCGTAGGCATTGTCGGGTTTTTCGATATAGCAAGTGATTTAGATATAGAAAAAAATAATGAAGATTTTGGTAAAACATTGGCTGTATGGGGAGTTGGCGAAGGTCCTTACTTTGTTATTCCTATCCTAGGGGGATATAATTTAAGAGACACTTTTGGTATAGCGGGCGATTATTTTATGGGTCCTTTTACTTGGATTTTACATGATTTAGACAACACTTGGGCATATCTTGGTTTACCTAACGCGGTCACAAAGCGTGAAAAATATATTGACTTTCTTCAAGGAATAAAGAAAAATTCAATAGACTTTTACACAACGATGAAAGAAACAACTCGTCAAAATAGACGGGCAAGTATTAATAAAGCATTAGGCATAAAATCCAGTGCCAAACAATATGATTTTGATATGGATAATTTTGAAGAGGAATAACAATGAAAAAACTAATATCAACGCTACTAATTATCTTTTTTACAACGCCAGCAATGGCTTTTTTAGAAAAAGATAAAAACGAAATAGACCCAGCAACAGTTGCAAAATATGAAAAATTCACAAATAATTTAGCAAAAAAAGCAATTACTATTGTTATGTCGACCGACACTCCAGAAGTTCAAATTGCTAACTTTAAAGAACTATTTACTGAAAATTGTGAACTTCGTTATATCGGCCGTTTTGTATTGGGTCAATATTGGAAAGATATCTCAGAAAGTGAACAAGAAGCATTTATTGTTGCTTTTACTGATTCTGTTATTATGAATTGGGCATTAAAGTTCAACACTTTTGATGGTGGCAGATTGGACATTAATTCTGTTAACAAATCTGAAAACCCTAACAGCAAAGACGTTTTTGTAAATAGTAAGATGATATTTAAAAATGGAATGAAACCAGCAGAGGTAATCTGGCGCGAAAGAATAAATGAAGAAAATGAAGTAAAAGCGATTGATATTATAATAGAAGGCGTCAGCATGGCAATGACATACCGCAATGAATATCGTTCATTCTTGCAAAGAAATGAAGGTGACGTTGATGCTCTTATAATTTCATTAAATGAAAAAACTGAAGAGTTAAGAAAAACTTTTAAGTAAAATTACTTTATAAAAGGGGAATAGTTATGATAAATGTTGAATTGATAGCAAGCACAGATGTTTCACCAACTGTACTAGGCTCACACGCTGCAAAAGTATGCTATACAGCAAACGTTCCTGAAAAAGGTGGTCTTATTGACGTTGAAAATAGACTATTTAAAACTGGACATCATACAACATTACAACATAATTATTTTACGTTTTGCTTAGACAATATTTCAATATCTGCCATAACATTCGGTCTTCACATGGCATCGTGCTTTTATAATTCAGATCAACGTTCAGGTAGATTTTCAAAAATGTTTGATAATCCAGATATGAATGAAATTAAATCATATCTAGAAGCATATTATCCTGAAAAAGGAATTGACACAGCAATTAAATTCATTGAAAAAGGTGTAAAAATATATGCAGATAATATTGGAAAATTAACAAAGCTAGCAGCAGAAACCATAAAAAAAGAACGTCCTTTTGCTAATGAAAAATACATTGAACAAAATGCGCCAAAATTCGCCCAAGAACAATTACGTGCTTTTGTATCACTTGCATTTCCTACAGCTATGGATTTCACAATCAACATTTCTACTTTATCTGCATTATACCGTGTTGCTTGGTCAAATGAAATGCGTGATGTTACAAATAAAATGGCAAAACTTATTATAGAAAAGTATCCTGATATTGCATATATGTTTGAAGAAGACAAAAGGGTTAATCAAAATTGGTCAATTAATGCATTGGGGAAAAGACCAGATATTGCATTTAAACCAGAACTTGAAGTGCTAAATATAAACATTGATGATAATTATGAAATTTGGGACGGAGCAAAAGATACTGTTGATTTATTACAGTTTTCTCCATGGACAATGGAAAATTCAATCAACAACATTGAAACAATAGTTGAAATGTCAGCAACAATTTTAGGCCACGATCAACGCCACCGTTCAATAAAGCGTAGCATGCCTGAATTCACAGGACGTTTTTATGTTCCACCACTACTTGCTATGGCTGGGCTTGAAGATTTAGCAAAAGAGTATATTTCTGAATTTATTGGACTTGCTAATGTGTTATCTCCTGAACTATTAACTGCTATAACTCCTTATGGTGCTATGTTTAAATTCAAAAAGTTATCTCCGCTTAATGGACTTATTCATGAACAAGAAAAACGTTCTTGTTGGTGCGCCCAAGAAGAAATTTATCACCTAGCAACCGCATTAAGAAGCGAACTTGATAGTAATGGAAAATATAAAAAACTAACAGATCGCTTATGTCCTCCATGTTATAAAGACGGAAAATGTATCGAAGGTGTAAGATATTGCGGCAGAAATATAAAAACAGATAAATCAGAATATTTTCAAGATAGAGACGTTTAACATATATGATACCAAAGCAAGCTCAAAAACTGATAATTGAAAAGGCCAATAAATGCTGGCTTTGTGATGATGCAGTTTGTTCAAAAGTGTGCAAAAATGGATACAATCCTGAAAAAATGTTACAGTCTTTACAGTTTGCTAATATAAACAGCACTATTAATGAAACTAAATCTATGACTGAATTTGAAAACTGCAACTGTAAAAGCTATGAAAAAACTTGCTTACGCCACAAAACAGACTCTAGTATAGAAATATGTAATATTATTACATATTTTAAAAGTAATAAAGATAAATGTGTGGGTTGTTATTCATGTACATTGATATGTCCTGTTTGTGCTATTGATTATGGGGCAAGAGAAACAATTAAACAAAGAAAGGATTTTTTATATGAGAACACTTGGTAATATTTTATGGCATTTTCCATTTTTGGGATTTTTAACAGCGTTCACAGCATTTATATTAGGGGCACTTTTCATAATTATAGTAGTAACAGCTCCTATCGGTATTGGACTTATCCAGTATTCTAAATTTTTATTGCTTCCTTATTCGTATTCTATGATTTCTTCATCAGAAACAAATATAGCACACAATCCACTATGGGAAAAATATTCTTTTATTGTCAGGATTTTATATTTTCCAATTGGATTATTTCTTGCTTTCGCAACTGCTATTCAAGCAGCTCTTTGCTTTATTTCAATAATAGGTATTCCTGTTGCAATTCCGCTTGCAAAAAGTATAGGAACATATTTCAATCCAATAGGAAAAATTTGCGTAGACTATAAAGTCGCAGAAAAAATTGAAAATAATAAAGCAAACAAAGAGTTTGAAACGCTAAACAGTTAAACAATAAAAAAAGCCCCAGAAATTGGGGCTTATTAAATGGTGCCTAGAGACGGAATCGAACCGCCGACACGAAGATTTTCAATCTTCT
>CAYJES010000013.1:14280-45298 GCA_964369365.1 uncultured Lactobacillales bacterium | reverse complement strand
ATTACAGACTTATCAGTTTCACCATTTTCATGGTATTCATAAGAATTTCGATTTCTTTTTTTATTCATAGTTTATTACCTCGCATATATATTTATCAAATCAGAAATTGGGGGTGATGAATCCATGAAACTGTGTTGTTGAATTGAAATTGCAATTTTGTATGTTTTGAGTTAATATAGGCGTAACATGTTGGTTGTTATAAATTGGAGCACACTATGAGAAAATACAAAAATTTACAAGAAGCTGTAGATGATACAGGCTTAGAATGGGAAACTATTCTTGCATTACAATTTTTAAACGAAGATAATGACGATGATGATTTCCTATCTGCTGATGAAATTTTTAGAGCTGTGGAAGAAGATGAGGACGAGATTGGCGAATAAGGCTCTATTTTGAAAAATGTACTAAATTGCAAAATTCGGCATGATCATCAATGGCGTTCAATATAGCTACAAGAATTAAAAAAGTCGTGATATTTATTTACTCCAATATTTATTATGTATAGATAGGAACGGCATCGTGTAAATGCTGTGTATATTAGCTCGTCTAATTGTTCTGAGGTATGTTCACTGTCGTTTATAATAATAAAAACTGCGTCAGATTCCCAGCCTTTGAATGAATGTACCGTTGATATATTTATAATATTATTGCCCTTAACTTCGAAGTTTTGCTTTATTTCCCGTTCTTTGTTATGTACAATAAATGCGATTTGTTCATCATTTTTGATATTAAATGTATTTTTCTCATTATTGATATCTAGTTTTCTATATCTTTTTATAATGTCATTGTATTCATCTTCTGAAAGTATAGATAAATTTGTTGATACTTTTTTCTTTATAAATGATGTATTTAGCTTCCTTAAAACAGTTTTCCCGGCAGACAAAATAGACACAGTGCATCCTTCATAGTTTTTATGAAAAAGGTTAATTGTTGCGATCAATCTTTTTGTGATATTATCAATATTGTATTTATAATTATCAAAGTAATAATATTTTATAAAAGAGCTTTCAATTACTCCTGTACGATATGTTATATCTTCCATTTTTTCATTTTCATATTTACCAATATAGAATTTTTTTTGATAATCTTCCATAAGATTTAATAATTGCTGACTATTTTGTCGCCATTGAGATTTAAGAATTTCCCATCTTCCACGTGTCGTAGGGATTGCGGGTAATTTATCTTGATCTTTATTATGATCACGATTGTAAATTGTTTGTTTTTCGTCTGCAACTACAAAAAGTTCTGCATCATCACTTGCAAAGAACTCTAAGATTAAATTGAACCATTCACTTTCATAATCTTGAGCTTCATCAATAAAAATTGATTTATATTTTTTAAGTTCAGGTTTTAGATGTTGAAAAGTTTCTTTAAATTTACGATAGCTATATTTATTTGGCTTTTGGATATCAAAATAGTTATATGTATTTGATATAAGGTTATGAAAATTTATCACATGGATTGATTGGGCTTCATAATTTGCACCTATTTGTATAAATCTTTGTTTGATATAATTAATAAGTGTTATGTTAAATGTCAATATCAATACTGCTGAATTTGTACGCTTTGCACTATTTATTGCCCTATGAATTAGTATATGAGTTTTACCGGAACCTGCGTCTCCTTTAATTTTTCTTCTTGAATTAGCAACACTTGTTATTTTTTCTTGAATTTTTTTATCATAATATTGATACATTCTATTTTCACTCACTTGTTTTGGAAGAAAATGTTCGAGTATGTTGTTATATGAAGGTATATAGCGTTGTGAGTTATGTAGATGCTGATCTATTTCTTGCTTATGTAAATTTTCATCACAATATAATACAACATAGTCCAAATATGTTTTTTGTTCATCTTTATTTTTTGATTCATCCATTAGTTTGTCTTTTAATTTAACTACCTTTTCGTCTAATTGAACACGTGATACATTATTGACATATAGAAAAGAGTTCAACATCGAGGGTGCAAGTGAATGTTTCCTAAACTCATTGATAAAATTGAATTTTTTTGCATTAGTGGCGTGTATGGCAGTGCCAAGTTGCTCTAATATATCAATGTCAATTGAGTCATCTAATGAGCATGTATCAAATAGTAATATTTTCTGTTTGTGAAATAATATAATTTCTGGCAAACTATGTGTCCCAAAGTGATTATATACAATGTGACTATCTTCATAATCTTCATAGATTGAGCTTAAAAATGAAAGTAATGACATTGATGCTGCTGCTTTATTACTAGTTCTATATGGTTCGATTTTACGTAATGCATTAGGCAATTTTACTAAACGACTGTGCGATGTATATCCATAAACATTTTTTTCTCTTTTCGTGATATCTTGGGCATGTAAAACATCATGAGATGTGAAATAGTTGATAAATCGTTCGGTTTGAGCAATGGTTGTTGAGTAGCATGGATTGGTTATAACAAGAAATTGTTCTTTGTTTAAAAGGCTTATATTGCGGGCCAACATGTTTAAATCTATACTTTCTAAATCAAGTATGTTTGATAAAATATGAATTATAGGAATATCATCATCGAAAATAACTTCATCATACTCTATATCATTAATAGAATTATTGATCGATTGAATATTTGCTATAGGGTACATTGTACTGACATTAAACAGAGCCCTACTCAGTGCTGATTTAGAGGGCTCAATTAATAGAATATTTTTAACGCATGAATTTATATTATTTTTCGCTAAATAATCAATCATTGCGATACTACCAACACCTTGCCCACACCCCCAATCAATAATATTGAACTGTTCTGCACTAAAAATTTTAAATAGTTCAGGAAGCAAATTGTTAAGTTTTTCATAGTGCATTTTGCCGTATAATGAGATATATGCATTCAAACTATTTTCATTGTCTATAATATCATGCCCGCGTAATTGGATATGTTTTAGAGGTTTTTCAGGGGATAATTTTGTACAAATATCAACAATATCGCTAAATGATGGCGTGTCAACCCTGCTCAATAAGTTTAAATAACGATTTGCATCCATTGTTATCACCTACATTTTTTAATCATCAATTATCGAGTCAGCGCAAGGAATTGCTTTATGTTTTTCGTAATTTTTCTTTGCGCTAATATATGATGTGTTGGCATAGCAATATTCACATTTATGAGGGCAAGTATTATAAGAACCAATATCCTTACTAATTATACAACCACAACTTTGACGCTGTCCTTTATCTTTTAATTTTTTTGTTGAAAACAAAGTCGCCATACAATATCAATGCGTTTGGATCTACACCTAAAAAATTTATTAATTTCGTGTTATTGCTGAATTGTTTAGCAATAAATTCATCATCTATACACTTGTTATGTTGAATTCCATATTTTTCAAGTTCAATATCTTCGCAGCAAGTTGCTAACTCGTAGTTCCAGTTATTGGTTTTATTGATATGTATTAATTGACTAACGAATGATATTTTTTCATTGTTTGTAAATTCGCGATAAGAGTTATTTAATGCTTTGATATTTTTTGATACCTTACCATATTCAGTAATATCTACAAAACTGAAAACTAGTTTCTTAGTATGACCTTTTAGTTTATCGCCAATAAAAGTAATTCTTTCAATTAAAACATCTATGGTGAGTTCATTGGATAAAATCAAAGGGTCGAAGCGCCAAATAACATTGCCAACGCCTAGTTGGTCGACTAATGATTTGAATGTTTCAATTCTTGTTGTCAGTTTGGGCAAATTGCTCTCTAAATTTTCATTTTCATAGTCATTTAGAGTATATTGAAAATAACACTCAATACTTTGCGATTTGATAAAATCTAGATGTTTAATAATCGGTGTAGGGTTTTTCCATACAGAATAGCCTATTTTTAGTCTCTCAATAAACCAGTCACTATAAAATGCAGGAATATCTGTACTGCGGCTAGCTGAAATAATTTCAGGAGCGACAGCCTCAACGAATTCATTATTTAGCGTTGATATTTTAATTTTTTTCCACGTAGACATACCTACTTATAATGTAAGTTTATGAGGTTGTCAATTAGTATAAAGTCAAGCCGTTATGTTGTGCATAGTCAATGTGTTTTTATATTAAAAAACTGTGTTATGTTATAAACTCTTGACAATGAACGTAGGTATCGCATATCTTAATTGTGTGGCTTGCAAAAGTAACAATTAATCGATTTAAATTGAGGCGGATACTATGTTGTCAAAGATTTGGAATTTTCTTAAAACGTTATTTACTAATAGCAAGAGATATGAAGATGATAAAAACTCTCTTGAAGTTGCTCAGCTGCCACCTGTGCCAAATTATGATGAATTACTAGACAAGTTTGACCTATATAATAAAGCACAAGAAAATGGGCAAAATGATGTTCCTGCACCTAATAGTAGAAGTGATATTGTCGAACAAGAAATAACAAATTATTTTTCACCAATCAGAAACGAAGCTGAGAAAATATATCACACAAACATGTCTGTGCGTTCTAGTTCTTCGCAAAATGATATGTCAATGCTCAAACAAGAAATATCAAATTGTAAAAGCGAATATTATAATGAAGCTGAAAAATATATGACGGATTACCATGACATGTTCCAAAATAATTATGAAACGTATGTGGTTGATAAACAAGAACTTGAAAACTTTAAAGCAAAACACAATATTACTAGGAATGCAAAATATCCAGATGGTTTTTGGAGTGTTTATGGTTTTGTTATGGCATTTTTTGTTTTTGAAATAGTAGTTAACGCATTCTTCTTTTCAAAAGGGAGCACAATGGGACTTGTTGGTGGTATAGCAGAGTGTTTTTTTATTGCTGTTATTAATGTTGGTGCTGGTTTACTATTGGGTAACGTTGTTAGAAAAATAGGTTACGATAAAAATACTGCTATAAAAATCTGTTTATTTTTCATCAGCGTTGCTCTTATTTTGATATTTAATATGTTGATAGTTCATTATAGAGAGCTGTACGTTGAATTGGGAAGTGAGGAAGCAATAAACTTAGCTTTTTCGACGTTTATAGATAAAGTTATATCAACAAAATTAGATTCAATTATGTTTTTTATTATCAGCTGTTTTTGTGGTGGATTAGCATTCTATAAAGGCTATTATTCTGATGACCCAATACCAGGATACTCGAAGTTGGATAAAAACCTTAAGGTAAGAATTGATAAATTCGACTTTGAGAAACAAAGAGTATCGGATGAAATTCACGAAATTAATAACGATATTCAAGAGAAAATTGAAAGACTTAGAGATAGAGTAAAATATACAAAACACAATAAAAGTAGCCAAACAATCCTTGCTACTACTCAAAGTATGTTTATAAAACGTATGGGAGAAATCGAAAAAGTTTATCAAAAACTTATTGCAACATATAGAGAGGAAAATAAGAAAGCACGTTCACAAGACGCTCCGAGTTTTTTCAACAAAGAACCAATGCTGCCTGCATATGAATTAGGTGATTACTTAAATAATAATTTGAATATTATTTCAGATGAAGAATACCAGAATGTTATACGTGAAATTGAAGATGTTTTATCGTCCATTAATGGTATGCAGAAAGGATATAGGGAACAGATTAATGCATGTAGTATAAATATGAAACAGCAAGGACAGGTGCGAAATGACTAGAAATAACCGCAACTATAGAAGGCAAAAAAGTAAAACTGAGCGTAACGGTAGAATTATAGGAATAATTGCAATTATTTTCAGCATTGCTGTTGGAGGCGGTATTGTTTATCTAATGAATACACAAATTGATGTTGACGAAGTAACTCTTTGTCCTATTGATGGAGCGATAGCAACAACGGTTGTAATAATAGATGCTACAGACTCATTTAATGCGATACAAAAAAATTCAATTGAAATTGAACTCAACAAGGTGAGGTCCGCAACCAAGAAGCATGAATCAATACAAATTTTCAATATCACAGATGAAGTTGGGTCATTACTTATCCCGACATTTAATGCTTGTAATCCTGGTTCTGGTGAAGGTGCAAACTTTTTATATGAAAACGAGGAACTCATTAATAAACTATGGAATGAAAATTTTTCAAATCCTTTAAACATGGCACTTGAACAAGCGACATTAAAAGCAAGCTATGCATCATCTCCAATTTTAGAGTCAATTCAATCAGTTGCAGGTGCATCTTTTGGTGTTGTTCATGAAAATACTCCTAAAAAACTAGTTATTGTTTCTGATATGTTGCAAAATTCTGAAATGATTAATTTTTATAAAGGAATACCTAGCTTTGAGTCTGTTTACCAGTCAAATAACCTCAGTTCAATGTCTTCGTTATATTTAAAGGGGGTAGATGTTACAATCTTAATGCTAAATCGTCCAAATAGAGCGGAGCTGCAAAATAATACAAACGTATTATTTTGGGAACGATATTTTACATCTCAAGGCGCTAGGCTTGTAAGTGTTAAACGTATAGATGGTTAAATAAAATAGAAAAGGTTGTATGTTATTATGCGAGACAGTAACTTTATTGAAAAACATTTATTTATAATTTATTGTATTGTGGGCTTCTTTGCAATATTAATGTCAAAATCAATAGCTAATCAGTATCTAGCTACAGCGATTGCTTGTATATTGATAATTTCTTATGCTTACTTTGTATATAAAGCAGGAAGTAGGCACTTAGGTGATAATATCTATTATCTTGGTTTTATATATACACTGATTAGTTTGACATTATCTTTAATATCATTTTCAGGTACAACAGAAGCAATAGGTATTATTATAAGCAATTTTGCAATAGCATTATGGTCAACTATTTGGGGCTTGGCGCTTAGGGTGTGGTTCAACAATCAGATGCTTGACCCAGAAGACGTGGAAAGAAATACTTTGGTGCGGTTAAATGACACAGCTAATGACCTAGCTGGTGTTTTAGCTAACACAGTTGCAGACTACCGTTTATATGCTCAAAACATTAAAGATGCACGTGATGAAGCAGAAGATATGTTTGCTAATTCATTGAAAAATATATCAGATAATATTACTAATGTTTTAGAAGATACTTTATCAGAGTATAAAGATACATTAGATGAAGTGAAAACAGCTTTAGTGGATTCACAAAACAATTATAATGAACATGTTGAAGAAACAGCTAAGACTGCAATAGACAATTTAGGCAATGTTACAGGAAAGTTTGAGGAATCACTTTCTAACAATGCTGATAATTTACAAAATTCGATTGAGAAGCATGTTGAAAAGTCATCTGCACTAGATACTATTTTTGATAATTATATTACAGTATTTAATACATCACTAGAGGATATGACAAAGACAGATGCACCTAATGTGGTGTTGCATAATCAGATGAAAGCACTGTTTGATGACCTTCATGAAATCACAACCCAAATAAAAGATAATAGAATTATCGAAAACACGACAGCTCGTAATACAGCAGAGAATATTAATCAAATTAATGCTACTATAAAAAACTTTACCACTCAAATTGAAATGCTTGCTAAAAGCGTTCAACTGTTCTCTTCAGAGGTTGACTCAGTTACTAAACCATTGGAAGAAATTAAGAACTCTATCCATGTTGGTGCTGATAAAATCAAGGATTACACAGCTGAGGTTGAACAAGCAGTGTCTGATATGTCTTTAGTAAACGCAGATATAAAAGATAAACTCAATAAGGGTTCTGATGAAGCATATGAAGCAGTAAAAAATATGAACAATGTTTTAGGTAATATGAGTGATTATATAACAGATAAATTAAATGGTAAAGATGATGAGAAGTAAAAGTTCTACAGCAGGGAATGACGCTCTTGTTGGCTTCACATTAGCTGAAGTTATGATTTTATTACTATTTTTACTATTTCTATTCTTAGCATTATATGTGCTTAAAAAAGATGAAGAAATAAAAACTGTGGTAGATAATGCGGAGGTATTGCAGGAATATGCTACAACAATGGAGGCAATAGCACCTAATAAAGAAAGTCTTGAAGAGGTATTTAAAGAACTCGTACTATTAGAAGAAATCAAAGCTAAAAATGAAGTATTAGAATCAAGATTATCTGAAGTGACCAATCAAAATAAAATGCTTGAAGAACAAATAAATGATCAAAAAGTAATGCAAAGTGAATTAAATATTTTACAAGGACAATTACAAAATTTAAAAAATAAGCTAGCTGTCGGTGGTGATGGTGTAGAAATGCCACCATGTTGGGCCGATGCTAAAACTGGTAAAATAGAATATATCTTTGATATTCTGATTACTTCAAAAGGTATAATTGTTCATGACAATGCACTACCTCATAGAGAACAAGATCAAGCTCTATTACCTTTGCAAAATGTAGCCTATGCAATGACTGTTGATCCGCAAACATTTATAGAAATGTTTGAACCAATTTTTATTTGGAGTAAAAAGCATGAATGTCGTTTTTTTGTTAAAATTCATGATAGGACAGCTGGCGATGAAAAGGACTTATATAAGCGATTAATTAGGACAGTGGGTAGCAGGTTTTACTACTATGTTGTTCAAGAAGCAATATAGTCTAAACTTGTGCTTTGATAGCATTTTAGGTGAAATATGGATTTAAACGAGAAAATAATCAATATGAGAATTGCATTTCATTGTAGATTGCATAAGGCTGATACTTTGATAAGCGAACAATTTATTGGTGAATTAGTCAGGAAATACAATGATGATCATAGTGTTGAAAAAAATATTAATACAAAATTATATTTTAAATATTTACTAACGTCAAAAGTATCTAAATTAAATAAAGCTATACGAAACGCTATGCGAAGCAAAGAAACATTATAGCATGTTAAATATTTACGACTAAGAGAGCCTCACCGCATCCATAAAGCATATCAATCTATAGCACTTTTTACATATTGATAAGTAAGGAAAATGACAGAAAGAGATATTAGCAAAAAGATGCTAAATTAGGTTTCAAAAGCTGGCCCAACTCTTTCAATATCGAAATCTAATAAAACAAAGTCAATGAATGGCAATATATTGAAAAACATCAAGATAAACTTTATTAAAATTTTGATGAGACTATTAAACGCCAATATAACGAGAGTTGTTAATTTGTCAATAAAACCCATATTATTAAACAAAAAGTGCGACTCGTGGCATTTAATGGGCAAATAAAGGGCGTTGTTTTACATATGTCCAATTAGAGTTGAGTTTATGTTTTCGGTCATATTTACCAAACAAATAAAATTAAAATCTCGACTAAAACATAGTGTAGTTATAGATTAGCCGAAATCTATTGGAAATCAAATTATTTTAGTAATTAACTACTGATATGTAAGAGTTGCAATACTATTTGGATAATGTGTTTATATCAAGTTTCACACTCCCCAAGTTCTCATCACGCC
Source organism: uncultured Lactobacillales bacterium (assembly GCA_964369365.1). Lineage (GTDB taxonomy): Bacteria > Pseudomonadota > Alphaproteobacteria > CAYJES01 > CAYJES01 > CAYJES01. Next base: position 35,976 of record CAYJES010000013.1, on the reverse strand, counting down.
ACCTCGTTTTCGCACATAAGTTTTGCTTGTTCAAGCACGAATTCGATAGCGCCTTTTTCGGCATCAGGTGGATATTTGTAGAATTTAAGCAATCTTCGTACTTCTGATCGCATTTTTGCTTGTATCCGTTCACGTATGGTCCAATCTGGTTGTATATTTTGTTTAATAGTTTTTGCTATTTCTTTTGCAATCGTTTTCAACGTTTCATCTTTCATCAACTCTTTTGCTGAGGCGTTCATGGATAGAGCATCGTAGAATGCGAGTTCTTCTTCGGTTAGTCCTGTTTCTTCGCCACGTTTCTGTGCATTGTTAAATTTATGAGCCATATCAATAAGTTCTATAATAACAGTCGTTGCATCAACGGTTCTGTTTAGATATTTTTGTATAGCTTGGTCGAGTAATTCTGAAAAGTTTTTTGCTTGTATAAGGTTTGAGCGTTCTAGTGCTTTGATGTTGCCTTTTAATAAGCGTTTCAAAAGTTCGATCGCTAAGTTTTTGTGTTTAATGTTTCGTACTTCGTTCATGAATTCGTCAGAGAGTATTGATATATCAGGTCTTTCAACGCCAGCTAATTGCAATATATCTTCAACTTTGCCAGATGAAATAGATTTTGATATCAGTTGGTTAATTTCAGCATCAAGTTGTGATGTAGTTTTTTTCGTATTTTCTTCGTCAAGTCGTTTAACAATTATCGCTTTGATATGCTTATGTAGCGTAGTGTCGAGTTGTTGTGTTTCAGACAATATTGATGAACATAGTGAGAACGCTTTTGTAAGCTCTGTGACTGATTGCACGTAAAGTTTTTTATGCTCTTCATCTAGCCCAAGTACGAAATCTGTCACTTGCATGATGATGTTGTATTTATCTTTGTGAGTGGCTGTATAGAAGTTGCTATAGTCGATGCCATGCAGTAGCTCTTTTATGACTGTTAATTTTTCGACAAAAATATTTTTAGCATCTTCTGGGTTAGCGTTTGCGTTTTGGTTTTTTCTGTCGTTATCGGTATATTTTGATAGTGCAAACTTGAGGTTTTCTGCAAGTCCGATATAGTCGACGACGAGTCCGCCATGTTTATTTTTGAACACTCTGTTCACACGTGCGATAGCTTGCATGAGGTTGTGTCCGCTGAGTGGTTTATCTATGTACATTGTGTGCATACTAGGCACATCGAACCCAGTTAGCCACATATCGCAGACGATTACGATTTGCAGTTCGTCGTTAATATCTTTCATGCGTTTTGCGATATCTTTTTTGCTGTTTTTTGAGCCAATGAATGGTTGCCAGCTGTCAGGGTCTGATGATGAGCCTGTCATTACTGTTTTGATTTTCCCTTTTGAGACATCGTCGCTATGCCAATCAGGTTTTATGGTTATGATGGCTTTGTACATTTCGATTGCGATACGTCTGCTCATGCAAACGATCATGGCTTTTCCGCCGTCATATTCTTGTGCTAGTTGCCTATATTCAAAGTGAGTGATTATATCTTGAGCGATAGTTTTCACACGTTCTGATGTGCCTACGATGGCTTCTAGCCTGCTCCATTTGCTTTTGAGCATTTCTTGTTCTGTTTCTTCTTGGTATTCCGTGATTTCGTGGAACTCTTCATTGATAGTGCCTTTGAGTTCTTCTGATAGTTCTAGTGGAACAAGCCTGCTTTCGTAGTAGATTTTAACAGTTGTTCCGTCTTCGACAGCACGTGTCATATCGTATATGTCGATGTAGTTGCCGAAAATTTCTTTTGTATTTTTACCGACGAGTTCGACAGGTGTCCCTGTGAAACCTATGTATGAGGCATTTGGTAGTGCATCACGCATGTATTTTGCATAGCCGAACTTTATGACAGCTGAGTCGCTCGCTTGTCTTATTTTTGCATCAAAGCCGTATTGTGTGCGGTGTGCTTCGTCGGCGACAATGATGATGTTTTTGCGGTTTGATAATACAGGTAGTGTATCTTCGTTTTCGTCAGGTGCAAACTTTTGTATAGTTGTGAAGATTATCCCGCCACTTTCTCTATTTTCAAGCAATTTGCGGAGTTCTGCACGGCTGGATGCTTGTTTTGGTTCTGTTCTTATTAGTGCCATATTGTTTGCGAACGTTGAAAAAAGTTGTCCGTCAAGGTCGTTTCTATCTGTTACAACAACGATAGTAGGGTTTTGCAAGTTGATATTTTGTACAAGTTGGCTAGTATAGAACACCATTGAGAGACTTTTGCCAGACCCTTGAGTGTGCCACATAACGCCGATTTTTCTATCGCCACATTCCTTGCTAGCTCGTTCGGTTTCGGCGATTGCTTTATTTACGGCGTAGTATTGGTGGTAGCCAGCAACTTTTTTATATGTGTTTTCGCCATCTGTTTCAAACGTGGTGAAGTTTTTTATGAGTCGCAGTAGGGTATCTTTTTTGAATGCTCCGTATATAAGTACGTCGAGTGGCTCAATATGTTTAGATGCTATATTTTCGCCGTCTATAGTTTTCCATGCTGTGAAGCGTTCAAAGTTTGATGTGATAGTGCCTATGCGTGTATTAATCCCATCAGATATGACGATAAGTTCGTTATAGTCGAATAGTGATGGGATAGTGTTTTTGTACGTTTGTATTTGGTTGTATGCGTTATTGATGTTGACATTTTCGTTACCTAAGTTTTTAAGCTCCATAACAATGATAGGTAGCCCGTTAATAAACACGACAATGTCAGGTATCTTTGTTTCTTTCTCTTTGATGATGAACTGCTGCACAGCGTAGAAATGGTTATTTTCTGGGTTATCGAAGTCGATTATTTTCGCTTGTGTGTGCCTGAGGTTGTTTTCGCTATCGTGGTATTGCACGGTAACGCCGTTTACAAGCATTTCATGGAAGTTTCTGTTACGTTGCACGGCAGATATTCCGTCTATGTAGCTGAGTTTTCTATAGACTTCGTTTATGTTATCGTCAGATAATTTAGGATTAAGGACAGCAAGTGCATGTAATAACCTATCTTTTAGTACAACATCACTAAACGAGGCACGCTCATGTGCAGGCTCATCAGGCGAGAGCTTGACAGCAGTTTCATAGCCCATATCTTGAAAATATTCTATAGTTGTACACTCAAGTGTATGCTCATTTAGTATTTGCATGTGGTTAGTCCTTAATTGCTGGTTTTATGTATTGTTCAAAGTGTTTTGTAAAGTCGCCATTAAATATTAAATCATTTAATGCTTTACGTCGAATATCCCAGTTGTAGTGGCGAATAATTTGTTCGCATTTACTATTATATTCGTTCATAAATTTATAAATATTTGAGTCAATTTCTTTTCTAGTTATAGGTTCTTTAGGTGTATTTGTTTTAATTGTTATAATTAAATTGGTCTTTAACTCATTTATCGCTAATTCAATTTCTCTAATGTCATTCCACATTGCTAATAATTCTGTATCTAGTCGTCTGATAGCATTTAATAGCTTTTCATCATTTCTAAAAAATATTTTCGCATTAGTTGCAAGCGTTCCTGCGTATTCATAATATTGATTAAGTTCATTAATTCTCTTGTAGAAGTAATTTGGTTTAAAGTCAAGATAATCAAATTCCGTATCAGGTATTAACAACTTTCCAAATTTGCGATAAGCGTTATATATTTCTAAATAATTATTTAAGTAGGCCACATTTACATTATCTTTATGTATCTGTTTTTGTAATTCAATATTTTGCTTGTTGTAATCCTCTGTTATTAGTTTTATATCTTCCTGTAGTCTAGTTGTTTTCTTGTTATTGCTAATAGTAATGTATACAATAACAGCCGTTAAAATAACACTTGATACATCTGCAAGGGTATTAGAACCTTTTTCAGTAAAAATAGTTATTATGATATTAGCTCCCACAATAAATAAAAGTGTGAGTGTAAATACTTCGAGTATTGTTTTAATTTCTGTTGGTATTTTTGAATAAAATTTATTTTTCATTTTTTACCATATTCTTTTTCACAATGTTCTTCAACAATATTTACCCATTTTTCATACCAATACCACGTGCCTGCAACATGAACTCCATAAGCATATTTACTATCTCTTGCATTTTTTGATTTCCACAACTCTGTATGTTGATACATTTTAAAATTGACATAGCCAACATTTTGCATTTTTTCAACTATTTCTTTAGGGCGATATTTGGCTTTTTCTACTTCTTTAAGCAATTGTAATTGGGTATTCGCATTTTTTGCTAACGGCGAGTCAGAAGGAATAAATTTAATAACTTCATCCGCTTGTCCTTTACGATTAACAGATATAGGAACAAAGGCTACTTTATAAGAATATTCAATATTTTTCAAGTCATCATCTGATAATGTATCTTCAAATGTAGCAATAAAATTTCTAATGTTAGGGTTTAGGTCATCATTACCTTGTAATTCTTTTTTTTGTTCTGGCACTAGTGGTGCGAACTGTATTGATAATGCTAATTCTCTATCTAAAGCATATTTTTCACCGAATAGCAATTTAATATATTTGTTGAAATTTAACGCACATGCTTGTAATTTTGCACTTATGTGTTCATCGATTTTATTCGTCATTTGGTGTTCTATTTCATGTCTAATCCCTATCAAAAACTTTAAATTATTTTTAGCGTCTTGGCTTAATGGGCAAGCTGATTCATTGAGACATCTTTCTAATTCCCAATACTTATATGCATTATGCTTAGTCTTGTCATATTTTTTTCTTTTACCTGTATGTTTATAATAGCGATAATCAATTTTATTTTCACGGTAGTATGCATGTAATAAATAAGTCCAACCAATTATACTAAGGACAATAAATGTTTCAGCTTTAAATGTTATACTAGGATTATTATACGTTTGAACAGAGGCAATGACAGCTTCTCTAGCCTTTTTAATAAGTTCATTTTTAATTGATTTTTGCCGTTTTTTAATCATCAAAATCGTCTCCTATGATAACTATGAATTTTCTATTCAACCTCGTTAAATGGAACACGTACTTCGCCACTCATCAACTTAGGGAGTAGGGTGTCACGTAGTTGTATGAGTTGTTGAGTTTCTTCTGTCATAAAAAATATTTTCTCTGAAATTGGAATAATTAAACTATCAAATTTTGATAAAATCTTTTCATCAGGTATTAGTATTTTATGTTTAATAATGTGCGTGACTTTAATACTTGGCTGTACTGAACCTATATTATATGACATCAAATTATTTTTTATATACTGTAGATATTGATAAAGATAGTATGGTGAAATCTTCTTGCTTCTAAAGCCCACTACATTTTGAGCAATACATCCCTTTTGTTTAATAAAAAACTTTATCTCCGCTAAACTTCCAACAGTTGATATCAGAATATCCAATGGTTTAGGATGACCATTTCTAAACCAATTATTATATGTCGATTTTTCAATGAACTTTGTGCAATTATTATAATTAATGATTCTTGTCGCTCCTGCCAAAGCACGAACATCTATAATTGGGTATTCTGTAGCATTATCTGATAAAGGAGGAGTTTTACCACGATTATCTATTACTGAAATTATGTTTTCTAATGCTAATGTTTTATTATTGCTAAGATTTTCAATGTCTGATTGAAAAGAATTAATAAAGATAGCTTGTGCTTGTTCTTCAAGGTTTTTTATTATTTTATTGTTAAGCTCTATTTTATCATCAAGGCATGATAATGTATCTGCTATTGCTTTCTGTGTTTGAAGGGGTGGAGCAAAAAAAGGTATTTCCGAAAGTAACGTTGTATTTATTGATGGCATAGTTGCTCCAACTGCTATATTCCTAATGAGCTGTTTTGTCTGTTCATAATTAAAATAATAATATACAAACAATGGCTCTACCTTCGTTCTATCACAGCGTACACGTAGACATCTTCCAGAAAATAACCAACCATCTTCATTTGGACCAACATATGAGCACCTATCAACAGAGCCTACCCGACTAAATACAATATCACCTTGACACAAAATATATTTAGATAGTCTGTTTTTGTCAGCATCATTTACGAAAGGTAAATTTTGAATTGTCATTTTCCTGCTTCCTAGATGTTCAACTGTAACAATGGGCGTGCCAGTCATAACATAATCTTTTTTATGTAACTGGGAGCCAAAAGGACCTGTTTGTACACTAGCAATATCACGGATTGTTTTACTTTCCATAGCCAATCTTCCCTAATCGTTCTTTTATTTCGGTTTCTAGTTTGTGGCTTTCATCAAACATCGTGTATAGCTCGCTTGTTAGGCGTGTCATTTTCTCGCTAAATGGTTCGCCGTCGTCTGCTTGTTGTTCTATGCCTACATATCTGCCAGGGGTTAGGATATATTCGTTCTCCCTCACTTCTTCAATGCTGGCACTCTTGCAAAAGCCTAGTGTGTCGCTATGCTCGCCACCGTCACGCCATGTGTGATACGTTTCGCATATCTTCGCTAGCTCGTCTTCTTTCAGCACCCTGTGTTTGCGTGTCACCATTTCGCCCATGTTGCGTGCATCAATAAACAATATCTTATCCTTACGGTTATCTCTCGACTTGCTTATAAACCATAAACATACAGGGATAGAGACATTATAAAATAAATTAGGTGGCAATGTTACAATACAGTCCACTAAATTATTTTCTATAATTTCTTTGCGAATTGCCGATTCTTGCGTGGTTGTCGTACTCATAGAGCCGTTCGCAAGCACAAAACCCGCTGTACCTTTACTTGATAACTTGTGTATTATGTGCGATATCCAAGCATAGTTCGCATTGCCTGATGGTGGCGTGCCATATTTCCAACGTACATCTTCTTGCAAATGCTCAGCACCCCAATCCTTTATGTTAAACGGCGGGTTCGCTAAAATATAATCAGCTTTCAACGTCTTGTGCATGTCACGTGTGAAAGTATCAGCATTCTCTGTGCCGATGTTGCCATCTAAACCACGGATAGCAAGGTTCATCTTACATAAACGCCAAGTTTCAGCTATCGACTCTTGACCATATATACTAATGCCATCTATGCGACCGTGATGCTCCGCCACGAAACGTGCAGATTGAACAAACATTCCACCACTACCACAGCATGGGTCGTAAACTCTGCCCTCATAAGGCTCTATCATGTCTACAAGCAGTTTCACAATCGACGCTGGAGTATAGTTTTCACCACCTGTTGCACCGAATAAACCTAAGAAATACTCATAAACACGACCTAACGTGTCTTGCTGTTTCGCATCCTTACCGCCAACATTGAACGAAAACAAATCTATAAGCTCACCAAGCACAACTTTGTTTATCTCTTGCCTTGCATATTGCTTTGGTAAAATACCCTTTAGAGAGTCGTTCTCACGCTCGATAGTCACCATTGCATCGTCGATAATCTGCCCAATTTCAATCTGTCTAGCACTGTTCTTTATAAAATCCCAACGAGCAGAAGGCGGAACAAAAAAGATACCCTCAGATGTGTATTCATCACGCTCTTCCTCTAAATCCAAACCCTCAGACTTCAACTCATTATAACGCTCATAAAAACTGTCAGAAATATATTTCAAAAATAGCAAACCTAATACTACGTTGCCATACTCGCTATCCTTTACACCCATACGGCCACGCATTTTGTCCGCCATAGCCCATAACTCGTTCTCAAAACCTAATGATACATCAGCCATCATCGCCTCCAGTAAATCAACAGTATCAGTCTATAACATTTTTTGAACATTGGCAAGTAGGGAAATTTTAATAAAAAGAATATTCACATTTTTAGAGGCGAGGGTGGGTAGTATATTAAATTTATTAACGATAAGGCAACTGGCAAAAAATATTTTAAAGTATAAGAAAGGGTTATATAGATGGTGATTTAAAGTGTGTTGACAGTGCGGGGAATATGAGTAATAATATTTTGAACTGCGTGAGAAGAGGTAGTATGATGAGTGATGTATTAATATTTGAAGATACAATTACTGTATCAGCGAGCCCTAAAGACAGTTATGAAAAGCATATAACTCATTCACTAAACAATTCAGTAACTGGGCTTGCATCTAAATTAATAGGTGAAAATTAAATTACACTATACGGATAATTTACTACTATGTGGCTACAGGAGGTCCATATGTATAATAAAATAGCTGGAGATATAAAAGATAATTATTATTTGGATAATTTTTCAAATGATGGACAGCGTTTTATTGCGTGGTATTTACGCAATATTCATAACCTAGACGTTGTTGAAACAAAAGAATGTATGACTGACGGCGCAGGAGATAAACAAATAGATGCAGTTTATATTGATAACCAAGCTTCTATTATATACATAATCCAAGGTAAATTTTATTCTGGCAACCAAGTTGACGCTACGCCATTACGCGAAGTATTATCATCGTGGGTACAGATTAAAGAATTATCTAAATTGCAAGATACAGCAAATGAAAGGCTTAAAGTTAAGATAAGTGAAATTTCAAATGCCATAGATGATGATTATGATATATGTTTTGAATTGATTACTACATCATCATTAACACAAGCTGCTCAAAAAGATTTAGAATTATTTCAAAAAGAATTAGCTGATAATGACAACCTAAGTGCATCATTAATTCTTGTAGATAGCGAAACATTGCGATTTAGATACGACGAAGCTCTTAATAAAAGCCGTCCTTTTATAAATCATGAATTTATTGTCGAAGATAATAAACTCATGGAACTTGATTTAAATGGAACAAAAGCTGTTATTGCATCAATACAATTAAAAGAATGTATTAAAATACCCGGTATAAAAGATGGAAGTTTATTTCGTAAGAATGTTAGACAGTCGCTTGGAAATAATAATAAAGTAAATAAGAGTATTGCACAAACACTTTGTAATGATGTTAATGACTTTTTCTTCCTTCACAATGGCATAACTGCAATTTGTTCAAAAATTACTATTGACGGAAACTGTTTGAGCGTAAAGGAAGTAAATGTTGTTAACGGTTGCCAATCACTAAGCACAATATATAGTCACAGTGAAACAGTAAAAAAATCAGCAGATGGTTATATTATGTTTAGGTTTTATGAGATTGCGGATAACGATAAAGCTGATAAAATTAGTACGTCTACAAATTCCCAAAGTGCCGTGAAAGCACGTGATTTAAGAAGTAATGATAAGGCTGTTTTAGCAATAAAAAAAGCATATGAACAAAAATATACTGATGGCTACTTTATAACAAAAAGAGGTGAAGTTGCTGATTCAGTAAGGTACAATACTAGCCATATAATTAATTTGACAGACTTAGGCAAACAGTTAATTGCTTGGCATTCACAAAGACCGACCAATTCATATAGTGAAACGAAAATATTTGATAAATATTTTAACCAATTATTCGATAAAAATTATGCTCCTGAGGATATACAAGCACTTAACGAATTATATAAAGCAGTATTTTCTAAGTGGGTGCCTGACAATCCTATGAGATTAAATGTATCATTATTAGCGATGAAAGCATATGCTCCTTATCACCATTTATACACAATATCAATATTCTTCTGTGTTGTTAATGAATTGCCTGACTTGGTACCGAATCCTGCAGTTGCTTTATCAAAACTAAAAAATGCAGACATTGTTGATACAATTGTTGATATGGCAGGATCATGCTTAAATATGGCATTTGAAAATGCTTCATCAGAATCACATGATAACAAAAGAATATTTAGTCCTCAAAATTGGATAAAAGCCAATGGGTCACTAAAGAATATAAGAGATGCTGTAAGAGCTCAATTTTCAACATTTAGGTATACTGATGATGGTAAACTATTGCTAAGCAAAATGAATAGCGGGTTAAGCATGGAGACTAAAGAATTTAGCAATAGGTGGACAGCAGATTAAATATGTCACTAAGGTGTCAGTGACATATTTTTGGCTTAAAACCAACATCAATTAACGCTTGGGAAAATGCAAGAGGTGTGTATATTAAAAGCGTGATGGCAAGTGAGAGTTGATTATATGACAGATAGAATAGGCTATTCTCAAATAAAGAAAGAGTGTGTTGAAAGTGGATGCACGGCAAGGATATTGACTGTAAAAGCTTAAACTATTTTAAAGAGAATTTTGAGAAATGGGTACAGCAAATTCCAGATGAATACCAAGAGTTTGTTGTAAGACAAATGAAGCACTTTGAATACTATCCAAGATAAATATTAACAAGTATTTTGTAGTGAAACACACGACGCATAGCCGTTAATGGACAAATAAAGAGTATTGTTTTGCATATACCCAATTGGAATTGAGTTTATTTTTTTTGTCTTTTTCGTCAGTAATCTAAAAACATCACAAACTATTGTATAGCTATTAAACAATGCTTAATTTTAAGGTTGACACATACGAATAGCTAACCCATATTTATAATAGTGTTTATTACTTTTTAATATGGAGGCAAACATGAAAAAAATACTTATGTTAGTATTAGTGACTTTATTGATGTCAATTGGATCAGTAGTATACGCTCATAGTGGCGGAACTGACGCTAACGGCTGTCACGTAGATAGTCGCACTGGGGTACGTCATTGTCACTAACAGAGTTCAAAATAGTCACTATAACTACAATCTATTTGATCATAGTGACTGTTTTACCCTATAACTTCCATTAAGCTTGACTTTACGCTAAATCTATCTTAGCCTATTTATTCTCAAGTCATAATATCTTATTGTGGGGTTAATGGATGAATGATTCTATTATAGCAACAAACAGAAATATCATTGGTAGAGCTTTAGGTAAAAAAGAAGTCTTACTTAGAGACCATTCAATAATTATTGATAAGAAAGAATATCCATTGAGTGACTTGTTGTTTTTTGCAAGGATAAAGAAAGGGTTTCTTGGCTATATAATAGAAATCAACTTAAATGGACAAACAGTTAGATTAAAGTTTCTACAAGCTGGTGCTATTAATTTTTTAGATATATTAAATAAGAAAATAGCTAAAATGCTAGAAACAGCATTTAACAGTTATCATAAAGCATATACAAGTCATGTTGTTGAACAATATCCAAGAGATAGCTGGGCATGTTTTATTAAAGAAACTATTGATGCTATGTGTTATTTTTCAACTCAGTATGCTTCGGAAGTGGGGACGTATTTTTCTGAAACGACTAAACTTATTTGCCAAAATATCATAAAGTTTCAATCATCTAATATTAAAGATTTACAAGAATACCACGAAAAAGTTCAATTAGAAAAGCGTAAAGATTTTTTTGACCATATTGAATCAAACCCATTGACAGATGAACAACGCTTAGCTGTGTTACGCTCTAATGATATAAACCTTGTGTTAGCGGCAGCAGGGACGGGGAAAACATCTGTAATGGTTGTAAAGGCTCTTGACTTGATTGATCGGGAGCTTGCACAACCGTCTGAAATATTGATAATGGCATACAATTCAAGTGCTGCAAATGAATTAGAAGAGCGATTATGCGAGAAAGCAAAAAATGCTAATATGATACTTCCTGAACAGCCAGAGATATCAACATTCCACGCATTAGGTCGTAAAATATTGCTTAAATCTAATAAACCTACCCGTCTAAGCGTTTTTTCCGAAGATGAGACAATGCTAAAGATTTGGATTACTGATTGGTTGAAAAAATATTTATTAACTAATAAGGGTAGTATTCTAGATATGATGTCTTTTTTTACTAATGAGATAAATCCATTCAATTTTAAATCTGACGAAGAATATCAACGCTATATTCGTGACAGTGAATACCGTACGTTACAAGGCGAAAAAGTGAGAGGTTACCAAGAGCTCCTTATTGCAAACTTTTTATTCTCAAACAATGTGAAATATAAGTATGAACCACTCTATGTTTCAAAGCAACGTATAGAAGTTGGCTTTGATTATACTCCTGATTTCCAAATAGTAGATACAAATATTTATATCGAACATTTTGGGATAGATAGGGTTGGTAATACTCGCTCAGGTATTAACTCTGTGCAGTATAATGAAGAAATCAGAAGTAAGCGTAAAACTCACCAAGATCACAATACTACATTAGTTGAAACATTCCACTATGAATGGGCAGAAGGTGTTCTGCTTACTAATTTAGAAGATAAATTGAAATTGCATGGTATTGAGTTTACTCCGAAAACTCCAGAAGAACTTTATAATAAAATTAATAATATGGGAATGATTAGTGATTGGGCAGCTATTTTACATAGATGCTTGCAAGCTATTCGTACAGAGCAGTTAGATTGTAATTTGATTTTAGATAGGTTTAGAAAAGTAAACTATTCAAAAGCTAAAGAGATTTCTAAATTGCTTGATGAGTTGCACCAAGCATATCTTGATACAATGAAGGACGAAAACTCTATTGATTTTGATGAGATGATAATTAACTCAACAAATGTTATTAATAATGGTGAATATAAGCCTTCATGGAAATATATTCTTGTCGATGAGTTTCAAGATATATCAACATCGAGAATGAACTTGATAAATGCTCTTGTGCAAAATGGAGAGTCCGCATCATTAACAGTAGTCGGAGACGATTGGCAAGCTATTTACAGATTTTCAGGTGGTAAACTAGAGCTTACAACAAGATTTAAAGAACTTGTTGGTGAACATTCATTAACTATGTTGCAGAAAACTTTTAGATATAATAATAGCATTGCAGATACTGCTGGTAAATTTGTAATGGAAAACCCTGAACAATATAAAAAACAGATTGAAACACATACAAAAGTTGAATCATCACAGATTTTTCTTTATGATGATATGGATGTATGTCAAGATGGTGCATATCGAAGAGTACTTGAGATCATTATGGACATACAAAGTAAATATCCAAAAGAAAGCATTGCGATCATTGCTAGGCAAAATTACCTTCTTACAAATATGAAAAAATACCTAAGTGAAAAGCATATAATAGGTATAAAAATGTGGACATTTCATAAATCAAAAGGTTTAGAAGCTGACAATTGTATTTTAATGGGGCTTACACAGGGAAAACATGGCTTTCCAAGTGAGAATAAAGATAATATTATGGTGGAAGCGTTACTTCCAGCTACTGCCGATTATGAACATTCAGAAGAGAGACGTTTATTTTATGTTGGAATTTCAAGAGCGAAGAATAGATGCTATATAGTTGCGAGTGCTAAGGCTCCATCTATTTTCGTGAGTGAGTTATTATCTCCTAAGTATGACATATCAGTAATGTCGAAAAAATTTAGTGCATCAGACAGGCAGATTTACAAATGTCCGTATTGTGCAGATGGTATTCTATGTCTTACCAACAGTAGGCAAGGTGCATATTACACATGCAGTTCAGGTTATGGCTGTTCAGTTAGCAAAGTACGTGTATGTGGTAAGTGCAATTCACCATCAATTGATGATAGAGATTCAAGCAAATGCAATAATCCAAAATGCAAACATACAATTAACATATGCCCAAGATGTGGTCGTGAACTTGTAAAGCGTTTTAAAGGTAAAAGATATTTTTGGGGATGCACTGGGTTTACAGACTCAAGAGATCAATGTAAATATACATCATGATGGTTGTTTCGATGTTAGATAATTTAATGAAATATCCATTTTAAGCATTGTTTTTGTAATATGCATAGTTATGGTGAATGCGTATAAACTCGTAGTGCAGGGGTGATTAATGGATAATAAATGGCATATGTTTGAATGTTATGAGGTTTGAACCCATTTATAACAAAAAGGCTAATCCAAAGTTTAATTTTAGACTAGCCGTAAAATCTCAAAATGTAAGTTTATCTAAGGTTTTATCTTCTTTAATTTCCCTGTAAAAGATAAAGCCTGTTTACCTTTTAGAAAAGTTTTTCTTAAAATCCAGTTTTCAGCACTCATTTCATCATACTTATTATATTTTAAAACATATCTAAAAAACCAATTTGTTCTAATTTTATCATAAGTTTCAGAATAGTGAATATGGTCATCTGCAAAGTTGTTGTCGATAATTCTTTTAAGGTCATCAAGATGTTCTTTCTTACAAACAACTAATAGGTGAATATGAACATGATATAATCCTGTATCTGAAAAACTTGTGTCGATTGCTTTGATTGAACCATATGCACGATTTTTATAGCTCTTTTTGTTGAAGAGTTTTCGGCATTTTTCAGCAAGTTCATTATATCTTTTTAAAGCACCATCTCTTTCAACATCTTTATAAGGTGTGATTGTAACCATTTGAGAAAGATAGCCTGTTCTTGCTAGTTTTTTATCAATCAATTCAGTTTTCTTGTTTAGCCTGCCATGTTTACGTTTTGTGCAAATAGGGCACAAATAGTTATTGCACCTACTATATCTAGGTTGTTTTGTTCTAGGGTTTTCGTATTGAAAAGTGCCACAATTATTGAATCTATAATAGTTTACTATGTGGAAGTCATCAATACTAATATCACTCTCGTATAGCTCTATTACATCTTTATGTAGTTTTTTCTCAGCTCCATAAGGGATAAAAGATTTAGCCATTGTTTTTCTTCTCCATAGCATCAACAAAATTGTCTAAATCACGTTTTCTCCATATTGTGCGACCCTTGCTTAAAGGAATGCCTTTTGGCAATCTTCCTTCTGTTACCCAGCGATAAAGTGTTGGTTCACTGATGCATAAATATTCAGCAGCTTGTTCTGCTTTGAAGTATGTAGATTTGAAATTTTCCATTGAAAATCCTCCTTTTTATTTGGTTTCAAATCTATTTATCAATTTCATTTTCCCAAACATCGCAAAATAGGGCATTTTTTAGGATTTTTTGGTTATATAATAGAAAGTTTAGTTGATAATTGTTTTAGCTATCAATTAGTTATAGAAATTTAAAAAAATAAAAAAAATTTAAAAAAAAATTAAAAATAACTGAAAAATCACCAGATATGAGCAAAATTTTCCATTGAATTAAGATAGAGGATTAATGGATTTGTGAATTGATATTAGTTTAATTTTGACTGTATTGATTATGTTGTATGATAAAATTTAAGGATAATTATAAATATTGATTGTTTAGATTAAATTATTCTTTGTTAATAATAGTTTAATGGATTGATATTGTAGATATATAGGGTGTATAAAGTAGTCTATTATATAGATAAGGTAGAATATGGAACTTGCAACTTAGATATACAAGTATTATTATGTGCTAAGAGTAGGAATTCAATTATGGGAAAGTTCAGCAATCAGTAATAGGGGATTGAGCGAAACCAATATCGGCAAAAATAGGTATTATTTTAAAGGCAAATAAGTAACAGATAAAGAAATTACAGACCTTTATTTGAATAAAAAACTTAAAAAGGAATATGGGCAAGCAAATCCTATTCGTCATTTCTTTAAGACGTGATTAAATGGATGTATGTTTGGAATTATCTCCATTCAACCAAGGTTGTTTTCACTAAATTGGAATATATTCCAATCTTCTCTTGATTTTTATAGTAGATGGGATTATATTCTAAAGTGTAAACAGTAGGAGGATTTAATGTCTACACTAATTGAGAGAAGTGAATATCTAAATAAACTACAGTCATTTAAAGATAAAGATGTAATTAAAGTCATTTCTGGGATACGTCGGTGTGGAAAATCAACCCTATTTGAACTGTTTCAAAAATCATTAATGGAGAGTGGTGTTCAGCAAGAGCAAATCATTCATATCAACTTTGAAGATATGGCTAATGAAGAGTTGCTCGATTATCGTGTATTATATAAACACATTACTGAAAGACTTGATGACAATAAAATGAATTACATTTTCCTTGATGAAATTCAGCATGTGAAAGAGTTTGAAAAAGCAGTGGATTCTTTATTTATCAAGAAGAATACAGACGTGTATATAACTGGCTCTAATGCTTATTTTATGTCTAGTGAGCTTGCTACATTACTATCTGGACGCTATATCGAAATAAAAATGTTGCCACTATCTTTCAAAGAATTTTACGATGCACAATCTGAAAAACTGCCACTTCAAGACTGTTATAATAAATACATAACACAAAGCTCATTTCCTTATACTGTCAGCCTTAATGGTGATGAGCAAGCCATCAATATCTATCTTGAGGGATTGTACAACACGATTATTTTAAATGATGTTGTTGCAAGGTATCGTATCGCAGATGTGAAAATGCTTGATAGTATTATAAAATTTATCTTTTCACACGTTGGTTGTAGGTTGTCGGTTAGTAGCATTGCAAATACTATGACTTCAAGTGGACGTAAAATTGATAACAAAACTGTGGAAAAATATATAAGTGGATTGCTCGATAGTTTGATTATCTATGAGGCTAATAGATATAACATCAAGGGCAAAAATATTTTGAAGCTAGAGGAAAAATATTATGTTGCAGACCTAGGGTTGAGGCATCTTCTTACTGGTGGCAAAAATATTGACATTGGGCATATTTTAGAAAATGTTATCTACCTTGAGCTTATCCGTCGTGGTTATGATGTGAAGATTGGGCAGATTGAAAAGAACGAAGTTGACTTTGTTGCGACATCGTCTGGAGAGTGTGTTTATATCCAAGTTTCTGCGAGTGTGCGTGATGAAAGCACTTTGAAAAGAGAGCATACTTCATTACAGATGATTGCTGATAATCACCCTAAACTTTTGCTCACTCTTGATAATGACCCAGATGGCAATTATGATGGAATTAAGCGTTTGAATGCATTGGAGTGGTTGTTAGATAAGTAAAGGGTAGTTCATTAATAAAATCCATTGATTTTCTCCATTAAGTCGACTTTTATTCGATTATCTGGAGAAAATATGGTGAAATATATAAAATAAAACTTATGATTGTGTATAACAAGATGGTAGGTTTTTAATGTTGCCTAAGCGCTATTAAAGGTTAGTTTAAGTATAATTCTAGTTTGACTATAACTCTTCAATGAGTGTAGGGTAGGGCAGACAAGAGTTATACTGCAATAACTCTCTAAAAGGAGACAATATGAGTTGGAATATGGTATATCATATTTTGCTATGCAAAATGTAATTGAAATACATCTTATAAATAACAAGTTGGTCAAAAAAAAGTTAAAATGTTTGACATTAGGCTTGTCGAAAATTATACTGTCAAATAGGATTATTAAATATCGATGGACGTTTGTTGTGCCTAGAATGATGAAATATGCAATTTGACAGGATTTTGTTTTTATATTTGACAGCAAGTAGGTATGATACAAAAGTGATAATGGTTATATTTGGGAAACAAACTTTAATCATGATTTTAAATATATATAAATTGTAGATATTTGAGGGTGGTTTGCCTTGTAATGAAACACATTATATAAAGAAATTAATTAAAAGCTTAACTATAGCAATCATAAAAACAACTATTATAATAATGATGTGGCTTTGCTCACCGTTGTTGTGTATAAAGGAAATGAAATGATAAAAACAAAACAAGTAATTTCAGTAGCTATTTTGATATTAATTCCAGTAATATATGGTTTGTTCTTTTGGGATAAATTACCTGATGATATAGCAACACACATTACGAACAGTGGCAAAGAAGATTGGTTTTTACATAAGTCAATGTTAATACTAGCATACCCACTTTTTCTTTGTTTGATTTATATGCTTGTTTATAGGTTTTTTTATAATATAATTATGACCACTGCTAGTGATATTATTTTTAACAATTTTATAAAAATATTTAAAATAATATCTATTTTTCTAATATGTGTATCTCACTTAGGAATGTTGAGTATGTTATTTAGTGAGCTACATAGTTCCTATGTTTTAAATACGACTCAATCATTTTCACTTGTGTATGGAGCGATATTATTAATAGCGGCCTTCAATGCACATACAATTTTTTCACTAAATTTCTTATTTAATGAAGAATATGAAGAGTCTCCATTGGATATTAAGAAAAAAATTGATAATGAAAGTTCTAAATATCTGATTGATATGCGTATTATGTTATATGTTATAGGAGCAACTTTTATTACTAATTGCTATTTCCAACTTATGTTTTTAAATATTACACTTGGTGTAATCGTAATATTGGGGGTACTGATATATCCACTTAGAGCTATTGTCAAGGCGACAGAGGATGAATATAGTTAATGTATTTAACTAGTATGATCCTAACTGAGGCTTCGCCCCCTTCTCTAATAGAAATATAATTGCCTTGCTGTGTTTATTAACAGTTGCATATGTAATTGCTGATACATTATTATTAATGGCATTTATGTCAGCATTATTATCAATCAGTAACTTTAAAGCATTCATATTACCGTTTGCAGCAGCTCTCATTAATAGAGTTATACCATTGTTAATGTAATTAACTGTATTGTTTGTGACTGCATGTTTAACCTCATCAATTGTACAGTTTTCTATATTGAAATCTCTTGATATCTTTATTGCTCTTTCAATTATAAATGTTGAATTACCGATAAACTCAGGATCTAATCCAATATTTAAATTAAGTTTTTGACTATCTCTAATTGTTTTTACAATATTTTTTTTAGGTAATGCAGATAGTATATTTTTTGTTAAATGAGTACTAACTTCTTGTAAGTTAAAATTATTCAACCTGTTTATTGTGGCTGCAGTATGACCTTTGTTGTTTTTTACAGTATCATCAGCTCCATAATCGATTAACATATTATATATTTTGGAATTTTTGATTTGAGCTGCGTATATTAGTGCTGTAGTGCCTTTGCTATCAGGCATGTTTATATTTACACCAGCATCAAGTAATATCTTTACGACTGTTGAATGGTTTAATATTGATGCAAACATTAATGCTGTCACACCAGATATTTCAGTATTACAATTTGTGCCAATATCAAGGTTTGCACCACAATTTATTAGCAGAGTTGCAATATCACTATTTCCTGTAAATGAAGCATGCATAAGAGCAGTGAAGTTATGTTTATCTACTTCATTGATATTAGCGCCATTATTTACCAAAAAAGTAACAATTTCATTTTGTCCATAGTATGATGCATGCATTAATGTTGTTGCGCCATTATTATCTTTGACGTTGACGCAATTATATTGTGATACAATTTTTGTTACGTCATCAATTTTTCCATTTGATGCCGAATACATTAATTTTAAAATTGTAGCGTTGTCAATTTCGCAATTGTCCGTATTTATCGTTGTTTTAGCAGGTGGGACGACGACTTGGTGTCCCAAAGTATTTGCTTTAATAGAAGTAGCTGAGACTGCACCATATCTTTTAAGTATGTTGATGATTTTTTTATCTATTTTTTTTAAAGAAGCAACGTAAAGTAGGCTATCACCATTAGAATCAATTAGATTTGGGTCCGCTCCTTGTTTCAATAGCAATTCTACAATTTTTATCTCATTATTCAGCACAGCTATAAAAATTGCATCGTTTGGTGTTGCTCCGCTAGATAAAAGTAATTCTACAATCTTTATATTTTTCTTTTGTGCTGCTATCATTAATGCTGTACATTCTATCACATCATTTATGGTATTACCACCTATTGGTGTTTTAAGTCTTGTGACATTAATATCTTTGATAACTCTTATTATCAATCTAACAGTATCGATATCGTTGTTATCTACAGCTATATGTAGATATGATTCTAATTCTTCATTGGTGTATTCCGTTATATAAAAAAGTTGTTCGACAATTTCAAAACAACTGAGTTCAATTGCATAACATAGTGCAGATTTGTTGTCAGCATCTCGAAAGTTTACATCTACACTTTGAGTCAGCAAGTAATTAACAGTTTTTGATTTTTTTTTCTTGCTCGCAAATATGAGTAATGTAGTTTTTTGTATGCCAAACGTAGCGTGAATGTCTGCTCCATGCTTTATAAGTTCCTGCAGAAACTCAGGCTTATCATGCTTAATAGCTATATGGCATGCATTCAAATTAATATTGTTTCTATGATTAACGTTAATACCCTTTTCAAGCAATAGCTTAAGTACATCAACATGACCATGCTCCGCTGCAAGAAATAAAGGAGGCAAATTGCCATCATTATCTATCATGTTAATATTAATGTTGTTATTAATAAGAAAGTTAATTATTTCAATATTATTGCCTCTGACAGCATAAGCTAACGCTGACTCACCTTTGGAATTTACTGCATTTATTTCAATGCCTTTATCGAAAATAAATTGAATTAAATCACGGCGACCTTCTATACATGCTATCATAAATATAGTTTCATTCTGTTTAGATAAAGTATTTATATTAGCTTTTCTTCGATACAATAGCTCAAAGTTTTCAAAATTCCCAGAACGTGCTGAAGCAAACAATGCAGAAAAACCTTCTTTATCTATTGCGTGTATATCTGGACGTTTACCTAAAAAATATTCTAGTTCATTTTTATTGCCATATTGACTTACAATCATCAGAGCTGTCTTACCTTTTTTATCTTTTGTCTCAATATTAGCACCAGCTCGTATATGCGTAGTAATAGCTTCAATATTACATTGATCGATTGAATTTGCTAATTTTTTATCATAAGCAGACATTATTTACCTCTGTATCTATAATCGTATTGAACACCAGTATAAACGTTGAAGTATCCATTATCAAGTGCAAATATTATTTGATATGTAACTTCTTGCATTATTAGTCCATAAGTGATATGTTTAAAGACATATTAGAAAGAGGAATTTATGAAAGAATATATTTTTCGCACTGAAATTGTGGATTCTGGAAGCGACAATAACTCTGAACCTAGCTATAGAATTCGCCCTATTGTTATTCTAACAGATTTTGGCTTTAGCGATGTTGATTTGTCTTTATTTTCACCCAAAGGTTATCTTGATGTAAAAATAGGGAAAAAAAATAAACATGAAGTATTTAGGGATAATCACTATTTTTTACTTAAAATTGCTGACGAGACTCTTGAATCGTTGCAGACAAATCCTGATAGTGCTGGAAAATACAATGGCGATGTTCTTATTAAATATGCAAAAAAGCTTGATACAAAGCCCAGAATTTGTGAAGTCGTAATCCATTCTGAGTTACAAAAATTAAATTTGAATACAATAACAATATCAAACTTAGAAATAGAATCAGAAATTCCAATCATCACAAAAAACAGTTATCTTAATATTCAAGATGTTGTACTAGGGCCATTTAGATGTGATTCGAAAGGCACTAGGCATAAGTTTACAATGTCGTCAAATAATATAAATAACTATATAGTAAGTGCATATCTGCTTAATAAACTTATTGAGAATAAAAATATTTATATTACAGATGATTATAATGATGTTAAGAAAGTATTTATCATACACTCCGATGATCTCAAAAACTTTATATCTGATGATATAGATTTAATTACAGATAATGAGTTAAAAGAACAGATATTGCGATTACTTGAAGGTAAAAAACAAACAAACGAAGTAAAAAAGTTATTTGAAGAAACAAACATTGATGTTAATAAGCTGCTTTATGAATACATACGTAACTTAAATCCATCTAACATGCCTCCAAGTAGAAAAGAACGAATTATACAATTTTTAATTGATGAAACCAAAATCAGTAGTTTCATTGATGAAGTTATACCTGTAATATTGCAAAATAGTGAAATATTAGAAGAAGTTATTGACTATATATTTACAAACTATACCGATGATGAAAAAAGAAATCAATACGTTCGTAATCTTTCAGGTTATAATGATATACTAGATAAATTAACTACAACTAAAGATAGACTTGATGTTGATATCAGAAATTTAAATGACTCAATAGAATCTAAGGACGAACTTATAAAGTCTATTGAATTACAGAAAAATACAATAAATGAACAACAAAATAAAATAATAGACTTGTCAACTGAGAAACAGT
>CAYJES010000013.1:0-14270 GCA_964369365.1 uncultured Lactobacillales bacterium | reverse complement strand
CAGTCTTTGCTAAGCAGAATAGATGAATGTCAGCATAAGCTTACTGAAATAATAGAAATAACTGAAACTAAACAAGTTGACCTTGAATGTAAAGCAAAAAAGCTTGAAGAGATTCAAGCTGAAATTCAATGCGGTGAAAATCTTTTAAGAGAGCTTTATAAAGAAATTGCTAGTGCTAAAAATATGAAAAAAGAGTTGGATGAAATATCTTCTTCAGCTGAAGATATTATATCTAATGTAATAAATAATGTTCATAAAAAGCTTCTGGAGCGCAAAATCGATGGAAGCTTAGCTAATATTATTCTTCAAGAGGCAAACAAACTAGAAGTTGATCATCAGAAAAATATTTGTATAGACAATATCATAAAGTCGAAACAAGATGTCAATTCTAGTGGTTTTGGTGATATAAATAATTTATTTGACTTTGTTTATGAAGAATTAAATTATAAAGCATATAGGAAAATATCAAGAAATGACATTGTAAATATTTTGATTTGTTTTTCACAGGGTTTTCTTACTGTGCTTGCAGGTGAACCTGGCACAGGAAAATCATCACTTATCAATCATATTGCTAAAATCATTGGGTTATCAAATACTAATTTTAATAGGTATATTGAAATTTCTGTTGAGAAAGGCTGGACATCACGCAATGATTTTATTGGGTATTATAATCCTCTAAATAAGACTTTTGAAACTACGAATAGAGAGTTGTTAAATGCACTAAACCTATTGAATTATGAGTGTGAGCAATATGATGAAGAATTCCCATTTCTAATGATGCTAGATGAAGCAAATCTAAGTCAAATGGAATATTATTGGGCTGATTTTATGGGGATTTGTGACATGGATAAGCCTAATCGTTCAATAACATTATCAGATGATGTTATGATTAACATCCCTCATACTTTAAAGTTTTTTGCAACTATTAACATAGATCATACGACAGAGGCATTTTCTCCAAGGCTTATTGATCGGGCATGGATAATAAAAAATCGTGCAGATGATGTGACTCTCGATGATTATGTGGAATCAAATTTAGATAATGAGTATGACATTATTCCTATGAGTAGTTTTGATCCATTAAGAAATAGTAATTTATGGAATAATCAGTTAGATGAAGATGTGATAGATAAATTTTCTAGTATCTGTGATGAATTTAAAGAAGTACATGCTCATATAAGCCCTAGATTGATAGGTATGATAAAACGTTATTGTCTTGCAGGTGAAAGATTTTTTGAAGGCAATAAGTATACGGCATTAGATTATGCTGTGGCTCAAAAAATCTTACCTAAAATCAATGGTCATGGTGAGAAATACGAAAAGTTTATAGCTGTATTATTAGAAATGTGTAAAGATAGCATGCCCATTTCATACGAAATATTATTAGAAATTGATGAGTGTGCTAAAAAGAACATGAGCTATTTCCAATATTTTGCAAGGTAGTTTATTGTGAAGCTATCTTTATCATCTGAAAAGTTAAGAAATTCTATAGATATTCCAATTGATGATACAAAATTAAAACCTATTGTTGTCTACCAAGACTGGCACTACTAACTTATTATAGATAATCTATGCCCTATTGAATTAGCAAGCATTTCAATCAATGATGAAGAATTAGATCATAGAGATTACAATGTAGAATACAGTCATGACAAAACTCAATGTGTTATCGTGCCTCGTAATAAATTATTTGAATTGATTTATGGATTAACTAATATATCTTTTGACGTATCTGTAGAACGTAATATTGAGACATATCATTCAAGTGAATTAATTGTTGCTACAAAGGATAATAGTAATTTTGACAAATTAATCATGTCGATTAATGAGATGTTAGATGAAATAAAGGCAAATGAACATTATCTACAATTCGACGATGAAGACAAACTTGAATACACATCGACAATATCGTCAAATATGGCGGGTGTTAGTAGTGAAATTGAGATATTGCAGCGTATTGTTACTTTGTTAAATAAGCATTTGAATGATTTTATTCATAAACCCAAAACGTCTATTGAAAATGTTGTTGTTATAGATAGGGTTGAAAAGTTAAAACGTATAGGTAGTGCGAATATGCGTTTTATTGCTCAAAATTCGCAATTGTTATATAAATCTAATATTGCGACAGGTATAAAAATTGATGATGAATATTATATGCCCAAAAAAACGCTTATATCAAAAGTATCATACAGTAACGCGACACTTGAAAATACTACAATAGTCAACTTCATTAACACAGTTGTTGCTGATGCTGAAACACGCCTACAAATTTATAGACAAATTATAGCTAGCGGATACAATTATGATACAGATGGATTGAATATTCGTTCTGGTTATATAATATGTTGTGATATTATCGAAAAACAAATTTTACATTCTTATCGAATGCAAAAAGAGAATTTAGAACAGATTGTTGAAAATTTAAAATATTTATCCTACCTATATAGACAATCGCTGGTCATGTCTAATAGTTTACTTGATGCAATTCCTGTCCCAACAGCTACATTTTTAGAAGTACACCATTATCGTATTGTGTATCAAGAAATAATTAATTGGTTCTCCATTAAATATCATAAAATGCCAGACGTCAACAAGGTTGCTTTTTTTCATTCAATAAGTAAAGTTTATGAAAATTATTCACTAATAAACTTGATTAAATCACTAGAAGAATTAGGGTTTACTGAAAAAGTTGAGAAGCGTATTGTTTTTTATTATAACTTTGGATGTAACAATAAAAAATATAATAAATACAAACCAAATACTTATTTCTTTGTGAAAGATAACACCACTATTACACTATACTATGAACCTATAATATATGGCAGTATTATCGAAGAAAATAATGGTATTTCGCTTTTTCGTACTGATGGTAGTTATTATATACCAGATTATGTCATAAAGGTAGAAAAGCACAACTTACCTGTGTATTATGGTATAATTGATGCAAAATGGCGCAGTAGTGCATCGCTAACAAAGTTTTCTGATAACGACTATCGGTCAACCTTATATAAGTATGGAATGATGATACGTGATAAAGCTACCTCTTTACCAATTCCATTTATCTGGATTTTACAAGGCAAAGAAGGAAGGTGTGATAATGAGATTTCCTATGTCAATACTAGCCCAGCATCTAAGGCCTATGGGAATGTGGTAACCAATGCAATGGGGATTGTAGAATTAACTCCAAAATCAGGGAAAGAGAATCTCAAGCAAATACTATCAATTTTTATTAGATAACTAAAATATTCAAACGATGTGAATAATTGTGTATATTTTAAACATATCATGCGTAGAGTGTATTTTTATGATAAAATCATTTTAATATTTTTATTTATGTAAGATATTGTGATAAATTTGTATACTCAAGCAATAGTTTTAGATTTAGAAGTCTATCATCATTTTTTAAATTTTTGAAAAAACCATAATCCAATTTGGTAGCATCTAAAAATCTAGGGTACAGGCTTCTTATTTTCCAATTTTTTATATGTTTTTTTTCTTGAGAATCAAGGTAATAGTAGAATTCAGAAGAATAGTGCTTGTCTTCAATTTTTTCTTGTATAACTTCAAAATAGCATTGTTCATGAATTTTCTTTAACTTAAGAGGTGTTTGAACAAATAAATCTATAAAGCTAAAATGAGCCCTTGATACAGCAAGGAGCTCTCCCATAACTTTGCTATCAATATCATCATATTCAACACTCCCATAATGTTTTTCATAGCAAGAGTATAAAAAAGCTCTGAAATAAGATGTTCTTCTATATGGGGTTTCAAGGTGAATGTTTTCTAACCAATCTTTACTTAATTTATTAATCATGTTGAAAAACAACGGGTTGCGTGGAATGTTATGCTTACTTAAAAATGTAGTCAACAACGTTTCGCAACACACTCGTTCTTGGAGCAGTGGTAAATATCTAAAAGAAATATTATTTTTCCTGAAAAAAGATTTACAATGCCCTCTAAAAGTCTCTATGTGATTTTCAATAAAAACCATTTTTTTCTTTTTACTAACACTATCATTTGCTAATAAAGCTTTTTGCTTAATAAATATATTTTTAAGGTCGATAAATTCGTTATTTGTTACAATGGTTTTTGCAAGATTACAAACATATTCTTTTTCACTTGAGGATGGTGAATCAATGCCAATAAGCAATATTTCAAGCAATAGTTCATATTTTTGCGAGCAAGAGAGTTGATTAGTATTTTTTCTCGATAAATATTCTATATCATCATACACTTGTTGTTCATAATCGCTAATATCGTACATTCTTATTTTTCCTCTTTTGAATTAAGGAGAGATGGATGATACCATCTCCCCCATGCAGACACATGTCATTTCTACGTGTAGTGGTTCAACGAACACTCAACGGAAGCCAATTCAGCTATCATTTCTTCTTTCAACCTAGTTGACGCAAGCTTTTCTTTTAAAACTGAATAGTTAGCTTCTGAGGTAGAGATAACCTCAGAAATAGTGTACCTTATTGACTTTGTACTGTCAATTGATTCTTCAGCAGGCATTTTTGTAGCATTGCTTAAACAGTTAGAAAGCTGAATGTATTTCTTTTTAACATATCTAGAGTTTTCAAAACCTTTTATTGCTTTTATTTTTCGTGAAAATACGTACGCTGATTTATTAGATGCACTATTAAAAAAAGCATTACTATACTTTACAAGTTTTTTATCATCAAACAACCAGAATCTGCCTAAATCTAGCCAATAACCTTCATTAGCTACTGCTTCAATTTTTAGGTTGCCTAACTTATTTGTAAGCATAGGCTTTAGCAACTCTAACAATTCTTTTTCACAATCCTTATCTATTGAAATATGAATAGAGTCCACATTAGCGTAACATAACTCACAAGAGGTAATACTTAATAACTTTTCAATTAACATCAACATTTTTATTCTCGAATTAGATATCATAGTTGCATAGTATGAGTATATCGCATCTTTGTTATTATAATTTATAAATCTAATTTTACAAAGGTTACTTTTTAAGTCAACCAATTCAACAAGTTTTGATGTGGTCAATAAATCGATGATATTATCGGCTGATAATTTTGTATGTAAACCTAGATTGTAATATTCAATCAAATAATGACTAGCATCATCAAGTGAATTAAAACTTTTTTGTATATATTTCCTCGGGTTGGTCACACTTGTAGCAACAGTCAATTTTAGCTTTGCTAAGCGTTCGTCTATTGTGCCTTTTGATTGACAACTGCGTTCATTATATAATTGAACAAGCTCATCAAATAAAGGATATGTTGATGTTTCATCAGAAATAATTCCCTCGATTAACTCTACGGATGAAAAAAATTTCGAGTAGTATACTATTTCTGCTAAAGGCAGAAATACTTCCAATGACCGCCCAGCTTCAAGCTCGATTTTGAATCCTTTTATTAGAGAAGTATACTTCAATGGGTGGTAGCGTAAAAAAATACTATCTTTAGCATCAGACAAAAGCGCTTTGTAAAAACCAATTGGTGCATTTTCTAATGTCATTCCCACATGTTTACAATTAATATACTTAATTTTTTTAGGATTTATAAAATGACCATCCAAACAGTCGACATACATCGAGTTAAAATCTAATGCGTATATTTTACGGCTAAGTCGTTTTTCTCTATATTTAAAAACTTCTTGATATGTATTTACTGGTATAAAAAATGCTAATGAGTCTAAAGGGCTTTTATATCTCATTTTTCTTTCTAGTTTGAACCTATAAACTGTTGAATAATATTTCATAGATGAACTGGCATTAATGCCAATTGCCTTGATATATGCGTATTTTTTCTTTAAAACATCATAGTTTTTATACAAGTTAGAATTATATTTAATATTTGGGAATATAGGAAACATGACCTCTAGTACAGTGATTTTAATATTAAATATCAAAGCTTTTTCTATTAAGAGGAATCTTTCTTTCTCAGTCAAGACCATGATATGATTAATATGCCTTTCATAAGCTAATACAAAAAAATGTTCTTTTGTATATAATATTCCCTCATATAAAATTTCTTTTGAGCTAATTGATATAAGTGCAGGCTCTATCAATTTTATCTTTGATGGAGCGATAGAGCCTAAACGTATACGCTTGCTATTTTTAAATAATTTTACATGCTTTTGTAAATCGAAATTGTTGCTTAGCCGTCCGATTTTTATAATATCTATTGTATAACCTCATTCATTCCAATCATCAACATCTTTAAATTCGACGTTTGGTATATTTTCTACATACTCACTCCAATCGTCAATATCTTTAATTTCAATATCTGACATATTAGATATACATGTGTGATATTCGCTTTTTGCTAGTTGCGTGTTGTTGAGTTTTGCTGTTACACCTATCTTGCCAGTTTTAGAAGACTTGTTATTTTCTTGCTTATCTAATGGCGTTGCAATTTTACCTACTAGACTTTTTTCATCTAAATTGTTATTATCTGATTTCCCAAATAACGCTTTAATAACGCTAATAACAGCTTTTGCAGTATCGACAATTATACCAAATAGAATAAAAAATAATAGTATCCCTAAAAATTCCACATTATCCTCCTATACATAACCAATAGCATATGTAATATGTTATATTAAGCCTTTGTGAAAGAATTAATACGCAGATAGTAGATACAGATTACTTTACTAAAAATATTATAACAATATTAATGATCATTAGAGCAATTAGGGTATACTGAATAATACTATTACGCTTGAAATTATTGTCAATTTTATTGATAGAGCCTTTCAACGTGTCATTAATAACGACAACAAGTTCTTCTAAATTGTTTTTAACTTGTGTCGTTTCTATCAATATCTGGTTATATTGCTTATAACAATCCATTAATTTTGCTATTTCTGCTTCATGAGCTAAGTTTATTTGTGATATACTTGATTCAATCTGAATATCTATTTTTTTAATCGTATCTTCTAAATCATTTTCATATTTTTTAGAAACAGTTTTAACGTCATTTTTCAGTGATGTTAAAACATCGCCAGATATTTTCTCAAAATTATTATGATTATCTGTTATAATATGTTTTAAGTTGTTAGAAAAATCACTAAAATATTTTTGATAGTCAGAAAAAGCATCGCTTAGTAACTTATTTGAACTAATTACATTATCAACTTGTTGCCTTGACGTGTTTATATTTTGTAAAGATTCTTCTAGCTCTGCAAGTGTCCTGTATATTTTGTTATTATCCATGCATTCTCCTCTAGTTTATATAAGAAAATTGTTTTGCCCAATTATTATGAATAGATAACTCATAAATAGCAGCATTTTCTTTTATTCTTTTAATAAATTTTTTACTAAAATTAAGTTTTGATATTTCATTTATATACAATTCAATTTTATCATAAAACTCACCTGGTGCTACATCTTTACGTAATTGTTCATACGCTTGAGCATATTCGATTTCTAACTCATCTTCATTTGGTTTATTTGACCTTGTAGCTAGGTAAAAAGTACAGAATATATTAAGCAGCATTAATGCTCCATTTTCATCTGTAACCGCTCTTCTGATAAGCCTAATAGCACCTTGCAAATGTTTTATACTATCTTTAGGTGTTCCAGTTTTATATACTTCTGGTTCAACAACACGCATATACTTAAACAGTATATCAAACGAAGACTCACGTCCTCTATCAGTATCTTGAACTAAAGAAAATGACTCATTTTCTGCACTCACATAATCATTTTGAGCATACTTTGAGTTAAAATAATAGTAAATAAAATCTTTTAATTCTTCATTCAAATCAAGCCAATCTTTATTTAGATTCAATCCAATTTTGCAAAATGTGCTCATGTCATCCATTGCTTTTTTACGTTTTTCTGCAATTTGGGTGTATACAAAAGATGTCAAATACCCTAGGCATTTATGTATTTCATTATTACCTTTATAACTTTTGGCTTTTTCAGCTTCTTCCTCAGCTTTTGCTACTGTATAATATCTCGAAAGGAATGTAGCTAAGTTATTGAAATATTCCCCATCTGCTTTACGCTTAGCAATAATATAAAATGTTTTACTGCCATAATCTTTTGTATAATCGTTAATTACAGAGATGCATGATAATCGGTAAATAGCTTTTTCCAAAGCACCCGTCCATGTTTCTGGCAGCCTAGTATCATGTAAATATGTATTAAAATACCCTGCAACTAATTCTTTTTGTTCTTTGTTTAATCTGTAAAAATCAAAAGATATTTTAAAGTATAGTTCATCGCCTTCTTTTTTTGCAAGTAAAGCATCGAGAAAACCATCCGTTTCAACACTTATTTTATCATAATAATTTTGCATTATTGTAGTTCTTTGTTTAGCTAAAATGAAGTACAATAATTTTTTTTCATTATCTAAACCTCTGAAATTATTGTCATAAAAAAAGTTTACAACATCATAATCTAAATCAGGGTCAAAAATAATTGTTGATAATGCCATTCTTCTATCTCTGCCAGCTCTACCAGCCTCTTGAACGAAGCTTTCAAGTGATGACGGCATGTTAACATTTATAGTAAATCTTACATTTGGCTTATCGATTCCCATACCAAATGCTTTTGTAGCAACCATTACTGGTGTTTTATTTGCAAGAAAACAATCTTGTTTCAGTACTTCATCTCCACCAATATAAGTTGATACATCTGGATTACCAATATCATTCTTTATTTTTTCAGAAATTCCTTCTGTTTTATCGCTATTATATACTCCGATACGCCCTTGTCTGTGTGGGCAAAAAACAATCAATCCATGGTCATATTTTTCTTGTGGTTTTATCCATTCTGGCTCTACATTTATCGCTATGTCAGCTTTTAGTATTTCTGAATGATAGTCACCCTCATAAATTCCTTCTCTATCTAAAAAAGACTTTTTAATCTTATCTATTGTTTGCTTTTTTGATAAGTGATTTATATCTTTATATAAGCTTTGTATTAGTGTTGGTGTATGTTGAGCCTTTTTTGTTTTAAGATTATTTAATTCTGTAATACTTAAAGTATTTTTTTCAGACTTTTTTACATTCTCGGGAATGCCAATAATTTTATATTGTAATTCAAGTCTATTACTGTTTTCAAAGCGAACAACTGTGTCGTCATCAAGTGGAAATGCACCCTCCGCTGAAAGCTCTCTTTCTACATCTGCTAGCACATCAAATGAAGCAGTTGCCGTCAAGCCAAATAAGCTGATTGTTGAGTCTTTTCCTTTTACATAGTTATAAAGAACACGCCCAATATGTAGGTATGAAAATCTGAAATCGTGTCCCCACTCTGATAAACAATGCACTTCATCAATTACACCATATGAAAAATACACATTCATATCTTCCATATTACTTAATCTTTCTCGAAATTTATACATGCTAAGTCTTTCAGGCGACACAAAAGCAAATAACGACTTCGATTGCTCTATTTTATATTCTTGTATATTTTTTTCTTGAGATGTTTGTCCACTTTCAATATATGATACACAGTCAATTCCAATCTTCATTAAGCCGTTATATTGGTCTTGCATTAACGCTCTAAGAGGATCAACAATCATTGTAATCCCTGGTTGTAACATTGCTGCAACTTGATAAGTCAATGATTTACCACCACCTGTTGGAAGTAAGCCAATAACACTTTTTTTCTGCATTGCTCTATTGAGAATTGGCAGCTGCCCTGGACGAAAATCATCTTTTCTAAAAATATTCCTCAAAAAGTACCTTAAATGTTCGATATTTTCAATATTATCGATTCCATTTTCAATAAGAGGTTTGTATATAATCGGCTCACTTGTGTACACATAATGTTCTGCAAAAGAGTTTTCAACTGATCGCACTGTATAATAATTTTTATCTTTAACATTGTAAGGGCTAGTAAAATATGACTCAACATATTCCTCACTTACACATTCAGACGAGTAGTCAATCACAATATCATATAATTTATCTAGTTGTGAAGCAGATGGTTTAACATAGACCTTCTTGCCAAGGTTTAATATTGAGTCAATATTTTTTGAGATAACAACTAAATTTATTTTAGGCAAAACTAGAGTATCATAGTTAGTAGACATTTTTGTGATGTTGTTGAACATATCTGTAAATGTTTCCATTGCAAGTATCCCACAAGGAACATCGTTTTCATTTATAAGAATATCCCATTTATCTTGTTCTAGCGAAAGTTTTTGAGTAAGTAATGCTTCAAGAATTACCTTATGTATTCGTGCAACAGCAATAGGAGTGTAGAGGAGATAATTCAATTTGTGATTGCATCTATCATCAGAGTTGAGCATTTCAGCAATAGTTTCTTTATCTGTGACTTCATATGATATCGAACCAAGCATAATATTTCTTAATGAATGACCTTGCTTATTAAAAGCATCCTCAATGCTTAGTAACGCTTTTGTAGGTACTCCACGTGTAATTATATTATTTATTACAGCTAAAACAGGATGATAATCTTCTGTAACACTCGAACCAACATCGAATGAAGCATACACGCGAAAAGATTGTAGAGGCATAAAATAGTCTTTAATATCTTTGCCTAAAGTACTTGAAACAATATCTGATATATATGCAGCATTATATTCGACAGGTGGAAAATAGTTTGTAGGATGTATTCTGTCCGCAATAACATCTGGTAATCTAGAAACGGAAATGTTATAAGTGTAGCCTAAATTCGATTTATTTGATTCGAAATCACGAAAAAAACTAGTCTGATTTTTAAAATATGAAAGAAATGAAGCAATATTTCTATTGCCTTGTTGATAATACGGGCTAGCTATTAGCATATAGTTTTCATTATTGCTAACCTTAGCAATTTTATGTGATAAATCATGTAAATTTATACCTGAGACATCAAGAATATTAGAAAATATATGCAAGCATGGATAATCATAATCTAGGGCTATTTCTGAATCTGCAATATCTTGAAAGTATTTTGATATTGTTTTTACTGATAGTGTTGAACTGTGGTTTGTTACATAAAATTTTGCTCTTTCAACAACATCAGAAGAAGGATCAATTAAGATTGTTTGAACAAGGTTTCGCTCTAGTCCTTTTGTTGATAAAAAATCCAAAACGGATAACGTCCCCATTCCTTGCCCGCATCCCCAGTCAATGATGTTAAACTTTTGTTCAAATAGTTGGCTAGGTAAATTTTTAAGAGCGATAAGTAGCTTGCCTTTATGCCATGCTGAATAAGCTGCAAAATAAGCGTTCATTGTTAAGTCGCTGTCAAGTAATTCTCTACCTCTATCATGTAATGCAGTCCATGGGTATAATCTATATCTTTGAGGAAGAGATTCTCGAGCAATCTCTGAAATTTGTTCTACAGATAATTTCGTACTATTTTTAACTTTATCAGACTGGGTTTGTTTCATTGTATGTCTCTAATTTATCTAGGGATGATTGTGTCAGAATTTCTAGAGGCTTTATGTTTTCTATAATTCTCTTTTGCAATGTTTGTTGATGTGTTTGCATAACAATACTCACATAAATGGACGCATGTGTTGTAATCCCCAATATCCTTACTTTTAATACAACCACACATTAAACGTTGCCCAGTTTCCTTAGGAGGTTTTGTAGTAAATACTTTTTCATAATTGTCACTCAGTAAGTCAAACACCGTTAATTGTTTTGCATCTTGAGGGACATAACCGATATAATCCATAAGTTTCTTGTCATGACTGAAAAGCGTTGCAATTAAAACATCATCAATGCATTTATTGTGAGAGATGCCATATTTGTCAAGGTCAATTTTTTCACCACAAGTCGCTAATTCATAACCCCATTGTTGATTCAAGGAAGCTAGTGAGCTAGCAAACATATTCATTTCGTCAACACTAAACTCTCTGCATGATTCTTCAAGTTTCGATAAGTTGTTTTTCACTTTACGGTATGACTCTATATCAATAAAGCTGAAAACTAGTTTATCGCTATAACCTTTCAGTTTATCAGCTGTATAAGCTATTCTTTCAAGCAAAACATCTTGCGTTAAGGTATCTGACAATATTAGTGGGTCGTTACGCAAGATAACATGCCCTTTACCTAGAATATCTACCAATTTTTTGAATGTATCAATTCGATCATTAAGGGGAGGTACTCCTCGCTCTAGCTGTTCTAGCTCGTAATTATTTAATGAGTATTGTATATATGTATTAATCTTCTTTTCTTTTAATTTGTGTAAATGTTCAAGAAGAGGTTTCGGATTTTTAGACCAAAAGACAATAAGCCTTGTATTCTCGTATGACACATAACTTTTTATGCCATTGAAGGGATTTATCCAGCCAGAGTATCCTTTATCTAGCCTATCAAAAAACCATTCACTATAGAACGCAGGAATATCAGTGCTTCTACTTGCAGAAACAATGATTGGAGTTTGTGCATCAAATTGTGTGCCATCTTCAGATGTGATAATGCTTTTAACTGTTTTGATAAAGTAAGCCCTCTAACTATATTATTTGAATTGATATAACAACTTATATAATATGTCTGATTTAACAAAAAGTCAATAGTGTTGACTTTTTCAATTATAAAAGATAGTATGCAGAATGTGGAGAATTGGAATATGA
Organism: uncultured Lactobacillales bacterium; assembly: GCA_964369365.1. Lineage (GTDB taxonomy): Bacteria > Pseudomonadota > Alphaproteobacteria > CAYJES01 > CAYJES01 > CAYJES01. The sequence goes on along the minus strand of CAYJES010000013.1, from coordinate 1,737 downwards.
CGAATAGAAAATTTTTATTGTATATTGTATTGTTACTAATGCCTATGCTCTATGGCATCTACTTTTGGAATGAACTACCTCAAGAAATACCACTACGTGTTACTAGTGATGGAGATAAAAGTTGGGTTTTTCATAAATCGGTGGCGTTAATAGCTCTGCCAATTCTTATATGTTTAGGTTTTTTGTATAAATGTAATTATGAATTTAAAAGAATTAGTGGTATAAGTGAATCAAATGATACTATATATTCCAAAATTTTACTCAGGCATCTTAACTGGGAAGCTTGGTTCATTGTTTTAGCATCACATTTATTGATTATCTCAATAATAATGGAATATGTATACGGAATAATTATACCAAATGAGTTTGGTTCACTGTGTTTATGTATTATTGCTGTATTTACGGCGATATACAGTGAGAAGATGCTTTCACTTGATATACAGAGTGCAGAAGAGTATGTGACATGGCCAATACATCTACAAGAAAGTTTGCAAGATGAGAACAAGAAATACCTATTGAATGTACGTATTATGCTTATTGTTTTAGCATTGACGTGTTTTGTTAATATTTTTCTAAAACTAGAGTATTTAGATATGACGTTTTTAGTTTTAATATATTTTGTAATAATAGTTTATGCAGTAATAGCTGAAAGAAGAGCAATATTAGGCAGACGAATATAAGTTGTATTTAAGTTCCTGTGGTAGCAATTGTTTCTACAATAAGTACTGGATATAGCTCTATAAATTCTTTATATCTTGCATGATAAATGCTCACTGTATTCAATGAGTTTGTTAATTCTATTATATTATATAAGAATTGTTTGATCTTATTAAAAATATTTATGACAAAAGCTGGAGTATAGCATGGTAGAATATGAGCAAATCGCTTTACTAGAGAGGAAGTGCTTATTGGAGGAGAGTGCTGGTGATTGAAGAAACTGTCGTTATAACTAGGCACAGAAGCTTGGTGCAATACCTTATTGAAATAGGGCTAATTACAGCTGATACGGTTGTATTTGGCCATGCAGATGCCGCAGCAGTAAGGGGGAAGCATGTTATCGGTGTGCTACCACATAAACTGTCAGCTTTAGCACTTGCGTATACAGAAGTGCCGCTAGAATTTCCACAGGAATTACGTGGTGCAGAATTAACGCTAGAGCAAGTAAGAATGTATGCGAGAAAACCTCGTACATATATAGTAAAACAATTAGACATAGAATATGCGTCATTGAGAGAGAAACTTTCAGCACTGAAGGCTTCTGTATAAGATACCGTGATGTATTAAAATGCAAAAAGCAATATGAAATAGTTAGTATTCTGTGTAAGAGAGTTGAGAACATGCCGTTCACTAGTAAGGTATAGAGCGACTTCTGCAGGCATAACCAGATATTGCAAAACTTAGGATTGAGAAGAGTTACTTTACCTAATTAAAGATGTGCAATTATGTTATTTTTTAACTACACGTTTGATAATTACATGGGTATTGACCAGCTTAAAAGGACTGGTTATTAATTATAGTGAAAGTTTTGAAATATAAGATGGCTTAGGTTAATTAACGCGACCTAATGAGTTGAAATTTTACATTTTATAGAGTCTGTTGATTCTTGTTGGCCTCCATTCTGGCGAGAGTTTTGAATATGTCTTAAATTCTATATTGTGAAATAAAAGTCGAAACTGGTAGCATTTAATGGATAAATAAAGGGCAATATTTCTTATGTCACTACTCTCATTTCTGAAC
>CAYJES010000012.1:29846-50241 GCA_964369365.1 uncultured Lactobacillales bacterium | reverse complement strand
AAATAGATGATATAGCAAAAATGATATTAACTAAACCAGAAGATATTACACTTTTTTTAAATATTTTTTATTATGAAGATACCTTCCACTTTCTTCTGTTATTACATTTTTAAATGAAAATTTATTTATTAAAGAAAAAGATATTAATAAATAACCGTCTTTATTTATTGTTGATTTTAAAATTTTAAGTAATTGATCAATATCTTTAAAATAAGTAAAAACATCTCCACAAATCCCAATATCGTATTTTTTTTCTGATGTAAAATTTAATAAATCACTGCATATCAATTCATCATATACAGATTTTATTTTTGCTCTATCAATCATTTTTTGGGAAATATCCACACCTACTAATTTACTAGCATACTTTCTTACCAATTCACCACAAAGACCTGTTCCGCATCCAAAATCTATGATTTTTTCTTGATTTTTTGCTATTTTTTCAATTTGACTAGCAATTTTTTGTGGGGTTGCATAATTAAGTTTTGCTAAAACCCTATCAAAAGAATCTGCAAAATTATCAAACAGAAGCTTTAAATACTCGCTGTTATACTCAACATTTTCGTCGTTTATAATTTTTATATAAGTATCTGTAATTATATTATTACATGTTATTTTTTGCCATTTTTTTACATACTCATTAAAAAGCGATGGGTTTATTCTTTTTAAAATATATAAATTATCTCCTAATTTAAAGTTTGCGAAATCGTTTTTATCATTTATTTTTACGGCTTTTAGGTAATATTCTATTGCATTTATTATATCATTTTTTACTTCATACATTCCTGCTATATTTATTAAAACGTCGCTATCGTTTGGAAATTTTTCTAACAATTCAAGCGATAATATAAACGCTTTTTCAGGGTTTTCATTATGAAATAAATCGAATATTTCGTTTAAAATTGTTTCTTTTGTTTTCATTTTTTGTTATAATCGCAAATTATTATTTATATATTTAAAGAATTTTTAGGATAACAAATGAAAAAAATATTATCAATAGGTTTAATTTTATTCCTATGCGCTTGTACTACTGTCATAGAACAAGATAAAACAAAATCATTAGTCGTAAGCAGCAAAATTGACAAATCTATATACCTTGTGCCTGTTATTCCTGCGCAAAAAAGTATATTAGTTGACGTTAAAAATTCTACTAAATTTCTTTATTTAGATATAGCAACTGCTATAAAATCAGACATCCTTAAAAAGGGATACACTTTCGTAAATATTCCTAGTAATGCTATGTTTATTATCCAAGCAAACATTGAAAAGATTAAAGATACTTATAATAAAGAAACGGAAAAAACTGCCTATACAATTGAAACAAACGTACAAATTTCGCAACGCATTTCTGAAAGCATCTATTTAACTAAGAAAAATGAAACTGAACAAAATAGTATTCTTGCGTTTAAAAAGGATGATTTTTATTTATTAAAAACTGCTAATCCTAATGGAAACGGTTATTTATATTGGAAAACCTATGATACTAAGCTAATAACAACAACCAATGAAACATCTCTTACATTTAATGATATAGCCTCTATTGTAAATAATAAAATTTCAGATGTAATTGTTTCTGTTTTTTAACTTGCTAATTTTTCTATAAATACTTTTTGGATTTGAGATAGTTTTAAGGCCGAATCAATATCACAATTTTCGCCCTTTCCATGTATTCCTTCACCATCAATACTATGTACTATAATTGTTGTAGTATCATTTTTTACCCCTGGCCAATTTGAAAAAAATCTACTGTCCGTTGCTCCATGCATATGAGAAAGTTTAACTTCTCTTCCTATTTCTTTTTCAGCAATTTTTTTATATTCATGGATAATAGGATTTTCTTTATCCATGAATAAACCTTTACTATGAGTTATAAAATCATATTTCGCACCCGATTCAATTGCTGATTTATCTAGGATTTCCTTTAATTTGTTAAATGACATTTTTTCTGTTAACCTAAAGCTTATCCTTGCTTCTGAATATGCAGGAATTACATTGTTTGCTTTAAAATCTGTTTTAAAATCTGTAATTGACATAGTATCAATCCAAGTGTCATCTGGCTCTTTTTTATTATTATAATTTTCAAAATTGTCAGATACTAATTTCAACATATCCATAAGTCCATTTATAGAGTTATCTCCGTCCCAAGTTCGAGAACTGTGACCTTCTCTTCCTTCATAATAAACTTTTACCGTTACAGGATGCTTATATCTATAAATTATTTCTTTTAGATCTCCACCATCAACATCTAATAAAACGTCAATTTTTATTTCCGGATTATGTTTTAAAAATAATTTTATACTATTACTAGCTGTTTCTTCATCACTAACAATTAAAACTCCATAATTCAAAGGTAAGTCATTTTTAATAACATATTTAAGATTTTCTACAACTATCGCCGTTTGGGTTTTCATATCCAAAGCGCCTCTGCCATATAATTTACCATCTTTTATTTCTGGGCTATATTGCCCGTCTTCAGATTCTGGCACCACATCAATGTGTACCAGCGCTAAAGCGTTAAAATCCATACTATCTTTATTTGAAACTAATAAAACCGGCGCATTTTCATCTTCTTCAAAATCATATTCTTTAATTACTGCGATACTATCTGATAAATAATTTTTTATTTGAGAAAAAACATTTAAAATTTCTTTTCTATTTCCAGAAACGCTAGGCATTTTAATTAATTTTTGCGCAAATTCTATAATTTCGTTCATTTTGATTTCACCTTTAACAATACTATTTCAGAATCATTTCCGATTCGCACAGGAGGCCCCCAAGCGCCCAACCCACTGCTGACATAAACTTGAGTCTTTTCAAACTTATCGTACCCGTATACTGTATCATACATATATTTTAAAAGCAATTCCATAGGGTATAGCTGTCCAGCATGAGTATGCCCTGCTAAAAATAAATCTATTCCATTAGATACTGCTTCGGCTTGTCTTATAGGATTATGAGATATTAATATTTTAAATTTATCACCATTTATAAGGCTTTTTATTGGTTTAAGTCCACCTTGTCCCGTTTGAATTTTTGTTTTGTCATCAAGACCAATAATATCTATATTTAATGGCTTTATTGTAAATGTTTCATCTCTTAAAACACTCATTCCTAAAAATTCAAATATTTTTTCTACATTGTCTATTTTGTTACGATAATATTCGTGATTTCCTAGCACAGCATAAACTCCGTAACGTGCTGACAAGTTTTTTAAAGATTCTCCAAAGCCGCCTTCTGAAATAGCGGATACTCTATTATCCACTATATCTCCACCAAGAATTATAATATCAGGGCTTAGTGAATTTATTTTATTTACAGTCTCTTCCATTCTTTTTTTGGTAAGAGCTATTGTCCCAATATGCAAATCAGACAAGAACATAATAGAAAAATCTATATTTGGCTTATCTGTAGTAACTAAAACTTCTTTTAATTTAGTATTTTGGGCATTATAATAACCGTATCCTGTAATACTAAGCGCAATTACAGTGAATATTAAAAATTCTGAAAACTTATACTTTAATAAAGAAGGGTATAAATTAACCAATTTAAAAACATCAGAGATTATATAAATTATTATCAAATAAAAACTAACTACCATAGCTATATATGAAAGCAAAAACATTAATTTAGGGATTTTTATTCCTAAAATATATTCTCCTACAAAAAAGAACAAAAACGATTCGCCTATAATTAATATAGCAAGGGCAATAAAGATAGATACTGTTTTTGAATAAATTTCATTAAACGCATAAAAAACATGAACGCATAAATAAAGCGCCAGTAATTGAATCATTATTATAAAAAAAGACATTTATTTTCCCTTATCTTAAAAATTTTCGTTTGGATAAGTTCCCCACAAACTTTTTCTTGATATAAAACCGTGCTTTCCTTTTGTTTCTACTCTACATACTAAACTTTCTTTCGGGCAAGCCACTATTTTAACTATTACTTTAGGCTCTATAAAGGCAATAACCTGTGAATTAGACTCTTTTTTCCTAGTTAACATAGCTTTTTCAGTAACGATTCCATATCTTCTTGATGAAAGCATAGCTTGATGAACCCATCCTTCTGTTCCATCTATTTCTTTTATTTTGCGCCAAATATCGTATTCAGCAATTATTTCAATTGGATAGTCTCTTTTTTTATAAACCCAATCTATAGGATATTGCTTTCCTGGACCAGTTCGTAAATTTATTAAAGATGAACTTAAACTTGCATATCTAGGTTTAAATTCTTTATCTTGAGAAAAAACAAAACTTGGTTGTAAAAGTATAATCAATACTAAAAAACATAATATCTTATTCATTTGGACGCACCTCTTGCCAAGCAACTCTTAACACAGGGGCAAAAGTCATAGTAGCAATATACATACCCCTTCTCACAATAACAATTTCAGAAGAAGAATTATAGATTAAACATTTTACTTCACTTCTATACGCCGCATCTATACTTGCTGGGGCATCACAAACTATTAAGCCGTAATCAAGAGCTGATCCTTGATGAGTTTTAATTTGCGCTTCGACCCCCAAAGGAAGAGCAAGGCAAAATCCAGTAGGAATTAACGCTCTTTCACCAGGAGCAAGCCTAACCGATCCACTTACTGCTGCTTGGATATTAACACACGAACTAAGATCGTGGTCATAACCAGGAAGTTCAAAGTCATATATTGTAGGCAATTTTATTATTGGTACAGAAATTTGTTTCATTTTTATTCCCTTTTGCTATAATCCTTTTTTAAAAGGAAAATACATGCGATATATTTTTTTAATAAATCTTATTTTAACTATAAATACTTCAACTTGTCTAGCTTTTTCAAAATCTGCAGACGAAATGTATAAAGATTTAATAAAATCAGAGTATAAAAATTCTCTTCCTAGCTATATAAAAGATGCAAAGCCAGAAACATCAGAAGATAATTCTGATAAAAAAATTAAAAATCTATCACATATAGAAGCAGTAGAACAATTCAACAACGAAATAACTATTTCACAAAAAAGATATCCTATCGATAATAATAGTAAAAGTTGGAACGATATTGTTAAATCTGTTGCCAGCGGCTATCCATCTGCTTTTGACATTAATGAAATTAAAATTTTAACCGAAAACAACGACCCTGCTGCTACTGAACTTCTTGCTTGGATGTATGCGTACGGGGTTGGTGTTAACAAAAACCTTAACACGTCATGGTTTTTATATATGAAAGCAACCTCATTAGAAGTTGAAAATGCAAAAGAAAATGCAGAATTAATATATAAATCTATGACTCCTGAACAAAAGAATAAATTATTGAGTTATTAAATATCATGCTAAAAAAAATAAATGGAAAATCATACCGTGTAAATGTTGGTATTGCTGTTATGAATATCGAAGGTAAATTTTGGGTAGGAAGAAGAACCCACAATGTAGATAATACTGAATCTTTTTGGCAAATGCCTCAAGGGGGTCTTGATAAAGGCGAAACCATAGAAGATACCGCTATTCGTGAATTATATGAAGAAACAGGAATTAAAAATATAAAAATCCTTAAAACCACAGATTGGATGCATTATGATTACCCTCCATCAGTACGAAAAAAAAGGGAAAATGATGGACAAGTTCAAAAATGGGTACTTGCTCTATTCACTGGAAATGAAAAAGAAATAAATTTAGAAATAGATAATGAATTTTCTGAATATAAATGGGAAAATTATAAAAGTGTTATATCTGATGTAGTACCTTTTAAAAAAGACGTTTACAAAAACCTTTTTAAAGAATTTAAAGATTATTTACTCTAGATAACTTTTCTAAACTTCTATTCCTTTTTCAAGAATGTTATTTTCATTAAAAAATAAAACGTACAAAGATTCTTGTTTTGTTCTATTAGGTTTGCTTGTCGCTGTTATATAATATTCATCCTGATAAATACCAGAACTATGGTCAGGAGCAAATCCGCGAACAACAACATTAAAATCTTGATATGATTTTTCTTGAATAAAGTTACGACCACCCCACCAAAACTCGTCTTTATTTTGTTCTAATGTTTTTTTATGGTCTATCCCAGCGCTTACAAATAATATAGATTTATCTTCTGTATAAACTGCATGTTTAAGATTTGAAAATATTTCTTTATACCCTGAATCTTTATAAAATTCTTCACGTATTTTTTCAGTCCACGCTGATGTAGCAACCGCACCTTTTTCTATAATATCATATCCTTCTTCATGCGAAAAGCCATAGCTTTTAAGAGTCCCATCAACTCCCTTATCTACTATATAATTAAATACTTTATCATCTTTATCTGACAAATGAATATAAAGAGTTTTTTGCCACATTTCTTCTTGTAATCCACGTAAAAATATAAAATTTTTATCTGTTATTTCTGGATATTTTTCTTTTATTTTTTGTTTAAATTCTAATATTTCAGCAAAAGTTTCTTTAGCTCCTTCATTCATACCTATTATATTTCCCATATAAATAAAGTAATCCATAGGTGATATTGCGTCAAATATCACACTATGAAGTACTTTTAATCTTTTATAATCGGAATGAATACTGCCGAATGCCCAAATTCTGCTTTTTTTATTAATGACAGAAAATCTTGTATCTCTATAGGGCATTGTTTTATGCTAGCTTCTGTTTATTTACCAAAATTTGAGTTATTTTTTCAGCAGCGCTATCTTTGTCAATCTGTTCGCTTGCTGCAAATTCATGCGCCAACCTACCAAGAGCTTGTTCATAAATTTGTCTTTCACTGTATGATTGCTCACTTTGATTACTTTTACGATGTAAATCACGAACTACTTCGGCAATAGATACTGGATCACCTGAATTTATTTTTGTTTCATATTCTTGTGCACGCCTACTCCACATAGCTCTTTTAATTTTTGCTTTGCTTTTTAGGGTTGTAATTGCATTATTGATTGTTGTTTTTGATGATATTTCTCTTAATCCAGATTGTTGAGCTTTTGCAAGAGGAATTTTTAAGGTCATTTTATCTTTATCAAAACTCACTACAAGAAGTTCTAAATCTTGACCCGCAATGTTTGTTTTATTTATATCTGTTATTTTTCCAACGCCGTGTGCTGGATATACTACATAATCGCCAGGGTTAAACTTTTTTACTTTAGTCATTAAGTCTTTACCTTTCTTCTTTTTTCTTTTGTTAATTAATTATAAAAAACTATTAAAAATCACATGTAGTATATCACAAAAAAATGAAAAATTATACAAAAAAATACATAAACGCCCATAAAATTATATTACAGGTTGTTTTTTTTGAATTTTATTTTACTTTTTCTTAGTTTTAATAGTTGTTTCAGAGCTAACTTCAGCTAGTGATTTAATTAAATTAAATACTTTTTTTGCAACTTTTGGATCTTCTATTTGATAATACATCCTAATTAAATCAACGGTTTCTTTTCTTTGCATAGGATCAAATTCTATTTCTTCGCTTTTTTCTGATACTTTTGTGGTATTAGTATTTTTCATTTCTTCAAAAAAGAAAGATATAGGAGTTTTCAAAACTGTACTTATTTCCCAAAGACGGCTTGCGCCTATTCTGTTTAATCCACGTTCATATTTTTGTACTTGTTGAAAAGTAAGTCCGATTGCACTTGCAAGTTTTTCTTGGCTCATACCAAGCAACGTTCGTCTGAACCTTACCCTAGAACCTACATGAATATCAATTGGATTTGGACCTTCATTTTCGTCTTTTCTTTTTCTTCCGCGTTTCATCATTTCCATTTTCTCACAAAATATGTTTATAACACATAATATTTCATTCTATTGTATGTAAGTCAAGAAATTATTTTTTTCTCAAATAAAACAATACCAAAAATGTACCTGTTAGAAAAATAAAGGTTATTAAATTCTCATATTTATAAAATAAAGTACGGTTTTCTAACTTTCTAGGAAACTTACCTGTTATCACAATTTTTTCATTTATTTCTGTTTTATTTATTATTTTTCCCACTGGATCAATAACAGCACTTATCCCTGAGTTAGTTGCCCTTATTATTGGGATACCCTCTTCTATCGCTCTTAAAATAGCACTAGCAAGATGTTGATGTGGAGCCTGAGTATCTCCGAACCATTTATCATTTGTGATATTTATCATTAAATCTATATCTTTTTCATTATCTATTTTTAAATTTCCAGAAAAAATCATTTCATAACAAATAGATATTGCTATATTTCCGATTCCTTCTATATAAGCATAATCATTATTATCGCCCACAGATATATCTTTTTGTCCAGGAACTATTTTTTTAATTGGTAAGTATTTATTAAACGGAATATATTCACCAAAAGGAACTAAATGTGTTTTATCATATACAAAATCTATTTCTTTATTTTTTAAAACAACAGCAGAATTAAACACTTCAAAATCATCTTCACTAGGCTCTATTCTCATAACCCCAGTTATTAAATTACCATTGATTGGAAAATTAAAAACATTTAAATTGTTTTTACTATTCCAAAGATAAGGAAATGTTGTCTCTGACCATATTACATAATCTGTAATCTCTTTTTGCTTAGACATATTAATTAATGTGTAAAGCATCATGCTTTTATTTTCAGTAGAATGCTTTTCTTCTTGAGAGATATTAGGTTGGATAATTTTATATGTAACATCTGAAAATTCAGTTTGATATTTATTTAATCTATATTCGCCAAACATAAATAATACAGCCATTATAACACCAGAAGATATTAAATATTTTCTGTTTAATCCAAATGGTAAAGTCGCAACAAAAATAGTAAGAAATGTCAAATTATAAGAACCTATAAAAGCCGAAATTTGCGCAATTTCTATATTCTTTGCCCAAACAGTAGCAACAGTATTCCACGCTATTCCATCAAAAATAAAATTAGACCTGAAATACTCAACAACAGCCCAAAAAAACGCAAAAGAAACTATTTTTATAAAAGGTTTTTTAAAAAAGCTAGTTCCATAAAAAATAAGTCCTGTAAAAAATCCTCCCCATATTGCAATTCCCATCAAAGCAAAAGGAATCATCCATAAAAATCGACCATCCATAAGGGTTAGGGGATGATACAACCAAAACATAGAACAAAAGTAAAATCCCATACCAAAGAAAAATCCCAACCAATAGGATTGTTTCTTAGTATTTAAACTATCTTGCAATAACAATATAAAAGGCAAGGATATCCATAAAATCCCAACCATATAAAAACCCGGAAAAGCAAAAGCGGTAACAGCCCCGACAAATAAAGCTATTACATTTTTTTTCCATAAAGGAAGTTTTATAAGATTTATAAAAAAATTTTCCATTTTAATAAGGATTCGCTATCCCAAAATTTTTAAGTATTTCAATTTCTATATTTTCCATTTCTGTTGCTTCACCATCATTTTCATGATCAAAACCACAAAGGTGCATAACACCGTGAATTAACAAGTGTGTAAAATGGTTTTTAAATCCTTTTTCAGTAGATTCTTTTAATGTAGTATCATATGAAATTATAATATCCCCAGCAATAAATAAACCACTATCTATTTCTTCACTATCTATACTAGCAAAAGAAATAACGTTAGTAGGCTTATCTTTGCCTCTATAATCTTTATTAAGCTGTCTTATTTTTTCATCATCGGTTAAAACAACGCTGATTTCTACTTCTTCTTTAGGTAAATTTTCATTATATAAACAAGCAGTTTCCCAAGATTTAGTACATACTTTTTGACACCACAATTCTATATCGGTTATTTCTTTATTAAAACGTGTGTCTTCAATAATAATCAGCGTTTCAATTATCAATTATCGCCTCTGTCTTTTTTAGATTGAGCATCATAAGCTCTGATAACAGCAGAAACAAGACCGTGACGCACAACATCAGCTTCTGTAAATTCTACAAATCCAATATCTTTTATTGAACGAAGAATTTTATATGCTTGAGCAAGACCAGATTCAACACCTCTTGGTAAATCTATTTGCGATAAATCTCCATTTACAACCATGCAAGAGTTTTCACCTAAACGAGTTAAAAACATTTTCATTTGCATAGGTGTTGTATTTTGTGCTTCGTCAAGAATAACCATAGAATTTGCAAGCGTACGACCACGCATAAATGCGAGTGGAGCAATTTCAATTTCGCCTGTTTCTATTTTTTTATCAACTTGATCCTGCGGCAACATTTCATAAAGAGCATCATATAAAGGACGAAGATATGGATCTATCTTATCTTTCAAATCACCAGGTAAAAAACCTAAATTTTCACCTGCCTCTACTGCTGGTCTTGAAAGGATAATTCTATCAATTTTTCCTTCCATCATCATAGAAACCGCTTTTGCTACTGCTAGATAAGTTTTACCAGTACCAGCAGGACCGAGCCCAAATACCATTTCATATTTATTCATAGCATCAATAAATTCAGCCTGAGTTTTAGATCTAGGATTAATATGTCTTTTTTTAGTTTTTAACACTAAATCTCTGTTTTCTTGAACTTCTGTTGATTGTACCATATCATCAGAACCCAACGCTATTCTTATAGCTGCTGAAATATCTGCATTTTCTAAATCGTTTCCATGTTTAGCTTTTTTATACAAACTTTCTAAAACATTAACCGCCATAGCAATATATTTTTCTTTACCTATAACTACTATTTGGTTGCCTTTATGTTTTAAATTAACATCAATCTTTTTTTCAATTGTTTTAAGATTTTCGTTCTGAGGACCAACAACTACTTGTAAAACGCTGTTATCTTCAAAATCTATAATTTTTTCTTTGGCCTTCATTAAACTATTTCTCCTTTTAATGTACTACGATTTGCTTTTTTTATTTTTACTTTTACTATTTTACCTATTAAATCATTATCTGCAACAATATTAACACTTTGCATATATTCACTTTTTCCAAATAACTCATCTTTTTTCTTAAGTTTATTTTCTATTAATACTTTTAATTCTCTGCCCATACAGTCAACATTAAATTTTTCTTGTTGTTTTGATAACTTATCTTGTAATAATGTTAATCTTTCATCTTTTATAGATTCTTTTACCACACCTTCAGTTATATCAAAAGCTTTTGTACCTGGACGAGGACTGAATTTAAATGAAAACGAACTTGCATAACCAACTTTATCAATTAAATCCATTGTTTCATTAAAATCTTTTTCTGTTTCACCTGAAAAACCTACAATAAAGTCAGAAGATAAAGCAATATCAGGTCTTACATTTCTTAAATCTTCCACTATTTTTAAATATTCTTTTGTTGTATATTTCCTATTCATTAATTTTAATATTTTATCAGATCCAGATTGAATAGGAAGATGTAAAAATGGAATTAATTTATCAATTTCCCCATGAGCTTTTATTAATTCTTCATCCATTTGAGATGGATAAGAAGTAACATACTTTATTCTTTCAATTCCATCTATTTCAGCTGTTTTTTTAATGAGATACGCTAGATTTTTTTCATTACCAGCGCTATCTTCGCCATGATATGCGTTGACATTTTGCCCAAGTAACATTATATCAACAGCGCCTTTATCACGCATTACTTTTATCTCATTTATAATATCATCAACAGGTCTTGAATATTCTATTCCCCTTGTAAAAGGAACAACACAATAAGAACAAAATTTATCACAACCTTCTTGAACTGCTACATAATTAATGAACTCGCTTTTTTGAGGTAAAGGTAAACTTGTAAATTTATCCATCATAAATTCTGCATTTATTTTTACTTTTCCTGTTGATTTTTCCAACATTTCAGGTATTTTGTGATAACTTTGCGGGCCTACTGCTATCTCGATGTATGGCAATCTTGTTTTTATAATACTATCGCTTGCTTGTACAACACACCCAGCAAGAATTAATAAAGCACCTGTTTTATCTTTTATTTTTTTTAGTTTTCCCATTTCAGAAAAAGTTTTTTCAGAGGCTTTTTCACGAATATGGCATGTGTTTATAATAATAACTGAAGCATCTTCAGGTATTTCTGTTTGTTCATAACCCATATTTATAAAAATATCTACGATTCTAGATGAATCATAGACATTCATTTGACATCCATAAGTTCTAATAAATACTTTCATTCTTTTTATTTCTATCTATATATTTATTTTTTAAATCAGAAATAATCTTTTCTAAATTATTTTTATTGTTAATATTTTGATTAATAAGAGTTATAAAGTTTTCATATTCTACATTATTTAAAATTTCTTTTGCTTTTTGTTTTAGTAAATTAAATTTTATTTCACTTGCCTTATTAATGGCATTTCTTTTTTGATTATCATTTAATAAAGGTGCTAGTTGTTTAATATATTGTTTTGCTTTAACGTCATGATTTTCAGATGCAATATTACCTTCCATAGCAGGATAAAACCATTTATTTTTTTTATCATCACTAGCAATGATAAGCCAAACTAATGCTCTTTCTAAATCTTGTTTAGCACCTTCACCCCTCCAGTACATAAGTGCTGTCTTAACCTGAGCCGGAGCAAAACCATTTTCACTAGCTAATCTATAAAAATATAAAGCGTTACTAAAACTTTTAACAACGTTATTGCCAAGATAATAAAAATTTGCCATACTATACTGTGATTTTATATCTCCGTTAAGGGCACAACCGCCGTATATTATAACAGCGTCTTTAACATTACCTTTTTTCATATAAGCATCTGCAAATGGACATCCAGCAGCATACACTGAAAAAGAATATAAACCACAAATTAAACTTATTAAAAATATTTTCATACGATCAATTATATTCACAAAAAAATTAAAATCAAAATAATAATAAATATATTATTTATGTTGTTTTATGTTTATACCTGTTAATAACTATTATAATTTTTTATTATATAGTTATATACAAATTTATTAAATAGTATTATTATTTATTTTAAAAGGCTTTTATAAAGTTATCATAATTATTAACAATGTATAGAATATTTTTATCACATATTAATAAATTATTTAATATTTTTATATTTATGATGATAAAAAAGTTATTAACAGGTAATTAACAACAGGGGTTTATAAAAATGGTGATATTAGGTATAACAGGAATGATAGCGGCGGGAAAATCAACAGTTTCCCAAATAATAAAGAATAAATATGATGCTGTTGTTTTTGATGCGGATGAAATAGCAAAAGAAGTTATAAAAGAACTTAAATTAAATAATGAAAATATAATTAATAACCCTACAAAAATTTATAAAGTTGAACAAGATATGATGCCTCACTTTATAAAAAGATTAGAATCTTTTATTGATAATAATAAAGATAAAAAATTCATAGTACTTGATATTCCTCTTTTATATGAATTTAATTTGCAAAAATATTGTGATAAGACTGTTAATATTTATTGTGCATTTGATACAAGGGTAAAAAGAATTCAAAATCGTCCGAATATGGATATTAACAAATTTATGTTTTTAAATAATAAACAAATGAATGATGAAGAAAGAAATTCAAGAGCTGATTATGTTATAAACACAGATGTAAGTGAAGATGAAGTTTCAAATAAAATAGATGAAATTATATCTTTGATAGAGAATAATTAATGAGAAAATTAGTTCTTGATACTGAAACCACAGGATTAAGTCCGACAGATGGCGACAGAATAGTAGAAATAGCAGCAGTAGAGTTAATAGATGATAAATTAACAGACAATAAATATCAAGTTTATATAAATCCAGAATTTCCAATTTCTGAAAAGGCATTTGAAACTCATGGACTTTCAAATGATTTTTTAAAAACTAAACCTCTTTTTAAAGACATTGTTGATGGTTTTTTAGAGTTTATAGGGGATGATGAATTAATTATTCATAATGCTGCTTTTGATATGAAATTTTTAAATCATGAATTATCATTATTAGGTAAAAAAGAAATACCATTTGAAAGAGCCATTGATACCCTTGTAATGGCAAGAAAAAAATATCCTGGTAAATCTAATACTTTGGATTCTTTGTGCGATAGATTGGGTGTGGATAGAAAAAAAAGAACACTTCATGGAGCATTAACAGACGTTGAATTGCTTGCTGATGTTTATTTATTATTAACAAAAGAAGATATGACTGATTTTATTAATAAGAAACAAACATATACTATATCAACAGTCGGTTATAATAAAGAATTAAAACAATCAAGAAATTTTGTGATTCCAGAAAAAGATTTAGAAAATCATCAAGAATTTTTAAAAAAGTTAAAAAACCCAATGTGGAATAATTAAAAAAAAAGGGCAACTTTTTAAGTTGTCCTTTTTTTGCAATTACAATATAATAAAAAAAACAACAAATAGTAGGAGATACTAATGGGAATTATATTTAAAGTAATATTGGCAATAACCGCACTTGTCAGTATGTCATTAAGTTCACTAGGATTCAGAAGTGATAATTTTTTAGTAGGTATAATTTTTGTTATTATTGCTATTATTGCATTAATATTTTTAATGAAATTTTTATGGGAATTAATAGGATGTGCCTTGACAATAGGTTTGATAATAGGTTTCATTGCATTGGTTTTATACGTATCAGGGGCATTTACAGATGGATCGGGATTAATCCCAGATAAAGCATTAAGTTATATTCAAGGTAATAAAGAACCGCCACCGAATCAAACTCTGTATGGGCAAGCTCAATCATTAACTGGCGATATGTTTAAAATGGGCAGTAAGATGTTTTATTTATTTGGGATTGCTGCACCAAGACTTGATCAAACTTGCAAAAGTAATATAGGATCAAATTATAATTGTGGTGGATCTGCTAAAATGTTTTTACAAGAAAAAATATCAGGTAAAGAACCTGTATGTACTATCTTATCAACAGCTCCAGCAAAAGGAAAGGCACTACCTGTTATTTGTAATATAGGTGAGTATGATTTAGGTGCTCTTATGGTTGCTGGCGGTTGGGCTATACCTGATGTGTCAGGCGGTATGGTTTATGTACCGTATGAGGGTGAAGCTAAAAAACGCAAAATAGGTATGTGGCAAGGAAGTTTCTCAAGTCCTTGGGAATGGGATAGATTAAAACAAGACCAACAACAAAGGATGAAAACAATAAAGGTTCCAGAACCTAAAAAGGAACCATCTGCTTTGATGAAAAGTTTTTGGAATTAATTAGTGGAAATAATTTGCGAAAATGAAAAATCCACAAAGGATATAGCAATAAAAATAGCCCAGATTTTAAAACCATCTGATATAATATCAATGAATGGAGATTTAGGAGCAGGAAAAACATTTTTTGTACGTTCTGTGGTGCAAAGTTTTATTGCCTCTGAAACAGTACCAAGTCCAACATTCACATTAGTACAAATTTATGAAACAGAAAAAGGTTCAATTTGGCATTTTGATTTATACAGATTAAAATCAGGCGAAGAAATTTATGAACTAGGAATAGAAGAAGCGTTCATAGATGGAATTTGTTTCATAGAATGGTCTGAAAAAGCAAAAGATTATTTACCTAAAAATATGCATGAAATAAAAATTGAAGCGATATCTGAAAATGCTAGAAAAATATTAATAAGCAACGGTTTGGCGGAGCGTTTAAATGGACAACATTTATAATATATCTTCATCAAAATCATTTTTAGATGTTATAGCGCTATCTTTACTAGAAGATATAGAAAAAAATCCAGAAAAGCTGCAAGAATATTTAATATTATTACCAACTAGAAGAGCTTGTAATTCTTTAAAGGATGCATTTTTAAAATATTCCAATCAAAAAGCGTTAATTTTACCGAAAATTCAGCCTATTGGTGATGCTTTTGATTATGATGATTTGTTTTGGTTCAATGATGAAGATGAAGAAAATGAAATAAACCCGCCGATTTCTTCTACTAAAAGGTTGATGATTTTATCAAACTTAGTTATGCAAAAATCAATTGCTCAAGGAATAAATTTATCTCCTCATACAGCATTTATATTAAGTAAAGATCTTGCTTCATTGTTTGATGAGGTTTTAATAGAAAATCTTTCATGGGAAAATTTAACTAAGATAATACCAGAAAATTTAAATACATATTGGCAAGAAGTTTTAACTTTCTTAGAAATAGTTTCAAAAGTTTATCCGGATTATTTAAAAGAACAAAATTTGTCAGATTCGAGGGAATATAACCTATATAAAATAAAAAAATTATCACAAATATGGAAAAAAAACCCTCCTAATTATAAAGTTATTGCAGCAGGTAATACAGCAACTCAACCAATTATTTCGGAACTTCTCCAAACAATAGCAAATCTTAAAAATGGAACAGTTATTTTGCCAGGACTAGATAAAACAAGCTCAGACAGTGATTTTGAAAACTTTAATGAAGGACATTATCAATATGGTCTTAAAAGGTTTTTAAACAGCATGAATATAAATAGGTCTATGGTAAAAGAATGGGGCGAAAATATAAAAACAAACACTATTAATAATGATAAAGAACGTTTGATAATAGAGGCATTAAAACCAGTAGAACTTACTCAAAATTGGCGATTTATAGAAGATTTTTCTGATGATATTCTTGATAATGTTTATAAAATAGAATGTAAAGATGATAGAGAAGAGGCATTAATAATAGCCCTTATAATGAGAAAAACATTAGAAACAGAAGGAAAGACAGCAGCCTTAGTAACAACAGATGTTAATTTAGGTAAAAAAGTATCATTAGAATTGGAACGGTTTGGAATCAATATAAATAATTCTGCTGGTTTATCTCTCAGTCAAACGCCTGTTGGTGTTTATTTTAATGTACTTTTGAATTTATGTATCATGCCTTCTCCTGTATCATTGCTTGCCGTTTTAAAACATCCTTTAACATCAGCTGGATTTGGTGATGAATGCAGGAATATTGCTAGACAATTTGAAAAAGAATTACGAGGAAAAACAAAAGTTTACTCTATAGAAAATATAGAAAATTCTTTAAAATCAGAAGAGTTAAAAGAAAAATTTAAAAATATAGTTTCGATTCTGAATCCATTACTAGAATTACAAGACAGAGAAATAGAGTTATCGGAATTAATAAAAAAACATATAGAAGTTGCTGAAAAAATGGCAATAAGTGCTGAAAAATTATGGCAAGGTTCAGCAGGGCTTTCAAATTCAGTATTACTTTCTGAAATTTTACAAGAAGCTCATGAATTTTTTAAAATAAAATTGTCTGATTATTCTAAATTATTTTTACAATTTCAAAATCAAGTATTGGTAAGAAATCCATACAATACACATAAAAGGCTAGAAATTTTAGGCCCTATGGAATCAAGGTTACAACATAAAGATATCATGATTCTAGGAGGCCTTAATGAAGGAATGTTCCCTAAAACAGAAGAGGCAGGGCCATGGATGTCTTATCAAATGCGCGGGGATTTTGGATTACCATCAAACAAACAAAAATTAGGAATTTCAGCATCTGATTTTTCTAACTGTTTTATGGCAGGTGAAGTTTATTTAACAAGATCTTTAAAATCTGGAGGAACTCCTAATATTTCTTCTAGATGGTTGCAAAGATTGGACGCAGTAATTAATATAGCGGCTAAATCAGCAAAAGAAAGTATGTGGGATAAAACGAATTGGTCAAATTTAGCAGAAATACTTGATAAGCCAGAAAAAAATATTCAAATAGAACCAGTAGCAGCAGAACAAAAAGGAATAGAATTGCCAAATTCTCTTTCTGTTAGTGCTATTGAAAAATTAATGAAAGACCCATATTCATTTTATGCTAGATATATTTTAGATTTAAAACCTTTAAAGGATTTAGAACCAAAGATTAATGCTGCTGATTATGGATCTGCGGTTCATTTTGTTTTTGAATGGTTTGTTAATGAATATAAAATTGTTCCAGCAAATGGATTAGAAATTATTCAAGATAAAGCAAGGGAAATTTTTAAGGAGCGAGGTATTTCATTTTTTTGGTTATCAAGATTTAATCGTGCAAGTGAATGGTTCATAAAAGAATTAAGAGAAAGAGATAATAAAACTGTTTCCTATACCGAATCAAAAGGCGAAATCACAATAAAAGGTGTTCAAATAACGGCAAGAGCAGATAGGATTGATAAAATAGGGGATAGTGCAAAAATAATTGATTATAAAACAGGAAAGCCTCCATCAGAAAAAGAAATTTTATCTGGAATTTCCCCTCAATTAGCAATAGAAGCTTTGATAGTAAATTCAGGAGGATTTGAAAAAATTCCAGCGCTATTGCCTGAAATGTTAGTTTATTATCAAATAAAAGGTCAAGATGAAGGAATAATACCAAAAGAAATAAAACCAAAAATAGAAAAGAAAGAAATAACAATAGAAGAGTTAATGGAAAGAACAGAAAAAGGAATAGAGCGCCTTATAAATACGTTTTATAAGCAAAAAAAACCTTTTGAAGCTCGTCCAGATTTTTCAATAGATATTAAATATTCTGATTATGAACATCTAGAAAGAATAAAAGAGTGGTCTTCACTGCAAGGAGAAGATGAATAATGAAACAACAAGCGTTATTAAATCAAAAAAGGGCAGCAGATTTTAATATATCTTCTTGGGTTGTAGCCTCTGCTGGTTCTGGAAAAACAAAAATCCTTACAGATAGAGTATTAAACTTGTTGTTGCAAGGAACTTTGCCTGAAAAAATATTATGCTTAACTTTTACAAAAGCAGCAGCAAAAGAAATGATAGAAAGAATAAGTGATATTTTGATAGAATGGGTTGAAATAGATGATGAAAAACTAGAAAAATCGCTAGCAAAGCTCCATCCAGATTTTGAAAAATTAATTAAAGAAAAAAAATCTGGTTATAAAAAATTAATGCAAAAAGCGCGAAGATTATTTGCAGAAATAATGGAAATTTCCGGTGGAATGAAAATTATGACTATTCACGGATTTTGCCAATCTGTACTAAAAAGATTTCCTCTAGAAGCAAAAGTATCGCCATATTTTGAAGTAATTGATGAAAATTTAAATCAACAAATTTTGGAAAAATCTTATAATCAAGTAATAGAAGCAAGTAAGAATAATGAAAATTTAGATATTATTACAAATTTTGTAAATGAAGATGATTTTATAAAAGCTATAAAAACTATATTAAGTGATAAAGATAATATTTCAAAAAAAATAGTAGAAGAAAAGTTGAAAAAACTATTAAATATTGAAATATTAGATAAAGAGAAACTAGCTGAAGATTTTAAAAAAAATAATAAAAATGAACTAAAAAATTTAATTATAGAACTTGAAAAAAAGAAAAAAAGTAAAACTGCTCCGGTTGCAATAGAAGGAATTTCGTCTTTTTTATCAGGAGATTTAAATATAGATGATTTTTTCTTAATATTTATTACTAAAGATAAAACTATAAGAAAAAACATGATTGAAATGGAAATTTCTTTAAAGGTTCTGGATTTATATGAAACTTTTATCAATATTGATATATATAATTGTACTTTAGCTTTTATAACTATTGCATTTGAAATAATATCTATTTATGAAGGATATAAATATAAGGATTGTTTGCTTGATTACGATGATCTAATCACTAAAACATCTCTTTTATTAGCAAACAGGGAAATAGCCCCTTGGGTGCTATATAAATTGGATGGTGGTATAGATCATATATTGGTTGATGAAGCTCAAGATACAAGCCCTAAGCAATGGAGTATCATAAAAGCACTAACAGAAGAGATTTTTTCAGGTTCAGGTGTAAAAGAGGACAATAACCGCACTTTGTTCGTAGTAGGTGACAGAAAGCAGTCTATTTACAGTTTTCAAGGCGCAAATATTGAAACTTTTGATGAATCCAGAAAATATTTCGAACAAAAAATAAAAGATTCTAGTAATAAGTTTGAAGAAATACCAATTAATATTTCTTTTCGTTCAACTCCTGAAATTTTAAATTTTGTCGATATGGTGTTCAAAGAAGACACAGCGAGAAATGGTGTTTTACTTCCTGATGAAAATTTGGTTCATATTCCTTATTTTGATGAAAGTATGGGCAAAGTAGAAGTTTGGCCATTATGTGAATATCCTAAAAAAGATGAAAAAACTGAAAAAGAAAAGCCAGATTGGATAATACCAGAAAGAAAATCACAAGAACTGTCAACAAAAGAAGAGTTAGCATATAAAATAGCAATAAAAATTGATTCGTTGCTAAAGAATAAATATATAAGTACTTCCAAAAAAGAGCATGGAAAATATCGTAAGCTGCAACCAAAAGACATAATGATATTGGTTCGCCAAAGAAAAAACGATTTTGCATCAGAAGTAATAAGAAACTTAAAAATTTTAAATATTCCAGTCGCAGGAATTGACAGGTTAAAATTGTTGGAACATATTGCGGTTGAAGATTTAATTTCGCTTGGTAAATTTTTATTATTTCCAGATGATAATTTATCGTTAGCAGAAGTGTTAAAAAGTCCTTTAATAGGAATAAATGAAGACGATTTATTAAATCTAGCATATAATAGAGGCAATAAAAGTTTATGGCAAAAGGTAAAAGA
>CAYJES010000012.1:0-29836 GCA_964369365.1 uncultured Lactobacillales bacterium | reverse complement strand
AAAACTGATTTTATAACTCCTTTTGAACTTTATACTTATGTATTAAGTATTAAAAAGGGCAGAGAAAACTTTCAATCAAGAATGGGGACAGAAGTGTTAGATGCTCTTGATGAATTTTTAAATTTAGTGAAAAATTATTGTGATAATAATATTCCTTCGTTGCAAAATTTCATTAATTTTATTGAAAACGATGATGTAGAAATAAAACGAGAGCAAGACGATAGTAATGTCGTAAGATTAATGACTATTCATGGATCAAAAGGGTTACAATCACCAATAGTTTTTTTACCAGATACAACGGGAATGTCAAATATAACGCCTAAAATTTTATGGTCAGAAAACGTTCCGTTATGGATTCCATCTACAGGTTTGGCTTCTAATCAATTAAAACAAATGATAGAAGAAAAAAAAGAAAAAGATAAAGAAGAGTATAGACGTTTATTATATGTAGGAATGACCAGAGCATCAGAAGAACTTTACATATCTGGTTATGGGCATAAAAATAATCCAAAGGCGGGAAATTGGTATGAATTAGTAAAATCTGCTATTGAAAATCCTTTAAATAACGATAAATTTATTAAAGATGAAGAAAAGTTGATTCTTCAGTTCAGACCACCGAATATATTGGAAAAAATAAGTAAGGAAGAGCAAAGGAAAAGCCTCGTAGATGTAGAAGGCTGGATGAAAACAAAAGCTCCTGTTGATGATATATTAAAACCTATTTCTCCATCACATATTGATGAAAATGAAATAATTGCAAACTCTCCCCTATCTCAAAACCAAGGAGGATTTTTAAGGGGATTATTGGTTCACAAAATATTGCAGTACTTACCAGTTATAGAGCAATCAAAATGGCAAGATTATATATTCAGATATTTAAACAGATATGGTAAAGAAATTTCAGAACGGACAAAAGAAAGTATAATTAACAATTTTGATAAGCTTTCTAAAAATCAAGAGTTTGTTTCAATAATAAGAACGCCAGGACAATCTGAAGTTCCAATATGTGCTGTAATAGAAAATAATATAATAAATGGGCAAATAGACAAACTTATAATTAATTCAGAAGAAATTATAATAATTGATTATAAATCAAATTCTGTTGTGCCTAAATCTGCAAAAGAAATTCCTCAAGCATACAAAAAACAAATGCTAAGTTATAAAAAAGTAATGGAAAAAATTTATCCAACTCATAATATAAAATCGTATATACTATGGATGGAAAATATTATATTAATGGAAATTTAATAATAAATTTTTATATCGTTATCAAAAAAATTAAACATTTGTTATTATATTAATATTCTATTAACTTTGTTAAAAATTATATCAAAAAGTTAATAAATAAAAAAGACCTTTTTTTTATTATTTTTCATATTAATTATAAAAAATAATGTTTGAAAAAATAACTTTTAATTAGTAAAAATAAAAAGGAAAAAATAAAAGTTAACAAAAAGAATCTATATCAATTTTATTATTTATTTCCATTAACAAAAGGTTAATGAGTATATTTTTTTAAGTTATCTGCATATTATTTTAATATGAGAAAACAACTCATCACAAGCAGAATTAAATTAACTAAAATAGTTAAACACTTTTGTAGCTATTGAAATTTATTTTTCTATAAAAGTTATATATATAAATTTAAAAATCATGTTAAAAAATATTCAAATACATATAATTTTTTCAAAAAAAAGGCGTTTAATATAGATATTATAAAGTTCAAAAATTTGAATTGTTAAGTGTAAATTCTATTAAAAAAAGTTAAAATTGGTTATATAAATATATAAGTTTTTTTATTAATATTTTGTTCATTTTTATAAAGTGTGCATTTTATATATTAACTTAGTATTAAGAATATTGTTAACTATATTTTAATAGTAAACTATTTATTAATAACTAAAATATGAAGAAATAATTAATTTTTATTAATTAATCGGTAAAAATATTTATATTCTGTATCGAATCAAAATCAATATAATGTATATATATAATAAATAACCCTACAGATTGATTTTATTAAAATACATACAATTGATTCTTTAATTTAATCAGAATCACACATTAGATTCTCATTTCATATAAATTTAGCAAATTGTTTCACGTGAAACAATTTTAATTCTGAGAGTCATTTCTGACTGTTTCACGTGAAACAATTTTTTTATTGATTATTTTTTCAATATGTTTATTATAAAAACATGAAATACATATTATCTAAAAATAATTTAAACGATTTAAAAGAATTTGAAACACATTTTTTAAAGTGGCAAAAGGTTATAAATCTGGTAAGTAAGAGTGATGTTGCTCATCTTTGGCATAGACATATTCTCGATTCGGTCCAGCTTTTTCCTTATTTTCAAGGTAAAAAGATTTTAGATTTGGGTAGTGGAGGTGGTTTTCCTGCCTTAATTTTAGCCATTTTAGATAGAGAAGAAAAATCTAACATTTTTTATCTTGCAGAAAAAGATGAAAGAAAATGTGCTTTTTTAAAAGATGTAATAAGAAAATTTTCATTAAATGCACAAGTTTTAAATGATAATATAGAAAAAATAAAACCTTTTGATTTTAATATAGTAACATCAAGAGCGATGGCAGATATAGAAAAAATATTGACACTTGCATATAATATAGTAGATTGTAAAACAGAATTTTATTTGATGAAGGGTAAGAATGTCGATATTGAAATCGAAAAAGCAAAAGTAAGATATGATTTTGATTTTAAAAAAATACAAAGTTTAACAGATAATCAAGCAAATATAATAAAAATATTTAACCTTAAAAAAGGAGAATAGATAAATGACATTAAAAGTATTAGATAGACCTGCTAAGAGACCTCGCGTTATATCAATAGCCAATCAAAAGGGTGGGGTAGGAAAAACAACAACAGCAGTGAATTTGGCTACTGCTATGTCTGCTGTTGGTAAAAAGGTTTTAATTATTGATTTAGATCCTCAAGGAAATGCAAGTACAAGTGTGGGTGTAGATAGAAGCCCAGATTTAATAAATTCATATCAAGTGTTGATAGGTGAAAAAAACTTATCTGATGCAGTTGTTTGGACAAAGATTCCAAATCTCTCATTAGTACCGTCAAGTAGAGATTTGTTGGGTGTAGACTTGGAGTTTTCAGGTGTTGAAGATCCACAATTTTTCTTGAAAAATGCTTTTAAAACAGGAGCTCATTCTTATGATTATATTATAATAGACTGTCCGCCTGCTGTTGGAATGTTAACTATAAATGCTTTAGTTGCATCTGATGCTGTTTTGGTTCCTATTCAATGTGAATATTTAGCACTTGAAGGTGTGGCAGATTTAGTTAAGACAATAGAAAGAGTTAAAAGAAATTTCAATAATGCTTTAGAAATTCAAGGCATAGTTTTAACAATGTTTGATTCAAGAAATAAATTATCAGAAGCAGTTGCTGATGATGTAAAAGAATTTTTTGGAGAAAAGGTTTATAATACAATGATTCCAAGAAATGTAAGGGTTTCTGAAGCTCCTTCTCATGGCAAGCCAGTAATTTTATATGATTTAAAATGTGTAGGTTCTCAAGCGTATATAAGTCTTGCAGGTGAAGTAATAAAAAGAGAAAGACAGATTTTGAAGGAGATAGCATAATGGCAACAGAAAAAAAAGGATTAGGTAGAGGATTAAGTGCTTTATTGGGAGAAGATAAAGAAGTTTCATCTGCAATTGCAGGAACAGAAATAGAGAAAGTAAATGAAAATACTAAAGATTCTTCAGCTTCATCTATAAAAGAAGTTTTCTTATCAGAGTTAGAGATTTCACCACTTCAGCCACGTGTACATTTTGATGAAGAAAGTTTACAAGGGTTAGTAGAATCTATAAAAGAAAAAGGCGTTTTACAACCTTTATTAGTACGACAAAAACCAGACGGCAAGTATGAAATCATAGCTGGTGAAAGAAGGTTTAGAGGTTCAACAGAAGCTGGTCTTGAAAAAGTTCCAGTAATAGTGAGAGAATTTACAGATCAAGAAGTTTTAGAAGTAGCATTAATAGAAAATTTACAAAGAGAAAATTTAAATGCAATAGAAGAAGCATACGGATATAAAAAATTATTAGAAGAATTTAACCATACTCAAGAAGAATTAGCAAAAGTGGTAGGTAAGTCCCGTTCACATGTTGCAAACACGATGCGTTTAACAGGATTAAGCACAGAAATAAAAGATTTGGTAGTAGATGGAAAATTATCAGCAGGTCATGCAAGAGCATTATTATCAGCAAAAGAACCTGAAAAGCTAGCTAAAAAAGTTATATCTAAAAATTTAAGTGTACGTCAAACTGAAAAATTAGCATCTGAAAAAGATGAAGACACCAAGCAAGTAGAAAAATCTGTTAAAAAAGTGGCAAAAGAGACTCAATCAACATACCAAAAAGATGATGATATTGTTGCTTTAGAAAAAGAATTGGAAAATCAAACTGGGTTAAAAGTAACTATAAATTTTGATGGCAAAGGTGGCGAGCTAATACTTTTTTATGATGATTTAGAACAGCTTGATACTGTTGTTCAAAAATTATATAATAAAGAAGAATATGTTGGTGGAGCTGAAATAGAAATGGGTATTGCCCCAGAATTCGAAGCAGATGGTTTTGCAGTAACTTTCGATGAAGAAGAATCTCAAACATCTGAAGATGCGCCGCAATATGAAGAAGGTTCAACAGAAGTAGAACAGATGGATGATGTGGAATTTTTTGAAGAGTCTGTTGAAATGCCTACAGAAAATATTTCAGAGGGATTTGATGAAGTAACTGAATCAGATGATGCATCAATAGAATATGATGAAAATTATAATCAAGATAATATAATAACCGAAGAAATGCCAGCAGAAGTTCCTGAATTAGACGTTAGTATAAACGGCGAAGAGCTTATGAATGATGAAATATCTGCAGTGGACGAAGAGGTTTCAGGAACCGTAATAGAAGAACTACCAGAGGAAAAGCAGTAATTAAATAAAGGCACAAATTTTGCATATAATAAAATATGTCAAACTTAAACGTACCATTAATTATACAGTCAACAAATGCTGAATCAATAGTTGGAGAAACATTAACTAAGATTGATGAAGTATTAGGCAAATTAGACACTTCTTTGATAAAGCAAGGAAGTGTCAGCCCATCTTTATTCAAATTTCTTATAGCTAATATAGGAAAAACATTATCAGGAACAATACAGCAGAGCATCAAATCTGATAATTTAAATATACTTGTAGATAACACAAAAGAAACGCTTGAAGTGCCTATTAAAATTAATATTCCTGAAAAAAGTAAAGTGTTATTTAAAGTTTTTCCTGAAATTACTGATAATAATAAAACACCACAATCACAAAATATAAATATTTCTAAAAATATACCTGAAATGAATATAAAATCTAATGAGGAAGATAACACTTCATTAATGGCAAAAAAAAGTATCGCACCAGAATCAAAAACTGAAGTTATAGGAAAAGAACAAACAAACCACCATAAAAATATTTTTGTGAAAATAACAAAAATAAACAATATTCCCGTTGAAAAATTTATTTCTGATAACAAAAATTCAATAAAAGATACAAGTAAAGTTAATATAGATTTTGAATTCATTTCTAAGATAAGAAAGACTCCCATAAAAGTAGATGTAGTATCAAAGTTAGAAACAATTTCACATCAGAATCAAATTGGTTTTGAAAGAGATTCAGTTTCACGTGAAACATTTCGTTACCAAAATATTAATTTTTCCACTAACGAATCGATGGTTGTAAAAATAGTAAAGTTAGAATCTCCTCGTACTACCCCAGAATCAAGCGAAAAAACAGATGTAAAAGTATTTAAAAATGAACAATCTCCTCAGATGGTAAAAGGAGAGATACTCCCTTTAAAGTTGCAGGAAAAACCAGTAGTAAAAATAGCTAATGAGTTATTTCTTGTTTTTCCAAAAGAATTAAAATTACCACAAAAAATGGATATAACACTTGAAGTAATTGAAAAAAATCCTATTAAAACAGATATAGTAGAATCAAAATTATGGTCTTCATTAGATGATTTAGTAAATTTTTTTAAAACAGAAAAAAGCGATTCTCTGCAAAAACAATTATTAGAATCTTTTTCAAGTAAAGAGCAGTTGCCAATATTAAAAGAATCTCTTTCAACATTTCCTGATGCAATAAAAAATGAAAATAGTTTTTTAGTGAATTTATTTAAAATGATTAAAAGTTTGCCTAAAAATAATATAACAGAATTTTTACCAGCTGAAGATTTCAAATTTTTGCAAGAAAGGCCTCAGGGCGATCAAATTTTAAAAGCTATAGCATCTGATATTTCTGAAAGCATTTCGGTAAAAAAAGATTCGGAGGGTGCTAATTGGCGCGAAACATCTATTCCTGTATTGAATAACGGCGCTGTTGATAATATAAAATTATTAGTAAAAGAAGATGACGAAAACAAAAAAAAATCTCAAGAACAAAGAAATCAAGTCAGATTTTTGGTAGAGTGTGACATGAGCACTTTGGGGTTTATTCAATTTGATGGTCTGGCAAACAGAAAAAATAAAAGCTTTAAATTAATTTTACGAGTAGAAGATAAATTTAATGAAGATCTTGATAAAGAAATCGAAAATTTATTTTATTCAACATTGTCATCAACAACTTATACCGGCCAGATAAAAATTGATAGGGGTGGAAAAATTAAAGAATTTTTTGATATTGAAACTGTGAAATTTAATAAAGGTGTGATAATATAAAATAGTAAGAATTTTTTAATAAAACATAAATAAAAAATAGATAATTAACAACAAGTTAATAGCGTAAATTAAAAGTTAAGAAAAAATGAAGGATTCGGCTGCGATATTTTGTTAAATTTTATATGAAAAAGAGAAGATTTTGATAAGAATATATATAGAAAAAGATATTATTAACAACAAGTTAATAGAAATAGAAAAAAAGCAATTTCATTATTTAAAAAATGTGATGAGAATAGGCGAAAATGACATCTTTTTTGTGTTTAATGGAAGGGATGGAGAGTATTCTGCAAAACTTAACGGTAAGTTAATTGAGCCAATTGAAAAGTTAAGAGAAAATGAAGGATTCGGCTGCGATATATGGTTATTATTTGCTCCTGTAAAAAAGGATAATACTGATTTTATTATACAAAAGGGCACAGAGCTAGGCGTTTCATTGTTTCAACCAATACAAACGGAGTACACCAATACTTCACGCACAAACAGGGAAAAAATGTGCCTAAACGCTATTGAAGCGACCGAACAATGCAGAAGGTTGTTGATTCCACAGGTGGAAGATATTAAAAAACTTAACGATACGTTAAAAAGTTTTCCTCCTGATAGGGTTTTATACTTTTTAGATGAAGATATGTCAGGAATATCACCAAAATCGATTTATGAGCAATCAGAAAATAAAAAAGTTGCATTCTTAATTGGACCAGAAGGTGGATTTTCAAAAAAAGAAAGAGAATTTATAAAATCGTATCCATTTGTAAAGGTAATATCATTAAAGGGAAGTATTTTACGAGCAGAAACAGCAGTAGTGTCAGCTATATCCAGCTGGCATACAGTTTGTGGTGAATGGTCTTAATTATCTATATTTTTCAGGTAAAGTTTTTTTGCCTTCGTCAACAAGTTTAGCTGTAACGCTTTCAATATTATCGGCTAGTTTATTAACAAATTCTCTTTTTGATAATCCACTTTCCATAGCAGGCAAAAATTCTATTGTTATTTTACCAGGTAATTTTAAAAAAGAATAACGTGGCCAAAATAGCCCAGAGTTAATAGCAACAGGAATAACAGGAACATCAGGAAGGTTATTATATAAAAAAGAAATTCCAGGATTATAGGTTGTTTTTTCGCCAACTTTTGTTCTCGTGCCTTCTGGAAAAATAACAATATTAAATCCCTGAGAAGATCTTTTTTTTGTTCCATCTAATATAGAACGCATAGCTGCAGCCCCAGAACCTCTATCCACAGAAATACTTCCTGCTGCATGCATAAACCAACCAACAAAAGGAATCATACCTAGTGATTTTTTAAATACGTAAGCAGTTCTAGGAAAAATAGCATGAAAAACACAAGTTTCAAAAGCGCTTTGATGTTTACAAGCCATGATACAAGGTTTGTTAGGAATATTTTCCAAACCTTTTAATTCGTATTTAAGTCCTACAATTACTTTGAGTAGCCACATAGAGACCTTAGACCAAATATGAGGTACCCAAAGCACAATTTTTTTAGAAGGGACAAGCATGATTGGAGACATAATAATACACCACAACAATGTTCCAAACATAAATATAAAGCTGAATAAATAAGCGCGAAGTTTAATCATAGGTATTGGTCCTCTAAAGAAGTTATTTTATCATAGTCTATATCAAAAGCAGAATAAGTAAAATGTCTGACTAAATCTAAGTTATATTTAGTATGCTCATATAATAATAGCCACGCGGTCATAGGCCAACCCCACCATTTATCAGGATAGATAGCCTTGCTGTATACATTATAAGGACTAATCACCACATCTGGCATAAAAGTTTTAACATCAAGAATGGCTCTTTTCATATGATAAGAAGAAGTTACAAGAATTATAGATTTGAGGTTATTTCTAGCGACATAATTAGCTATTTCTTGAGCATTCTCTAGTGTATTTTTAGCAGCTTTTCCGAGAATAATAGTTTTGTCAGGAATAACATCAGAAGAGATTGCTTTTAAAGTTGTTCCTTTGTAAACTCCTGATATAAAAAGAGTATCAGCCATATCTTTTCTAAGCAGCGTAAAAGCTTCATCAACACGATTAGCTCCACCTGTAAGTGCGACTATAATATCTGATTTTTTTGCTGTTTGATTTGTTTTATTATAAACATAGGAAACGAAATCATAAAAATTTACGATCCATAAACAAAAAATAATAAAAGCTATAAACCAAAGAATTTTTTTCATTCAAAAACCTTATAACATTTTCTTTAATCTTTTAATAACAGTTATATAAGCAGAAATTCCAGAAACGACACAAGCAAATATAGCACAAGAAAAAAGAACAAACCAATCTTTTGAAACCAGAGCAACAGTATTACTTAATGAAGGATCGAAATTTTTGATATAATGACCGATGATAAAAATAAAAGGTATGACTATTAAAAATCCAACAACAGCACCTTTAAGACTTAATACAAAAGCTTTAAATGAAATTTGACTAGCAATATAATTGTCTTTAGCGCCGATGAGGTGTAATAAATCAATAACTTTTTTGTGTAATGCAACATTTGTAGTAGTGGCATAAATAACAAGAGCAATAGTAGAGCTTAATATGATTATTAGAATAACAAAAGCAAGCATTTTAACGCTAGAAATAAGATTTGTAAGATGTTTAAGCCAAGCTTGATGTATATCAATAGAAGCACTTTCTGAATTATAAGAAACTAATGACTTTAAAACAGCCAAATCAATAGCTATATCATCAGCTAAAGTAACATCAATAACCATAGGAATAGGTAGATCATTAATTAATTCATTTGTTCCAAACCAAGGTTCAAGTAGAGCTTTAATTTCTGTTTCATCTAACATTCTTGCATTTCTGATTCCAGGAGTTCCTTTTAGAGAAGTAACGAGGTTTTCTAGATTTTTCATAAATTCATTTTTATTTTCTAATTCTTTTTCAGAAGGCATAATTTGAATAGTAATAGATCCAGTAATAGAATTTTCCCATTTTGTTAATGCTTTTTCCAATGATATGGCAAGCGAACAACAAAGAACCGCTAAAAATACCATAATCATAACCATCCAAGGTAAGAAATAATTAGAAGAGTCTGGTGCGAAAGGCGATATTTTTTTATAATTTTTTATCATATTAAAAAACCTTCCTTACTGGAAAGAACGATTTTTGTTCTATGACAGAAATTCTTCTATTTTCAAGATTAATAATAGGAAAATCAAATTTTTTAATTAAATTTTCACTGTGGGTGGCAATAACAACGGTAGTTCCAAGTCTATTAAGTTCCATTAATAAATGCAGAATTTTTTTAGCCATTTCATCATCAACGTTACCAGTAGGTTCATCGGCAAGCACTAAGAAAGGTTTATTTATAACAGCCCTTGCAATTGCGACACGTTGTTGTTGCCCGCCTGACATAGTTTTTGGTTTAGCCATCATATGACCTTTAAGACCAACCCAATCAAGTAATTCTGTTACGTGATTTTGAATTTCGCTTTCGCTAAATCCATTAACTCGTAAAGGCAATGCCACGTTATCAAAAGCGCTTAAATGATTAAGTAAACGGAAATCCTGAAATACAACTCCTATTTTAGAGCGAATTTCAGATAAAGTGTTTCTTTTTGCGTTTGAAACATCCTCATTAAAAATTCTTAATTGGCCACGTGTAGGTCTTTGAGCTAAGTACATAAGACTTAATAAAGAAGACTTTCCAGCACCACTGACCCCTGTTAAAAAATGAAAAGATCCAGGTTCAAGGGTAAGTTGAACATCACTTAAAATTTCTTTGCCTGCATCATAGCGTAAACCTATTGATTCTAGGATGACAGGACCTTGATTTATTTTTTTGTTTAACAATAAAAAACCTTTTGCAATAATTAAATAAAAGAAAAAATACTTTCATAACTTGTTAACTCGTATTATTATACTATAATAAAAAAAAATTAAAAACAAGTTACAAGGGAAAAAAAATGATAATTTCTTGTCCTAACTGTCAAACGCAATACAATATTGATGAAAGCCTCGTCCCTGCGGAAGGTAAGAAATTTCGCTGTGTGAATTGTGGAAACGTATGGATGGCACAAAAACCTGTTGCTGAAGAAGCATCAATTCCTGCCCCTGCTCCAATAGTGGAAGAAATTCTGTCAGAACCAGAACCAACACCAGCAGAGGAAGAAATTACTCCACAAGAACCATCAATAAATGATGAATCTTCTGATGCAACACCATCTGAAGAAGAAAGCGAAAGTAAACTAGATTCTGAAACATCTGCTGAATTAGATAAAGATACTTCCAATGAATCAGATGAAGAAAAATCTGTTGAGCCAAAATTAACAGATGAGCCTGAATTAACAGATGAACCAGAATTAACAAATGAACAAGAAGATGAAGAAATAAAAAAAGTAGAAGAAGAAAATTTATCAGACCAAGAAAACAGCGAAAATTCTGAAGAAGGTGAACAAGAAAATACAGAAAATAACGATGGCGAAGAACAACAACCATCAGAAGCGTCGTCTGAATTTAATCAGGGAGCTGAAATTCCAGACCAATTAAAGCAAGTAAGTACAAGCTCTTTATACGAAGTAGAAGATTTTTCATCTACTCAATCAAAGGGTAAGTCTACTTTGATGGCCATATTGTTTTTTGTAGCATCGATTTTTGTAGCAATTTATATAGGCAGATTTTATATCGTTTCTAAATACCCACAACTACAATCAAGCTTTGAAATGGTAGGAATTTCATTTGATGTAGTTGGTGAAGGTCTTGCATTTAAAGAAATAACAAAAGAAAAATTAATAGTAGATGATATAAATTATTTAATAGTAGAAGGTACGCTAATTAATGAGTCTAGCAAGGTAAGAGAGGTTCCAAATTTTGCTTTAAACCTATATAATTCAGAAGGAAAATTAATTCAAAAGACTGCAGCAAGAGCCCCAGTAAAATCATTAACCCCTGGTGAAACGGTTGATTTTGAAATAAATATAGAAGCCCCGTCAATAGCTGCAACACAAGCTAAGATTAGCTTCCAAGAATCAAAGGGAAGAAAAAGATAATGAAGCAAAAATTTCTTTCTTTAATATTCGTCTTTTTAATAATAGCAACGGTTCCAGCATTTGCTAATCAGGATATTTTTGCAAAACAAATAAATCAAATAGAGATAGATTTAAAAAATTCTGATGGATTAAAAGTCGCAAAATATAGAGAACAAATCGGAAAAATTAGGACAGACATAAATTCTGAAATAACATCTATTAATATTAAAAAGACAGCATTAGAACAGAGTTTAGGTGTTGTTAATGCAGCGATAAAAGATGTTAAAACTCCGCCACCGCAAGTTCAAAAGCAAATTGACGATTTAAATAAAGAAATAAATGAATTACAAGCGTCATCAGTAGATTTAAATTTAATGTTGGCTAAGGTTGATGATTTAGATGTGAAATTAAATGAAATTACAAAAAATAGAATACTTTCAGATGTTAAAATAAAACATACATTTCCATTTTCTCCTGACTTCATAAAAAACGCAGTTCCTGACATAGGCTCTGCTTTTTATTTCACAGTAACAGAGCCATATTTTTGGACGTTAAAACAAATAAAAGATAAAGAGTATGAATCATTATCTAACATCATATATTTATTAACAAGTGCTGGTCTTATATTAATTGTAATGGTTATTGTTAAAAGAATATTTTTGAAACATTTTAATTACAGAAATGATATAGAAGAGCCATCATACACAAACAAGTTAATAGCGGCATTTATAGAAGCTGTATCAAATGGTATATTTCCAGCAGTTATACTTGGTCTTGTTTACTATTGGTTGGCTGAATATTCTCACGGAATAGAAGGGGTATTAAATGCGGTTATTCTTGGTGGTATAGCAGTGTTAATGTATTTAGTATTGATACATAGCTTTGCTAAGGCTATATTTTCACCGAATATGATAAATTGGCGATTAACTACATTAAGTCAGAACCAAACAAAAAAAGTATATAGGATAATTTTAATACTTGGGGTTGTTTTCGGGTTTCATATATTTTTCTTTAATATACTAAACCAAATGAAATCAAATGAATTTTCATTAGCATTTTTCACAGTGATAATGAATATTATAGAGGCATTTTTAAGTTTAATGTTATTGCGAAAAAATTTATGGGAGCGTGAAAAAAAGACAGTTCAAGAAGGCGAAGAATCTTCAGAGCCGCAAAAACCAACGCGTAAAGGTATAAATTTTTGGATGATGGCCAGAAATATAATATCATTAGTAATTATAATAAGTGCTGTGGCATCATTTTTAGGTTATGTAGGTTTTGGTGACTTTATACTAAAAAGACTTTTATATTCAACAATAGGACTAAGCTTATTAATAGTATTACGTGGTTTTTTCCATGAAACAACATTACTTTTCATTAATTCAGAATACGCAACAACAGGTTTAGGTTTCAGCGCGAAAAGATTAAAAGTGTTTCGTTTTTGGTTGATGTTATTACTTGACGTATCATTATTTTGCACAGGCGTTTATTTTATTTTACCATTATGGGGTGTACCAAGGACTGATATTGTAAATACTGGTAAAGCGCTTGCAACTGGTTTTTCTGTTGGTGGCGTTACAGTGTCTTTGATTAATATATTTATGGCTATTGTAGTATTTTTAATAATAGTGAGGATATTTTCTTGGACCCAAAGATGGTTAAGAAGTAAAATTTTCCCAGCAACAGATATGGAAAGTTCTTTGCAAGATTCTTTATCTGCTGGTATTGGTTATATTGGAATGATAATGGGGTTCTTCATTTCGATATCTGTACTAGGCATAAATTTTACAAATCTAGCCATAGTAGCAGGTGCATTATCAGTTGGTATTGGTTTTGGTTTACAAAACATCGTAAATAATTTTGTTTCTGGAATAATAATTTTATTAGAACGCCCTATAAAAGTTGGCGATTGGATTATTATAAATGGAAACGAAGGCGTAGTAAGTAGAATAAGTTTTAGGGCAACAGAAATAGAAACGTTTAATAAGGCAAGTATACTTGTGCCTAATGCAGAAATTATATCTAATGTATTGTTGAATTGGACCCATAACAATCATTACGGCAGGGTTGATATTCCAGTATCTGTATCTTATAAATCAAATGTTGAACAAATAAAAGAAATTTTATTAACAATAGCATCAAACAACAGCAAGGTTTTATTTGTGCCTCAACCACAAGTTATATTTTTGGGCATTGATGAAGATAGTATGAAGTTTGAATTAAGATTTTTCGTATCAGATATTAATGATTCTGTTTTAATATCAAGTGATGTAAGGTATAGCATTGTTAAAAAATTCAAAGAAGAAAATATTCAAATTCCTTATCGTCATCAAGTAATGCATATAAAAACTACAACAAAAGACGAAGAATTTTCTTTTAACTCTCCGACTTCTGACGAAGATTTGCAATTAAAAGAAAAAGATGATAATGATTTGAAAAGTTAGGGGTTGTAAACATGGAAAAAGAAAACAAAAAACCTAAATATAAATTAATAACTCGTAATGATTTTGACGGGATTGTTTGTGCAATGCTTTTAAAGTCTATAGGGGTTGTAGAAGAAATAATGTTTGCTCATCCAAAAGATGTTCAAGATGAAAAAGTTGATGTGAGTGGTGGAGTAATAACAGCAAATCTTCCATATGTAAATGGAGTTCATATGGCATTTGACCATCATTTAAGTGAGGTTTTAAGAGTTGGACGTAAAGATAAGCATGTTATTGACCCTTGTGCCCTTTCTGCTGCTAGAGTTGTATATAACTATTACGGCGGGGCAAAGAGATTTACAAACATAAACCCAGAAATATTAGATGCAGTTGATAAAGCCGACAGTGCTAATTATACAGAAGAAGAAATTTTAAATCCTTCTGGTTGGGTGTTATTAAATTTTATAATGGATCCAAGAACAGGCGTAGGAAGGTTTTCTGAATTTAATCGTTCTAATTCTGATGTTATGAGGGATCTTATAGATATATGTAAAGATACGCCAATAGAACGCATTATGGAACTTCCTGATATAAAAGAACGCACGGAAATGTATTTTGCCCATCAAAAAGATTTTGAAAGCCAATTAAGAAAATGCACAAAAATTCATTCAAAATTAGCAATTATAGATTTGCGTAACGAAGAAATAATTTACACAGGAAACCGTTTTTTAATTTACGCATTATACCCAGATGTGAATGTGTCTATGCATATAATATGGGGAAAAGAAAAGAAAAATACAGTATTTGCAGTAGGTAAATCTATAATAAATAGAACATCTAGCGCAAATATAGGCGAATTGATGTTAAAATATGGCGGTGGCGGTCATATAGCTGCTGGAACTTGCCAAGTAGATAATGGAACAGCAGAAGAAATAAAAGATATTTTAATAGAAGAGATAACAGAAGATGGTTAACACTGAAATTTTTGAAAAAGAAACATTTCGTTTGGTAACTCGCAGTGATTTTGATGGTATCGCTAGTGCTGTTTTGTTGAAAAAATTGGGATTAGTTCATGAATTAAAGTTTGTGCATCCAAAAGATGTTCAAGATGGGATAGTAGAGATTAATAGGAACGATATAACAACAAATTTGCCGTACTCTCCTAATGCTCATTATTCTTTTGATCATCATTCAAGCGAGATAAAAAGGGTAGGAGAAGGAAAGCATAACTACATAACTGACCCAACAGCGCCATCTGCTACTCGTGTTGTTTGGAATATGTTTGGTGGCAAAAAAAGCTTTCCTGATATAGATGATGAATTTATGGAAGCGGTGGATAAATCAGACAGTGCTGACTTCACAATTGAAGATATATTAGACCCTCAAGGTTGGGTTTTGCTCAGCTTCATTATGGACGCACGCACGGGTTTGGGTCGTTTCAAAGATTTTAGAATATCAAACTTTCAATTAATGATGGAAATGGTTGATATGTGCATGACAATGACAAAAGATGAAATATTATCTCATCCTGATGTAGTAGAAAGAGTAGAAATATTACATAAATATAAAGATGAATTTAGATCACAATTGAAAAGGTGTACAACAGTTTATAAAAATGTGGGCATAATAAATCTTTTAAATGAAAATGTAATATATCCTGGTAATAGATTTTTAATTTACGCTCTATTTCCAGAAATAAATGTTTCAATTCATAATATGTGGAGAACGATTAATAAAATAGGCGTTTTTGCTGTTGGTCGTTCAATTTTCAATAATACAAATACAGCACGTATAGGAGAATTGATGTTAAAATATGGCGGTGGCGGACATAAACAAGCAGGCACATGTCAAATAAATGCAGATAAAATGAAACAAGTACAAGAGGAAATGTTAATGGTTTTAACATCTCCTGAATATAATATAGAAGAAAATAATTAGGGGATAAAAATGTCAGAAGATAAATTTAGATTAGTAACACGCAGTGATTTTGATGGTTTAGTATGTGCATTATTACTGAAAGAATTAGGTATGATAAGTGGTATTATCTTTGTACATCCAAAAGATGTTCAAGAAGGAAGAATAGCGATAAGTGAAAAAGACATAACGACAAATTTACCTTACTCTGAAAATGCGTTGCTTGTTTTTGATCATCATTTAAGTGAAACTATCCGTATCAGAGGTGACAAAGAAAACTGGGTGATTGATCCAAATGCTCCATCAGCAGCACGTGTAGTATGGGAAAGTTTTGGCGGAAAGGAAAGATTTCCAAATATATCAGAAGAAATGTTAGAAGCAGTGGACAGGGCGGATAGTGCTGGATTTTCTTTAGAACAAGTATTAAACCCAAAAGATTGGGATTTATTGGGGTTCATAATGGATGCAAGAACGGGGTTCGGACGTTTCAGACATTTTAAAACGCCTAACCATCAATTAATGAAAGAGCTTATTTCTCATTGCCAATCAAAATCTATTGAAGAAATTTTAAATATGCCAGATATAAAAGAAAGGGCAGATTTATATCATAATCACCAACAAAAATTCATTCAACAGTTACGTACTTGTACAACAGTAAAAGATGGATTGGGTATGATAGATTTAAGGAATGAAGAAACAATTTTTGTAGGAAATAGGTTTGTGGCATACGCATTATTCCCAGAGATGAAAGTGTCAATGCACATGTTTTGGGGTAAACAAAAAGAAGTAGTGGTATTTGCAGTAGGCGGATCTATATTTAATAAAGGATCAAAAGCCAATATTGGTGAAATAATGTTACGTTATGGTGGTGGAGGACATCGCAATGCTGGGACATGTCAAATTCCAATAGCAGAAGCAGAAAATATAAAAGAAGAATTAATCGAAGTAATTTGTAGCGAGATGTAATCCCACATGAAATTGCACGAATATCAAGCAAAAAAGCTTCTATCAGAGCACGGAGTAGATTTAGTATCTGGCAAAATTGCCTATACTCCAAAAGAAGCATTTGATATAGCAAGTAATTTAAAAGATGAGGGTTTTTATATAAAAGCTCAAAGCTCAAAGGTAAAAAAGAATGCTGTTTTTTCTTCGTTAAAAGCATCTAATGAAGTTGCGCAAACGATGTATGTAAAAACTCCGAAAGAAGTTGAAAAAATGGCTTCTTTCATGTTGGGAAATACTCTTTTTGATGACGATTATGAAGAGCATGAAGTAAGAAAAGTTTTTGTAGAAAAAGCATATGACATAGAAAAATCTATGTATTTAAGTGTTATGGTAGATTCTAAAAAGCAATCATTAGTGATAATATCTTCACTAGATGTTGATAAAAAAGAATTTGTGTATGAAGAAATAACAACAGCAACTCGACCTAAGATTTCATCATTTAGAAGGATTTTTGAGGTTTTTAAACTTTCTCCAAAATATGTAATGCAAGGAAAAGAGCTTTTAAAATCGATATATAAAGCGCTGGTTGCAATCGATGCTCTTAAAATAGAAGTAACGGAATTAATCATCACAAAATCAGGCGATTTATTGGTAAAAGAAGTTGATGTATTTTTTGATGACGCATCACTTTCAAGACAAAAAGAAATTTCATCAATGATTGATTTGTCTGAAATGTCAGGCGAACAAGAACTGGCTTATAAATGGGATGTCAGGTATATTCCTTTTAAAGGAAATATTAGTGTTATGGCTAATGGGGTTGGTTTGGGTCTTGCTCTTGCTGATATGATAAATTTGGGAGGCGGCG
This sequence comes from uncultured Lactobacillales bacterium, assembly GCA_964369365.1. Classification (GTDB taxonomy): domain Bacteria; phylum Pseudomonadota; class Alphaproteobacteria; order CAYJES01; family CAYJES01; genus CAYJES01. The sequence continues at coordinate 11,955 of CAYJES010000012.1, read as the reverse complement.
AAATAGCTCACTTAATCGATATAGGCTGGAACGCAAATCAAACTAAGATTGCAAAAGCTTTTCAATTGGTTTTACGCAGTATAAATGTTGATGGATTATTAATATATGTATATGGTGGATCACTTCGTTGTGATGAAGTTGCAAAAGGAATAATATCAGTATTAAAAGAACTTTCTTTAGAAATTCCATTAGTAATTCGTCTTGGTGGAACGAATGAAGATATTGCAAAAAATTTATTAAAAAGTTCAGGTTTACCTATGATAATAGCTGATGATATGGCAACAGCAGCAGAACAAGTAGTTAATAGTATTGAAAGGTCAAAATGAAGCTAGGTATAAGCAAAAAAACAAGGATACTTTCATATGGAATCAAAACGGAACAAGGCAGTTTTTACACAGAACAAGCAATAGTTTATGGCACAAATATATCAGCAGGAGTGCAACCAGGCGCTGGTGGTCAAAAATATTTAGGAGTAGATGTTTTTGATACGATAAAGGAAGCAGTCAAAAAGAAAAGTGTGGACGTATGTGTAATTTATGGATCCAAAAAAAATGTAGTATCTGCAATTTTTGAAGCGTTGGAAGTAAAAATAAAAATCATAGTCTGTATGGTCGGTGGAATTCCAGTTCTTGACATGGTAAAGGTAAAAGAAAAATTACAAGGATCTGGAAGTATTTTAATAGGGCCAAGCTCGCTTGGTCTGATAATACCTTCTTTACGTTGTAAAATAGGGGTTATTCCTGACAAGATAGCATCAAAAGGTAACGTAGGACTTATAACTAGGCATGGATCTTTAACTTTTGCAATATTAAACCAACTAAGCTCGGAAAATTTAGGACTTTCAACAGCTATAAGTCTAGGTTCAGAAGTGATAAAAGGTATGGATCTAGTTAATGCCTTCAAGGAAATGGTAAGGGATAACAATACAAAAATAGTGGTAATATTGGCTAATATTTCTGGTTTTGATGAAGAAAATTTGGCAGATTATTATAGCCGTCTTGATAATAAGTATAAAAAACCTGTTGTAATATATATGGCGGGATCTTTTTACGATTTTAAAGGGAAAGCAACATATCAAGAAAAGGTGCTAGGTGAAAAATATTTAAATAGTGATGAAAAAAAATTAAAACTTTATAAGGCAGGAATGACGGTTTTGGAATCGCCTGCTATAATAGCAAAAACGGTTAAAAGTGTTTTAAACAAAAATGTCTAAATAAGTACCTCTACGCGCGGACAAGCTTAATTTTTGACCATCAACTATTACGAAATTATCACCATTAATAACGGCAAGAGGGCTTTCTCTTAAAGGGGTTGATTCATTACTTTGAACAGAAGAACTTTGATTATTTTTAGAAAAAGTTCTTGAATTTGTTGAAACTCTGTTTAAATTAATATCTAGATTAATATTTTGAGAAGAAATATTCATATAAAGAAACTCTAAAATTTAATATTTGGTTAATAATTTTTTAATATATATAATAAAATAAAGATGTCTATAAAAAAATAGGAGGAAGTATGATAGAAGAGTTAATAGATAGTTTAGAAAACGATGAACAAGCTGTGTTAATGCATCCAGTAACATCTCAATCATTATCGGCAACGCAAGGATTCTTTTTAAAAAAGGAATTATCTGGATTACCAGATGATTACATAGAATTTTTACATTTGACTAATGGTTTAGTGTATGGATATATATCTTTATATGGAACAAATGCAGTAGAAGAAGAAAGAATGTTGGATTTAGTTACTGCAAATGAAAAGTTTTTAGAAGAATATGACGATAAAAAATTATTATTATTAGGCCATAATAGAAGCAGTTTGCTTGTTTATAATCGTGAAACAGAATTATATGAAATTGTTGATCAAGAAGAACTTGAAATGGTAGATGAGTTCGAAGATTTTGAAGAAATGTTATCAGAATTTTTTGAAGGCGACGGATCGTTTGCTCGTGATGAAGATGACGATTATATGTTTGAAGACGATTATGAAGACTGATGTTTTTGACTTTATTTTACCAGAAGAAAGAATAGCTCAACATCCTGTGTCTCCAAGAGATACATCAAGAATGTTAGTGGTAAATCAGCATCAACAACAAGATAAAAAAGTAACAGATTTATTGGATTATTTATCTTCCGGGGATGTTATGGTCTTTAATAATACAAAAGTTATCCCAGCAAGAATTTTTGGAAAAAAAGGCGAAGCAAAGATAGAAGTAACGCTTTTTAAAAGATTGGAATCAGGATCAGAAACTTGGGAATGTTTAATTAAAAATTCTAAAAGATTAAAACCTGACGATGAAATTATTTTTGGTGAAGATTTTTCAGCCTTTGTTGTTGAAAAAAAAGAAACAGGTGCAGTGGTTTTGGATTTTAAAACCAACTCAGCTAAGTTTATGGAAAATCTGGCAAATTGTGGTAATGTTCCTCTCCCTCCTTATATCAGAAAAGGGTACGGAGACGAGCAAGATAAAAAAGATTATCAAACCGTATATGCAAAAGAAAAAGGCGCAATAGCGTCTCCAACAGCGGGACTTCATTTTACAGAAACATTATTGCAAAAAATAAAAGATAAAGGGATAGAACTTGTTTTTTTAACTTTACATGTTGGTGGTGGCACTTTTTTACCAGTAAAAGTAGAAGATACTGACGACCATATAATGCATTCTGAATATGGTATTATATCAAAAGAATCAGCACAAAAAATTAATGAAGCTAAGGTAAAGGGTAATAAGATTATAAGTGTTGGCACAACCTCTTTAAGATTGTTAGAAAGTGCAGTAGACGCAAACGGACAAATAAACGAATTTAATGATTACACGGACATTTTTATAACTCCTGGTTATGAATTTAAATCGGTTGATATGTTAATGACAAATTTCCATTTACCTAAATCAACATTATTTATGTTGGTCAGTGCTTTTGCCGGACTTGATGAAATGCAATCAGCATATGCTCATGCAATAAAAAATGAATATAGATTTTATTCATATGGCGATAGTTCACTATTATTTAAGAAAAGGTAGCTATATATAAAAAATGTCTATATTTCGTTCCGCACTAAATTTTGGTTTTTTTACAATGATAAGCAGGATATCTGGGTTTGTCAGAGATGTTTTTATAGCTGTTTATCTTGGTGCAGGAACTCTTGCCGATGCATTTATTGTTGCATATCGAATACCTAATTTATTTAGGTCATTTTTTGCAGAGGGAGCATTTAGTGTTTCATTTGTGCCTATTTTTAGTTCTACGTATGAGTCAGATAAAGAACAAGCAAAATCATTTGCAAGCGAAGTTATCTCTTTTTTATTTTATATTTTGTTATTTTTTACAATAATATTGGAAATAGCGATGCCATTGGCTGTTTTTGCGCTGGCTCCTGGATTTATAGAAGTTTCAGGAAAAATGGAATTAACAATAGAATTATCAAGGATCATTTTTCCATTTTTAATAATGATATCATTACTTTCATTGCTTGCAGGGATATTGAATTCATTTGATAAATTTGCAGCCGCAGCTTTCACTCCTACGATTTTAAATTTATGTATGATAGTGTTTTTGTTATTTTTAACTCCATATTTTAAAAATGAAGCTTATGCTCTTTGTTATGGTATTTTGTTTGCAGGGATTTTGCAGCTAACTTGGCTTTATTATAAAGTAAGGAAAGAGGGAATAAAATTAAGATTATTACGTCCTAAGTTAGTTTTTAAATCTCCTTCTCCTGAATTAAAAGAATTTTTAAAAAGAGTTGTTCCTGGTCTTTTTGGCGCTGGGATTTATCAAATAAACATTTTGATAGGAACGTTTTTGGTTTCATTTTTGGTTTCGGGATCTATTTCATGGCTTTACTATGCGACAAGGATTTTTCATCTTCCAGTAGGAACGATTGCTGTTGCTGTTGGAACAGTTCTACTTCCGACTTTATCAAGACACATAAAAAATAAAGAAACAGTCTCGTCGTATATTTCTCTTAATAAAGCAATTGAATTTTCTTTGTTATTAAGCTTACCTGCAACCGTTGGATTGGTTTGTCTTGACGGTCTTATAATTCAAACATTGTTTCAACATGGACATTTTACGGCCATTGATACGTCTCAAACAGCTCCTGCTTTGCTTGTGATGGCTCTTGGATTACCTGCGCTTACTTTAACAAAAACGTTTGCTCCTACATTTTACGCCAGAGGAGATACAAAAACTCCGGTAAAAATAGCTGTTGTTGCATTGATATTTAATATTATTTTTTCAATAGCTTTAATGTTTAGCTTAAAACATGTGGGTATAGCTCTTGCTACCACTCTTTCTTTATGGGTATCATGCGGACAGTATATATATTTGCTATTAAAAAGAAAATATATGGTGATAACAAAAGATTTATTAATAAAAATAGCAAAAATGATATTTTGTTGTTTTGTTATGGCTTTTGGTATTTCTCTAGCATTGTTTTTGATGGCAAAAACTTTGACATCTCTTATATTTTTGGTATTCTTAGGAATTATATTATTTTTCAGCTCAAGCCTTGTTTGTGGAGTATTTTCATATAAAGAATTGAGAACAGCTTTCAGAAAAGGAAAAAAATGAATTCATTAATATTAAAAATAAAAAATTTTCTTATAAACTTAAAAACTAAAATAATATCATATCGTTTTATTGGGTCTTCATTGTTGTATAAAATTCTTTTCGGAACAGGATTGGTGTTAATATTTATTTTTCCTATTACTGCTTTTGTATCTCATACAATAAGTGATGAAATGAATTTTAAATCCAAAAAACAACCAACAACAGTTGTTGTAACAGATGTGATAGATTTGATAAATAGAGAGGTTGTTGAAAATGGATGGATAGCAAATAAACCATTCTTTTTCCCACAAGCTTTGTTATTGGATAACATGCCTAATTATCAAAACGGTATTATTTATGGTTTGCAAAAAACAGTAACAGCATTAGCTAATTATTCTAATAGAAACGATTTGCGTTATGCAGCAAATGCACTTGCAACCAAAGGTGATAAGTGGGGATTTGGTAAGAATAGTGCGACCAGACAATATATAGAAGCCAGAGATTTACTTCAAGAAGGTGGTATGGAAATAACAATGGATGAATTGTTATTTTCAGATTTGGTAGAAGAAGCATATTACGGTATAGAAAATCGCTTCAGGCAAAGTGTTATATTTTTAAACAGCTCTTCATTATTTAAAACGGATAATGAGTTTTATTTTAATAAAGGAATGTTGTATTCCTTTTATATAGTTTTGAGAGATGGGTATAATGAGCTAAAACTAAAAAGAGAAGATAGCGACTTAGATGCTAGAGTAAATGTTTTATTAAAAGCAATGGAAAGAGCTATAAATTATGACCCTATGATAATTTTTTCATTCAGCAATACCCCTTCGATATTATCTAACCATATTTTAACGCAAAATTATTATATGTCTGAAATAATGTTGGCTTTAAAAGATATTTCAAATAGGAGATAATTTTATGGAAACAATAGAAAAACAAGAAATAGAAGAAAAGATTAAAAATTTAATAGACTTACGAATAAAGCCATTATTGCAACAAGATGGTGGAGATATCGTTTTTCATAGTATGGATGAAAATGGCGATGTGGAAATAGAATTAATAGGAGCTTGCTGCGGTTGCCCGAATGCAAAACACACGGTTAAAGATGTTATAGAAAATACATTAAAATATTTTATTCCAGAAGTAAATTCAGTAAGGAATATAGAAGCAAATGACTAATAACGAATTAATTGAAATGATCTGCACCAGAATTTGCCACGATATTATAAGTTCTTCGCAAGGAATTTTGCAAGGAGTTGAATCTCTGGATGATTCGGATGCATCTTTTGTAGAGCAATCAAAACTTTTTATAAAAGACAGCGCTCAAACATTAAATTCTAAATTGATTTTTTTCAGATCTTTATGTGGTAGGGCTGGAAAGCTAGCGTCAGTAGCAGAAGTAAAAGAATTCGGCGGAAATTTCTTAGATTTCTTTAATAAAAGAGTATATGAAATAACTTATGAAATATCAGGAGAAAGTGACAACATTACGATATTAAAGGCAGGTCTAGCCTTTTGTTGTATTGTGACAGATACTTTGATAAGAGGAGGCACTCTATATTTAGATTTTGACGGAAATTCATTAGTTTGTAGAATGAAAGGTGCAGGCTTAAAATTAAACGAGCTTATTTTTGGCGCACTAGAAGGAGATTTATCGAAAGTAGACCCTAAAAGTGCTGTAGCAGCTTACTTAATGTTGTTATTAAAAGAAGAAAGATTCGTTTTAACAACAGAGTTTTTAGAAGATGAAATAAAGTTAATAGTAAAAGAAAAACAATAGTTTATAATTTGTGAAAAATATGCTATATAATATAAAAATTAATAATTTGGAGATATATCATGGATGATTTATTGAGTGAATTCCTTACAGAAACGTCTGAAAGTATTGCAACACTTGATGTAGAGTTAGTTCAATTTGAGCAAGACCCTAACGACAAGGCTATATTATCAAACATTTTTAGGTTAGTTCATACGATAAAAGGAACTTGTGGATTTCTTGGATTACCAAGATTGGAATCCCTTGCTCATGCAGGGGAAAATGTTTTGGGTAAGATAAGGGAAGGCGTACTCGATGTTTCTCCGAACGTAGTTTCGCTTATTTTTCAATGTTTAGATCAAATTAAAGAGATTTTGACCTTTATTGAATCAAATGAAGTAGAGCCAGAAGGCGAAGATGGCGCTTTGATTGCTGCATTAAATGCAATGGCAGATGGGACTGCAGAAGAGCAGGCACCAGCAGAAATTCCGCCTGTTGAAGAAGTAGCACCTGTTGTTAAAGAAACAGAACAAGTTATTGAAAATGCATCAGCGCCTGTTGTTGAAGAGGATGACGAAGACTCATTCCCAGTGGCAGCCGAATTGTTAGCAGAGGTAGAAGCAGCGTATTCACAAGGTAAAAAAGCAGCATCATTGGAAGAAATAGAAGCAGAGATGGAAGCTGAAAGAAATGGTGAAAAAGGTTCAAAACCTGCACCAGCACAAGCAACAGCTCCAGTCCCAGCAGCTCCTGCTAAAAAAGCAGTAGCAGTTACAGAGAAAAAAGAAGGCTCGTCAGAAGGTTCCTCTATTTCCAATCAATCGATCAGGGTAAGTGTTGACTTATTAGAACTTCTAATGAATCAAGCCTCAGAACTTGTATTAGTAAGAAATCAATTAATGCAACGCGCAAGAGCAATGGCAAATACCGAAGGTGATTTATCTGGATCTTTACAAAGACTTTCATTAATCACTACAGAATTGCAAGAAGGGGTTATGAAAACTCGTATGCAACCTATTGGAAATGCATGGGCAAAACTACCGAGGATAGTTCGTGACTTAGCGCTTGAAACTGGCAAAAAATTGGATTTAATAATGTTGGGTGCTGATACTGAACTTGATCGTCAAGTATTGGAATTGATTAAAGATCCATTAACTCATATGGTTCGTAACTCTGCAGATCATGGTGTAGAAGGACCGGCAGAAAGGGTTGCTGCTGGAAAACCAGAATTGGGAACAATTACATTAAACGCATTTCATGAGGGCGGCCATATCATTATAGAAATTAAAGATGATGGCAGAGGTTTAAATATTGAAAAAATAAAAGAAAAAGCAATAATGAATAACCTCGCAACAGAGGCTGAACTTGATGCGATGAGCGATCAACAAATCGGTTTGTTTATCTTTAAAGCTGGATTTTCAACAGCAGAAAAAATAACCTCAGTATCGGGTAGAGGTGTAGGTATGGATGTTGTTCGCACAAATATTGATAAAATAGGCGGCAATATCGAAGTTAAGACAGTGGCTGGAAAAGGAAGTACATTTATAATAAAAATTCCTTTAACATTGGCAATTGTATCGGCTTTGATAGTTTCTGCTGGTGGCGAAAGATTTGCAATTCCTCAAATATCTGTATTGGAATTGGTCAGGGTTTCTTCAACTTCTGAACAACAAGTTGAAATGATAAATGATGCTTTGGTTCTTCGTTTACGTGATAGATTATTGCCATTAGTAAAGCTTTCATCATTATTGAAATTGGATGAAGTAAAAGAAAAAGTTATTCCAATGGAAGAGCTTGTTCAATACGCAGAACCAGTTGAATATCAAGAAGAATATCAACAAGAGTATCAAGAAGGATATGAACAAGGTTATGAAGAAGGCTACGCTCCTGATTATTCTGGTGAATATGAGCAACCTTTACAATATCAAGAGACCGATGACGAAGATGAAACATTTATTGTTGTATCACAAGTTGGTACATATTCGTTTGGTATAGTAGTTGATAAAGTATATGATACAGAAGAAATTGTTGTAAAACCAGTATCTCCTATATTAAGAGACATAACAATGTTTTCTGGTAACACAATTCTTGGTGATGGTAGTGTAATAATGATTTTGGATCCAAACGGTATTGCATCTGCAAGTGGTGAAATAATGTCAGAAAAAACTTCAGAAATAACTCATGATGATATTTTAGCTCCGGAAAAAACCTCTATCCTTATTTTCCGTCCATCTGATGATAAAATAATGGCTGTTCCTCTTGGTTTGGTGGCAAGGTTAGAAGATATTGATGTAACGCAAATTGAATATTCATATGGAAATCCAGTTATTCAATATAGAGGTCACTTAATGCCATTGTTAAAAATATCAGAAGATATTGAAATTCCTCAAGAAGGAAGGCAAGCAATTCTTGTATTTAATGACCAAGATAAGAGTATGGGTTTGGTTGTGAAGGACATTGTTGATATTGTAGAAGACTTTGTTCAAGTTGAAATAAAAGCAGACGTACCAGGAACGATAGGTTCTGCAATTATTAAAGAAAAGGCAATGGACGTTATTGATATTGGTTATTATTTGACCCAAGCTTTTGGCGATTGGTTTGGCGGCGATGAAAAAGTAGACCATGAAAATAAATGGACTTTATTGTTTGTAGATGACAGCGCATTTTTTAGAAATCTTTTAACTCCTGTGTTAAGCGCGAACGGATATAATGTAATAACGGCGCCATCCGCAGTGGAAGCCCTTAAATTCAGGGAAAAAGGTGTTATGTTTGATGCAATTTTGTCTGATATAGAAATGCCAGAAATGAGCGGTATTGAGTTTGCAGAAGATATAAGAAGCGGTGGAATATGGAAAGATTTACCTTTGATTGCTTTGTCTTCTCATGCAAAACCGACTGATTTGGCTGCTGGTAATGCTGCCGGTTTTGATAAGTATGTAGCAAAATTCGACAGGGATAATTTAGTAAAAGTGATATCTGAATTGATATCGTTGAAAACATCGGTAAAGATGTTGAGTAGTTTGTAAAAATAGGTATAAGGGATAAAGAAATGAAAACTTGTTTAGTAGTAGATGATTCTAAAGTAATCAGAATGGTGGCGGTAAAAATATTTTCTGAGCTAGGCTTTTCGACGATAGAGGCTGGTGATGGCCAAGAAGCTATAAATCATTGTAGAAATGGAATGCCTGAATGTGTTCTTTTGGATTGGAATATGCCAATAAAAAGCGGGCTTGATTTTTTAAAAGAGCTGCGTTCTATGCCTGGTGGAGAAAAGCCAATTGTAATTTTCTGTACAACAGAAAACGATATGGAAAAAATAATGGAAGCGTTGCAAGCTGGTGCAAACGAATATATAATGAAACCTTTTGACAGTGAAATAATTCAAACCAAATTAAGACAGACAGGATTAATTTCATAATTTTATTTAAGGCATGTTAATGAAAACAGGTAAGTCAGATTTTGAGTTATTAGCAAAAGACCCTATTAGGGTTTTATTGCTAGATAACAAGACTTTAATAAGAGGGTTAATTGCTAAGATGATAGCAGAAGATCCGGATATTGAGTTGATTTCATCTGTTCCAGATTACAATCTAGGCCTAAGAGCAATTGCCAATAAAGATATAGAAGTCGTGGTTTTAGACATTGATGCTAATGAAAATAAACAAGAAGATTTGGATAAATTTTTCAAAGCTCAATCAGATTTACAAATAATAGCCACATCATCTTTATCAAAAACATCAGAAGGATGTTCAAAAGCGAAAAGATCAGGAGCTGTAGATTGCATTACAAAGCCTGGATCAGCAGAAATAATGGAAGATATAAAATTCAAAGAAGAACTTTTTTTGAAAATAAAAAAATGGGGACTTTTAAAGCGTAAAGGTTTGTCAGAAAAACCAGAAGAAATAATAAAATATTTGGAAAAAACGCCTATAAATATCCCTAAATTTCAAAAATCACCACTTAAACAAAAAATAGAGTGCGAAAAAGTTAAAAAGAATGCAAATTTGGTTGTTGATGTAATAGCAATAGGTAGTTCTACTGGTGGGCCTCAAGCATTAGCAAAGGTTTTTGAAGGTTTAAGAGATGTTAATATATCTCAGCCAATTTTCATAACCCAACATATGCCGCCTAATTTTACAAAAACATTGGCAGGGCATCTTCAAAAAATAATAGATAAACCATGTCAAGAAGGCGAAGAGGGTATGATTGTTGAGGGGGGGCAAATATATATAGCCCCAGGCGGATTTCATATGTCAATAGAAGGAATGGAATCAGGTAAGAAAAGAATAAAATTGTTAGACACACCACCGGAAAATTTTTGTAAACCATCGGTTGAACCGATGATGAGAAGTATTATAAAAGCATATAAAGGTAAAATTTTAGAAGTTGTTTTAACGGGAATGGGTAATGATGGTCACGTAACAGCAAAAGAAGTTGTAGAGGCGGGTGGCGAAATAATTGTTCAGGATCAAGAAACAAGTGTAGTTTGGGGAATGCCAGGGGTAATAGCCAATTCTGGACTTTCTTCTGATATTCTTCCAATTGATGAAATAGCGCCTTATATTATAAAAGTGGCGGCGAGGAGATAGTAAATGAAGGTAGAAGATTTTGAGTTTATAGCTAAACTCTTAAAAGAAAAATCAGGATTAATAGTGACAGAAGACAAGATGTACTTGCTTGAAAGTCGCTTAAATCCGCTTGCCCGTAAGACTAATTTTGCAACAATAGATGATTTAATAATAGCATTAAGAAGCAACAATCAAGTTTTGACTAAACAAGTAATTGATGCAATGACCACCAATGAATCTTTCTTTTTTAGGGATACAAAACCATTCGATATTTTTAAAAATACAGTTTTACCTTACTTATTAAAAACAAGAGCAGATAAAAAGAAAATAAGAATATGGTCAGCAGCATGCTCAAGTGGTCAAGAAGCATATTCTTTATGTATGATATTAAAAGAATTTGAAAAAGAGTTACAAGGTTGGACAATTGAAATAGTTGGAACCGATTTATCAACGGATATTTTAAATAAAGCAAAAGAAGGAATGTACACTCAGTTTGAAGTTCAAAGAGGTCTTCCAATTCAAATGTTAGTTAAATTTTTCACAAAGCAAGGTGATTTGTGGCAGATAAATAAAGATATCAGGGATATGGTATCATATAGCGAAGCTAATTTATTAGAAGATTTTTCTTCATTAGGTGTTTTTGATGTAGTATTTTGCAGAAACGTTCTAATATATTTTGATCAAGATGATAAAACTAAAGCATTGGCAAGTATCAGTAAAATATCAACTAAAGATTGCTTCTTATTTTTAGGGGGAGCAGAAACGGTTTTAGGTATTACTGATAAATTTAAACCTGTTCCTGGTATAAGAGGAGTTTATATTGCATCTGAAATAGACGGAAATTCATATTCAATAATAACAGGCGAAAGTGCTCCTGCGCCGACGCCATCTGCTCCAGCATCTGCACCTACATCTTCACAGCCAGTAACAGCTGCGCCAACAGGCACAGCTCCAAGATCAACTGTGCCAGGTTCAGTTCCAACACGCCCTGTGGCTCCTGGTTCTGTTCCAACAAGACCCGTTACTCCTGGAACCACACCAACACGCCCAGTTGCGCCAACAGGCACAGCTCCAA
>CAYJES010000011.1:0-50308 GCA_964369365.1 uncultured Lactobacillales bacterium | reverse complement strand
GTTGGAAGCTTGCCTTTGCGCCTGTTCCTGTGATTGATTATATTATAATTCATGAAGTTGTTCATTTAAAACATTTTGACCATTCTGATAGATTTTGGAAAACGGTGGAAAAGTATTTCCCAGAACATGAAAAAGCCCAAAAATGGCTAAGCCAAAATCAAACCATGCTCCAAAATATTGGGTAAAAACAAACTATTTATTTTTGTGACCTTTATTAAAATATAAAAATAATTATTGACATAAATTATATCTATGATAAGATGTTTTTCAATTGTTTTGCTTAGGTATATTTTAAAAATTAAATTTTAGAAAGGTATATAAAATGGATAAAAAATTGATAGCTGGTGGTATCGCATTAGCAACTTGTGCTGTTTTGGCGTCTGGATGCGGACAAGATCAAGATAATACTGCTCTTGTGAAAGAAGTAGTGCTTGGAAATGAAAGCAAAGTCAAACAACTTGCAACTGGCACAAAAGAAGAAGTGTCTGCAGTAGTTGACAGATATGTTAATAACGGCGGAATTAATAATAAAGAATTTAAACTTTATGTAAAATCTGTTAGCAATCCAGAAACTTTAAATACTTTAATCGACAACCTTACTGAAATAGCATTAAATGATCCTATGTTTAAATCAAGAGAAGATGTTATTGCAGCTCGCTATGCAAAAGAAGGCATTAAAATTGTAAAAAATGAAATAAAAACTAGAGGTATTACGACAGCTAAAGGTGAAATCACTCTTATGGAAGCAATAGTCCTTGGCGACAAAAATGCTGTTAAAAAACTTGCAACTGGTACAAAGGAAGAAGTATCAGAAGTAGTAGATAGATATATAAACAATGGCGGGTTTAATAATCAAGATTTAGAACTTTATGTAAAATCAATTAAAAAACCACAAACTTTAAATAATTTGATAGATAGCCTTACTGAAATAGCATTAAATGATCCGTTAATTAAAACACGAAATGATCTTATAGCAGCTCGTAAAGCAAAAGAAGGTCTTCAAATAGTTAAAAAAGAAATGATTACTAATGGTATGAAAATATCTAAAACTGATATTCCTATGATGTATACAAAAGCGGTTGGTGCATATAAAATTGAACAAGCTTTAGGTAATCAAAGAACATAAATTATTTTAAATTATCAAAATAGCATCAAGAAATTGGTGCTATTTTTTTGTTAAGTTCGTTTCAAAAGTTAATTTTTGTAGGGTTTACGGATTTTGGTTGGTTGATTAATTGGTTAGTTAAGTTGGTTGATTACGAGCGATTAATTTTGAATTGAGTTGTTGGTTTATGCAGGCGTGGGCAAGGTGATTTGGGTGCTAGGTAAGAGCAGTCGGATTAAGCGGTGCCTAGGCATTCAGGGATTGCCATTATCAATGCAACTTTTGCGTTGGCGCCGTTTTTGACCTCAGCAAATGCAGCTGAATACCTGTGCGATTCAATCATCGCAACATCAATTAAATCCATTATTTGATCATTCAAAAGAGATGTTTTATCACTTAACATTACTGCGTTTCTATACAATGGAAGGTTGGTGCCACTTATCATAGAAAAATGCCCCATTAACATTTTTTCGTTTATCAAAGATAAAAGTTCGTAAACTTCTGGATAAATATAGGTGTCAATATGAATATCAAGAATAGCAGAAATTTGAAGCAATCTTAGCGATGGCGACCACATAAAAAACATTCCAAGTGAGCCAAAACCAGTGCCAATTTCAAGTGATATTTCATCATTATTATGCTTTTTAACTTGCCAATTATTTTCCTTAGCAATAGCCTCTATGACTTGCATAGGCATTGTATTAGAATATTCTTCTAATAATATTTCATTTTTCATTAGCATTCCTTATCAAAAAGCACTATATTTAGTATCAATAATTTTATTAATAACTATTTGTAGATTTACATAAAAAATATATCATAGCAATAAGTAAATTGAAGTTATCAACAGCTTTTTTTTATTTTGTTATTATGATTAAAACTATAGGAGTATAAACATGGCAATTCCTTTTCCAAACGTATCACCAATCGCGTTTTCCGTTGGGTTTATTAAAATTCGTTGGTATTCTTTGGCGTATATTTTTGGGATACTTTATTCATGGTTCATGATGAAAAGATACGCCAAACAAGGTGATATGAATTTAAGCGGAAAATTGGTTGACGATTTCGTATCATGGGGGATTATGGCAATCATCGCCGGCGGCAGGTTGGGATATGTATTGTTCTATAACCTTAGCTACTACCTTGCTAATCCTCTTAAAATATTTGCGCTTTGGGACGGCGGGATGAGCTTTCACGGGGCATTGGTTGGTTTTATCATTGCAGTACTTTGGTTTTGCAGAAATAACAAAATAAATCCATTTTACTTTGGCGATTTAATTTGCGTTACCGCGCCTATGGGAATATTTTTAGGCAGAATCGCAAATTTCATCAACGGTGAATTATACGGAAGAAAAGCTCCTGATTTTGAATATGCCGTGATTTTTCCAATGACCGATGGGGTTGCTAGGCACGCTTCACAATTATACGAAGCATGTCTAGAAGGATTGGTTTTATTCCTTATTCTTAATTTATTATGGGCTGTTAAATCCCTTAAAAACAAACATGGTTTTTTTGTTGGGGTATTTTCATTGGCTTATTCAATATTCAGATTTATAATAGAGTTTTTCAGAGAACCTGATATCCAACTTGGGTTTATTTTTGAAAACATAACCATGGGACAAATTCTTTGTTTACCTATGGCTATTTTTGGTATATGGTTGATTGTAAGAAGCTTTAAAAAGAGGTAAAAATGATTAAAAATATAGCTGAATTTATGACCGAAGAAACTGGGAAATACTTTTCTAAATTAGGCTTAGCTAAAAATAATGAAGAGTTTACTACTGCGTCAGAATTTTCTGATTTGTTTCCTATTGTTATGGCTGATTGGGTTATTCAAAAATGGAAAAAAAATTCATCACCTAATCCTGTGCAATTAGTAGAGCTTGGCCCTGGATCAGGCAAGTTGATGAAACATATGTTGATTGAAATTGCAAAAAAATCTCCTGACATGTATGCTGCGCTTAGAATTGTTATGCTAGAACATACAAAAGAGCTGGAAGAAATGCAAAAAGAAAAACTTGCAAACGAGCCTAAGCTTGAATCTGCCATTTGGATTTCAGACATAAGAGAACTTCCTAATCTGCCTTTTATCATGCTTGCAAATGAATTTTTTGACTGTCTGCCTATTCACCAAGTAGTGCAAACCGAATACGGGCTTCGCGAACGTATGGTGGATGGGAAAAAATTCGTTTTAAGCAATAGCGAACCAGATTACCTTATCCCATATATGGCAAGGGATCATATAAAATCATTAGAAGGAAGTATTATAGAAGTTTGTCCTTATGCTGTTTCAATGCTAAACATTATATCTGAGAAAATGAAAGCGACAAGAAGTACCCTTATCATTATCGATTATGGATATGAAGAACCACAAACTATTGAAACTTTACAAGCTGTTAAAAATGGTAAATTTTATCCAGTTCTTGAAACTCATGGTGATGCTGATATTACTTCGCATGTTGATTTTTCAGCATTAAGAGCAGCGGCGCTTCACGCTAGGGCTAGAGTTTATGGACCTATTAAACAAGGTATATGGCTAAAACGTATGAAAATAGAAGAAAAAGCAAAAATTGCTATGGAAAATGCCACTTCGGAAGATGAAAAAAGACAAATTCAAGAATCAGTCCAAAAATTAGTGAGTTTTAATAAAATGGGAAATACATTTAAAGTTATGGTTATGTCTTCTCGCTTTTAATATAAAGGATTTTAAAATGGCTTTAATTGCACTTGTTGATGACGATAAAAATATTTTAACCTCTTTGTCTTTGCTGCTTGAGGCAGAAGGAATGGACATCGCAACCTATACAGACGGAAACCTTTTTTTAAAAGACATGACAACAAAAGCCTTTGACTTAGTTACCCTTGATATAAAAATGCCGAAAATCGATGGATTTGAAGTACTGAAACAAATAAGACAAACCTCGCAAATACCTGTTATTCTTTTAACAAGCAAAGACGAAGAAATTGATGAGATTATAGGTCTTCGTTCTGGGGCAGATGATTACGTTAGAAAACCTTTTTCACAACGATTATTGCTAGAACGAATTAATGTGCTGCTTAGACGTAAAAACGCAACTTCTAAATTTACTGAAACAGGACTTTTAAACCTCGATAATGACAGACATCTGTGCAAATGGAAAGGGATTGACATCAACCTGACCATTACTGAATTTTTGATTTTAAAATCTTTAACAGAAATCCCTGGGCAAGTTAAAACAAGACAACAACTTATTGACGTGGCTTACGGTGTAGGAACTTATGTAGATGACAGAACCATCGACACCCATGTAAAGCGATTAAGAAAAAAATTCAAAGATGTTGACGATAATTTTTCAAATATAGAAAGTCTTTATGGGTTAGGATACAAATATCGTGAAGAATAAATTTTTTAATTCCCTTGGGTTAAAGTTATTATTGGTTAATTTGATTGCTCCACTTATGTTAATCAGTGGGATGTTTTTAATGAATGATTACGAAAAAGCATTAAAAGATGCCGAATTTAAAAGTATAGAAACTAAGGCCGAACTTATCGCTTTATCATTTGATAATTACTATAACATTATGACAGGAATAGCAAAGCTTTCAGGACTTAGAGCGCAAATATTTTACAATGATGGATCATTAATTGCGGACAGTAAAATGGGACAAGAAGATAAAATTATATCTTTAAGTGATTTAGTTGTGTCATTAACAGAAGGCAGAATTGTTAAAAATATCAATATTGATAATAACATCATGGATATTATTATTCCAGTATATGATATGGAAGGATATGTAAAAGGAGCCGTTAGGGTTTATAGCTCTACTAAATCATTAGAAAAAACAATATCTGATATGAATACTGTTTTATATTCGCTTTTTGGGGCTACATTATTTACAACCATAATATTATCGCTGTTTTTCGCAAGAACTATTATTTCGCCACTTAATGAACTTGCAGATATTTCAAACCAAATAGAAGACAGAAATAAACAAATTATCATTCCTGATTTTAGAAACAGAAAAGATGAAATAGGAAAACTTTCCCTGGCCTTTCGTGCTATGCTTGAAAAAATCCAAGAAAAACTTTTTGCTTTTGAAAGGTTTTCATCTGATGTTTCGCATGAAATAAAAAATCCTCTTACATCTATTTTAAACGCGTCGCAAGCTGTTCAAAAAATAAATGACAATGAAAAAAAAGATAAACTGTTAGCTATTATTTTCGATGATGTAGAACGGTTAAACAGATTGATAACCGACATATCTAACATTTCAAAAACTTCTGCTGAAATTGAAAATGAAAACCTTGAACCTATAAAGATAATTCCACTGATTGAAAATCTTTCGCAAGTTTATCAATTCAACGAAAAAAATCAAAAAATTATAATAGAGTATGATAAAAAATTTATTGATGTTGAAATAATGGCTTTAGAAACTAGGATTTCTCAGATATTTAATAATCTAATCAGTAATGCAATGTCTTTTTCATCCGAAAAATCAGTAATTATTGTTAAAATTGAAATAAAAAAATCAATCCTTTTTATATCTGTTATCGATAATGGCAAAGGAATTGAAAAAGGGACTGAGACAAAAATTTTCGAAAGATTTTATCAAAATAGAGACGAATCCGAAAATCATAAACACAGCGGACTCGGGCTATCTCTTACTAAGGAAATTGTTGAAAATTTGCAAGGCAAAATTTATGCAAGCCACAACAAACCAACCGGCGCCATTTTTACCATTGAATTTCCTATAAAAAAATAAAACAGATGACTTTAAATCTATTTATGATATAAACTTGCTATATTAATTTTAAGGAGCTTTTTAAATGATAGGAATTGTTATTGTTTCCCATTGTAATTTGGCAAACGAACTTATTGTTGCGCTTGAACATATTTCAGGCAAGCAACAACAAATAGAATCGGTTGTAATATTTGACAATGATGATGTAGAGGCAAAAAAACAAGAGCTGAACGACAAAGTCAAAAGTGTAAATTCTGGCAAAGGCGTTGTAATTTTCACTGATATTTTTGGCGGGACACCTTCTAATCTTGCGATATCATTATTAAAGCAAGACGAAATAGAAGTTGTTGCAGGCGTTAACGTACCAATGCTTGTAAGAATGGCTCAAGATAGAGATAAAATGGGACTTAACGGCGCGGTTAAAATGTCAATCGATGCTGGTAAAAAATATATTACTTCTGCTTCGCAATTTTAGGAAAAGGCATGGTTGATTTGAGTAAAGTAAACAAAACACTAACAATTAAAAATACTAAAGGACTGCATGCTAGGGCTGCGGCTGCTATGGTTAAACTTGCTGAAAACTTTGATTCAGAAATAACTGTTTGCAAAGACGGCATGTGCGCAGATGCAAGGTCTACTATGGATTTAATGATGTTAATTGCACCACAAGGCAGCAATATAGAGGTTGCAGCCGATGGAGATGACGCGGATAAAGCCGTTGATGCTATATCTGACTTAGTTGATTCAAAATTTAATGAAGAGGAATAAAAATAATGACTTTTACAGATTATAAAGTTGCAGACATTGGTTTGGCAGATTGGGGACATAAAGAAATCGAAATCGGTAGAAGTGAAATGCCTGGACTTATGGCACTTATCAAAGAATTTGGCGCAGATAAACCACTTAAAGGTGCTAGGATTGCTGGATGTTTGCACATGACTATTCAAACTGCGGTTTTAATCGAAACTTTGGTTGCATTAGGCGCTGAGGTTCGTTGGAGTTCTTGCAACATCTTTTCAACTCAAGATCAAGCCGCTGCTGCTATTGCGGATCAAGGAATTCCTGTTTTTGCTTGGAAAGGCGAAAGTGAAGAAGAATTTTGGTGGTGTATTGAACAAACAGTTACAGGTAAAGACGATTGGCGCCCTAATATGATACTTGATGATGGCGGAGATTTAACCCTTTATATGCATGAAAAATGCCCAGAATTGCTTAAAGAAGTGAAAGGTATTTCAGAAGAAACTACAACAGGTGTACATAGATTATACGAAATGGCTAAAAATGGCAAATTGTTGGTGCCTGCGATTAACGTTAATGATTCAGTTACTAAATCTAAATTTGATAACCTTTATGGTTGTCGTGAAAGTTTGGTAGACGGAATTAAACGTGCTACTGATGTTATGATTGCTGGCAA
Organism: uncultured Lactobacillales bacterium; assembly: GCA_964369365.1. Taxonomy (GTDB): domain Bacteria; phylum Pseudomonadota; class Alphaproteobacteria; order CAYJES01; family CAYJES01; genus CAYJES01. Next base: position 43,067 of record CAYJES010000011.1, on the reverse strand, counting down.
AACTGCTGTTGTTTGCGGATATGGCGATGTGGGCAAAGGTAGTGCTGCTATTTTAAAAAGCATGGGTGCAAAAGTAACAGTTACAGAAATCGATCCAATTTGTGCGCTACAAGCAGCTATGGAAGGTTATGAAGTAAAAACTATGGATGAAATGGCTAGTGTTGGCGATATCTTCGTTACTGCTACTGGTAATTTAAAAGTTATCAACCACGACCATATGAAAGCTATGAAAAACTTTGCAATCGTTTGTAATATCGGACATTTTGATTCTGAAATTGATGTGGCTAGTATTCGCGGATATGAATGGATTAACGTAAAACCACAAGTTGACGAAATTAAATTCCCTGATGGCAAACGTATTATCCTACTTGCAGAAGGAAGACTTGTTAACCTTGGTTGTGCTACTGGTCACCCTAGTTTCGTGATGAGCAATTCTTTCACAAACCAAGTGTTAGCTCAAATCGAACTTTGGCAAAATAGCGATAAATATGAAAACAATGTTTACCTACTACCTAAACAACTTGATGAAAAAGTTGCTATGTTGCACCTTGATAATATCGGGGTTAAACTGACTAAACTTACTGATGAACAAGCTACTTACATCGATGTGCCAGTAGAAGGTCCTTATAAACCTGAAAGATATAGGTACTAACAATGAACGGGTTTGTTATCTATAAAAACGAATTTGGTAATTTCAAAATTGGTTATGAAAATGACGTCGTTATATTCATGAAAAAAATTTATGATGACATTACCGATATGGGTACAGAAACTCCATTTACCAAACTAGTTTATAATGAATTTTTAGAATATTTAAGGGGAGAGAGGAAAACTTTCTCCTTTAAATACAAACTTTCTGGAACTCCCTTTCAATTAAAAGTTTGGCAGGCGCTTTGCGATATTCCTTATGGAGAAACCAGAAGTTATAAGGACATTGCAATAGCCGTCGGAAACCCTAAGGCTTCTAGAGCTATTGGTATGGCTAATAACAAAAACCCTATTACAATTGCTGTGCCTTGTCACCGCGTAATTGGTTCAAGTGGCAAATTAGTGGGTTATGCCGGCGGGATTGACATGAAAACCAAGCTACTAGAACTTGAACAAAAATTCAAAGATGTATAATAATTTAAAAAAAGAAATTAGAGCAGAATTATTAAGCCTTGCTGAACCTAAATATCAAAAATTTGCGAGCTCTCTTATCCCTGGGGTAAAAAACCTTATAGGCGTTAGAATCCCTGCGATTAGGAAAATTGCAAAAAGAATAGCTGTTAATGACCCTATTAAATACCTTAGCATTACTGGCGATTTGTACTTTGAAGAATTGATGACACAAGCCCTAGTCATCGGCAATATGAAAGATGGCATTGATGTTATCCTTGAACAAAGTGCCCTATTTATTCCTAAGATTAACAACTGGTCGATTTGTGATAGCTTTTGTAATGAAGTAAAAATCTTTCGCAAACATAAAGATAAAGTTTGGAAATTTGCAAAAAGCTATTTGAAATCTGATAAAACTTATGATATTAGAACCGCGGTCGTTATTATGTTGTTTCACTTTATTGATGATGATTATATCGATAAAATGTTTCCAATCTTTGACAACATAAAGCATCAAGATTATTATGTTAAAATGGCGGTGGCTTGGGCTGTTTCTATATGTTTTGTTCATTATCCTGAAAAAACTATGACATACCTCAAAAACAATAAACTTGATGATGAAACCTATAACAAATCATTGCAAAAAATTCGCGAATCATTACGCGTTTCAAAAGAAACAAAAGAAATTATTAAATCAATGAGAAGATATAACTAATCTCTTATTTTTTGTTTATCCATAAACGATATCATCTTAGCTTTTTTATGAATTTTATTTTCAGGTTTATATAATTCATTCATTATTTCTAATGATTTTTTGGTAACAGCTTTTACTTCTAATAAATTTCTTGAAAAAGTGCTTAGGTGCATATCTGTTCCAAAATGATTTTTCAATAATTTTTTAGTGTAAACCGCAATGTCCATAGCTTTTTGATAATATTGCACAGCTTTTTCTTCTTTTGCTTTTATTGCCTCTATTGCCTGGGATTTTATTTTTGACGGTGTCTGCAATAAAGTATAATCTAGATCTTCTATAACCGTTTTATAGCTTGAAATATGATGAGATTGTGGCTTGAATTGAGTTATATTTTCGTTTTGAGTTAACGCAAAAGACATATTTTTAGTATCTGGCATAAAAAGTGATAAGGTAAAAGCCTTTTTCCCTGTTTCAATAATTTCCCTTATGACCGTATGCAACTCTCGTTCTTCTACATCATCAACCATAATCTTTTTTTCTTTTGCAAAATCAATTTTTTTATTTGACGTATCCGGAATTTCATCTTTATAAAATGGTATTTTTCTTACTGAACCATATTCTATGTTATGTAATGGAATAAAGCTGTCTTCGAAAAAATTCTCTCTTATAACCTTATTAAGCAATTTATCTATAAAACTTCGATCTTCTAACATCCCTAATTTGATATAATTTTTACGAAGAATTTCTTTGCCTTCATTAAATTTTTCTCTAAAAACATCAGAAGTATTTATATAAACATCTATCTTTTCATTATGAAATGACAACGTATTTTGACCCAAACATTTTATATCGCTACATATTTTTACTAACTTTTCTACTTCGTAATTAGAAAGTTCGTTAGCGTTTTTATAAATAGAAGCTGAAAAATCGACTAAATCCTTATCTTTTTCCGCCATGATTGCTTGTTTTATTTGGTTTTCTTGATAAGGGTTAAGCCAAGACATTTTCCCAATAAGATCAATGCCTAATACGCAAATATCATCTTTTTGCTTTTCCAAATATTTTGAATATTTAAGAAGTTCTTCGGGTAATAACGCGTCGGTTGGTTCATAGTACAAGTATTTGATCGCATCAGATTTTGCCTCAAAATCTTTTAAGTGAAAATCAATCTCAGCAAGCTTTCCGATTTTTTCAATATTATATAAAAATATATCAATAGAGTGCTTAACACTTTTTACATAAAGATTACTTGCATAATTTTGCGCTTTTTTATCCATATAACCCCTCGAAAACAATTTTGTTGATTGTTAATACTATCAAACAATTTTTTGTTTGTCAATATTTACATTTAAAATCTATTGTCTTGACTTTTATAGCATTAACAAAGTATCATTATTGCCCTGCTGATTAAATTATTAGGATAAATTATGAGCAAAGAGCTTGGATTTCATATAACCTTTAAATCATTATTAAGATTTACCACCCCAGGTATATTTTTAATGATGTTTCTGGCGTTATACATCATGGTCGATGGTATTTTCATATCTAATTACCTTGGTACTGATGGGTTATCTGCACTTAATATTACTTATCCTGTTATAAGCATAATTCTTGCCACTGGAATAATGCTGGGGACTGGTGGCAGCGTTTTATGCGCAATTAATATGGGAAGAGGTAAGCTTAACGAAGCTAGACAAGATTTCACTTTTATCAATTTAATGGGATTTTTAATTGGCGTTGTAATTTCAGTTGTGATTATTGTTTTTTTAAAACCTATCATTTATTGGCTTGGCTCTACCGATCTTATATATCAAGAATGTGAAGACTATTTAATATACTCACTTTATTTTGCACCATTTTTCATTTTACAATACGTTTACCAATACCTACTTATCACAGCAGGAAGGCCAAAACTTGCATTTATTTCAACTTTTATCGGCGGAATGACAAACATCATCCTTGATTATGTTTTTATCGGCGTATTGGGAATGGGCATGATGGGCGCAGCAATTGCCACAGGATTAGGCGGGCTTTTTGCAGCTTTATTTGGTTTTTTATGCTTTATCCTATCTCGAAAAATTGTTTTAAATTTCGCAAGGCCAACACAAAGATTTAAAAGCTTTACAAAAAGAAGAATTAAACAATTTGTATCCGTTTGCAGTAATGGTTCTGCGGAAATGGCTATTACCTTGTCTGGTGGGGTTGTGACTTTTTTATTCAACATCGTGGCACTTAAGCTAGCTGGGGAAGTCGGAATTGCATCTATTGCGTCAATATTATATGCACAATACTTACTAAACGCTATATATTTCGGCTATGCTGGGACTACTGGTCCTGTTATAAGTTTCAATCATGGTGCAAAACGTAATGAGGAAGTAAAAAAAATATTTAACTATAGCCTTGTTTTTATAATAATTGCTTCTATTGCTGTATTTTCTTTTTCGTATTTATTTGCTAAGACTATATCTTTGATATTTTTTGAAAATGGTTCAAATGTTTATTTATTAACAATAACTGGAATTAAATTTTTCGCCATTACCTTTTTGTTTTCAGGAATGAATATCTTTGCCCTTGTGTTATTCAGGGCATTTGCAAATGGCAAATTATCCGTTTTTATATCACTTCTACGATGTTTGATATTCATAACATTATTTTTAATGGTTCTGCCTGAATATATGGGAATATATGGCATGTGGTTGGCTATTCCTTTTGCAGAAATTTCAACCTTTATTATTTCAATTTACTTACTTAAAAAATACAAAAAAGTTTATAATTATTAACCTGTATTATTTTTTCCATGCTGTTAATCTTGGTATAAATCTAGGGACATTCTCTTTATATTCTTTATAGTCAGCGCCGTACCTTTTTAATAACCCCTTTTCTTCTGATAGTGGGAAATAAATTGCATTAATAGTTATAAAAAGCACTAAATAATAAAATATAGCAAGCGATTGAAACAACAAAACCTCGCCAAGCAAAATGATAAAAACTCCGCTTAACATTGGATTTCGTACATATGCATAAGGACCAGAAATTAAAAGAGTTTTAATAGGGTTCCAAGGTGCAGGTGAACCAGAGCCTGTTTTATAAAACATTTTCATTGTCCATCCGCATAATGAAAAACCAATTATAAAAAGCATAATCATAGAAAAAAATTGCAAGCTCATACCTATCTTTATCATTGCATACTCTGAAAAATATAAAATAATTGTGGGAAATACGACCAACACATTAAATGGGAGGATTATAATTGCTTTTAACATTGCTATTTCCTTTGTCTTATATCATCTTTGATAGTTATAAGTTTAACCATTTTTTTATATATGTATAGTAATTTAAATTAATAATAGCAATCGGAGAAAACATAATGGTAAGTATAAATAAAGAACTGACAACACTTAAAAACGATGCGTATGAAATAATAAAAGATAAAGAAAAACCAAAAAAGAAAGAAGCTGCCAAATCTTTTTTTAAAGATGCCAAATATGCAGTTTCCTTAATTTTTCAAGAAAAAGAAATCATCTTTTTTGCTCTTTTACAGCTGGTTTCGATTATGGCTGGATATTTATTATGGGTGTTGGTGTTGGACTTAATCCCAGAAGAAGTTTGGCAAAGCCTAGATAGCTCAGATGAAGGTACTTCGCCTGCTGATCTTATAGTTTTTGCGTGGTCATTTATTTGTGTAGGTCTTGTTACATATCCTTTGGGAATTTTTACTGCTTGTATGGGGGCTGCGCACTTTTTACACAGGCAAGGTCAAGAATCTACCGTGTTAAAATGTTTAAATATTGTTATGGCAAATTCAGGACGAATTTGGACGTTTAGTTGGATTGACGGTTGGTGGACAATTACGCGTATTTTAGAAAGACTGCCTAAGAAAAATGACAGAACTCCTCTTGCAACTAAATTGATAAAAGAAGCTATTTATCAAGCATGGAAACTTGCCACTCTTGGAGTTTTGCCTGCCTTTATAATTGGAAGGGGCACCGTCGATGCGTGCAAAGATTCTCTTGGATTGTTAAAAGACAAGTTTAGCGAATTAATTAAACTTAGACTTGGGTATTCATTTATTTGTTGGGTATTTGGAATAGGATCATATGTTTTAATGATTGTCATATTCCCATTTGCAAAAGATTATATGAGAAGTGACAATGACATGTACACTTTTTATCTGTTTGCGGGAATTCCTATTTTGTTTGCGCTTATTTTTATCCAACTTATATTCCGTCCGATTTATATAATATCTGCGTGTAATATATATTCTGATTATATCTTAGATAATAATATAGAAGTTGATCTTGCGCCTAATAAAAAATCTGCATCATTTATTTTGTTTATCATTCTAGTTATTGCAATGGTTTTCGGATACGCTTATCGTGATGAATTAGGGATAACGAAAATGTTAGAAACACCTTTTACATCGACTAGCAATCCATAATTTTTATTTTGTGAAATCTATATCAATTATGTTGATTTCGCTGTTGGTGCCAAAGCGATAAGGCATTTCCCATGGACCTATGATTTTCCAGAATCCTACCCCTACACCTGAGGTTACAACGGTATGAAGTACGTCAACAACCGCATAACCATACGCATTAGGCATTCTTGATTTCAACAGCATATTATACGGGAAAAATTGCCCAGCGTGAGTATGCGCCGACAGTTGAATATCAGCCTTATTTTCTATACTTTCCGGTATGCTTTTTGGATTGTGGTCAATAACGATAATCGGCTCTGATAAAGATATTTTATTTTCAGTATAAAGCTCCTTTAACGTCTTTCTTTGCCCTGCTGTATAATCCCTTCTTACATCGTCTCTTGCAATAAAATTAATACCATCAATCTTAAGGACTTTATCCCTGATGACTTCTATACCCAAGCTTTTTAAATATTTTATATTTTCTTCGACATCGTTGCCATAATATTCATGGTTACCCAAAACAGTATAAGTTCCGTATTTAGATTTCAAGTTAGAAAATACTTTGCTGTAATCGTCTTTAATCTTAGTATGACTGTTTTGAATTATATCTCCGCCCATGATGATAATGTCTGGGTTTTGGGCGTTTATTTTTTCCACCATATCTATAAACAAGCCTTTATTAGATGTCGTAGTTAAATGAAAATCCGCAACAAATGCTATTTTAATATTTTCAATTTTTGCAGATTTAGGCAAAGTTATTTTGGTATTAACAATAATTGAGTTGCGATAATTGTAATAACCAACAGCACCAACAAAAACCAATGAAAGTAATATAGCACAAATCGCCCATTTTGTAGGGATTGGAACAACTAAATAATTCACTAGCAAAAGGATAAAAGAAACTATTAAAAAGTAATGAGAAAAATATATATAATTACCCAAAAACATCCCAAACATACCGTCTTCAGTTATTATATGTTTACGCAAATAAACAAACGGATAGATACCCAAAAACGTAACCACGCTTATCAGAAAAATTTTTAACATAACTGTTCCTTAACTTTAGTTTTAATAACTTTAATTTTTACAAATCGAAATCTGTTTTGCCTTCATACGCATACATGTACAGTTGCTTTATCTCTTCTATCAACGGATAGCGAGGGTTTGCACCAGTACATTGATCATCAAAAGCTTGGGTTGAAAGTTCGTCTAAACCTGATTCAAAATCGCCCCTATCAATTCCTGCGTCTTTTAATGATAGTGGAATTTCAACTTCTTTTTTCAAATTTTCAATTGCACTAATTAACAAATCAACTTTTTCTTCTTTATCTTTACCGCCAAGCCCTAAAAAGTCAGCTATTCTTGCGTATCTAGATTTAGCGCTAGGGTATTTGTATTGAGCAAACGCTGCTTGTTTAGTAGGTTTATCAGATGAATTATACCTGATAACCTGAGAAATTAATAAAGCATTCGAAACCCCATGAGCAAGGTGATATTTAGAGCCCAATTTATGCGCCATAGAATGACATACACCCAAAAATGCATTAGCAAAAGCCATACCTGCCATTGTTGCTGCGTGATGAACTTTTTCACGAGCTTGCAAGTTATTTTCGCCTTCTTTATATGAAATTGGAAGGTATTTAAAAATCAACCTAATCGCCTCAAGCGCCATACCATTTGTGTATTCAGTAGCCAAAGTGGATGATAGTGCTTCGATAGAATGGGTAAGCGCATCAATACCACCAGCAGCGCACAAAGATTTAGGCATAGACAACACCAAATTAGCATCAACAATCGCCATGTTAGGAGTTAGTGCATAATCTGCTATTGGATATTTTATCCCAGTTTCGTTATCGGTGATAACCGCAAACGGAGTAACTTCAGAACCCGTTCCAGAAGTGGTAGGAATAGCAATCATTTGTGCCTTTCTGCCTGTTTCTGGGAATTCAAAAATACGTTTTCTGATGTCCATAAATCGCATTGCCAAATCTTCGAAACTCAACTCTGGTTGTTCATACATCAACCACATAATCTTAGCCGCGTCAATAGGCGAACCACCACCAAGAGCGATAATCACATCTGGCTTAAAACTGTCAATATCTTTAAGTGCGTTTTTAATGGTTGCAAGGTCTGGATCAGGCAAAACATCAGAAAATATTTGATGCGAAACCCCAATTTCATCAAGGATTTCCGTTACTTTATCAGTATAACCCAAATCAAATAAAGGTTTGTCGGTTACGATAAATGCCCTTTTTTTGCCTTGTAATTCTTTTAACGCTACTGATAATGCGCCTGCTTTAAAATATACTTTTGGTGGGACTTTGAACCACAACATATTTTCTTGACGAGATGCTACTGTTTTAATGTTCATTAGATGTTTTACTCCTATATTTTCGCTGACCGAATTGCCGCCCCAAGACCCACAGCCTAAGGTTAATGATGGTTCCAACCTGAAATTATATAAATCGCCCAAAGCGCCATGAGATGATGGGGAATTTATAATGACACGTCCGGTATGCATATCATTTCCAAATTTTTCTATCCTATCGTAATTATTTGGATAAGTATAAAGCACCGAAGTATGCCCATTACCACCAAATGATACTAAATCTTTTGCATATTTGAATGCTTGTTTATAATCAGATACACGGTACATTGCAAGGACTGGGGAAAGCTTTTCTTCTGAAAAAGGTTCTGATTTACCAATTTCAGAGGTCTCAGCGATTAAAACTTTTGTATTCTTAGGCACATCAATTTGCGCCATAGCGGCTATTTTATACGCTGGTTGCCCTACTATATCCGCATTTAAATGACCATCAACAATGATGACCTTACCCAACGCTTCTTTTTCTTTTGGATTTAAAATGTATGCGCCTCTTGTTAAAAATTCTTGTTTGACAGCTTCGTAAACGCTATCCACCACGACAACAGATTGTTCAGATGCACAAATAACTCCGTTATCAAATGTTTTCGAGATAAGAATCGAATTAACCGCCATTTTTATATCAGCAGTTTCATCAATAACAGCAGGAGTATTACCTGCACCAACACCAAGTGCTGGTTTTCCTGATGAATACGCTGCTTTTACCATTCCAGGACCACCAGTGGCAAGAATTGTATCAACATTTTCATGTTTCATCAAAAGGTTAGATTTTATTATGCTTGGTTCTTCTATCCAACCTATTATATCCTTTGGTGCGCCTGCTTTTACCGCTTCTTCCAACATTATGCGTGCGACCTCAATCGTACAGTTTTTAGCACGTGGGTGTGGCGAAAATATAATCCCATTCCTAGTTTTTAGTGCAAGCAACGTCTTGAATATAGTAGTAGAAGTTGGGTTCGTGGTTGGAATAATGCCCGCGATAATTCCAATTGGATCAGCGATTTTTAAAATTCCGCCTGACTTGTCTTCGTGTAAAATTCCGCAAGTTTTCGTGTTTTTATATTTGTTATAAATATATTCTGCTGCAAAATTATTTTTTATAACCTTGTCTTCGAAAATTCCCATACGAGTTTCTTCGACAGCCATTTTTGCAAGTTCTATCCTAAGCGAGCTGATTTTAAGTGCAGTTCTTTTAAAAATTACATCAACTTTTTCTTGCGAAAATGTTGCAAACTCTCTTTGCGCAATTTTGGTTTTTTCGACCAACTCATTAATATAAATTTCTTCTTGAGATAGTTCAGTTGCTTGATTTTCTGTCATATTGAAATGCCTTGATTATATAGTAAAAATTACATATTAATCATAAAATGATATCATCAAAAGTCAAGTATAATTTAAGAATTACAAAGGCTTTGAAAGATTGATATTACTTAATATTTATAAACTTTTTTATACTTTTTAAAGATGAATATTACAATAACAAACATCAAAAATTCAGCAATAGGAACCGCCAGCCAAACGCCTGTTATTCCCCATATTTTTGGCAATATAATCAACAACCCTACAATAAAAACCATCGTTCTTAAAAACGAAATCATTGCAGAAACCTTACCATTTGAAAAGGCAGTAAACAAGGCAGAGGCAAATATATTGAACCCTAAGAATGCAAAACTTATCGCAAATAACCTAAGCCCAAAGGTCGCTAAATCAAACACTTCTGTGCCTCTGGTTACAAAGGTCGCAGCCAAAACATCTGCTAGTGCATACGAAATCACAATCGATAATAACGAAAATAATCCAATAAATCTAAGACTTCTTTTAAAAAGTTTTCGCAACTTATAATAATTCTTTTCACCAAGGTTAAAGCTGAAAACTGGCGCTACTCCATTTGAATATCCGATGTATGCAGATGCTAATAAAAACTCTACATATAAAACAATTGTAATCGCCGCAACCCCATTGGTGCCTGCAAGTTCCATCATATTTTTGTTAAATAAATATATCATAACCGCGGCGGCTACTGAATTTACTAGCTCAGACGATCCATTTATAGATGCTTGCGCTATTGTTTTGAAATTATAAGTAGGCTTAGTAAACCTTAACGAAATGCCCCTAATCGTCATAAAACAATAAATACCATAAATTGCTGCCAAAGTTTCGCCTATACCCGTTGCTAATGCTGCACCGGTTAATTTCATATCAAGCAATGCAATAAATACATAATCAAAAATAATGTTTGCAAGACCGCCAATAAAGGTCAACATAAATGCTTTTTCAGGTTTGCCTGCTGTGAATAAAAAGAATTGGCATAAAAACTGAATGGTTAGTGCTGGGGCAAACAACATATATACAAACAAATAATCCTCTGCATAATCGATAATAGTATCATCAGCTCCCAATGCGTAAATTAGTGGCTTCATATAATACACAATCGGAATAATTAGAATACTCATAAACGCAAGGCAAAATATAAAAATATCGGTAAATGCCCTTTTTGCGTCTTTATATTTATGTTCGCCTATTTTAATTCCGCAAATTGCACTGCCGCCCGTTCCGAACATAATACATATTGCCATTAAAAAACTGACAACTGGAAAAATAATGTTAATAGCAGACAAACCCAAACTGCCCACATAATTTGATATGAAAATGCCATCAACCATTGTGTATAATGATACAAATATCATTAAAATTATCGACATTCCTGCGAATTTTATAATTGATTTATTGTTAATGTCAAAAGCTAGGGCATTTTTCATAATTATCTTCTTTCTAATTTATTTTTCATCAGACTTATAATCGTTTATAAAAATAAAAGCAAGTGATATAGATTGTCACTTATAAAATGATTGCTTATTTTACAGGATATATTTTTTTGTTGCTTTTATATTCTTTAAGTTAAATCACTGCTACATCTTTTGCAAGGGCGATAACCCGCGTTAGCACATTCTTCAGCTGAACTAAAAAACTCTATATTTTCTTGTTTCGGCGTTCTTGACTTGCAAGATGGAATGCAATAAATACCAGTTGTTTTGACAGCATAAAAAAATTTACCGTCATATGTTGCATCACAATTTGAAATAATTTCATACATACTAGTAAAGTCAATTTTTTTCATTTTCATCCTCGAAAAAAGAGTTTGCGGTGGCATAAGAAAACGCGCAACTTATTAAACAGTCAACATTGCCGTTTTTAAGTTCGTCTGCAATTTCAATTGTTTTTTGACATGCATATCTAACAGCACTAGAACCAAGGCTCAAGCGCTTTACGCCAATTGTTTCAAGCTCTTTGATATCATAAAATTTCGGGTTAAGAACGATGTTAATCGGACCATTAATACTTTTTACAAGGTTTTCAACAATTGTTTTATCCATTGCACCTGGGACAAATACACAATCAGCGCCAGCTTCTATGAAAGATTTACATCTTTTTATTACCTCGCTTAATTTTTCTTCTTGATTACCAATGTTTAACCAATAAACACAAGTCCTTGCATTAATAACAAAATCTACATCAAGCTCTTTTTTTAATTCTACCAACGCTTTTATTTTTTTCAGCTGAAACTCTAAATCATCAAGAGTTCCGTCAGACTTGCCATCTTCTATATTAAATCCAACCACACCTGCTTCAACAAGCATTTTTGCATTATTTTTAATTTCTATTATATCATCTGAATAACCTCTTTCAAAATCGCAAGAAAGAGGCACATTAATTCTTTTATTAATTTGTTTTACAACATCAAGCAAGTCCACAAAAGAAATATCTTCGCCGTCAGGATAACCAAGAGCATAAGCAACACCTGCAGATGTTGTGGCAAGTGCATCAAACCCTGCACGTTCAAAAATCATAGCAGAACCAGCATTCCAACAATTAGGCAACACAAACATTTTATTTTCTTTGTGCATTGCCATAAACTTGATTGCATTATCTTTTGTTTTTTGATTTATCATTTTTGTTTTTCTCTCTAACTCTAAGATTATTTCTATCATAGTCAATCTGCCTGTCTAACCAACGATCTCGCCATAATTTGCAACAATTATATTACAAGGATCTTCAAATGCAATTAATTTATTGTTAATGTCAAAAGCTAGGGCATTTTTCATAATTATCCTATTTCTGATTTGTTATAGTTTAAATACAAAACTATATAACTATTAGGACATAAAAAAAAGCACCAAAAGGTGCTTTTTTTATGTCTAGCTGTGGAGGGATTGATGTGCCATCACTTGGAAAATTATCCTTCAGACAACCGGCAAACAATGTTTTCCTTTTTCCTGCGTTCCGTCTTGCTCCTAAGCTCAACTTTCAGTTTCGCTAAGTCACTTCGGTCACTCGGTTTGTAACGCTTGTGAAAATAACAAGCTAACAAACTTTCGCCTGTCGGAAAAATGGATTCACTGGACCCATTTTTTGTCCTCCAGCCCTATCTCGGGGGTCTTATCGTCCTCCACTAACCATAAAAAAAAGCACCAAAGGGTGCTTTTTTTTATGTCTAGCTGTGGAGGGATTGATGTGCCATCACCTAGCACTCATAATTGCTTCGCAATTACCGGCGTACAATGTCCGCCTTTCGTTTGGTTCCGACCCCCTAGTTCGGGGGTTCTTATCGCCCTCCGACTAACCATAAAAAAAAGCACCAAAAGGTACTTTTTTTTATGGTAGCGGAGGAGGGATTCGAACCCCCGACACATGGATTATGATTCCACCGCTCTAACCAACTGAGCTACTCCGCCGAAACATTAGTTCTTATATAATATTCTTACACATATGTCAAGCAATTATTTTTAACTTTAATTTTATCAATCAAATCAATATAGTAAATTAGTACTATAATTGTGCTTTATAGTGGAATTTTAGTAAATTTTATGATACAATTATATTGTGAAAGGGATAAAATGAAAACAGCAAATAAAACATCGCTAGACAACGCAATAATCAGCCACAGATGGTTGGTTTATAAACTTGCCCAATATTATAAAAATTTTGGCATACCAATCGATGATTTGGTATCAGAAGGTTATATTGGACTGACCAAAGCTGCGCAAAAATTCGATAACGACAAAAACTGTTCTCTTAAAACCTATGCCACATTTTGGATTAAATCATATATTGTTAATTACATCATAAGTAATTGGTCGATGGTAAAACTTGCATCCAGCAAAAAAATTAGAGATATGTTTTTCAAAGACGCATCCCAATTTTCAAAAGATTTTTCCCTAAACATAAAAGATGAAAAAGGCAGAGAATATATAGATTTAATCGATGATAACGATGCAAACTCAGAAGAGTTAATATCAGAGGCAGAAGAATTTCACATGTTGCAAAATGCTATGGAGGAAATTCTGCCTAATATAAATGAACGCGATAGAGATATTTTCCAAGCAAGATATTTATGTAAAAAGCCTTGCACACTTGAAATGTTGTCCCTAAAATATAATATTTCAAAAGAAAGGGTACGGCAAATTGAAGCCACAGTTTTTGAAAAAATCAAAAAATCTGTGTTAAAGAATAGCTAGAATAATCGCAAAAAAACCTAGCTAGTGCTAGGCTTTTTTCTGTGTTATCTGATTGTTCCGGTTATTTAGGAGCAACAATCATTATTGCTTGACGACCTTCTAATTTAGGTTCGAATTCAACTTTTGCTATATCTGACAGGTCTTCTTTTACCCTTGCTAATACTTCGAAACCTTTTTGGTTATAGCTCATCTCTCTACCTTTAAACTTTAAGGAAAATTTTACCTTATCGCCATTTGCTATGAATTCTTTTGCTTTTTTAAGCTTTACATCATAGTCATGAGCTTCGATACTAGGGCTTAATTTTAACTCTTTTATATCTACTACTTTTTGTTTTTTCTTAGCCTCAGCTTTACGTTTTTGCATTTCGTATTTGTATTTGCCAAGTTCCAAAATCTTGCAGACCGGTGGTTCAGAGTTAGGAGAAATTTCAACCAAATCAAGACCTGCTTCTTCTGCCAAACGGATTGCTTGTTTAATATCCACAACTTCCAAATTTTCACCTTCAGCGCCAATAAGACGTACTTTCGGTGCTGTTATGTCACTGTTCGCCCTAGGACCTTCTGTTACTGGGCGTTGTTGAGAGTTATAATTAGTACTAATAGTTTTTTCCTTTCGTTTCTTTTAAAAAATATGACCATTATACATATTTTTTAAGACTTTTCAACAGTTTTTTAAGATATAGCAAAGTCAGTATAAAATGGTTCGATTATTTATCTTTTATAACGAGAAGAAAATTTTATTATTTTTCTTTATTATCTGGCAGATAATGAAGAAAAACTATGGAATTTTATACCGTTAGAAATGGAACAAAAGCAATCATTTTATATTGAATTTGCTATAATATATCGTTATAAACCTGTATCGTTCTTTCTTTCATTTTGCTGATTGTGTATTTCTCGTGCGCACTTTTTATTGCATTAGCTTTCATTTCAGACTTTTTATCATCTGATAAAGATAGGTAGGTTTCAATTGCTTTTTTCAAAGAAGGATAAGTTCCATCAACTAAGTATCCATTTTCTCCATCTTTTACAATTTCTGCTCCACCGCCTCTGTTCAATGCAATTGGAAGTTTTCCCATTGCCTGAGCTTCTACTGCTGTTCTGCCGAATGCTTCTTGTTGAAATGATGTTATGACCACTTCTGATAATGCATATGCTAATTCTATATTTTTTATTGCAGGATAAAATTTGAAATTATCCGAAATTCCCAATTCATCAATTTTTTTAATCAATTCTTGTTTATATTCTTCGTTACCGTGATCAGAACCTACGACAACAAAAAACAAATCTTTATTATCTTTTGCTACCTCCATTACAACATCAATTTTTTTCTTAGGCGATATTCTGGTAGGCATTAAAACAATCGGCATATTATCAGGAATTTGCCAATCGTGACGTAATTTAGCAACAGCTTCAGAGCTTACGTTATCGATATTAAACTTGTTAACATCAGCACCCCTAGGTACTACAACAATTTTATTTTCGTCAATTTTGTAATTTTCCAAAATGTGCTTTTTAATAAAGTTTGATACAGCAATTACTTTTTGCCCTTTTAACATCATTTGATTATAAAGCTTTTTAATACTAGGTTTTACCCCATATGCACCATGAAAAGAAGCAAGCATAGGAATACCGGCTTTTTTTGCTGCGAAATAAACGCTCCATGCTGGTGCCCTTGACCTAACATGAACCAAAGATACATTATTTTCTTTGATTACTTTTACCAACTTTGCAATGTTTTTGTATATTTTAATCGGATTTTTGCTAGCAACATCAAACGTTATATGATGGGCGCCAATTGCGTCCAGCTCTGATACCATTGGACCGCCAGATGATACAACAATTGGGCGCATGCCGTTTGCGATGATTGCTTCTGATATTTCGATTGTGCCACGCTCTACCCCTCCGCCTTTTAAAGCTGGGAGAACTTGTAAAATAGTTTTGATTTCAGACATTATATTTGAATTTCAACCGTAATATTATTCAGCACCAAATTCTTGATTATAATAATAATCGCTATCTTGACCATAATAGTGGCTTGTGTAATGTTCGCCACCTATATAATGATTATTATATTTTTGTTCCTGCTCAGTTTTACCGAATCTTGCGTCTTTATAACGAGTTTCTCTGCTAGATTGATAATCTTTGGCGTCTGTACATCCTGCCATTGTGCAGTATTTAACGCCAATACGGTAATCAGTCACAGGATCGTACATATCGCTATAACCTTTATCACGCATACATTCTGAATAATCGCTTGCGCTCATTGACCATTGTCCTTGCACTTTTGAATTAACATAAACCGGTTGAGAACCAGGAAGAGCCACGTAAAAAGCCCAAATACCGTCTTCGTCCTCGCTCCTTAGCCTTAAATCATAGGTTTCAGGACCGGGAGGTATACCAATACTAGGTAATTCATAAGGCCAATAATCTGATTCATACAAACATGTGTTATGGTCTTTTGCAAAATAATTTATCCCAGTTTCTGGACGATACCAATAAAATGTATCTTGCCCAGAAGAACAAGCAAAAATAAAAAATAAAGATATAAATCCAGCAATACGATTTGTTTTTGTCATTTATAAACACCTAAATTTAAGTTAATAACATATACTAATATATATGTTTTGCCATATTATAAAGAAAAAAGCAAATAAAAAAGAAAAAATTCTTGCATAGACAAATTTATTTTGGTATATTGTTTTTATAAATATTAATTTTGGTATAAAAATATGAAGAATAATAGATTGGACATTTTTAACATTACAAACACAACATGCGTTTTTACCGCTGTTGTTAGTAATTGGTGTTCGTCTTCGTCATCATCATCACACTCCCCAACGGGGCGGTGAGTTATTTTTATGTAAAATTATTTAAACGAATTCATAAAAACTCTCCCCCCAAGGAGAGTTTTTTTTATTGCAAAAAAAAAGAAGAAAACAAAGAGGACTACAAAATGAAAACAGAAAACAAAACAAACAAAACTAAAAAAATACTTATCTTGACTTATACTGGGATTGTTGCAGTTCCTATTGCCATCACCTATGGGGTCGGATTGATTGCATACGAAACATTAAATCGTGTTACTTTTGGAAAATTCAGAGATCTAGCCGACAGCATAAGCACATATAAAAGTCAATTAAAACGAAAATTTAATACAAGAATGACAATAAAAAAATTGATGAAAAATGAACCATTTCGTCAAAAAGATGAAGCAGCAATAAAAGATTTTTATAAAAGAAATATAGAAAAGCATGGATTTATAAAACCTGTTTATAAAGGAAACGTTGCTATTTATATAGATGAAGTCAATCAACAAAACAAACTGGAAAAAATCAGTCAATCTCTTAAAAAAGCTGGATTTAACGGATTTGAATTTTATCCAAGCGGCAGTGCAGAAGGATTATTCGATGCGATAAGACCAGCCAACACGCATAAACACACACCAAATCCTTTACCAATTGGTGTTGATAAAAAAGATGTTCATGACGTAGTTATTTTCAACAGTGGCAATTATATTTTTCACGACGGTCGCGGCAACATCTATGACAATTCTAGCAAATTAGAAATAACAAACGATGCATACAAATTCGTTCGCGAAGTTAAAATGAACGGTCAATTAATGAATACGAGAGTATAATAAATAACTGACCGACATTAAATTAAATCAAATTGTAACGAAAAGATTGCGGAAGTTTTAAATCTTTTAGCGATTTTTTCGTTATGTTTGTTCCTGGCGCGCTTTGCGTTCTTTTGAATTGAGATTTTAACATAAGGGCATAAACCTTATCCACCATCTCTTGCGAAAAACTAGCATATAATTGCGTAGGTGATTTGCCATTTTCAATTAATTCACAAAGTATAGTGTCAAGAACTGGGTAATCTGGAAGACTGTCGCTGTCCTTTTGATTATCACGCAATTCTGCTGTCGGAGGCCGATTGATAATATCTTCTACTATCACTTCTTCTATTTCACCCATTGACAAGTCTGGTTTATGACAATTGCGCCATTTAGCCAAACGATAAATATCCGTTTTATAAACGTCTTTTATCGGGTTGAACCCGCCGCAACTGTCGCCGTATAGGGTTGTATAACCTACCGCAGCTTCTGATTTGTTACCAGTTGTAAGTAACAGCCAACCAAATTTATTACTTATAGACATTAAGATAGTACCACGTATTCTGGATTGCAGATTTTCTTCGGTTACGTCTTGCTCGTGCCCTTTGAAAGAATTTGATAATTCTTTTTCAAATGCATTAAAAATTGGCTCTATTTGGATTTTATCAACATTTATCTTGAGTTTTTCACATTGCAACCTAGCCAACCTTTCGCTTAAATCACTGCTATATCTTGATGGCAGGATATAGCCATAAACATTTTCAGCCCCCAATGCATCAACAGCCAAAGCCGCCACAAAAGCACTGTCCATGCCTCCGCTCATTCCTAACAACACTTTTTTAAATCCTGATTTGGCCACATAATCCCTTAGCCCCAGCATTAAAACTTGCCACAGAAATTCTTCTTTTTCATATATTGCAAAATCATTCTCAGTCAAACAAAAACATCCGTCTATCCGGTTTTCAAATTCCAAAATCACAAAATCTTCTTCAAAATAACGCATTTGATAAACCCTGTTACCGTCTGGATTTATTATAGTTGTTCCGCCAGTATAAACATTATCATCAAATCCGCCCAAGGCTTTTAAATGAATTCCTGGCTCGCTCATCACACTTTCACGACCAAAAGGAATTATATGATGATGAATATCAATATCAATTTTTGTGAAGTTTTCAACCACACCAGCGCCTAATGATAAAACTTGAAAATCCGAGCTGTTTGGAATTGTTAAAACAACTTTTATATTCGATTTTTTAGCAAGATCTTGGATAGTTTTTCCAATCGATGATGTGAAATCGCTGTTATAACTCATATCACCAATATTTATGCCCGATAACGGCAAGGGCGAAATAAATAATATATCCGCCCCGCCATTTTGTGCATTATCAATTGCGGTCATAATCTTGTTATAATTACCTTTAATATCACCGCAAACAGGATTAATCTGGGCTATACCAACCTTAAACCTTTTTTTTGATAACATCTAGCCCCCTCTTTGCAATGCGTGGTTCATCGTTACCAAGGCTAAATTCTTATGATCAAGTTTGCTTGCCACTTCTGGTGCTTGTTCATTAATGCCTTTTGATAAATCGTATATCCATTTTACCTTAACATCCCTTTTCAAAAGACCTATTATCGCATCCTTCACACAAAAATCAGATGCAACACCAATAACATAAGCCTTTTTCACATCGTCAAAAAAGTTTTCTTTATGAGGTGCTTTTTTATATGGAGTTATCGGATTTTTCTTTGCCCACATATCAAACACATCCTTTTCCATTATGTAAATAGGGATTTTTTTATCTATCACGTCTAGGTTTATCGCTAAGTCATGACCTTTTGTGCCAGATATGCAATGATTAGGAAACATCTTGCCTTCATCAGAATCTTTATACATACTGGCATCATGAGTGTCTTTAGTTATCAAAATACCGTCTATCGCCTTGTTTGGAAGCATATTTAAAAACGCATTCGTTTTTTCAATGATTGTATCAGCTCCGTTTACATATAGCGCTCCGTCTTTTTGCATAAAGTCGTTTTGCATATCAACTATTACCAATATTTTTTTCATATCGCTACTCCTTTTTCAAATTACAACGAACGTTCAGTGATACGTTCTATCATTTTCTTACGCACAGTATACAAGCTTTTCTCTAAACCCGCTACGTATAAATGCGGCGAATACAACCTTTTATGTACTTCGTCCAGCTTTTCAAAGTTATTTATCTTGAATTGCTGTACTTCTATTAGTGGTTTTTGGGTTATATCATCAACAAGTTTGCCTTTTTCAAATATAGGTGATAATAACGTTTTAGCAGATGTCCCTTTTTCAAAAATTTTATAACGAGAATTGGCAAGATTGTAAGAAATTAAATCTTTTATTAAAACTCCGTCCTCTATAAACTTTCCTTTTGCTGGGATTATGACATCGCCCATGAATAATCCTTCGTCATTAATTAACCTTATAGTATCAGTCATACCAGGGATTGTTGTTTTAATTTCTTGTTCTGCTATTTTAATCTTGTCAATGCCGTCTGTGGTCTTAAGCTTGTAAACCCCGCCTAATCCCTGTTCAACAATTGCCAATTTAGTCCCTGCGCCAAATATATCAATTGGGGCATTTTGTTCATTTAACAAACTGTTAATACTGAATTCATCTAAATCGTTCGTTGCAATTATCTTAGTGTTTTTTAAGCCAGCATTATCCAAAATTAACCTTGCTTTTTTAGCCAAATACCCTAAATCTCCGGAATCCAACCTTATCGCTTGTAATTTAGTTTTGGTAAACTTAGCAGCCTCTATCGCATTCTTTACCCCTGAAATACTATCATACGTATCAACCAATAAAATTGCGTTGTCTGGCATTGCTTTTAAATAATTAACAAATGCATCTAATTCATCGCCATATTTCATTACCAATGAATGGGCATGGGTCCCAGATACAGGTAAATTATATTTTTGTGCCGCGTAAACATTTGACGTTATATCAAACCCGCCGATAAAAGCCGCTTTTGTTTCGCTGATCCCTTTACTGCTTAACGATCTGCGTAATGTGAAATCTAATAGCTGGTGTTGTTTGCCACCTTTTTTAGCAACCGAATATATCCGTGATGCCTTAGTTGCTATTATGCTTTGTGCGTTTATAATGTTTAATATCATCGATTCAACCATAAAAGCCTGCCACGATGGTCCTGTTACCCTTAAAATCGGTTCATTAGGAAATACTACATCTCCTTCTGTCATTGCTTCTACACTTAATTCCATTTTAGAGTTCTTTAAAAACTTTAAAAATTCGCTAGTGAACATCGATTTGCCTGATTGAGATTTTATTTCAGATAAATATTCTATCTCTTCATCGGTGATGTGCCAATTTTTTAATAACTCTACTACATCTGAAATCCCTGCAACTATTGCATATGAACCCTTAAACGGTGCCCTTCTGTAAAACATTTCAAAGCTATCGGTGGTGTTATGAATGTTTTTGTATTGCTTGCTGTCAAATAATGCTTGTGCCATGGTTAAGTGATAAAAATCACAGTGTAATATTGAAAATTTATCCATCTTCTACTCTCCCTTTACGTTCTTTTTAAAAAATATGTCTTCGATTATTTTATGATTTTCGGTGTGTACAAAATCGCGCCAACGGTTGTCATTATACGTTATCATGTCCCTTATCATACTTGCCGATACAAATGGAAATTTTTCATCAGAACGACTTATAACTTCTATATTTTTAACCAGTGGTTTGAACCAGCTGGCATCATAATCTGAACCTGCGAAATACGCATCTACTGATGGTTTTTCCGCCTCAGCATCCGATACGAAATCTAAAACAAATTCTGGCCATTCAACATGATTATTGATATCATGAATGCCTATTATCCTGATTTTATCGTAATCTGATGAATTTTTATAAACGTTCAATATCATCTTTTTACGGTTTGAATAATTTATCGGATTTTTAGCCGTGCCATGTTCTTGGATTGATCCCAACAAAATCGTCACGTTATCCGAATTATCCAGCATATTTTGGATTATCCGCGCATGCCCAACATGAAATGGTTGAGCCCGCATTATAATCAACGAGTGTTTGTATTTATTTTCTGTCATAATTTAAAACCTAATTTAATAATTAAAGCTTATTCATTATGAGACTATACACATATTTTAAAGGAAAGATTACCCCAAAAGAAAAAAAGAGGTAGTTTTGATTTAAAATGGCTAGTTTCATCACTTCATGTCTATAAGCCCTTCAGACATCAGAAGCTAACTATTACCCTAGCACATTTTAGCACAAAGTCAATTTATTTTTATTGAATTAATTATTGACGAAAGCAAGTGTGTGTGATATAGTTGGGTTATTGAATTTTGCATAAGGAAAGAATTTTATGGCTGAAGAAACAAAAAAACACAACTCTAATATAAAAGATTTATATGCTGAGTATGATGCGAATAGCCAAATAAAACCTTGTGGCGTTAGTACTTGGTGGCATAGAGCTTCATTGCTTAAAGATAAATCATACTATGAGCTTAGAAATAATGAGGGTTCTGTCATCATGGAAAAATTGATGCATGACATGGCGCATGAAAAAGGAATTGGGGAAAGTCTAGCAGATGCCATGAAATACAGTATTAGCGAAATCAAACTACGTGACGATGTTAAATCCGGGTCATACAATATAGATACAAAAAAAATATCATTTAATTGTGCATTACCGCTTCTCATAGTGGGGCTTGATATTATTGATAATCCAAACATTCCCCAAAAATTAAAAGATATCGCGATTGAAGATATGACAAAAGATACCACAATGAACTCTTATGAATTCAAAAAACTATTATCAAAAACGATTTCAAATGTAAGACAAACTATTATTCATGAAGTGACTCATGCTAAAGATTTTGCAAAAATCAATATAAATAAAATTAATCCCAAAAATTTTTATACTTTTGTAATTGGCACAGAAATGCATGCTCATAAAAACCAATATACTTTCGTATTGCAAGATAAAAAAAATTGGGCTGAATGCGAATTAAATGAAAAAGATAAAATTAATAAGTATTATGAGAAAAATAACCTTATTATCGGAGATGAAATTCCACAAGAACACAAATTAAAATTAAATGAAATTATTATAGATGAATGGTTATATAAAGATTTCTGTGAAGAAATAAAACTTTCTAGATTAAGTGCATATCAAAAATCAAGCATAAAAATGTCAAAACATATAAAATATAGCAAGGACAAAATCGATATGTCTTTGGATGAAACTTTTAAAATGATTGAACTTGAAGTATCGCCTGAGTTTTTAAAACATATTGAAAAGGAAATTTTCACTCCGCAAACAAAAGAAGTGGAAAAAGATTTGAAAAAACTTCTAAACAACAATAAAACTCCTAGCGTTTTTTCTTTTATCAAATCAAAATTACTAGGTCGTGATTACGAATAAAATTAAGAAAAATCCAAAATCGTCATGCTGGGCTACGATACGCCATATCATCGGGGTGAGTGTGAATGGATTCCGTGTCAAGCACGGAATGACTCCAGCCCACCGAAAATTCAGAGAATGAGGCAAATAATAAGAAATAAGGAAAACCCCGAGGGAGCGTACAAAAGGTACATGACCGAAGGGGTTTATCCGCAATTTCTGCATTAATCGCTCATTATATGAATTTTACTCCATTATATGGATTAGCTATTACTATCTTTTATGGCGATACCCGAACGCTTTTTCAAACAGCTTTAGGTGGTTTTGTCTTTCGTTTGCTGGGATTTTTTGCACTTTTTCCGCCAAGGTAAAAGCCATATCGCGATACATCGATGATTGTAACAAATTAATCTTTGATATTTGTGCCATATAGCTAAGCTTATTGTATGGCCCATAAACCAACATTTCGATTGCTTTTCGTTTTTCGCGGCGTAATTTCATTCTGTCTTCTTTACTTGCATCACGAAATTCTTTCATCTCTTTTGCAAATTGTGGGTTGTTAAAATGCCCGTGATAAAATCTTTTGCCCTCCATACCTATGAAAGTACCCAACAAAAGCATGTTTAAACATAAAGATGTAATCAATAAAACTTTTACCTTCTTACTCATAATCATATCCCCCTTGCATATAAATATCTAATTCATCATATTGAGCAGCCACTTCCGGCATCATAAAACTGAGCGCTAATCCAACCATAAATACCAATGATAATGCGTATTTAGGAGATGGCAAGTAAAATTCATTAAAAACATTGCTAAGCATTGTTAATAATGGTTTTTTTTGCGCAATTTTATAAGAATTTCTAATAATATTATCTATGAAATCAGAACTTGGTTTTTCATATTTTCTATTATACATCAATATTCTCCTTCATATATTTTTTTAAGTTTTCTTTTGCCCGAACTATCAATGATTTAATCGCTCCTGTCCGCAAATTCATTATGGTGGCAACCTCTTCATAACTTAATTCTTCGTAAACGATTAAATTAAGAGCCGTTTTTTGTCGGTCTGGCAGTTTATATATCGCTCGTTCTAGTATATCAGATTGGCGTTTAGTATCAATTTCATCGTCTGAATGTTTCGAATTATCAGCTATTTCATAATCATCAACATCGAATGTAGGTTTTCTTGCCCTTAAGAAATCGATGCTTAAGTTTATTACTATTCTGCAAAACCATACCTTAAAGCTTGCTTTATCAGGATTAAATTTATATGGCGTTTCCCATAATTTCAAAAAAGCTTGCTGGACTATATCTTCGGCTGAATGCTTGTTTGAAACATACCTGTAACTTATCCTGTAAAAATATTCTCCATACTTTTTAACCAAAGTTGAAAAGGCATGGTGGTTGCCAGAGCTGATTAGCTCTATTAAATTGTTATCGTTTGTTTTATCCGATGCAACCACCTGAAATATACCTTTTTACTAATAATTATTTATCAGCTTTTTTTGCTCTTTTTTCTTCCATTTTAGCTGCTCTCTCTTGCCATTTAGCAACCAATTTCAATCTTTCTTCTTTAGTTAGTACTGACAATACTTCTGCTGTTTTTTCAACACGGTTTTCTTTTGCAGTTTCTCTCAACTCTTTCATTTTTTCTGTGTTTTTAATAAAAGCGTTTGTGTCGAATTTGTCCGCACCTACGATAGCATTTCGCTCTTCCATAAGCTTTTTCATAGCATCTCTCGTAGTATCGTTTCCCATTATCGCTTTAATCTTAGCCTTAGTTTCTTCTGATAAACTTTTCATGAATTTTCTATCAAGAATATCGTGGCCTTTTTTCATTTCCATGCTTTTGCCATGTCTATCGTCTTTTTTCTTGTGGTCATCACCGCCCCAAAAAGCCATAGCAGAAGTTGAAACAGTCGATACCGCAATAATTGTTAATAATAATTTTTTCATTTTTATATTCTCCATAAGGTTATTGTAAAAAGTGATTTTAATGTATCACAATTATTATTACGAACCAAGTAGCAAAAAGTTACTATAGTTTTAAAAAAAATTCATATAATTTTGACAACATTATGATAACATTGCTTTCTTGATATAGATAAAGGAGATTTAATTATGTGTGGAATAGTTGGAATAATAGGTACAGACAATGCTTCTGAATTTTTGATTGATGGGCTTAAGCGGTTGGAATATAGGGGTTATGATTCCGCTGGGATTGCCATGATAAATGGAAAATTGCATATTAAAAAAGAAAAAGGCAAAATAGCGTGCCTTGAAACTTTGGTTAATGAAAATCCTATTATGGCAGAAATTGGCATAGGTCATACTAGATGGGCAACGCATGGCGTGCCTTCACAAAACAACGCACACCCACATATCGACAGCAAATCTAAATTCGCGGTTACTCATAACGGTATTATCGAAAATTACATTGAATTAAAAGAAATGCTTTATCCTAAGGGGGTTACTTTTTATTCTGAAACCGATACTGAGGTTATTCCTAAACTTATAGAACAATTTTATAATGGCGACTTATTGGCTGCTGTTAAAGAGACTATTAAATTATTAAAAGGCAGCTTTGCTTTGTTGGTGGTAAGCGATTATGAGCCAGATAAAATTATAGCAGTTAAAAAAGAAAGCCCAATGA
The DNA here is from genome assembly GCA_964369365.1 of uncultured Lactobacillales bacterium. Lineage (GTDB taxonomy): Bacteria > Pseudomonadota > Alphaproteobacteria > CAYJES01 > CAYJES01 > CAYJES01. The sequence continues at coordinate 17,252 of CAYJES010000011.1, read as the reverse complement.
TTATAGGTTTGGGTAATAAAACCAATTATGCTGCATCTGATATTACTGCTTTAATCGATAAAACTAGACGCGTTATTATTATGGAAGATGAACAAATTGCTGTTATTAAAAAAGACAGCATAGAAATTTCTGATTTTTCAGGAAATACCGTTGATATCAAAACAACAGATATAGATTGGGATATTGGAACAGCAGAAAAAGAAGGCTTTGACCACTTTATGATAAAAGAAATTTATGAACAGCCTCAAGTTATCAAAAATGCGCTTAAAAAGTGCGCAAGTGACGGGGCTTCTATGTTGATAAAAGGGCTGGACATTCCCCATGATTACATTATGTCGCTTGAAAAAATTCATATTGTCGCTTGTGGGACGGCTTATAACGCTGGGCTTGTGGCGCGCCCTATTATCGAAAAATTCACAGGAATTCCAGTAGAAGTAGAACTGGCGTCTGAATTCAGATATAGAGAACACCTTATCAATCAAAAAACTTTGGCTGTATTTGTTTCGCAATCTGGGGAAACTGCGGATACTCTTGCTGCACTTAAAATGGCAAAAGATAAAGGACTTAAAACCCTTACCGCTACTAATGTTGTGGGCAGTTCGATTACTAGAGAAGCCGATTACATCGCTTATATCCACGCGGGTACTGAAATTTCTGTGGCGTCAACAAAAGCATACACCGGCCAAATTGTTACCCTTATTTTGATGGCGGCTCACTTTACCGAAATCAAAAGTGGAAATGGGTCTGAATGCCTTAAAAGGCTTTATGCTGACTTAAATCACTTGCCTGATAACATTGCTGAGATTTTAAAAAGAGCAAAAGAAATAAAAGAATTCGCAGAAAAAATAAAAGACAGTGATAACGCATTTTATATAGGTAGAGGTTTGGACTACGCCGCAGTTATCGAAGGTGTTCTTAAATTAAAAGAAATTTCTTATATCCATGCGGAAAGTTTTGCTGCGGGGGAATTAAAACATGGTCCAATTGCTTTGATTGAACCTAATACTCCTGTTATTGCTCTTTGCACGCAAAAACACTTGTTGGATAAAAATATCAGCAATATCAGAGAAGTAAAAGCTAGAGGCGCAAAAATCATAGGATTTGGGCTTAACGAATTTAAAGAGTTGGAAGAAGTTTGCGATTACACTTTCCTATTTGATATTGATAATGAATTGTTGGCTCCTATTACCTCTGCGGTGGCTTTGCAATTGCTTGCATACTATACTGCTTTGGCAAGGGGTTGCGATATTGATCAGCCTAGAAACCTTGCAAAAAGTGTTACTGTTGAGTAATTTTTATCATAACTAAACTGCTAATATGAAAAACATTCAGCAAGTATAGATATATACTTTTTAGACCTATTCATTGACCTTTTGAATAAATCATTATATTATATATATTATTTGATTCAGCAAGAGGGGAAAAGTATGGATATTTCAAACAGAGCCAATACTTGTGCCAAACTAGAATTATTAGAACAAAAATCTTTATTTAATAATCTTGTATCATACATTGATAGCGAAATAACCCATATATCAAGCTTAAAATTAATAGATAGTTTCGCAAAAACTGGGAATGGGATAAAACTGATAAATCAAAATAGGGAAAATAGCGTTATGTCTTACCTTCCCGAACACAAAGTCGTTGTGGTTAGTCCTAACACTTTTGACGCTCCTAAGCCTCTTTTATACCGTTATTTTATTCACGAATTATATCATCATGATACTTTTCAAAAGTTGGAAAAAAAATATCCTGATTTATACAAATTTTACTATCCATATGATGATAAATCTGTGCAAATAATTACACAAACATTAGAAATCTCAGCACTGTACAACGATGCGGTTATATCATTCGAACAAGGGGATAGATGTTGGAGCTCTTTTATAAAAGAATTTCCTTCACTTGCAAATGGAATCGAACATTTAGCAAACAGAAAAAACATTAAAATTGGAAATAAAATTCCAAAAGAAATGTTAAAACACATTGCAGATTTGACAATAATAGGATTTTGTATAGCGATTGAAGACAATAACTCAACCAGCTTTTCTACAATGTATAAAATGTCTTTATTGGCAAATATAGTTTATGATTATGAAATTGGAACAGGAAAAAATTCTATAAACCCTAAAAACATTTTTGATGATTTAAATATTAAAACATCTTTCGACGATAAGGAATTAGATGAATTATTATTATTCAGTCCTGATATTTTGAAAAAATTCCCAATATCAAAACATTTAACCCATAGAAAATGCGATTTTTACCAATTGCAACAGATGCTGATAAATAAAGTATCAGACAATACTAGATAATCTAATTAATTAACTTTAGATAACGTTGCTGGCATTTCAGATACAAAATGAGAGATAAGTCTGTCATCTTTATCTTTATCCATAGAATTTTCAATAATTTTTTTAGAAGCCTGTAACGCAATATCACTAACCTTAGCGCTAATTTCAGACAAAGCAGATGTTTCCATCAATGCGATATTATCCATTACTTGTTTTTCGCGCAATACTAAAGCTTCTTTTAATTTTTCTTGCGATTCAATGCGAATTTGTTCAGCTTGTTTTTTAGCATCCGCAATGATTGCTTTTATTTCTTCTTCTACATTTTCTTGTTTTTTAAGATAATCTTGTAAAAGTTTTTCTGTATCAGCACGTAATACCTTAGCAGAAATAATTTTGTTTTTGATTTTCGCACCACGAATTTGCATTGCAACCCTGAAACCTTTGGTAATTGGTTTAATTGCAATAAACATCAATAAAACAAAAGTTACAGCCAACCAAATGTCAGGAGTTTGCAACAAAGAGCTGAATGAAAAACCTGACACAGTATCAGTAGCAGCATAAGCAACAGAAATCATAATCAAGCCTCCTTCATTTCTTTATTTATTTGAGTACGAATCACTTCTTCTGGGAATTTTTCAAGAACTATTTTTTCCAATATCTTACCAGATAATTCAACAGCAATTGTTTCAATTTCCACAAGAACTTTTTCTTTTGAATTTTCGATTTTGGCTTTTGCCTCATCGGTGCGAGATTTCATTTTTGAAGAAAAATCAGCTTCTTCTTTTTTTACGAAATCTTGCATTTCGATTGTTGCTTGTTTAAGGATTTCGCCAGATTTTTCATATGCCTGATCCAATGATTTTTCATAAGCTTTTATAGCATCTTCAAGCTCTTGCTTTAATCCTTTTGCTATATTTATATCCGATTCAATTTGATTATCCCTAGCATCCATAACAGATGTAATCTTAGGCAAAATCAAAACCTTCATAGATATAAATATTAAACTAAAGAATATTAATGCCCAAAAAACTTGGGAAATTATCCAGGTGGGATCTAATTGTGGCATAGCCTTTGAAATCCTTATAACAAGTTAAACAATATTAAGCGTAAATTGTAACGAACGCGATAACCAATGCATAAAGAGCAATCGCTTCTGTTACTGCGAAGCCTGCCCAACCATATAGGTTAACGTCTTTTTTAACTTCTGGGTTACGACCAACTGTGTTAATCATAGTTACCCAAATGTTAGATACACCGAACGCTGCAGCCATCATACTAATCGCACACAAAGATGCACCAATGTATTTTGCTGCTTCTGCTATATATTTTCCTTCTTCCATTTTATTTTCCTTTCTTAAATTTTAAAAATAAATAATACCAACCAAAAAATTCTAGTGCTCGTGAAGAGCGTCACCAAGATAAATACAAGATAATACCGTAAAGATATAAGCCTGTAACAATGCAATTCCCGTTTCAAATACAAGTATCAAACCCATAAATAAAACAGGAACTACACCAAAAATACCAAGCCCGTAAACAAACCCAGCAATTACTTTTAACATTACGTGGCCAACCATCATATTGGCAACCAAACGTACTGTTAAACTAAATGGTTTTGATAAAAATGAAATTATTTCAATAGGAACCAAGATAACACTAAGTGCTGCTGGGACGCCTTTTGGCATAAATGTATGCAACCAACCCCATCCTTGATGAGATATTCCAATTACCATATTTACAAACATGCCAATCAACGCAATACATCCGACTGCTGTTACGTGGCTTGTGAATGTGAAGCTGTACGGGAATAACCCTAAAACATTACCAAAAACTATAAATATAAAAATACTGAAAAGATATGGAAAATATTTCATTCCCTCTTTACCAATATTATCCATAACCATACCTTTTATAAATTCACAGATAACCTCTAAAAATGATTGCCCTGGACGTGGTACCATTTGTCTGCCACGCAAACAAAACGCAAACAACAACGTGCTTAACACCACCGCCAACAACATAAATAATGATGAATTTGTAAAAGATATATTGTAACCTGCTACTTCAATAGGAATCAAAGGTTTAATTTCAAATTGTTCTATTGGGCCTGCCATTTTTATATGTCTTCCTTTTTTACTTCCTGTTCTTGCCTTTTTTCATAAGCTTGAACCGTTCTATATACATTAAGAAACCCTGCTATGCTTCCCATGAAAAGAAATATTATCATAAATAAAGGTTTCTTATCAAAAACATCATCTAACACCATTCCTATACCCAATCCAACAACAACACCAGCTATTAAATCAGAGATAATCCTTATCGCTAGATCAAAATTACCTTTACCTTCGCCTTTGCTCTTTTTTTTGCTTTCAGTACCTTCTGAAAGGCTTTCTATCCTTTTGTCAAGAGCTTCTAGCGCTTTCTTTTCATCATCAAACAAAACAAATTTCCTTTATTTGTCCATACGCGCATAACCTTAATAGTTATTTTTAATTATGTCAATATGAAAAATCACTATTAAGTTTTTTTACCTAAAATCTATTAATTGCAGATATAAGCTCATTATAACTTTTAACTATTTTTGTTCGTTTACCCCTTACCAAAACAAATGATGGAATAGAAGTAATATCATATTTTTCACGAATTTCAGAGCTTTGTTCTATCACTCCTGCTAATAATTCTTTATCATCAAGACAAGCATTCACACTGGCATGATTAAGCCCAGCCATTTTCCCATAACCGATTAAAGCGTTATCTATATTTTTAGCCATATACCATCTCATTTGATCATTATATAATGTTTCTGACAAATCATGATAAACGACTTCATCAGTTACACATTTAGTAAGCATCGTTGCTTTCAAAGTTTTTTCATTTGTAGCAATGTTATAGAAAAAAATCTCTATCTTGCCACTATCCGCATAATCAAAAATAAGCGAAGGCAGAACGTTTTTATAAAAATCAGCACAATAATCACACGCAAAAGAACTTATCACATATAATTTTAACGGCGCTGAGCTTTTTCCGATTTTGCGAATCTGCAGCATTTCTTCAAGTGGTGAAAGTATAACATCTTGATTTTTATAGTAATTATTTTCTGCTGCAATACTTTCTTCGTATTTTTTTACAGCATAACCATGAACCATAAACCCAACAATCATAAAAGCCACAACCGCAACGAATAACAGCAACAGAGGAAGGTTTTTTTTGTCTTTATTTTCAATCTTATTTTTATTATTTTCCATTATATAATGAATCCCAGCTAATTATTATTGTGTTATTTTTATATCTTTTATAATTTCTTTACCATAAAAAATATTAATTTTTTCTATGATACTTTCTTTTTCAGTGGCAAGTTCCAATGCCACAGGACCGTAGAAGGCTTTTACTTCCAATTTTCCCGACCGAAGTGATACAGGTGCACAAACGGATATGAAATTTTCACCACAAAACGAATCCCAATTTTCTTTTACATCTACTATGGTTACTTTTTCTTTTTGGAATGATTTTAAAACAAAACTTAGATCAGCAGCAAATGCAAACAGTCCGTTTTCCCGTCTTTTAACAAGCTTTTTATTTACTATCTCTTTTTTTTTCACGTATTCAGTATCATTCACGTTCTGACTTTGCCCTTATAATTCTTGAAAAATTCAGCTGCAAATTCAGTGTAAACTCCGTCCGAGATTGCTTGTCTAATATCTGCCATCAACCTTTGATACGCTCTGATATTATGCCAGGTAAGAAGCATTGGACCCAAAATTTCACCAGCTTTGAACAAATGATGGATATAAGCACGCGAATAATTGGTACAAGCCGGACAATCACAAGAAGCATCAACAGGATTTGGATCGTCTTTATGAATCGCATTGCGCATATTAAGGGTTTCATAACGATTAAAGGCTTGGGCTGTTCTGCCTGATCTGCTTGGCATTACGCAATCAAACATATCAACACCTCTTAAAACTGCGCCCACTATATCAGCCAAAGTCCCTACACCCATTAAATATCTAGGTTTATTTTCGTTTAAGGCAGGTGCAGTATAATCCAATGTCGTAAACATTTCAGATTGCGGTTCGCCAACCGCTAAGCCACCTATTGCATAACCATCAAAAGGAATGTCAGATAAATAATCAATTGAATACTCTCTTAATGCTTTGTCTGTTCCGCCTTGGACTATGCCAAAAATTCCGTAGCCGTCCCTGTCTTTAAATGCTTTAAAAGAACGCTCTTCCCATCTCATCGACCTTTCGGTTGCGTCTTTTACTTTTTTATATTCGCAAGGAAGTTTTGTGCATTCATCAAAAGCCATAGTAATATTAGAATCCAATAAATATTGAATTTCCATAGACCTCTCAGGTGTCAAAGAATGTTTTGCCCCGTCAATGTGAGAGCTAAATACAACGCCTTCTTCTGTGATTTTCCTAAGCCCCGTTAATGACATAACTTGGAATCCGCCACTGTCGGTGAGAATCGGTTTATCCCAATTCATAAACTTGTGAAGTCCGCCTAATGCATGAACACGCTCGGCTGTTGGGCGTAACATCAAATGGTACGTGTTGCCCAACAAAATTTCTGCGCCTGTTGCTGCTACCGATTCTGGCATCATAGCCTTTACCGTTGCGCAAGTACCCACCGGCATGAAGGCAGGAGTATTAATTGAACCATGGGCTGTGTGAAGCTTTCCCAGCCTTGCTAAATTATTTTTTTTAAATATTTCAAATTTTAACATAATTTTTAACCTTTGTTATTTTAATAGGAATAATATATAATGTGTAAAAAAAATCAATATCTGAATAATAAGGATGTTTAAAATGGCTGATAATATAAATGAAAAACTGATAAATCTTATCGATGCTAGCATTGCGCTTGCCAGTGAAAAGAATTATGATACTTTGCTTGAAAAAATCCTTAGAACAGCCATTAAAATAACTAATGCTGATGGTGGAACTCTTTACGTTATGCGTGGCGAAGATAGGCTGCATTTTAATATAATTATGAATAATTCTCTTGATATTTATATCGGAGGCGCCAGTGGTAAAGTTATTTCATTCCCCCCTCTTCAAATAATTAATGAAGATACAGGAACTTTTAATAAAAGTAATGCTGCTACTTATGTTGCAATTACAAAAGAACCGCTTAGCATCATCGATGTTTATGATACTACAGAGTTTGATTTCCAAGGGGCAAAAAAATTCGACGAAGCTAATGGATATCGCACAAAATCACTACTTATGTTTCCTCTTAAAAACAAAGATGGCAAGGTTATCGCTGTTATTCAGCTTATAAACGCACTAGATGACGAAGGACAAACCGTTCCTTTTGACGCGCTTAGCCAACTAATTACAAATGGTCTTGCCGCCCAAGCGACTATTGTCCTTGAATATCAAAATTTAGTTACCGACCAAAACAGGTTTATGGAAAGTTTTATTGAAATAGTAGCCGAAGCAATCGATAAACGTTCTCCTTATACTAGTGCCCATTGCCAAAGGGTGCCTATCTTAAGCAAAATGCTTGCAACCGCTGCTACTATGGATAAAGAAGGCGCATTAAAAGATTTCGAATTGTCAGATGATCAATGGTATGCTTTTCATATCGCTTCTTGGTTGCATGATTGCGGAAAAGTTATTACTCCGGAACACATTATGGATAAAGCAACTAAACTTGAATGCATTTATAACCGAATCCATGAAGTAAGGACAAGGTTCGAGGTTTTAAAACGCGATTTGCATATAGAATACCTTAAAAAACGCCTAGAAGATAAAGAAGACAAACAAATTTTGGTCGACAATTATAACAATCAACTAGCTCTTTTATACGATGATTTTGCGTTTGTTGCAAAATGTAACAGAGGTGATAGCCCGCTTAGTGACGGCGATGTAGCAAGGCTTAAGAAAATCAGTGGATACAAATTCAAGCGTTATTTTGACATTACTCTTGGGCTTTCTCGAAACGAGGAAATAAAGTACAAAAGTGAAATTCCTTCTGATGAAAAATTACCAGTTGATGAATATTTATTACAAGACGCAAAACATCATATTGATGGACGTTTCAATTACGGAGAATTATACAATTTACTTATCAAACAAGGTACACTTACCCAAGAAGAACGCCAAATTTTAAACGAACACGTAGAATTGACTCGTGAAATGTTGGAAAAAATTCCATTCCCAGAAGAAATTAAATATGACATCGTGGAATACGCATCTAATCACCATGAAAAACTTGATGGAACCGGATATATGCGTGGGCTTAAAGCGCAATCAATTTCTCTGCCAGCTAGAATTATGGCGATTGCAGATAACTTTGAATCACTTACCGCTACTGATAGACCGTTTAGGGATACTAAGTCTCTTTCACAAGCGCTTAGCATTATGGATGAAATGCGTAATGATCAATTTTTTGATTCTGACTTATTCGACTTGTTCTTAGAGTCGAAAATTCCTTTGGAATACGCAAACGAGTACATGCGTAAAGAACAAATTGATATTGACGAAAATGATTTAATCAAATATAAGAAATATAAAGAATAATTTAAATATTTAAGGAGATTTAATATGTCTGAAATAAAAAGAATTGGCATCATGACAAGTGGTGGGGATTGTGCTGGACTTAACGCGGTTATTAGGGCGGTTGTCCATCGCGCAATATGGACTTATAAATGGGAAGTTTTCGGAATTATCGACAGTTCAGAAGGGCTTATGTTACGTCCACTGCGTTACCGCAAACTGACTATTAGCGATTTTTACCAACAACATGCTAGACTTGGTGGAACTATGCTTGGTTCTATTAATAAAGGTAATCCTTTTGCGTATAAAATGCCTAATGGTGATATTGTTGATTTAACAAACGAATTCGGTGACGGCTGCCGCCAACTTGGCTTGGACGCTTTGGTGGTTATCGGCGGTGACGGATCTATGGCTATATTAAGCAAGCTTTGCCACGGTGCAGACGTTCGTATGGTTGGTATTCCTAAAACTATTGATAATGATACGCCTATCACTGAACAATCAGTTGGCTTTGCTACTGCTCGTCAGGTTTGTGTTGAGGCTTTGGATAGATTGCAAACTACTGCTGCTTCTCATAAACGTGTGATGATTATGGAAGTTATGGGTCGTGATACTGGACACATCGCTCTTCACAGTGCGATTGCCGGCGGAGCTGATGTTTGTATTATTCCAGAAGTCCCATATTCTTATGAAGGTATTTTAAACAAGCTACGTTTAATTAAAGGTGAAGGTGGAAACCACGCATTAATCGTGGTGGCAGAAGGTGCAAAACCTGATGACGGTTCTAAATTGGGCATTCACTATCCTGGTGAAAGCTTTAAATATTCTGGGTTTGGTCAATATCTATGCGACAGACTTAACGCTGAACCAGATGGCTTTGGTTGCCGTGTGACTACACTTGGTCACGTTCAACGTGGTGGTATTCCTGGCGCACAAGACAGATTGATTGCTAGTGCATTCGGTGTTCGTGCTGTTGATTTATTAGCACAAGGTAAAACAGACCATATGGTGGTTTGGAAAGGTGGCGATGTTTCAGAAGTTTCACTAGACGCAGTTGCAAAAGGCGGTGAAGATAACCTTGATTCAACTGGTGAAATCGTTAAAACAGCCAAAGTTAATCCAAACGGCACTTTGGTTCAAACTGCTAAATCATTAGGTATATATATCGGCGAATAATCGTTTGATTTTATTATATTTTCAAAAAAAAGTATTATTATCTATTTAATAATACTTTTTTTGTGCTAGAATATAGTTATAACCCTAACGAAAGGAGATTGCTATGGTAAAACAAGAAACATATATCACCAGTTTAAAGGTTAAACATTCTGATTTGGAAAAATCAATTGCAAAAGAATCATCTTCTGTGCAAATGAATTCCACTAAAATTTCTGAAATGAAAAGGCAAAAATTACAATTAAAAGAAGAGATTGAAAAACTATCTAAAAAATAGATTTTTTAAACTTGCTATTTAATTTTACTTCCTAATTATTTTTTAACAATAATTGGCATATTTTAGTGTGGGTCAATCATCAAAAAGGGCTAAGAAATGACAATTAAAATTATTTGGGATTTAGATGGGGTTATAGCAGATTCTGAGAGAATTTGGATAGAAAATAAAAGAAAACTTTTAAACGAAACTTATGGTCTTAATTGGAATGAAAAAGAAGCATTTCAGTTTATGGGCGGAATGAGTGATGCTACTAAACGAATAAAACTCGATGAAATGGGAATTATTACTTCTGATGAATTTTGGGCAAAAACAAAACAAGTTGACCTCGCTTCTATGGCAAATGGCGAAGTTAAAATCACCCCTAATGTAATCGATATTATAAAAGCATATGAAGGCAATCAATGTATTGCAACCGGCGGAGTTGTCGATAAAACTTGGAAAAAAATCGAAGCCGTTTCGCTTAATAATTATTTCAATGAAACAAATGTATTTAATGCCAGCATGGTAAAACATGGCAAGCCTGAACCTGATTTATTTTTATATACTTTGGATAAAATGAGTTGGGATAAAAATGAAGCAATTATTATAGAAGATTCAATCGCAGGAATGACAGCAGGATTAAAGGCAGGAATTCGCACAATCGCATATATCGGCAACTTCCACATTGATAAAGAAGAATATAGAGCCGAAATCAAAGAACTAGGTGATATTGAAATTTTTGAGGATATGCGCGATGTCAAAACCTATCTTGACGGATTATAAAAATCAATATAACGGGTGATTAATGCAGAAGAAATCCTATTTTACTAAGTCATGTAATCCCTATACACTCCTGTCGTAAAATATGATTTTTCCTATTACTCCTCTCGTTCTCTTGATTTTTGTTTTTGTAACGGATAACAACCGCTTACAAATGGCAAATCTAGCCTTTTAATGCTATTTAGTACGTTTATTTGAAAAATATAAAAATAATTATTGACAAATTATGTAAATTATATTATATTAAATTTATGATTTAGAACAACTGATGAATTTATTTTATATTACATTAAGAGGATTAAATAATGAAAAATATTACCATGAAAAAAGTAGAAGTTAACCTTGCCGATGTGGCAGGCATTGACATAGAAGAAAATGACCTACCTGGTTTAAATCTTAAATCGAAAAGAATCGAAAACCCTGAACTTAGTGAAAAATATAAATATGCATATTCTATTTCACGCCATAATGACTATATAAGGTTAAGAAGAATAACTCCGGCCACTGTTGGTATAAATCCAAATGAGATAGACATTCCTATGCCACAACAAGATAATTCAGTTAAATCAAATGATATTAACCTTTTAGATTTAACAAAAAAATTATCTGGAAACACTAGATAATAAACATTAATTTTTTATTTTAATACTTAAACACGAGTAGGAGACTAAATGATGCAAACCATTACTAACCTGACCCCAGAAAACGCACAAAAACTTGCAGATGCTCTTAAAACAATGGGCAAAATCGAAAGCGTAAAACTTCCTACTACCGCGGAAATTAAAGCTAATAAAAATGATATTAATCCGCTATTAAAAAAACTTGATGTTTCAAATTTAAAAAGCAGATAAAAAATACTAAACTTACATTTAAAGCACAGGCTTTTGGGATACCAAGAGCCTTTTGTTTTGTTTGGGTGGCAAGTGCAAATGGATTCCGTGTCAAGCACGGAATGACAAAACTACGTCGTCCGGCATGACATCATGAAGAAAATTCAGAGAATGAGGCAAATAGTAAGAAAAATTCTATTTTATGTCAGGAGTGTAGTAAACCTACATGAGTGATGTAAAATAGGATTTATTCTGCACTAGTTGTCCATTATATGAATTTTAACCGGTCAAGTGCGCCTTGCAGAATATACCCAGCCGCTGAGCTGTCGATTTTATCTTTTCTTTTTTTGCGGCTGAGGTCTGCTTGTTTTACGAAAAAATTTTCTACTGCTGATGAAGATAATCTTTCGTCCCATAATAAAACCGGCATAGCAAAGCTGGTGGTGATTTTATTTGCAAATTCACGTACCAAGATTGCCATTTCGCCCTCTTCCCCGTTCATTAGCAAAGGCAAGCCAACTACTATCCCCGCAAGCTCTCTTTCTTTTTGCAATTTTTCAAGTTCTTTAAAAAAGTCTTTAGCTTCAGCTATTTTAATGGCGGTCGAAATGCTTAGACGTAAATCTGAAACAGCGATCCCAATTCTTTTGGTGCCGAAATCAATACCCAACAATGCCCCTTTTTCAAAAGTTGCGTCTTTAAATTCTTTTATATTTTGCGCGGTGTAAATCATATAAAAATGATATCATAAATTTACAAATTAACAACATTTTTTATTGCGATGTAATTGATTTAGTGATAATATATCTGGTCTTTTAACAAAATATCAATAACGAAAGAAGAAGAAAATGATAGATGATAAAATGGTAGGCCACATATCCTATCTTGCTAGGATAAAAATGGGCGAAGATGAAGCAAAGCAAATGGCAATAGACTTGTCAGGCATTATGGAAATGGTGGGACAATTAAACGAACTTAATACAGATAATATTGAGCCGATGACTACTCCTGTTGATTATCCTTCGCATTTACGCAAAGACGAAATAACCGATGGCGGTGTTGCTAATCAAGTGCTTAGTAATGCTAAGGAAGTTTTAAACAACCATTTTACCGTACCAAAAGTTGTGGAGTAATATTATGAATTTAATTGATTTGACGATTGTTGAGGCAAAAGAAGCCCTCAAAGAAAAGAAAATAAGCGCGGTAGAACTTGCCGAAGCCTGCATTGAAACCACTAAAAAAACTAAGCTCAATGTCTATATAACTGAGACTTTTGAACAAGCGATTGAACAAGCAAAGAAAAGCGATGAAAAAATCGCAAAAGGCGATGGCGGCATTTTAGAAGGTATTCCTGTTGCTATGAAAGATTTGTTTTGTACAAAAGGGATTAGAACTACTGCTGGGTCTAGGATATTAGAAGATTTCGTTCCTGAATACGAATCGACTATGTCTGCGAAAATTGCTGAGGCTGGTGGGGTTACTATCGGTAAAGCCAACCTTGATGAATTTGCGATGGGTTCTTCTACTATCACTAGTGCTTATGGGGTTTCGGTTAATCCTTGGCGTCGTTCGGATAATAAAGAAGTTGTTCCTGGGGGGTCTTCTGGTGGATCGGCTGCGGCTGTTGCTGGTGGTCTTGCATTATGCGCTACTGGTACCGATACTGGTGGGTCTATCCGTCAACCTGCTGCTTTTTGTGGTATTGTAGGTCTTAAGGTCACTTATGGCTTGTGTTCTAGGTTTGGCGCGATTGCGTTTTGTTCTTCGCTGGATACTATGGGTCCTATGGCTAAAACCGTTGATGATACAGCAATTATGCTACAAGCTATGGCTGGGTTTGATAAAAAAGATTCAACATCATACAATGGTAATCCTGTTGATTACCTAAAAGGAATTAATGAAGATATCAAAGGTTTGAAAATCGGAATTCCTAAGGAATATCGCCCTGCTAATTTGAACCCTGAGGTGGCTAATATGTGGGATGAAGGCATTAAATGGCTTAAGGAAGCTGGGGCTGAAATTGTTGAGGTTTCTTTGCCTCATACAAAATATGCTCTGCCTACTTATTACATCATTGCGCCGGCTGAGGCTTCTTCTAACCTTGCACGTTATGACGGGGTCAGATATGGACTGCACATTTCCGGTAATTCTTTGGACGAAATGTATGCAAACACTAGGTCAGAAGGCTTTGGAGCAGAAGTAAAACGTCGTATTTTAAATGGCACAAACTTGTTGTCGTCTAAATTATACGAAACCCACTTTTTAAAAGCACAAAAAGTGCGCAGATTGGTGGCTAATGATTTTACAGAAGCATTCAAAGAAGTTGATTTTATGTTAACACCTACCGCCCCTACTCCTGCTTTTGCAGTTGATGAAGCAAACAACATCACTCCTGAAGAAATGTATTTAAACGATGTTTATACTATTCCTGTTTCTCTTGCCGGAATTCCTGCGATTTCTGTACCTACTAAAAAAGCGGTTAACGGACTTCCTCTTGGACTTCAAATCATCGGGAATAAATGGAGCGAAGCAAAACTTCTGAACATCGCAAAAATCATCGAAAATAAAGCAGGTTTTGAAAATAGACCTTCGGTTATTATGGGAGGCAAATAATGAGAGAGCTAATTAAAGGAAAAACAGGCAATTGGGAATATGTAATCGGACTTGAGGTACACTGTCAGGTTATTTCTAAATCTAAACTTTTTTCTGGTGCGCCTACTGCTTTTGGTGCTGCGCCTAATTCACAAGTGGCATTCATTGATGCGGCTATGCCTGGTATGTTGCCAGTGCTTAACGAAGAATGTGTTGCCCAAGCGGTTAGGACTTCTATCGGACTTAATGCTGAAATTAATAAAATTTCTGCGTTCGACAGGAAAAGTTATTTCTATGCCGATTTGCCTCAAGGTTACCAAATATCGCAATTCTTTAAACCTATTATGGGCAATGGCTGGGTTGAAATTACCCTTAAAAGCGGCGAAACTAAAAAAATCGAAATCGAACGTATGCACTTGGAACAAGATGCTGGTAAATCTATTCACGATGCCCACCCTAAAAAAACGTTCATCGATATTAACAGAGCCGGCGTGGCGTTGATGGAAATCGTAACCAAACCAGTGCTTACTAGCCCTGAGGAAGCTGGGGAATATTTGCGTAAATTACGTTCTATTGTTCGTTATCTGGGTACTTGTGATGGCAATATGGACGAAGGAAGTTTACGTTGTGATGCCAACGTTTCTGTACGTCGTGAAGGCGAAACAGAATTTGGGACTAGGGTTGAAATTAAAAACATAAACTCTGTTAAATTCGTTATGCAAGCAATCGAATTTGAAGCAGGTCGCCAAATTGAAATCCTTGAAAATGGTGGAACTCTTATCCAAGAAACAAGGCTTTTCGATAATGTCCGCGGCGAAACAAGACAGATGAGAACAAAAGAATTCGCAGAAGATTACAGGTATTATCCTGATCCTGACTTGTTGCCGTTGGTGTTGACTGATGAATATATCGAAAACATCCGCGCGACTTTGCCAGAACTGCCTGATGCTAAATTGGCTAGATTCTTAGCTGAATACAAGCTCAGCGAATATGATGCAGGTATTCTTTGTGCGGATCGTGAAGTTGCTGAATATTTCGAAATCGCAGCAAAAGGAAATGACGCTAAACGTGTTGCTAACTGGATTGTTGGGGATTTATTTGCATTCCTTAACAAAGAATATAAATCTATCTCTGAAAGCCCGATTAGCGCAGAAAATTTAGGCAAACTTGTAGGACTTATCACTGATAATACTATTTCTGGTAAAATCGCAAAAGACGTTTTTGAAATTATGTTGGAAACTGGCGATGCTCCTGATAAAATCGTGGAAGATAAAGGACTTAAACAAGTTACTGATACTGGTGAAATCGAAAAAATCGTTGATGAAGTTATTGCTTCTTCACCTGAAAATGTGGCTAATTACAAAGCAGGTAAAGACAAGCTTCTGGGTTGGTTCGTCGGTCAAGCAATGAAAGCCAGCAAAGGCAAAGCAAACCCTGGAATTTTGAACGATTTAATTAAAAAGAAATTGGATAACTAATATGGCTGAAATAGAAGGACCTTATGACGTTGTAATTAATGAAGACAAAGAACTTTTGTTCTGTGTCAAACCGCATCCTCATATCCCTTCTAGCCCTAGATTGTTTTACGACGGAGGAGACAAAGCATTGCTTATCCGTGATGCTGTAACCGATATTATTTTCGATTACTTGCCTCCTCTTACTCGTGAATATCTCTATGACGTCGACAAGATTTTAATCGCAGAAATTCAACCAGATAGTAAATCTTTGGTGCGTGAATATTTCGTGCCTGTTTCTGTTGTAAAGGAGCTTCCACTATGAGTATGACAACCGAATTTTCAAAAGGCAAACCGGTCATCATCGAAAAAGGTGGGGTTAATCCTAATACCCAAAACGATGAAGAGTAAAGCTGTTAACATCTCACAAATCTAAAATGCTATGGGTTCCGTGTCAAGCACGGAATGGTGTAGAAACCCGAAAATTCAGAGAATGAGGGGATTAATAAGAAATAAGGAAAAGCCTGAGGGCGTGTAGATTAGCTACATAACCGAAGGGTTTATCCGCAATTTCTGCAGTAATCAACCATTATATGAATTTTCTTAAATTCGTAATCGGACAAATGCTCCATATCTTTATAATCTTGTCTTTTTTGGCTATTTGAATGTGGCACAATATTTATGCTTGCTATTTCTAGACCTTCATATAAATGTTCTTGTCCATTTTTTGTGCCTAGACCAGTTTTTGATAATGCGATTGCTCCGGCACTTATTCCTACTATGCTTGTGATTTTACTGGCGATGAGCTTTTCTTTGAAATTATGGTTTTTAAGGACGTTTATCAAGTAATCTGTATCTCCGCCACTTATTATTAAAGTGTCGCAATTCCAAGCTTCTTCAATGTTACCAGAGAATATCAAAGCCACTGTTTTAGCACCTAAATCCTTTATATGATTTGCAAGCTCGTTAAAACCTTCCTTAATCATATTTAATAATTTGGGATTTGGCTCGGCTGCTATTGCCATATAAGACACTGACTTATCTTTATATATATCAACAGATGATAAGTCTGATAATATTTTAAATATATCGTCTCCGCCACCTGATAAAATGATTTTTTCCATTGAGTGCACCTTCCTTTCACTATCTTACAAAGATGACGATTAAAAATCAAGTTTATGTTTATAGGTTACACTATGGATTTATAAGGCAGGATAATAAACTTCCCTTTGTTATGTGTTAAATATAATTTGCGACTTACTATTGACAACAAAATATTGTATAACTATGTATTATGTTGTGGGGCTAATTAAATAACAACAATAAAAAGAAAGGATTAAAACAATGATGTTAGGACAAAACATAAT
>CAYJES010000010.1:0-50892 GCA_964369365.1 uncultured Lactobacillales bacterium | reverse complement strand
TTCATTCGAACAATATGGACAACGCATTTTTTTCCTCTTTCTTTATATTATTTTTTAATATATAGGGAAAGCATCGCACATTAGTTTTACTTTTTCCTTAACAACTTGTTCTATTTTATGAACTTCATCAGGATTTTCTGTCAACACATCCATGATATCAGCACACATCAATCCTATTTCCTTAAACTCTCTAATCCCGAACCCTCTAGAAGTAGCCGCAGGAGAGCCAAGACGTAATCCAGATGTTACCATAGGGCTAGTATCATCATAAGGCACAGAATTTTTATTACATGTTATATTAGCTCTTTCTAAGCTGTTACAAGCGTCTTTACCTGTTATTTTATGTGAACGCAAATCCAATAAAATTAAATGAGTATCAGTCCCTCCTGAAACAAGAT
Source organism: uncultured Lactobacillales bacterium (assembly GCA_964369365.1). Lineage (GTDB taxonomy): Bacteria > Pseudomonadota > Alphaproteobacteria > CAYJES01 > CAYJES01 > CAYJES01. The sequence goes on along the minus strand of CAYJES010000010.1, from coordinate 50,494 downwards.
CATAATCACGAGAAAGTAAAGTATTGGATAGCTCTTGGATATTATCAATAACATTTTTAATATATACTTTATAAGAAGGATCAAGAGCCTCTTTAAATGCCACAGCCTTAGCAGCAATCACGTGCATTAAAGGACCACCTTGAATTCCTGGAAAAATTGCTGATTTAATTTTTTTTGCCACATCTTCGTTATTTGTAAGTATCATTCCACCCCTAGGACCACGTAAAGTTTTATGAGTAGTCGTAGTCACAACATCGGCATATTTCAACGGATTATCATGATACCCAGCAGCAACAAGCCCTGCAAAGTGGGCCATATCCACCATTAACATTGCCCCTGATTTGTCAGCGATTTCTCTGAATTTTTTAAAATCAATCGCACGAGGATAAGCCGACCCGCCAGCAATAATAAGTTTAGGACGATGTTTCATTGCCATATCCATAACCTCATCATAATCAATAAGGTAGTTATCGCGTCTAACCCCATAAGTTACTGCATTAAGCCATTTACCACTGAATGAAACTTTTGCTCCATGGGTTAAATGTCCCCCAGCATCAAGTGACATTCCCAAAATTGTGTCATTAGGTTGTAATAGTGCTACATAAACACCTTGATTAGCTTGCGATCCTGAATGAGGTTGTACATTAACAAACCCTGCATCAAATAATTTTTTAGCCCTATCAATTGCCAAATCTTCTGCTATATCAACAAATTCTGTTCCGCCGTAATATCTTGCCCCACTGTAACCTTCGGCATATTTATTGGTCATAATTGAACCTTGCGCTTCAAGAACTGCTTTTGATACAATGTTTTCAGAAGCAATTAATTCAATTTGACTTCTTTGCCTTTCCAATTCTTTTTCAATACTTTGAAATATTTCATTATCTCTTGTTTTTAAATCTTCTGTAAAAAATGCGCTTTCTTTATTTTTGCATGCGCATGAACATCCACATCCACTCATATTAACAACTCCTTGCTTGTTCCATTCTGTCTTGGTATTTACCACCCAAAAATTCGGTTTTCAAAAATTCTTTAACACAATCTAATGCTAACTCTTCGCCTATCACTCTTCCGCCTAACACAACAACATTTGCATCATTATGAAGCCTAGACAGCCTTGCTGTAAAACTATCATGTATTAAGGCACCTCTAATAAAATCATATCTATTAATAGCAATGCTCATGCCAATTCCTGTACCACAAATCAAAATCCCTTTGCTTGCTTTTTCATTCTTTATTACATCTGCCATTTTTGCAGAAAATGAAGGAAAATTATCATCTTTATCATATTCATTAGCACCCAAATCAACAATTTCATATCCTAAAGAAATTAATTGTGATTTTAAAAATTCTTTTAATCCAAAACCTCCATGATCTGCTGCTATTGCTATTTTTTCACTCATTTTTGTTCCTTTTTATTCATTACATATTTTAATTTTCTTTTTGCGTTTTCTTTTAAAGAAAAAACGGACGTACCTCTTGGCGCAACAATACAAGCTTCTGTCCCAGTTTTGCCATCAATAGCAACCGCCTTGACTGAATTTCCTATGACTGTTATTTCGAAAAAAGTTCCGTCTTCGTGTTCATTCATTTTTACTACTTAAGCCCTTTTAAAAACTTATTAACCCCTACATATGCTTGAGCACAATGAACAAGACAGTATGGTTTTCCTTCCACTGCCTCTTTATCACAAAAATGGAAGTCGCCTTCTTTTGGATCGCCAATTGGCCAACGACAAGAAGTCGCTGTAACATCCATCAATCTTAACATACTATCAGAAGCATCAGAATCAGGCTTTTTAGTATCTTGAGAAGTTTTAACAGCTGGAGCTTCTTGTTTTTCTAATTTTGCTTGTTGTTTAGGTGCTTTTTCTACTTTCTTTTTTTCAACCTTAGCAACAGTAGGTTTAGTCAAATTTTCAACTTTTTTCTCACCTGCTTTTTTAATTGGCGACGGCCTTGCATCTAATTTCAACCTGTGAGCCTTACCCACAACAGAATTCTTAGATACTCCAAGCTCTCTTCCAATCTCTACTGTGGTCAAACCTTTTTTCCACAATTTTCTTAATTTTTCAACTTTTTCTGGTGTCCAACCCATAAAATATCTCCTTAATTATTATAGCCCTATTTTAAGATAGTCTAGAAACTTACTATCATCGAACGATTTTTTAACATCTTTCATATACCATTTGATGACATTAATGTCATCAGGATTTCCTCTGTACATATTTTTTACATTTTCTAGTTCATTATTCAGCGATTTTTTTGCCCTTTCAGACATTTTATTATACTCTTCAGTGTTTTCTCTTTCCAAATGCAAATCAAATATAGCTCCAAGCTTTTCAGCATTTATAGAATATAATCTATACGCTTTAATTGTTTTATCGCAAACATAACCCCACTCTTCTTTATTAAATCCATAATCTTTTAATATTAAATCAAAACCTGAACTTAATTCTGGATGCAAACTCTTTACAAAATCAGAACATGGGTTAACAGGTATGGCATTATATTTTTCAAAATTCATCAATCTATCTATCATTTTTTTCAACATATTTACATCAGCATGCTTAACTTGCGTATCTTTTTCAGCAACTAAGCTTGCTTTTGGTAAAGACTTCAAAAATTCTATTATATCTCCACCACGTAAATCAGAATCTGCTGTAATTTCATCAGAACGTCCTGTATCTGGCTTTTCATTTAAATATTCACCGCTAGCGTATTTTTCTGAAGGCTCTGCTGCAAACGCAAGATCAACCATTTTTGATCTAGGCAGATCCTCTAAAAAAACTTTAGGAGGATATTGTTTTGGTAAAGTTTTTGAAAAAATTTGAATTCCTTCTTTCATCGTTTTTGGAACATATTCCTCTTCTCCTGGCATTACATCAGGAATAAGATATGCATAAAGTATTGGATTCATATCATCAAGATATTTATCCGCATAACCTTGTTTTGCTGGATCTATTATCGTAGGTTTTTTCCCTTTATATGCCAAAAATTCAGGCTTATTCAATAACGCATCAGGTAAAAAAGGAGTAACATATAAAACAGGCACGATATATTGCCAGTATATTTCGGGTAAAGTATAAATAGCTTCTGTAACTGTTTCTGTTATATAAATATCAAGATTTTTCTTAATTTCTATAATTTCTTCTGGAGTTATATCAGATGAAGAAGTGCTTTTACTAAGAACTTCGTCAATATTTTCAAGGGTTGCAAATTCGCTAAACTCTTCATTCATAGAGTCAATCGCATTTTTATATCCTGCAATATACCCCTGCGCAATTGCATAAGAATGCGCACCTAAAAAAATTACAACTGTTAAGAAAAGTTTTTTAATCATTTTCCACCCTTATTTTCACAACAAGTTTAGCTTCACGTCCACCGTCAATTTTGACATTCCATGCGTGTTTATTAGAATTAATCTTAACGCTTTTTATATTTTCCGAAATAATAGTGGCGCCACTAGGAATATACTGTTCAACTTTAACAATCTCATCAGTGTCTTTGGCATTTTTTACAACAACTTCATATGTTGCTTCGAAATTTTTACTACCTAAAGACTTGTAATCAGTTCTTTTTCCTTTTGCTGTGATATCAAAAGCATCTCCAAGTTTAATTTTAACTTGCTCATTTTTAGGTGTATGAGAAATTCTATCTTCTCCTGCAAATAACATTTTACCTTTACTATCTGCTTTATAAACCCTAATAATTCCAGCTGGCAAAGGAATGCCTAATCCTTCTTTTTCATTGTTATTAAAAACAACTTCAACTCTTGGGTTTCTTTTTTCAAATTCTCCAGCATACGATTTGCTGTTGTAAATATTGAACAAGTTTTCATAAATATAATCTTTTTTAATTTTAGCACTGCCATTCAATAAAGATACTTGCTTAGTTTGATTATTAGCTATATCAACTTTTCCTGAAACTGAATAAAGATAATAATCCATAAATGCTTCGCTTTCCATCCCAGCGCCAGTATCAGCATAAGCCATTTCAGCCATAGGAGCATTTCTTGACATTTTCATCATCATTGGTTGAACCTGATTAACCGAACCAGCCACAAGTTGTAAATTAGCATTTTCATAAGCAACTCCCGAAGTATTATTAAGAGTAACCAAACCATTAATAGTAAATTCTGTTTCATCTTTATTCATTTCTGCTACATAATCAGCCTTCCAAGAAAGCCCACCAGTAAGGTAACTTAAACCAACAATAGTGTTTGCAGATTTTTTAGCATTAAGACTTAGCACCAAAGTAGGCTTAGCGCGAAGTGTATCTGGAATGCTATGAAAAATAACTCTGCCTGGATAGTTGGCTTCTATCTTGTCGCCAATTTTTAATACCAACGAACCATTTGCATTTGAAATTATTTTACCTTTTTCAATTTTTTTATCCCCGTTACCTGGGTTAACATATTCTAGCGTAACTTCTCTACCTACTGATTTATCTAGCAAGCTTTGATAACTTAATAAATCATAGTTGAAGTTTTGTTCTTTTACAAAAAAACCAGACCCTTTTACCAAAGCGCTTTCTGCGCGTATCAAAGCAGACACATCTGAAAATGCAACATTGTTAATACCACTAACCAAACTTAAATTTCTAACATCATTAACAAGAGCAAGATTTTCATTATAAATAGCAATTGATAAATCCATTCTTTTATCAGTACCAAGATTAATTTCTTTTGCATTTACTGTAAATGTTGTTAATACAAATAAACCTAACAATAATTTTAACATTTTGCTGTTTCCTTTTACGTTGATATTGTTTTTTTAAAAACTAGGTGCTATTATAATACATATAAATTTTAATTACAACGGATAAAAAACACAATGAACGACAATCTAGAAGATATTTTTACAAGCGCTATGGATTTGATTAATGATTTAAAAGAATACATAGAAAACAGCAAAAAAGTAACCTCTGTCCGCCTACCAAACCCAGCGGATATAACTGTATCTGAAGAAATGTCAAAAATCACAGCAAATATGACATCAATCGTATCATGGTTATTTTTATTCAAAGCGTTGAAAAACAATGAAATAACAGAAGAAGTTTTAATTGAAGAAGGCGGCAAAGTAATTAACAGTTTGCGCGAAATTCCAAATAAAATAGATATCGAAGATTACCCGGTTGATTATTTAAAATTAAAAGAACAAGTTTCTTCGTTACAAAAAGATGTAGGTGATTTGTACGAAGATTTTATTCACCGTTCAGTCAATTAATAAAATTATTTTTTAATAAAATCACCAAGCTGCTCTTTTAGCACTTTTGTCGAAACTTCGCTAACTTCACCGCTTGCAAGACTGCCTAATTGAAATGGTCCATATGAAACGCGGATAAGTCTTGTTACCTCTAAGTCTAGTGCTTTCAACACTTTTCTAACTTCCCTATTCTTACCTTCTGTAATAGCAATATTAAGCCAAGCATTAGTCCCTTGAATTTTTTCAATAGTCGCAATTATTTCACCGTATTTAATGCCTTCGACCACGATTCCTTTTTTAAGAGACGATAATTTTCTTTCATCTACTTTACCGTGAACCCTCACCCTATACCTACGCACCCAAGCGTTAGAAGGAAGTTCTAGCTTCCTAGATAATTCTCCGTCATTGGTTAGCAACAACAATCCTTCTGTATTAAAATCCAACCTACCAATTGAAATAACCCTAGGTAAATATTTAGGCAAACTTTCGAATACTGTTGGTCTGCCTTTTGGATCTTTATGTGAAGTAATCAAACCCTTTGGCTTATGATATCGCCAAAGTTTAGTTTGCTCTTTCGCCCCAATTATTTTTCCATTAACCGCAATAACATTTTCGTCACTGACGTTTAATGCTGGCGATTCTATTATTTTTCCATCGACGCTGACCTTACCCTCTAGGATAAGTTTTTCTGCATCACGTCGTGAACACAGCCCGCTACGGGCGATTATTTTTGCAATTCTTTCCATAATTTGATATACTACCACAATGCAAGAAATAATAAAAGAAGCTTTTACACAAATTAATAAAGCACTGGAACTAGACGAAATTCCGGTGGCTGCTGTTATTTTTAATCCTACCACCTTTGAAATCATCACAAGTGCCCACAATATGACTTATGCAAATTGTGATGCTTCTGGGCATGCTGAGATAGTAGCGATAAGAAAGGCTGGTGAAATATTAAATTCACCAAGGCTTGACGGACTTGCCATATATGTTACATTAGAACCTTGCACTATGTGTGCCGGCGCAATCGCCCACAGCAGCCTATCTGAACTTTATTTCGGTGCATATGATGAAAAAGGCGGAGCAATTGAAAACGGTATAAAATTTTTTAATCAACCTTGCGCTTTACATAAAATTAAGATACAAGGCGGTATAGAAAAAGAAAAATCATCACAAATTCTTAAAAATTTTTTTAAAGGCAAAAGAAAAAAATGAAAAAATATTTATTTACAATTATAACCTTTACATTGGCATTGACTATTCTACCAAATACTGGTTACTCAGCAGCGCCAAAGAAAAAAGAAGAAGAAAAGCCAATTATAATTCCTGATGAAATTTTAATTCCTCCTCTTCAAATGCAATTAAAAACAAAATCAAAAAAACCAAAAAGCATGACTATGAATTTCAAAATCAACCTTAACGAAGGTGGATTCGAAAAGGTATGCCCTTTCCTGCCTGACATTGTTGATGCTATAAACATTAAAATGAATAATGAACCACAAACCGTAAACATATTAAAAGGCAGAGAGCGAGGAAACTTCTATTTAGAAATAACTAAATTTATCAAAAATAAATTCCCGGAATTAAGACAACACATCCATACTATAGTAACAATAGATCAATTCCCTAGTTTACCGCCAGAAGAAGTTGTTCATTATAACCAATGCAATAAAATGCCATTAAATTTGGTGGAATAAATAATGCCAGCAAATGAACCACTAACTGTAACCCAGCTATCCAATTCTATAAAAGGAGTTGTTGAGACAAACTTTTCTTCTGTCGTAGTAAAGGGTGAAGTATCTGGTTTAAAACGGGCATCATCAGGACATATCTACTTTTCATTAAAAGATGAAAATTCAGTTATTAATGCAATAATTTGGAAAGGCACTCCTGCACCACATCAACTAGCCGACGGGCTAGAGGTAATTTGCCGTGGCAAGGTTACAACTTTTGCAGGCAACTCAAGATACCAGATTGTTATAAATAGCATAGAAGCATCCGGGGTTGGCGCACTTTTAAAATTATTAGAAGAACTCAAACAAAAACTCTCACAGGAAGGATTATTTGATAGCGTTCATAAAAAGCCTATTCCATTTTTTCCTAAAACCATTGGAGTAGTAACTTCACCAACAGGGGCAGTAATCAGGGACATAATCCACAGGGTCAGCGAACGGTTTCCATCACATATAATCGTGTATCCAACAGCAGTTCAAGGCGAAGGCGCAGCAACCCAAATCGCAAATGCCATAAATCATTTTAATAAAAGCGATAAAATAACAAAACCTGATGTCTTAATTGTGGCAAGAGGCGGTGGGTCGCTTGAAGATTTATGGTGCTTTAACGAAGAAATTGTCGTGCGCGCTGCTTTTGCTTCTGATATCCCTATTATCTCAGCGGTTGGTCATGAAACGGACACAACGTTAATCGATTATGTATCCGACCTTCGTGCGCCAACGCCTACTGGTGCTGCAGAAAAAGCAACCCCGGTAAAACAAGATTTAATTGCTGGAATTGACATACTTCAATCTAGATTATCATTAGGAGCAATTAAGCTAGTTGAAAATAAAGGCAACAAGTTAACGATTATGGAAAAAAGCTTGCCTGACATATCTTCTTTGGTAAATACTTTTTCACAAAAAATAGATTACCAAGCAGAAGTGTTGGAAAAAAAGTTTTCACAAATATACATGAACATTGGCGCCAAATTCGAAATGGCCAGCAGAATGCTAGAAACTGTTTCTTATAAAAGTATTCTTAACAAAGGATTCGCACTTGTCCTAGATTCTAAAAACAACCCTGTAACTTCAGCATTAAAATTGCCAAATGACAATAAACTAAACTTGCAATTTATTGATGGAGAAGTTAAAACTATAATCGAAAATAAAGAAAATAAAACAAAAGTTAAGCCTATCCCAAAAGAAAAGACTAAAAAAGCCCCCCCAAATCAAGGAAGTTTATTTTAATGAAAATATTAATCGCAATCTTACTTATATCATCATCGCCTGCTATGGCTTTACAACTACTTACAAAAGCAGAGCAAGGCGCATTATTATACGGAAAAACAGATACAGCAAACAGAATTTTTTATAACGGCAAAGAAATTCCAGTTACAAAGCACGGCAGATTTGTAATTGCTATTGATCGTGATGCTCCTAAAAAAATAGAAATAACAGAAAAAAAATGGTATGGGATAAGCACTGACCATAAAATCAGGGTAGAAAAAAGAAAATGGGATATACAACGAATAAATGGTATGGCTCCTGAAAAAGTAAACCCTCCTAAAAGCGAACTTGCAAGAATTGAAAAAGAATTCGCCATGGCAAGAAGTGTCAGACAGCAAACCACCATCGATGATTTTCCAGGATGTTTTATTGTTCCAATCGACAGAGTAAGGATTACCAGCATTTTTGGATCTCAACGCATTCTTAATGGTGAGGCAAAAAACTATCACGGCGGCATCGATTATGCTGCCCCAACCGGCACAAAAATAAAAGCAACCGAAAAAGGAACTGTTGTTTTGGCTCATGACGATATGTATTACAGCGGCAAAACCATCATCATTGATCATGGATATGGGGTATTTTCTTCATACTTACACCTAAGTCGCATTATGGTAAAAGTTGGTGACACTGTAAGAAAAGGCGAAAACATTGGCATGGTTGGATCAACTGGTCGCTCTACTGGCCCACACTTACATTTTGGGATTGATTGGCATGGAGTACGCGTTGATCCTCAAACAGCTATCAGCAGAAGCCTTTGTAATTAATCAAATGATTTATAGGATTTTATAAGTTTTATTTTTTCATTAGCATTAATTTGACCGTAAATTCCTTGCAAAGCATTTAGCACAACTTCAAAAACATCTTCGCCCATTACTTCTTTGAATTTAGCAATATATGATCGGGCTAAATCTTGTTTTGTGTTTATTTCTGGCTCTGAGAAAAAACTATTTTCAAGCAAAATTTTACCCATTTCTATAATTTTCGATTCCGGCAAAGATTGATACAAAAATCTTCCAATAGGACTTTTCCCGCCATCAAATATAGCAGAAGGAAAATTCTTACCACTTATCAAGGAATCCATAATTGCACCATCTTTTGCGCTGTTCCTGCTGTTCATTATATTAAATATATAATATTCATCTTTGAATTTTTTCAAATGCATATAAGAAAGTTCATTCGTAAGAGTAAAAGGATAAAGCGCAGTTTCATCAAGAACGTCAAAAACAGCAAAACATCCTGCTGATATAAACTTAATACTATGTGATACAACTGCGTATTGCAAAAGCTCTTTTGTTCGTTCTTCGAAATAAAGTTGCCTAAATCTTGTTGGATAATCTTTATGATGATGAAATATATATTTATATTTGTCATTATCAAGCATCATATTAAAAAATTTAATATTAGATCGCACAAGCTCTAAAAAATAACACGCATAAATAGGTTTATCCTTAACATCTGGGATATTTTCCATACTAAGACGCCAAGTATTTTGTAAAAACTTGATTAATCTTTCACTTACTGAATCATTATCATATCCCGAAAAATTATAGCAATCTTTATTCGCAAGATAAACCGACGCATACATAACTTCATCAATTTCTTCATCATCAACTATATTTTTAATTCTATCTATTCTTGCATCAAAATTTTCCTGAGTTCTGAATGGTATTGTCGATTCAATACAAATTATAATTTTTGCTATTATATTATCATCTACATTTATTTTCTGTAACATTTTTCCAGCAATAAAAGCACTTAAAAGTTCGTTTACTTTAGCAGAAGGAATTAAATCACCTTCTTTAATATCAAAAATTTTTACGCAGATATCCAATATGACATCATCTTGATTAGGCTTTACCGACCATTTTCCATTACCACAACTAAAATTTTTTAATAAAATGTATTCAAACGATGCATCAACAGAACCATCAGTTTGTAAATATATAATATCATGAAAAAAACCAGCTATTTTTATATAACTTATAAATTTATCAAAATTTTTTACATCAAGTTTTCTAAGCTCTGCTTCATGATGTTCAGGAATTAACGTCATTTCTTGAAGGTGATAATTATTATGGTAAAAACGATAAGAGCTATTCATCGCATTAATCACCATTTTAAATTGATCTACTGACAAATCATCAGAACCTAAGGTTTTGAGGCAACCATTAATTATCTTAAAAAAATCTTCATTTTGCATTTGTTTTAACATACAAGAACAGTACTACTTCCAGCCATTTTCGTCAAGCATTTATTAAAGTTTTATAACAACGTTTCTTAACATATCTTTGTGATTTTACAAAAATCTTTGAAAACCATGTATATAATGGTACAGTATATTTATGATTAAAAAGTTAAGGATTGCCATATGAAAGAAATAAAATCAAATATGACAAAAAAAAGCGTTCAATTGAACGCTTTTTTTATAAATCTACAGCTACAACAAAATTATTTAGCCGGAGGAATAAAGCCAGCAAAACGTTTGTTGAATTTAGATAATTGTCCACCTGTATCCATTAATTTTTGAACGCCAGTCCAAGCAGGATGAGATAATGGATCAATATCCAAACGAACTGTTTCGCCTGGTTTACCCATAGTTGTTCTAGTTTTAAATTCTGATCCATCAGTCATAACAACAGTTATTTCGTGATATCTTGGATGAATATCTTTTTTCATAATCTTTAACTCCATATTAATTTATTTAATTAGAGCATTTCACGTTTAAATAGACTTATTTTTGAGATGAATTTTTATTTTTAAATTAGACTTTTTGATGCTCTATAGTCTGCGCTACAGAAAGAGAAAAGTCAAACAGTAAAAGTCAAAATCCGAGCAAAAAATTGTTTCTATTTAATCGTGAAATGCTCTTTTGTGGCAATATATACGATTCTTTTATAAAAATCAAGAAGAATTTTTTATATTTTTCAAAAACTAATTTTTATCCAGCTTTTTTGTTATTATCAGCAGCAGAAGTAGTTTTTGGATTTAACATACTAAGTATATTACCAAGAGTAACTTTTAATTCTCTTCTATCAACTATCATATCAATCATACCATGCTCTATAAGGTATTCCGATTTTTGGAACCCTGCTGGTAATTTTTCCCTAATAGTTTCTTCTATCACCCTAGGACCTGCAAAGCCAATTAATGCTTTTGGTTCAGCGATTGCAATATCACCCAGCATAGCAAAAGAAGCTGTAACACCTCCTGTTGTAGGGTCAGTTAAAAGAACAATAAAAGGCAAGCTTTTTTCTTTTAACATTTGAATAGCAGCGGTCGTTCGTGCCATTTGCATAAGTGACAATATACCTTCTTGCATTCTTGCGCCACCTGCTGCGGTTGATATAATCATACCACAATTACGTTCCAAAGCTTTTTCCGCTGCTTTTACAATAGTTTCACCAACATAAGTACCCATTGATCCACCCATAAATGCAAAATCAAAAACCACCATAACCGATGAGTTACCATCTATTGAACCACTAACAGCAATTGTTGCATCGTGAACACCAGATTTTTTTCTGTACTCTTTAAGCTTGTCTGAATACTTTTTTAACTCTTCGAATTTCAAAGGATCGTCTTTTGTAGGTTCAAATTCAATAATTTCATAACCAGCGTCCATCAACATTTCGATTCTTTTTCCAGCTCTTATACGAAAATGGTGATTACAATGGGGACATATATCGCTATTTTGCTCAATTTCTTTATGAAAGACCATATGCGAACAAGAAGGACATTTAGTCCATAAATTATCAGGAACTTCCTTAGGGGAAACAAGATTTCTTATTTTTGGTCTAACGTAACTAGTAAGCCAATTCATATTACACCTCTGCTTTCTCGGCACTATTAAGCTTTTTTTCAAGATCTTTTATTTGCTTTTTTGCCAACTTTAAATTTCTTTTGTATAAAACAGTGTTATTAAGCCACATAAACATACCACCACAAAAAAATGAAATTAAAAATATTACAGAAACGCAAATTCCAAGTGACATCTTAAATTCATAATTTATTGGCCACAATCTAAAAACAACCTCATTTGAATTGCTTGCCCCTAAATTAATCAAGAAAAGTATTACTATAATTCCAAATATTTTTGCTATATGTTTCAATTTATTATTTTTGTCCTGGGTTAAGCTTGTCTTTTAAACCGCGACTATGCTTAAAGAAAGGAATAGCCTTAGCACTAACTTTAACTTGTTCACCAGTTCTAGGATTTCTGCCTACTCTTGATTCTCTTTTACGAACGGTAAAAGATCCAAACCCTCTAAATTCAACTCTTCTGTCTGAAACAAGTGCGTCACTTATTGTATTAAAAATAACACCTACAATTTTTTCCACATTTTTATTGGTTAAATGCGGAAATTTTCTTTGTACTTTTTCAACTAATTCTGAACGTGTCATGATTTTAAATTTACCCCTTAAATATTTGATTTAAATTTTAATATTCAATAGCTTTATACTATTTTTTTTTAAAATGCTAGTACTTTTTTTTAAAAAATTAAAACTTTTTTTATATTGAGAAATAATACATAAACAGTTATAATTTCCTTCAAATATTAATAAGGAGAATAATAATGTTTGAACTACCTCAACTTCCATACGACAAATCAGCACTTGAACCATATATGAGTGCTAATACGTTTGATTTTCACCACGCAAAACATCATAAAGCATATATTGATAATTTAAATAATTTAATCAAAGATACACCTCTTGCTGTTATGGAACTGGAAGAGATTATAGTAAAAGCATCAAAAGACGCAAATATGGTTGGAATATTTAATAACGCTGCCCAAGTTTTTAATCACAGTTTTTTTTGGAAATGCATGAAAAAAGGTGGTGGTAAAGATATGCCTCAAGAATTGGCTGAAAAAATTACGCAAGCTTTTGGCTCTGTTGATTCTTTTAAACAAGAATTTAAAACTGCTGCAACCACCCAATTTGGCAGTGGATGGGCTTGGCTCGTTCTTGACAAAGGTGAAATTAAAATTATGAAAACAACAAATGCAGACACGCCGATTGCACATGGATTAAAACCTCTTTTAACCATTGATGTTTGGGAACATGCTTATTATTTGGATTACCAAAATAGACGTCCAGATTTCATAGATTCGTTTTTGGAAAACTTAGTTGATTGGAATTTTGTTCTAAGAAATCTTGAACAATAAAAACAATTCATCTTAAAACAAAAAAGCCCCGCAATGCGAGGCTTTTTTTTTATATTAAACAGCAATCTATGAATCTCTACTGTTTCTAGACTTAACTAGACCTACAACAGTTTTAAATAACATAGATTTTTTACCACCTCCACTTGCGATAGTATCCGCACCTGCTTTACAAATAGTCTTGATTTTTTCGTCAACACCGTGTTTCACAACGATTTGCTTAGTTTTATCTGAAACATTTGCAATAGTTTCTTTTACTCCACTAGGAAGTTTTTCAACGCCAACTTTTGCTTTTTCAATAATTTGTTTTGCTTGGTCACTTTCCACAGCGTTTTCAGCAACTTGCTTGATTTTATTTCGTACTGTTTTACTAGACAATGCCGCAATTGCTAATTTCACAACCCATGGGTTCATTTCTTTTTCTCCTTAATATTTAATTATATAAGTTTTATATCAATAAAGAAAATATACTACACAATCTTGTTTTTGTCAATAATTTATTTCGACTTTTGCGATTCTTTTTTTAATTTTTCACAAATCAATTTTTCTTTTAACTGCAAAGATTCCTTTTTATTACCGTCTGCCGTGATCCCACATTGTTTTTTGAAATTTTCAAGCTTTTTATGTAAAAAAACATGATACCTTTGCAACATCAAAATCCTAGAATTCATATCAATACGACAAAATCTATCATATTCTACCTTATACAATTTTTCATAGTACTTTTCATTTTTTTTACTGGTTTCAGTTTCTTGCACATTGTTTGTTTTTTTCATTTCAGAAATTTCATTTTTTAATTTACTAACAATATCTTCAATCTTAGAAATTAGTTTCGCATTTCTTTTAAAACTCTCGATTATACTTTCTTTATAGTTTGCATTTGCATAGATGCATTCGTTTGATTTTTCCATTATATCTCCTTAAAATTATAAAAAAAACATTTGTAACACCCATTATAATGGCGCACCCAGCAGGATTCGAACCTGCGGCCCTCGGCTTCGGAAGCCGATACTCTATCCAACTGAGCTATGGGTGCTTTTTAATGTAAAAACCATAGCTCAATTTTATAACCTAGATTGATAATTTATTCAACCTTTACTATAAACAACATTATCTTTGTTTATCAGCAATCAATCTTTCCATTACATTTACCATGCTTGTTTTATAAGTAGGAGCATAAGCAAAAGTTTTCTTTGCCCTATTAATTCTGTTTTGCATTTTAAGTTTGAAATTTTTACCATTAAAATCAAAATGACCACAATCAGCTTGAATTTCTGCATAAATACCCATAATAAGAGCAACAGCTTCTTTATCTTCTCTATTTAATTTTGCAAGATACACTAAATCATTCATATCTTTACATTTTAATAATTTTTTTTCTATCAATGACATTTCTTTCTCCTTTTGTTAATTAAATCAAACCCTATACTATATAATTTTTATCCATTGCAAAAATCAACTAACCTATTCACTAGTGTTTCTGCTATATTTATACCTTTAGCCCCACGACTATTTTCATATTCTTTTTTTGTTAAAAAATGAGGACAACGAGGTCTTCCATCTGAACCAACAATTTGGTGTTTCCAAACTTTAAATCCTGACTTTTGCAAAACACGATATGATCCTTTATTATGCGGCACATGATATGCTATTAAACATTCGGTATCAGTATTTTTGAAGGCATAAGATATAATTTTTTTAAGTGCCGCTGATGCATAATTTTTCCCCCAATGATCTTCAGCCACAGCATAAAAAACAGCCGTTGGCTCTTTTCCCATATCTTTAACATTTTTATTAAACCCATTTTCATCTTCTATAAGCCCAATAAAGCCGATAATTTCTTTTGTTATTTCATCAGAAACCGCAAAAATATTGTCATTTTCATAAGTTTTTATTTCTGCTTTTGCTTCTTCATACGAATTAACTTTAGGATATAAAACCAAATCAACAATTTTTTGATTACTAAGCATATTAAAATAACCTTTTACATGCTTTTCGTTGGTAAAATCCCACTTAATTAATTCAATATTTGGATAATTTTTATCCATTACAAACCCTTTTGTATAACAAAAAATTTCACATTAAATATCAATAACTATATTATAATAACCTTAAAAGTCAACTCTTTTGTCAAAAACATTGTGTAGATTATAATTTATAAAAGACATAATAAAGTTTTTATTTACGACTTCTTTTTAGCTCGCGGTTAAAGTCTGATGCTCTTACGATATTTTTTTCAACCACTGTTAACATCTTTACCGCTCCCGATTCGCTATATACTTCTTTTGCAAGAACAAAGCTATCCATTGCTTTTTGCAGAGTTTCTTTATCTTTTACATGTCTAGCCAATAAAAACAAAACTGAACCCAAATTATTTTGGGTATGCGCCCACAATAAAGGATACATGTCTTTTGACCGCACCATTAATGCTTGGCGGTACATTTTAACCGAACGCTTTAATGCATCCATGTCTTTAAAAACTTCACCATATATTTGTAAAGTTCTGCCGATAGAATTCATAATTTCAGCCCACTTAATCGGGAAAGCGTCAAAACTAAATACATCAAGCACAGATTGATAAGAAGCAATAGATTTTGCAAAATCTTCTTCATTTCCTTCTAGTGATGCTCTTTGTTGATATGCGCCAGCCACCGTGTATTCAAGTTCTGCCCAAGCTAATGGATTAGCATCTTTCGTCGTGCGTTCCAGCGCAGTATTAAAATGCTCAATCGCCTCATTAATAATCGATATTTTCATAGGAATATCTTTTGGATCAACACTTATTTTATCGCTGATATTTTGGCTGATTTGCCCAAGTTGTCTTTGTAAAATAAAATTATTTCTGTCATCTTGAGGCGACACTTGTGATAAACTGTCCTTATATATATCTTTTGCTTTTCTATAAAAATCATCACGTCCAGAAGAATTGGCAAGGCTATATGCACAATTCCCTAAACAAACCATATTAGAAATGCGCTCAGTATTACTTAAATCAACAGTCGTCACCATATTGTCTTGCGCTTCTGATATTGCAATTGGCAATAGATCTTGCAAAATTTCTTGATGTTCGTCATCTTTCGGATTTATCGAAGACAACACCAAAGCCCTTAACAACGAATAAAGACTATCCCCACCCACCAATGGTATATATAAAGTATTTTTCGGGGCATTTCCCATAAAATCACTAGCAGGAATAGAAGAACTAAATTTAAGTGTTAATAATTTACCATCAATATCAATTCCACCCCATATTGCTAAATCGCAATTATACTTAGAAATCATTTCATAGCTTTTTCGAAAACTATTATGCTCGTCTTCGACTGATAACATTTCTTTTTCTTTTATAATTTTAATCTTAGCTAAAGGTTCTATAACAGACATTATCCATTTTTGATACATATTCCTTACATCATTTTCTATGGCTGGAATTAATATCTTAATTGGGTTTTCATCAATCAATGAAGATCCAACACCTGTTACAAAAGAAGTTAAGAAAGAAACAAAACTTTTCTTAGCCGCTGACATTTCAATTATATTAGGGGTAATCGCAACCAATGATTTAGAATCATAATCAGCGCTAAGCACTAAGTCACGGCCAGGAGATGCTTGAACTTTAACAGCTCCTTTATGATAGTTAAAATCGTCCACTAATTTATTTATATCAGCCGTCAAATCGTTACTTTGCGGTTTTATTTTTTTTATTTTTTTATTATTATATATTTGCGCTGACATATTTTTTACAACGGTAGCTGCCACAACAGGGTCGTCTTGCATCAACGAAAGAAATTCATTTTTTTCAATTTTTTGGATTCGGGTTTGCCCTACTGCTTTTGCGGTAAGTCCGTACTTTTTCCCCGATATTACCCCAGATTGACCAATAAATTCGCCTACCCCTGCTGTATATATAATTTTACCCATCCGAAATAATTCTACATTACCTTTTGATATGTAAAAGGCATGCGTAGATTGGTCTTCACCGTGAAAAATCACATCGTCATCTTTGAATATAATATCTTCATATTGCATGATTTCATTATAACCATAAAAAAAAAATTTAAAAGTATTGACAGTAAACTTTTTTATACCTATTTGAATATTATCGTGAATTTTTTATTAATATTGAAAGGAAAAAACTAATGACAGTTAAATTCAGACCACTTCATGATCGCGTTGTAATCAAACGCATTGAAGAAGAAAACAAAACAGCCGGAGGAATTATTATCCCAGACACAGCAAAAGAAAAACCATCACAAGGTGAAGTAATCGCAGTTGGCGACGGTTCTCGTGACGAACAAGGTAAGCCTGTTACTATGACAGTAAAAGTTGGCGATAAAGTTCTTTTCGGAAAATGGTCAGGAACAGAAGTTAAAATCGAAGGTGCTGATCTTCTTATTATGAGAGAAGCGGACATTCTTGGAATTATTGGTTAATTATAATATAATATAGAAAGGAAAATGAAAATGGCTGCTAAGGAAGTTAAATTTTCAAATGATGCAAGAAACAAAATCATCGCAGGTGTGGACACTCTTGCAAACACAGTAAAAGTAACACTAGGACCAAAAGGTCGTAATGTTGTTATTAATAAAGCATACGGCGCTCCTAAAATCACAAAAGACGGCGTAAGCGTAGCAAAAGAAATCGAACTTGCTGATAAATTCGAAAATATGGGTGCTCAATTAATTAAAGAAGTATCTTCAAAAGCTGCTGATGTTGCTGGTGATGGAACAACTACTGCTACTGTACTTGCTCAAGCAATCGTAAGAGAAGGATGTAAATCTGTTGCTGCTGGTATGAATCCTATGGATTTAAAGCGCGGTATTGATTTGGCCGTGGTGGAAGTTATCAAAGACATCCAATCTCGCTCTAAAAAAGTTTCTACAAGTGCTGAGATTGCACAAGTTGGAACAATTTCTGCTAATGGTGACACTTCTATTGGTGAATACATTTCATCAGCAATGGAAAAAGTTGGTAACGAAGGCGTAATTACAGTAGAAGACGCAAAAGGAATGTCAACAGAACTAGACGTAGTAGAAGGTATGCAATTCGACAGAGGTTATCTGTCTCCTTATTTCATTACTAATGCTGAAAAAATGTTAGTAGATTTGGAAAACCCATTTGTGTTAATTACTGATTCGAAATTAACAACTCTTCAACCTATGATTCCAATTTTAGAACAAGTTGTACAATCTTCTCGTCCATTACTTATCATTGCAGAAGACATCGAAGGCGAAGCACTTGCTACTTTGGTTGTAAACAAACTTCGTGGTGGTTTAAAAATCTGTGCAGTGAAAGCTCCTGGATTCGGTGACAGAAGAAAAGCAATGTTAGAAGACATCGCAATTTTAACAAAAGGTCAAGTAATTTCTGCTGAACTAGGTATGAAATTAGAAGAAATCTCTCTTCAAATGCTAGGAACTGCCAAGAAAATCACAATTGACAAAGAAAACACTATTATCGTAGATGGCGCAGGCGACAAAGGCGATATCGAAGCTCGTTGTTCACAAATCAAAAAACAACTAGAAGAAACTTCTTCTGATTATGATAAAGAAAAACTTCAAGAACGTCTTGCTAAACTTTCTGGTGGTGTTGCTGTTATTAAAGTTGGTGGCGCAACAGAAGTAGAAGTAAAAGAGAAAAAAGACCGCGTTGACGACGCTCTTCACGCTACTCGTGCAGCAGTAGCAGAAGGCGTAGTTGTTGGTGGTGGCACTGCTCTTTTATATGCTACAAAAGTACTAGAAGACGTTAAATGTGAAAACGATGACCAAAGAGTTGGTGTTGAAATCGTAAAACGTGCTTTACAAGCTCCAGTTCGTCAAATCGTTGAAAATGCAGCTCATGACGGCGCTGTTGTTGCTGGCAAATTGTTAGAAGGTTCTGATATGAACACAGGATTCGATGCTCAAAAAGGCGAATATGTAAATATGTTCGAAGCCGGCATCATCGACCCTACAAAAGTTGTTCGTAGCGCATTGGAAGGCGCAGCATCAATAGCTGGTCTTTTAATCACAACCGAAGCAATGATTGCTGAACTTCCAGAAGATGGCAAATCTATGCCAGATGCTGGAGGTATGGGCGGCATGGGTGGAATGGGTGGCATGGGCGGAATGGGCTTCTAGACCTCCCAAAACTCTAAACAAACCAAAGTAAAACTGGATAGGTATAATAACCTGTCCAGTTTTTTACAAAATCATCCAATACAAACAAAACCAAAATTAATTAAAACAACATATTTTTACAATCTAAAATATTATGAATAAAATAAAATTCATCTAAAAATAGAATTTTACTTTTGACAAATATTTTTAAAAAACAATGATTTATATCACTAATTTATAGACAAATTTAAAATTTACCAAAGATTAACTACCTTCAAGCGATTCTAATGATTCAAGATTTTAGAAATATCATTAAAAAAATTGCCAAAAAATCTCTTGACTTTTTATCACTTTTAATATATGATTATTTCGGTACTTTAATTTTAAATAAGGAGACTTTATAATATGAAATTTATAAAAACCAGTCTATTGGCAACTGTTCTTGTTGCGACTGCCGCTGCTTCATCAGCTGCACCTACACAAGTAAATGCTAGCAAA
The DNA here is from genome assembly GCA_964369365.1 of uncultured Lactobacillales bacterium. Lineage (GTDB taxonomy): Bacteria > Pseudomonadota > Alphaproteobacteria > CAYJES01 > CAYJES01 > CAYJES01. The sequence goes on along the minus strand of CAYJES010000010.1, from coordinate 30,522 downwards.
CTAAAACAAATAAGAAAGGCTTTAAATAACGGCACAACTACTGTTAATCTTGTTGATGCTATTGAATTTAAAAACAGCTTAAACGTTAATTCTGATTTTACTATCACAACGGAAAGAGGCAATAATTTTCAATTCCCTCTTACTCCAAGAAATAGATTAAAAGAAACTGCAATCACTGCAAGCGATAGCACTTTAAGACTTCAAAACTTAGGTTTTGAAGATTTCGAGCATGGTGTATTAGCAACATCAGATAAAGCCACTATCATAACAGATAATGCTATTTTCAGAAACAATACAGACGGTGGAGTTCTTAGCAACGTTGCAGGTTCAAAACTTAAAGTATTAAACTCTGGTCTTTTTCATAACTCATCAACAGAAAATGGTGGTGCTTTAAATAATGATGGCAAATCATCAGTTATATATTCTTATTTAAGATATAACTCAGCTGTAAACGGTGGTGCTATTAACAACACCAAAAAACTTACTGTTAAAAGATCTACTTTCAGAGGTAATGAAGCAACTGAAAACGGCGGCGCTATTAACAACACTGACAGATTAACTGTAAAAAAATCATTTTTCAGAGAAAACACTGCATTAAATGGTGGTGCTATTAACAATACGGGCAAAGCAACTGTTAAATCTTCTAGATTTACTGGAAATACTGCAACAGGTAATGGTGGTGCTATCCATAATTCTGGTGATTTAACTTTAGATTATGCATTATTTAGAGAAAATACTGCAAAAAATGGCGCTGCTATTTGGAGTGAAGGAACATTAAACATTACTGATTCTAGATTTTTAAACAATACTTCTGAAGATGCTGGTGGTGCAGTTAATAGTGATGGTGATTTAGTTGTAGATTATTCATTGTTCCGTGGCAACTCTGCTCAAACTGGTGGTGCTATTAACACTAATGGAATTGCTGATATTCAAGATTCAAGATTTATTGAAAACACTGCAACTGGTAACGGTGGTGCATTGAACATTGTTAGTAACCACGACGAAGATGTATACAATTACATTAATTATTCATTGTTCCAAGATAATAAAGCTTTAGAAGGAACTGGTGGTGCTATTAACAACACTGGAGCTCTTGCTGCTTATAGCTCAAGATTCTTAGGCAACTCTGCAACAGGTAACGGTGGTGCTATTAATCATAAATCAGCTCGTTCATCAGATGTATTAACTATCAGAGATGGCTTATTTGAAGATAACGTTTCTTTAGAAGGCAATGGCGGTGCTTTAGCTAATTCAGGCACAGCTTATATTATTGATTCAAATGTAAGAAGAAACAGTGGCGCTTATGGTGGTGCTGTATACAGCCAATCTGGTCACTTTGGTACAGAAAATTCACTATATGAATACAATACTGCATCAAATGCTGGTGGTGCTATCATGAATTCTTCTATGTCGACTTTGCAAGTTGTAAATGGAAGATTCTTTAACAACACCGTAGCAAATGAGATTGATCGTGCTTCAGTTAGTGGCGGTGCTATTTATAATGCTGGATATTCTTATGGCATTGATGGCAGATTCTTTGATAACTCTGTAACAAACTACTCTTCTTCTTTTGGTGGCGCTATCTATAATGGCGGAGCAAAAGCAGACATCAAAAGTGTTACTGGCGTGTTCAGTGGCAACCATGTTGTAACAGAAGTAGGTTTTGCTTATGGTGGTGCTATTACTAATTACACTGGCGGCGCTACAATTGATAGCATTGATGCAAGATTTATAGGCAACTATGCAAAATCAACTGGAACTTCTGCTGCAAGAGGTGGTGCGATTTTCAACCTAGGAACTATTTCTGAAATTACTGGTGTATTCGCTAACAACTACACTAAAAGTGACAAAGTTTCTCAAGGTGGTGCAATTTATAATGCAGTGCTAGACGACGAAAAATACAACACAGAAGGTTATTTGAAAATTGTTGATGCTACTTTCTATAAAAACGGAAGAAAAGAATCTAACAACAAAATCATGACCAAAGAAGGTGGTGCTATTTATAACGCAGAAGGTACAACTTTGAAAATTGATGAAACACGTTTTGTTAAAAACGCGGCTACTAATGCTGGTGGTGCGATTTACAACATGAGTGATGATTTCACAGTTTACAATTCTGTATTCAACAGCAATAAATCAAAAGACGTTGGCGGTGCTATTTATAACGCTAGCTCTTATACTATTGCAGAAAATGGTGATATTTCTTATGGTGAAGGTGGCTTCATGAAAGGAAACGTTATCACAGAAAATAAAGCACGCAACGATGGTGGCGCTCTTTATAATGCTTCTGGTTCAATAGAAATCCAAAATACTACATTCAGAGACAACAGAGCTAAAAAAGGCAGCGGTGGTGCTATTTACACTGATGTAAACGCTGAAACTCGTTTATTTGGTTCAGTAGTTGTTGGAAACAAAGCTAAACTTGATGGTGGTGCTATCTACAATATTGGTAAAACTACTATTGGTTCTACTGGAAATGGTGACGTTTTCACTGTATTCAGAGACAATGAATCAAGAAAAGCAAGTGGTGGTGCTATTCATAATGAAGGCGACCTTTATGTTCAAGACGCTATCTTTGCAAGCAACACAGCTAAGTTTGATGGTGGTGCTATAAACAATGTGTCTGAACAATCACTAACTATCAGAAATGCATTGTTCAATGGCAACGTTGCAAGAAAAGGTAACGGTGGTGCTTTATACAACACAGGAACAACTCACCTTATCGACACAAGCTTCGTTGGTAACATTGCTAAAAACGGTTACGGTGGTGCGATTTTCAATAAAGCAGGTGGATCACTTCACATTTCTAATTCTGAATTCTTAGGTAACACAGCAGAAATGAATGGTGGTGCTATTAACAATGTTGCTGGTGCTAGACTTAATATCACTAACACTACATTCAGAAACAATGTTGCTAAAACTACTAAAGGTGGTGCAATTAACAATGTAGGTGTTGCTACTATCACAGATTCAAGTTTCTATGCAAATGAAGCTACTAAAGGTAAAGGTGGTGCAATTTCGAATGAAGGCACATTGACTATCAAATCTGTTGATTCAGATGTGATATTCAGAAACAATACTGATGAAAACGGTGAAAGTAATGCAATCCATAACTTTGCATCAGGACACATCAATCTATTGGCTTCTTCTCGTATGAAAATTGAATTCAATGATGCACTTACTGGTAATGGTTCAATGAGCATTGGTGATGATAACCATGACGGTAAAATAATCCTTAACGCTGATACATCAGAATACACAGGTGCTGTAACTTTAAACAATGGTATCTTGGTATTAGATAGATATTTTGATGGCTATACAAATATTTTCTCTAACTTCACTACTACAGGCGGAAGAGTTAATACTGCTAATAGACACATAAACACTGTTGATGCTTCAGATTGGAACATTATGGGTCAACTAAGTGTTGTATTCGATGTTAACTTAAGAACTTTAGAATCAGATTTCTTCACAGGTATTGAAGATAGCAATATCAAAATCTCTAGAGTTGAAATCATGGATAAAGAAAGAACATCTGGTGATGAAATCAACATTCAAGTTGCAGACAAAGATAATGCTATGATACTTTCAAAAGATGGTGCATTAGCTTATGGTGATATCTTTGCATATGATGTAACTAGTGATAAATTGCAATCAGATGGTATATTGACTTTCAATAGAAATTCAAGAATTGTTAACCCTGAAATGACTAAAACTAGAGCTGCTAGCAGTGCTATTGTTGCAGGTGTTACAGATGCAACTAAAATCACTTCACCTATAAGCAGAGGTGTTAACTTGAAAGGTCATGTTAACACAGCTAGAAACAGCGCATCAGGTGATAATTACAAATCTATGATTGTTTCTACTTGGGCTGAAGCTTACTATGCATCTGATGAAGTTGATTTAGAAGGACTAACTATTGACAATGATTCTTACTTCACAATCATGGGTGCGGATATCGCTGGTGCTGATTTAGGATTGTGGTCATCATTGTACTCAGTTTACACTGGTTATATTGGATCAAACCAAAATTACTCAGGTGTTGAAATTGATCAAAATGGTTTAATCGTTGGTGCAAGCTTAGCATTAGAAAATGATAACTGGTACACAGTATTCAATTCAAATGGAACCTTCAACTTCCTTGATTCTCAATCAAGTTCAGGTACTGATGAATTCAATATGTTCTCATTGTCTATTGCGAACACCACAGGTGTAAAACTATACGTTCCTAGTTCAGTGTTCTTCTTTGAACCTAACTTGACGGCTGGTTACCACTTTGTACATACAGAAGATTATGTAAGTGCATCTGGTGTTAACATTGAATCAGACGGCTTACACATCTTTAATATCATTCCAGAAATTAAAGTTGGTCTAGACCTAGAAGGATTCTTCAAACCATATGTTTCAGCAGCTTATAACTGGAATTTCGAAACAGGTGGTGATGTTACAGCAAATGATGTTCTACTTCCAAATTTAAGTGTTGATGAATATGCAGAACTTAGATTAGGTGCGGATTTTGAATTCGAAGGTGGATTTGACGCTTTCATCGAAGGTCAAGCATCACTTGGTGACAGAGATGGTTTCGGTGTCCAAGCTGGTATCAAATGGAACTTCTAATCATCAAAAACAAATGATGATATAGGCGATAGGGAGGAATGGTTATCTATACCTCCCTACACTATAACCAAAAATCATAAAAAAAAACTGGGCTTTAACTCCCAGTTTTTTTATTTGTAATTATGAGTGTCATCAAAAATTAATATTTCTTTTCACAACCCTAGAATGCGAAAATTTTATAATTATCGCCTGATAATAGATTTTTTTTGATCTATTTTTTCTTATTAAAAACAATAGTTTACATCACTTATTTATAGACAAAACAAAAATTAACTAAAAATTAACAACCTTTAAACGATTCTAATAATTAACTTTTTTCATTTTTTTCTAAATAAAAATTGCCAAAAACATGTTGACGTTTTTATATTTTTAATATATGATCATTTCGGTACTTTAATTTTAAATAAGGAGACTTTATAATATGAAATTTATAAAAACCAGTCTATTGGCAACTGTTCTTGTTGCGACTGCCGCTGCTTCATCAGCTGCACCTACACAAGTAAATGCTAGCAAACTAAAACAAATAAGAAAGGCTTTAAATAACGGCACAACTACTGTTAATATTACTGATGCTATTAAATTTAAAAACAGCCTAGAAGTTAATTCCGATTTAACTATTACAACAGCTGAGGGCGATTCGTTTAAAAACGCTCTAACACCAAAAAACAAATTAAAAGAAACTGCAATCACTGTTACCGATAGCACTTTGAAACTTAAAAACCTTGCTTTTGAAGGTTTTAAGTATGGTGTTTTAGATACAAATAAAAATGCTAATATTTTAACACATAATACTGTTGTCAAAAATAACTATAAAGATGGTGTTGGCGGAGCAATCAACAATGCATTAGGTTCAGAAATTCGTTCTGAATCATCTACATTTTATGGCAACGAAGCAACTGGCAATGGTGGAGCTATTAACAATGCTGGCAAACTTACACTTTTAGGATATGAAAAAGAAACTGACACTCCTCAACTTCTTAAAAAAATACCTGTTGAAGAAGTAACAAGCAATCCTTACAACACCGATTCGATTTTCAGAAACAACGTTTCTGGTGGCACTGGTGGCGCTGTAAACAATACTGGCAAACTTTATGTTGAAGGTGTTAGATTTGTTGAAAATGAAGCAAACGGTAATGGTGGTGCTATTAACAATGCCTCTAAAGAAGTATTAACTATCAGAGATTCTTTATTTGTTGATAATATTTCTAATGAAGGCAATGGTGGGGCATTGGCTAATATTGGCACAGCTTATGCTCATGAATCATACTTCAATGGCAACAGCGGCAAATATGGTGGTGCTGTATATAGCCAATCTGGTCACTTTGGGACAGAAAATTCACACTTTGTGAACAACATTGCATCAGCAGCTGGTGGTGCTATCACTAATTCTTCTATGTCTACTTTGCAAGTTGTAAATGGAAGATTTGTTGGTAATACTGTTGTAAATGAAGTTGCTGGTTCAGTTAGTGGTGGTGCTATTTATAATGCTGGATATTCTTATGGCATTGATGGTACATTCGTTAATAACTCTGTAACAAATGCATCATCTTCTTTTGGTGGCGCTATTTACAATGGCGGTTCAAAAGCAGACATTAAAAGTATTACAGGTTTATTCAATGGCAACCATGTTATAACAGATTATGGATTTGCTTATGGTGGTGCGATTACTAATTACACTGGCGGAGCTACAATTGATAGCATTGATGCAAGATTCGTAAATAACTATGCAAAATCAAATGGAAGATCTGCTGCAAGAGGTGGTGCTATTTTCAACCTAGGTGAAATTTCTGAAATTTCTGGTGTGTTCACTAACAACTACACTGAAAGTGCTGGAATATCTCAAGGTGGTGCTATTTATAATGCAGTACTAGACGAAAAATACAACACTCAAGGATATTTAAAAGTTGTTGATACTACTTTCTATAAAAACGGAATAAGAAGCGAAGACAACGAAATAATGACTAATGAAGGTGGCGCAATCTATAATACTAGAGAAGGCACAGTTTTAAAAATTGATGCATCTACCTTTACTCAAAATGCTGCAAATAAGGCTGGTGGTGCTATTTTCAACGACGGAGGCAAAGTAACTCTTTATAATTCTACTTTCAGAGAAAATACATCAAAATTAGATGGCGGTGCTATTTATAATAGCGGAGATACTGCAAACTCTTTCTTGTATGGCAACACTTTCCTAGCAAACACAGCTACTAATGATGGCGGAGCTATCTTTAACGCTGATGGAACAATGGAAATTCAAAAAACAGTGTTCAAGAAAAATACAGCTGAAAACGGTGAAGGCGGAGCTATTTTAAATGTAAGAGGCGCTGAAACTCGTTTATTCGGATCAACATTTGACGGCAATACAGCACAAGGTAACGGTGGCGCTATTAACAACGCTGGCAAGCTTACTGTTGGATCACTTGGAAATGGCGAAGTATATTCACTTTTTGAAAATAACGCGTCTGAAACTGGAAGCGGTGGCGCTATTCACAACACAGGTGATCTTTATGTTCAACAAACTGTTTTCAAAAACAACTCAGCTGCGGTTAACGGTGGTGCTATAAATAACTATTTCACAAATGGTTTAACTATGAGAGATTCGTTATTTGAAGGCAACACTGCAGAAGGTTTAGGTGGAGCTCTTTATAACGCTTCTACTACTACCCATATTCTTGGATCTACTTTCACAGGAAATAAAGCCACATCAGGTGGCGCTATACATAACCGTAGTGGTTACCTAAACATAGCGGCATCAGATATATCAGATAATGCAGCAGTCTTTACTGATAATCATGCTACAGAACATGGTGGCGCGATCAGCTCTTCTGTTACATCTAAATTAAATGTAGAAGATGCTTTATTCGCTAGAAACTCTGCTGTAAACAGCGGTGGTGCTATTAATAACTTTGGATCTGCTAATAATATCATTGGCGAATTCACTGAAAATTCAACAGCTGGCCATGGTGGTGCGATACATAATAGAGGCAACGTAGCGATAGTTAACTATATCGGTGGCACTTTTAATGGCAACTTCACACAAACAGAAAATGGTTATTATTCTTATGGTGGAGCAATTGCAAACCTAGCTGATTCTGCTGTCATCAAGAAAATAGAGGCTAACTTTGTAAATAACTATGCATCATCTAGTGGATCAACTACTGTAAAAGGTGGCGCGATTATGAACCAAGCTAGAATTTCTGAACTTACTGGTACGTTTGCATATAACTATACTGAAAGTAATGGAGTTTCTCAAGGTGGTGCTATTCATAATCAAAAATCACATATTTATATACCAACAGAAGGTTACATAAACGTTGTTGATTCTACATTCTATAAAAACGGAATAAGAAAATCTGATGATATGGTTATGACAAAACAAGGTGGTGCTATCTTTAATGAAGGCGAAGGCGCTGTATTAGAAATCAGCAATTCTTATTTCGCTGGAAATGCTGCAACTAATGCTGGTGGTGCTGTTTATAATGCACAAGGTGCTACTGCAACAATCACTGACTCAAGTTTTGTTGGTAACAAAGCTACTAATGGTCAAGGTGGTGCGATTGCAAACTCTGGCAACCTATCTATCATAGCTGCTAATGATCACATTATGTTCGAAGCTAATACAGATGAAAACGGCAGAAATGCTATTCACAACTTCGAAACAGGTATCATTAATCTTATAGCATCAGAAGATAAAGCCATTTTAATCAACGATTCAATCACTGGCAATGGCGCACTTAATATCGGAAGCGATTATTCGGTAAATGACATAAATAGCGAAGGTTGGGTTGTTCTTAATGGCGACACATCAGAATACACAGGCGCTGTTACATTAAATAACGGTACTTTAAGATTAGGCATTTTCTTTGATAAAGAAACAAATGTGTTCTCTGACTTTACTACAACAGGCGGAACATTAGATGTTGCTAATTTATTCATAAATAAAATAGACGCATCAAAATGGAACGTTATTGGTCAGTTGAATACTGCTATTGATGTTAACTTAAACACTAAAAAAGCTGACTATTTCTCAGGTGTTGGTGATAAAAATATTACAATCACAGATATTACACTTGTTGATCGTCTATTAGGTTACAGACAAGAAATTGACGTAGCTGTTGCAGACAAAGATAACGCAATGTCTCTTGCACAAAGCGCTGATAAAGCTTACGGCTTAATCTTTGCTTATGATGTAACTAGCGATAAATTGCAATCAGACGGCCTATTAACTTTCAACAAAAATGGTCTTTATAATCCTCTAGTGCTAAAAAACAAAGCTGCAGGACTTTCACTCATTAACAATGTGACAGATGCTATCAAAAATACATTTAGTCCAAATAGAGTGTCTATAACTTCTGCTCTTGGCCTAGCAACGGGTGATCAACCGCAATCAGCTTTTGTATCTACTTGGGTTGAAACATACTATGCATCTGATGAAGTTGATTTAGATGGACTAACTGTTGACAGTGATTCTTATTTCACAATCGTTGGTGGTGATATTGCTGGCGCTAACTTTGGATCATGGTCATCATTGTACTCAATTTATTCAGGTTACATTGGTTCAACTCAAGACTATTCTGATGTAGAAATTGATCAAAACGGTCTAATCGTTGGTGCAAGCTTAACATTAGAAAATGATAACTGGTACACAGTATTCAATTCAAACGGAACCTTCAACTTCCTTGATTCTCAATCAAGTGCAGGCTCTGATGAATTCAATATGTTCTCTTTGTCTGTTGCTAATAAAACTGGTGTGAAACTTTACGCTCCTGGTTCATCATTCTACTTTGAACCAAGCCTTGCTGCTGGATATCACTTCATCCATACAGAAGACTATGTAAATGCATCAGATGTTAAAATTGAATCAGACGGCTTACACATCTTTAATGTCGTTCCAGAAATTAAAGTTGGTCTAGACCTAGAAGGATTCTTCAAACCATATGTTTCAGCAGCTTATAACTGGAATTTCGAAACAGGTGGTGATGTTACAGCAAATGATGTTCTACTTCCAAATTTAAGTGTTGATGAATATGCAGAACTTAGATTAGGTGCGGATTTTGAATTCGAAGGTGGATTTGACGCTTTCATCGAAGGTCAAGCATCACTTGGTGACAGAGATGGTTTCGGTGTCCAAGCTGGTATCAAATGGAACTTCTAATCATCAAAAACAAATGATGATATAGGCGATAGGGAGGAATGGTTATCTAGACCTCCCTACACTATAACCAAAAATCATAAAAAAACTGGGCTTTAACTCCCAGTTTTTTTATTACCAAATTTAGTTGTTAAAATTTAAAAATTTTATTGTAATTAAACGTAGTTAGGTATAAACTTAATACTTGATTTTAATTTAAATATAAGGATAAAAAAATGGTAGAAATGAAAGATATTGTTGCACTATGTAAACGTAGAGGGTTTATTTTCCAGGCGTCAGAAATTTACGGGGGTCTTAACGGCTTTTGGGATTACGGACATTTAGGCATAGAACTTAAAAACAATATCCGCGATTTATGGTGGAATGACATGGTGAAATGCCCTCCTCTTGATGAAAATGGCGAACCACTAAAAATTCTTGGTTTGGACAGCTCTATCATTCAAAATCCAACTGTTTGGAAAGCATCTGGTCATACTGATAACTTCTCTGATCCTATGGTTGACGACAGAATTACAAAAGCAAGGTACCGCGCCGATCACGTAATTGTGTATATGCCAAAAGATAAACAAGGCTTTGCATTTGCATTTTTAGAAGGCGAAGAAGAAAAAATCGTTTCTAAAAAAATCAAAAAACTAGGCAAAGGAAAAGGTCTTGAAGACTATGAAATCGTTGGGCTTATGGATTTATCACTAGACGAATATAAAAACATAGTTGCTCCCGAAGTTGATGAACCAGGATCTTTTACAGAACCAAAAGCATTTAATTTGATGTTTGAAACAAGAATTGGCGCTTTGGCTACTTCTGAAAATATGGCATACCTTCGCCCAGAAACAGCACAAGGCATTTTCGTTGATTACAAAAATACTGTTGATGCATATCGCCCTAAAATGCCATTTGGTATCGCTCAAATCGGTAAATCATTCAGAAATGAGGTAACTCCTCGTAACTTTATTTTCCGTTCACGTGAATTTGAACAAATGGAAATTGAATGGTTCTGTCATGAAAAAGATGCTAAAAAGTGGGTTGATTTCTGGTTAAAAGAAAGAACAAAATGGTGGAAATCTATTGGTCTTGATATGGACAAAGTAATTCTTCGCCCTCATGATAAAGACGAACTTTCACATTATGCAAAAGAAGGTTACGGAACTCAAGATATCGAATTTAAATTCCCATTTTCAGGCGAAGGTTACAGCGAACTAGAAGGAATTGCCCACCGCTGTGCATTTGATTTAACTCAGCACCAACAATTCAGCGGCGTGAACCAAGAATATTTTGATCAAGCAACTGGGGAAAAATTCATTCCTCACGTGGTTGAGCCAGCCTCAGGACTTACTCGTGCTGTACTTGCTGTGCTATGCAGTGCTTATAAAGTAGACGAAACTAGACCAAGTGGAATGTATCTTGATTTCCACCCTGCTGTTGCTCCTGTAAAAGCTGCGATTTTACCATTACAAGCAAAAGGCGAAGAAAACGAATTGGCTAAGAAAATTTACATGAACCTTCGTCAAAAACACATGATTTCATTTGAAAACAAGCAAAGTATTGGTAAACGTTATGCAAGAAATGATGAAATTGGAACGCCATTCTGTGTCACTGTTGATGGCGACAGTTTGTCTGGTAATGATGTAACAATCAGGCACAGAAATTCTATGCAACAAGAAAGAATTTCCATAGATTCGTTACATAAATTTCTTGATGACAGCCAACAAAGAGATATGGGATAATTTGAAAACAAAAAAGAGTGCAATTAGCACTCTTTTTTTATATATAAAAGCTCTTTACCCTCGCTCATGACCATTTTTATTTTTTATGTGATAAGAAAGTAACCAATCTGGAATTTCTATCTTTTTCCCAGATGATTGAGGAAGAAGCTCTTTTTCATATAACTTCATATCTTCTTTATCATTTTGAACTATGACATTTTCAACCCCTGTAACCCCAAACTTATTAACCTTGAACAATGTTTGAGAAGCAGGAGCAGGCTTAACCCTAAGATTCCTTGCATATTCTGAATATCCAGGCAAAGACGCATTTGCTATAACTCCGTCATGAAATAAAGGTGTGTGAAAATGCCCCATTACCACATAATCTACTATTTTTCCTTCTGCTGCATAACCGTCACGTATTTTTTTAGCACCTTTTAACATATTAGCAGATGGACCTATAAACCCTGTGCCACCTCTGGAACCTATTCTATCACCATGTGTAAGAAGGAAGTTGTATCCCATGACCGTAAAGTAAGCATCGCCACTTTCAGGAGTAAGGAAAGAAACATTGCCATTGTCTTTGAACTTGTCTTCTAATAATTTTGATAACAAATAATCGTAATTATTATATGCATAGCTTTTTGCTTGTGGCTTCACGGTTATTCTTCCATGATTTCCAGGAACAGAAATTACCCATACATTACCAAATTTTTTTTCCAACAAGTGGATGCCTCTATGCTCTTCTTGCAACAAGTCATGTAAAGACATCAAAGAATTTAGATGATTCGTTTGTTGCAATTCAGCATGAATTTCACCTGAAATAAAATCACCACCACGTAATAAAATAATACCTGAGTATTCTAAGTGATTTCTTTCTAGAATATTAATTGATCTTGAGATAGTCCTTCTATACCTCGCCCTAGCAACCGATACATTATATGCATTCAACCCATCTAATTCTTTTGGATTTATTGTTTCACCATAGTGTAAATCAGATAAAAATAAAACAGGAACTGCTAGATTTGCCTTATCTTTTCCATTTGCCTCTGTCCATCCAGGAACTTTAAAAGGCATATCAGCAATCGTTTCCTTTGCATGAATTATTGTCTCTAGCTCTTGAATTTTCTGCAAATATACTTTCCGTTCTTTTGTTTGGATTCGTTTTATAGTTCTTCTCGCATTTTGCTGAATTTCTGCTTGAGTTTTTTCTTTTAACAAAATAGCGTTTTCAGCTTCTAAATCTTTATATTTTTCATCTTTTATTATACTTTCATAATATTTCAGCATTTTTTCAATTATATTTTGATGATGTTTTGATGATTTTTTTATGATTTTAAGTTCAGGAATTTCTTTTTTAAGAGAATCTTCTATAAGTTTATATACTTTTTTATATAGATTTACCTGAGCTAAAGATAATGCTTCGCTTTCTTCTTTATTTACGTTTAAATTATCTTTTGTTTCGGATAATGCGTTAATTTCGCGTAGCATTGTGACGATTTTTTCATCACGTTTTTTTATAGCTACAAGCTCTCTGGGAGTGAATTCTTTTTCAGAAGCTGCAACATTTTCAATATTTTCTAAAGATTCACCAGAATTTTTACGTACTCTTTTCATACCAACCCCCTTTTTCATTATAAGGTTTATAAATCAGAATCATTATAAAATGGTACGATTAAATATAAGTTGAGTCAACAAATAAAATAAAAGTTATTAACAGGCAAAAATTATCTTTCTTTTTGTTCCAATTTCAAAATCCAACTGTCTATTTTATTTCTTACTTTAATCAAGGTTTTTGTTAATAGGATTCGGGTTTTACAACCACTTTTACATATATTTACATCATCATTTGATGGTGATTGGTTTTTAAACAAATCTATTAGATAATCTTGTTCTTCTTTACTTAATATTTTTTTATCTTGCTTTGCCATTAATTTTATCCCAATTGTTTTGAATTTATATTCATAAAAATCATAACAAGTAATATTATTTTTGTCAATATTTTAATTCAGAAATAACAAATTTTGGGAATAACCCATAATGCCTTGAAACTTCACTAACTGACTGTGCGGATATAGGTTTACCCAATGCAATCCCAAACTCTCTTGCATGAGTCCCAGAAGCCACTACAACACTATCTATACCGGCATCACTAGCTCCTTTTACATCTGAATTATAATTATTAGCAATCATCAAAAATTTATTTTTTTCAACTCCTGGAAACCCTTCCATACAATATAAAAACATATCATTTTGCGGCTTACCTCTTAACATAACTACACCACCCATAGATTGATATCTAGAAGCAATAGATCCGCCACCAATATCGTCTGAATTTCCCAGCAATAGCCCTTTATCAGGGTTTACACATAACATAGGAAGCCCAAGATTTGCTGCATTTCTTAACACTGGCAGATATCTTTCTATCATATCGTATTTATTTTCAGAACCAGTTACAATTATAAATTCAGCCGATTCTATTTCATCAACAGGAATGTATCCTATATTTATCCAGTCATTTCGATGACATTCCCTTCCAATATAATAATAGCAATTTCCTAATGACCTAAAAAACTGTGAAGTTTTATTAGCCATTTCATGATAAACTACTTCTCCAGAAGTTAAAAGTCCATCATACATATCAGATGTAACACCTACTTTTTCTAGATCAAAAGCAAGCTTTTCAACTCTAGCAGGATGATTAGCAAGGATTAAAATTTTTTTATTTTCACGGCGCAATCTATGCATAGTGTCAATAGCAGCAAGATTAATATTTTCGCCATCTGATATTATTCCCATAAAAGAAAGTATAACAACATCATAAGCATAAGAAATTTCAGCGATTCTATTAATTAATTCGGGATGTGAAGACATATTTTTAACCTTACAAATAAAAAATTATTTTACAGTTTATATAATATTCAAAGCGAAAGCAAATATAAATTAATCATTGCTTTTCGTGTAAAAGTTGCTAAGCTATGAAAAAACACAATAAATATAGGAAAAATCATGGGTGGATATAATTTAGAAAGACTTAATTTCCTTATCGTTGACGATAATAAACATATGCGTGCCTTGGTTAAAACTATTTTACACGCTTTTGGCAGTAAAAATGTGCATGATGCAAGTGATGGAGCTGATGCATTCAAAGAATTAAAAGTATTCCCAGCAGACATAATTATTTGCGACTGGAATATGTCTCCTTTGGATGGTATTGACTTTATCAAACTAGTAAGAACTGGTAAAGATAGTCCAAATCCTTTTGTTCCAATTATAATGCTAACTGGTCACACAGAAATGCACAGAGTGATAGAGGCTCGTGATGCCGGAGTCAATGAATTTCTTGCAAAACCTATCTCAGCAAAAGCTCTTTATGCAAGAATCAGATCTATTATTGAACGCCCACGCCCTTTCATCAGGACTAAGACTTTTTTTGGTCCAGACAGAAGAAGAAGGGTCATAGATTATAACGGTGCAGAACGAAGAAAAGCAAACCTTAACACAGTTCAAGCACCAGGTGCTCCAAATGTTTCACAAGATGATATTAATGAACTACTTAAATAAGGTATAAATTATGGATAACTCAGAATCAAATAATGAAGAAAATATAATTATCGATGTCGGTGTCATGGATTTAAAAAATAAAGTTACCGTTACATCTGGCGGCATAAATATGAACCAAATTGAAAAAGCAGAGCAAATCATTGCTAATATGTCTGATTCATACATTGATTGGGCAATGGAAGACGTTGGAAAACTTCAATCAGCATATGTTCAACTTATCCAAGATATAGATAATTACGAAGCTAACCTTAAAAATATTTTTGAAATAGGACATGATATGAAAGGTCAAGGAGGCAGCTTTGGATATGATTTAGTTACTGAAGTTGGTAACTATCTTTGCCGTTTTATTGAACGTATAAAAGCAAAACCAACCCCAAAAATACTTGATGTAATAAAGCTTCACATTGACGCGATACGTATTGTTCTAATTGGCAAAATTAAAGGTGATGGCGGCGCAAAAGGCGGAAAAATCTTAGAAGGCCTAGAGGCAACCTTACAAAAATATACTCCTGATTTAGTTGAAAACATGCACCACTTAAAAGAAATGAAACAAGCTGCAGAAGAAGCAAAAATTGAAAAAGAAAAAACCGAAGATAAGGAAAATGAATAAACCAAAAGAGCTGTATTCTAACAGCTCTTTTTTTATATCCATTATATTGAAAAACACATTACACACTCTAAAAAACTAAAACAACAATTTCAGCGCAACGTTTATTGCTTCTACAATTAAATATTATAATATAGAAAAATTTCAACACTTATGCTATTTAACGCATAAAAAAAAGCTGTTAATTTATCAACAGCTTTTTTTTAACTTGAATAAGGTTTATTATTCAGCTATTTCATCTTTTACGATTACTGGGCCTGAATCTTTACCTTTTGCACTGATATCTCTATCAACGTATTCAATAACAGCCATAGGAGCACAGTCACCAAATCTGAAACCAGCTTTAATTACACGAGTGTAACCACCTTCTCTGTCTTTGTAACGAGTAGATAAAGTAGAAAATACTTTATTTACCATAACTTCATCGCGCATCATTGCAATACATTGTCTTCTAGCTGCCAAAGTACCTTTTTTACCTAAAGTTATAACTTTATCTGCAAAAGTACGTAATTCTTTAGCTTTTACCAAAGTTGTTTTAATTTGCTCATGTTTTACCAAAGCATTAACTAAATTACAGAACATAGCTTTTCTATGATCAGATCTTCTATTGAATTTTTTAAGCGCTTTACCGTGACGCATAACACATTTCCTTTCTTTATTCTACTGATTCGATATCGGGCGAATCGGATATAACATAATGTCACAACCTCATAATAAGTATCATGACAACATTTAAACAAAACCTATTCTATTAAAATGGCTCGTCTATACTTTTTGCCAACTGTTCAATGTTTTCAGGTGGCCAAGATGGCACTTTCATATCTAGGTGCAATCCCATATTTCCAAGAACTTCTTTGATTTCATTCAAAGATTTACGCCCAAAATTAGGAGTTCTTAACATTTCTGTTTCAGATTTTTGTACCAAATCACCAATATAAATGATGTTGTCATTTTTAAGGCAATTAGCACTTCTAACTGAAAGTTCAAGTTCATCAACTTTACGAAGCAAGTTACGATTGAACGACAATTCTGGAACAGCTTCTTTAGCAACGATTTCTTCTGGTTCGTCGAAATTAATGAACACTTTTAGTTGCTCTTGCAAAATACGCGCAGAAAGTGCAATCGCATCTTCAGGAGTAACAACACCATTAGTTTCAACTTCCAAAATCAATTTATCATAATCTGTTTTTTGTCCTACCCTTGTATTTTCAACTTTGTGCAACACTTTGATAACAGGAGAATACAAAGAATCAACTGGGATAAGTCCCAATACATTGTCTTCTGGACGATTTTGCGTAGCAGAAACATAACCTTTACCTACATTAACTGTAAGTTCCATGTTAAGTTCTCCACCAGCATCAATATGACAAATCACAGCTTCTTTGTTGATGATTTCAACATCGTGTGGACATTCAATCATTCCCGCAGTCACAGTTACTGGACCTTTTGCTTTGATATACAATTTTTTATTTTCAGCATCAAGATCAGATTTAATTGCAAGACCTTTGATATTAAGAATAATATCAGTAACGTCTTCTAAAACGCCAGGAACAGATGAAAATTCATGTCCTACTCCATCGATTTTAACACTTGTTACTGCTGCACCTTGCAAAGATGAAAGCAATACTCTTCTAAGTGCGTTACCTAAAGTCAAGCCAAAACCTCTTTCAAGAGGTTCAACTGTAACAATTGATCTTATTTCATTTTTTTTATTAACGCTTACATTATTTGATTTAATCAAGCTTTGCCAATTTTTTTGAATCACGGAAACAATCTCCTAGTTTTAAATTATAAGGATAAACAAATTTACTATATAAAAATTTTATACGCGGCGACGCTTTGGAGGACGACAACCGTTATGTGGAACAGCAGTAATATCTTTAATTGAATTTACTGTGAATCCGATTGTTTGCAATGCACGCAAAGCAGATTCTCTTCCTGATCCTGGACCTTTTACCAATACATCCAAAATTTTCATACCATGTTCAGCAGCTTTTTTACCTGCATCTTCTGCTGTCATTTGGGCAGCATAAGGAGTAGCTTTTCTTGAACCCTTAAAACCCAACATACCAGATGAAGACCAAGAAATTGTGTTACCTTGAACATCAGTAATTGTAACTTTTGTGTTGTTGAACGTAGAATGAATATGTGCAACACCTGCCATAATATTTTTACGTTCACGTTTTTTTATTTTTGTTGTTTTATTATCAGCCATTAAATTATCCTACCGCTTACTTAGTTACTTTTTTCTTACCTGCGATAGCTACTGCAGGACCTTTACGCGTACGTGCGTTTGTATGAGTTCTTTGACCTCTTACAGGCAAACGTTTACGATGACGCAATCCACGGTAACATCCTAAATCCATAAGACGTTTAATATTTACCGCGATGTCTCTTCTTAATTCACCTTCTACACGATATTCTTTATCAATTGTTTCACGAATTTTGAAAACTTCATCATCGCTCAACTCATTAACACGACGACTGTCAGGAATTCCTGCTTTTGCACAGATTTCCTCAGCCAAACATCTACCTATACCAAAAATATAAGTAAGACCAATTACAACCCTCTTATTAGTAGGGATATTTACACCAGCTATACGAGCCAAATTTATTCTCCATAAATAAAAATTTAATCATCATTAATCACTTAAGGTATGAAATTATATATCAACTATTCTAAATGTCAAGAAATAATTAATATTTTTATTTCATCCCTATCACCTTTGCGATAAAGCCAGCTACATCATCGATTTCGCCAACTCCATCAACTGAATGTAACAGCCCTCTTTTATCATAAAAAGGTAACAGAGGTTCTGTTAATTCTCGGTATTTATTAAGTCTGTTTTGCACCACTTCTACGGTATCATCTACCCTTCGAACAAATTTTGTTGCTCCACAGACGTCACAAACGCCTTCAATCTTCGGCTTTTTGAACGAGTCGTGGTACATTTCACCGCATTTAACACACGAAAATCTACCTGTTATTCGTTCAATTATATAGTCATTAGCCACTTTGATATTTATAACATAATCAATCTTAGCATCATGCCTATCTAATATCTCCTCAAACACTTCTGCTTGAGGGACTGTCCTTGGAAAGCCATCCAAAATACAGCCTAATTTTTCATCTTGTACCTTTCCGAACAACCTATCTTCGATAATCTCTAAGGTAAGTTCATCTGGCACCAAAAGCCCCTGATCCATCAAAGCTTTTGCTTTTAAACCAAGCTCAGTCCCTGACCGAGCGTAGTTTCTAAATATTTCCCCGGTTGATATATGGGGTATTCCTGTACTCTCTTGTAGTATCCTGGCTTGAGTTCCTTTACCCCCTCCAGGAGGACCTATCATCACAATTCTAAGAGATTTAAGGTCTTTTTTTTCGGTCACTTTACAGCCTTCCTTTAGATCTAGCCTTTCTTATTAAACCTTCATACTGATGTGCAATCAGATGTGATTGGACTTGCGATACAAAATCCAAAGTAACACTAACCACAATCAATAAACTAGTGCCGCCCAAGAAAAATGGAACAGAAAGCTTAGCAATCAAAATTTCAGGAAACGCACATAAACAAGATAAATATGTCGCACCTAAAACTGTAAGCCTAGTCATTACGTAATCAAGATAATCTGCAGTACTTTTTCCTGGTCTTATCCCTGCAACGAAACCGCCGTGGTTTTTAAGTTTAGTAGCCATATCTTCTGGATTGAAAACCGAAGCAGTCCAGAAAAACGTAAAGAACACAATCAAACCAACATAACATAATAAGTATACAGCATTACCTTGGCTAAGGTACGTAGATATAAATATTGCTATATCTGAATCTTGCGCTTTCATGATATCAATAACAGCAAGTGGCAACATCATTAAAGAACCAGCAAAAATCGGAGGCATAACACCTGTTGGGTTAATCTTAAGTGGTAGATGTGAACTTTCAGAACTCATTCTTCCTCTTGCTTGTGCTTTTGGATATTGAATAATAATTCTACGTTGTGCTCTTTCAAACATAACAACAATGAACACCAAAGCAATTGCCATAACCATCAATACTAATAACATCGGAGAAGATAACTGACCAACTCTGCTAAGCTCGAATGTTTGAGCCAAAGCTCCAGGAAGACCAGCAATAATTCCAACCGCAATGATTAGTGAAGAGCCATTACCAATACCTCTAGCAGTTATTTGTTCACCAAGCCATACCACAATCATAGTACCACAAAGTAGTGATATAACCGCAGTAAATCTGAAATCCCAACCTGGATTAATAACAGCGCTTAAACCTGATGCACCTTGAACAACTTCTAAACTAACCGCAATCGCATAACCTTGTAACATCGCAATAAATATAGTCAGATATCTAGTGTATTGACTTATTTTTCTTTGCCCAGTTGCACCTTCTTTTTTAAGAGCAATCATACTAGGTACAACCGCAGCAAGTAATTGCATAACGATAGATGCTGAAATGTATGGGAAAATCGATAATGCCATAATGCTCATACGAGACAAAGCCCCGCCAGCAAACATATCAAACATTCCAACAAGACCACCTTGTGTGTTGTCAAACACATCTTTAAGTACAGCAGTATCTATTCCAGGTAATGGAATAAAAGTACCCACACGGTACAAAACCAACACTATCAAAGTAAAAAGCAACCGACTTTTAAGGTCTTTTGCTTTTGAGAATGCTGACATATTTGCACTGGCTGCTATTTTATCCGATAACGATGCCATATCAAATCCCTTCTATGACGATTTTTTAGTTGCTTTCTTAGTTACTTTAGCTTCAGTTGCTTTTTTGCGAACAGCTGGTTTAACATTACCAGATTTTGCAGATTTCAAAGAAGCTCTTTCTTTTCTGTATTCAATTTCAGTAAGAATTGTAACAGAACCACCAGCTTTTTCAACCGCAGCTTTCGCACTAGCAGAAGCCGCACTAATTTTAACATTAGCTTTAGCTTTTAATTCGCCTCTACCTAGAAGTTTTATACCATCTCTTGGGTTTTTAACTACACCAGCAATAACCAAAGATGTAGCAGTCACATCATCAGTCAAAGTACCAGCATCGATTGCTTTTTGCAAATCAGAAAGATTAATTTCAGCATATTCTTTTGCAAGAGGATTGTTAAATCCACGTTTTGGCAATCTCATGTATATAGGCATTTGACCGCCTTCAAAACCTTTTACTGCAACACCCGAACGAGCGTTTTGACCTTTATGACCTTTACCAGCAGTTTTACCTTTACCAGATCCAATACCACGGCCTAGTCTTTTACTTTTGCTTCTAGCACCTTTATTATCTCTAACTTCATTAAGTTTCATTTTTTTTCACCTTTATTCGCTTGCTTCTTCAACTTTTACCAAGTGACGAACCTTAGTTATCATACCTCTTACAGACGGAGTATCTTCCAAAAGTCTGCTGTGGTGCATTTTTCTTAAACCAAGACCTCTTACATTGCTTTTTTGCACTTCAGTAGCCTTAGCAGTACTGCCAATCTGAGTCACTTTAATCATATTTTTCTTAGCCATTTAATATTACTCCTTAACTTCTTCAGCCGCAGCAGCAGTGCTACCTTCACGACGAGCGATAATATCACCAACTTTTTTATTTCTCTTAGCAGCAATAGTTCTTGGAGAAGACATTGAAGAAAGAGCATCAAATGTTGCTTTTATCATGTTATGAGGATTTGCTGAACCCAAAGATTTAGCAACCACGTCACTTACACCCATCATTTCGAATACCGCACGCATCGCACCACCTGCGATGATACCAGTACCAGATGGAGCAGAACGAAGTACAACTTTACCTGCGCCGAAACGACCTTCAGCATCATGGTGAAGAGTTCTGCCTTCACGAAGTGGAACTCTAATCATTGTACGTTTTGCTTGTTCTGTTGCTTTTCTGATAGCGTCTGGCACTTCTTTCGCTTTACCAGAACCATAGCCTACACGACCTTTTTGATCACCAACTACTACCAATGCTGCAAAAGAGAATCTTCTACCGCCCTTTACTACCTTAGCAACACGATTAACGTGAACTAATTTATCAACTAAATCGTCAGCAACACGTTCAACACGTTTTGAATCTGTGCCTTCTTTTTCTGAGCCACGACGACGTTCTTTATTTTCTGTACGAGCCATTTCCTATCCTTCTTATTAAAATTTCAATCCAGCTTCTCTAGCGCCTTCGGCCAAAGCTTTAACTCTACCATGGAACATATATCCACCTCTATCAAAAACAACTTCTTTTACACCAGCTTCAATCGCTTTTTTAGCGATAGAAGTGCCAACTAAAGTCGCTGCTTCTACATTGCTACCGTTCTTAATTTTCAAGTCTTTATCCTTAGATGAAGCGCTTGCCAATGTAACACCTTTTGTATCATCTATGATCTGAGCATAAATGTTGGTATTAGAACGAAATACGCTTAGGCGTGGACGATCACCACTTTTCTTTCTAAGGTTGAAACGGGTTCTTGCTTTTCTGCGTTCAAATTTAAATATATCTTTCATTTTTCTACCCTTTATTTTTTCTTACCTTGTTTACGTATGATTCTTTCGCCTTCGTATTTGATACCTTTACCTTTATAAGGTTCTGGTTTACGGAAAGATCTAATCTCAGCAGCTACTTGACCTACTTTTTGTTTATCAACACCTTTGATTTCAACATTGGTTTGTGTTGGACAAGCTACTGTTACTCCTTCTGGAATTTTATAAATAACATCATGTGAAAAGCCAAGATTAAGTTTTAAATCTTTTCCTTGCATCGCAGCTTTATAACCAACGCCATTAATTTCCAATTTTTTAACGAATCCTTCGCTTACTCCGATAACCATAGCGTTGATTCTTGATCTAACTGTACCCCAAAAAGTAACATTCTTTTTAGACGTGCCTTTAGAAGCAACAACTATTTTACCGTCTACAACAGATACATCAGCTTCTTCGCCAAATGAATATCTAAGCTCGCCAAGTTTTCCTTTGACTAATATTTCTTTATCCTTAACATCAGCAGTAACCCCTGCAGGAACTGTGATTGGAT
This sequence comes from uncultured Lactobacillales bacterium, assembly GCA_964369365.1. Lineage (GTDB taxonomy): Bacteria > Pseudomonadota > Alphaproteobacteria > CAYJES01 > CAYJES01 > CAYJES01. The sequence goes on along the minus strand of CAYJES010000010.1, from coordinate 7,845 downwards.
ATTTGCCAACTCTAGACATATTTCTTTATCCTTTTTCCTAAAATACCTTACATAAAACTTCGCCACCAACTCCGGCTACCCTAGCTTCACTATCTGACAAAACTCCTTTAGAAGTTGACAAAATAGATATACCCAAACCGTTATAAACTTTCGGCAATTCACTAGCCTTAGAGTAAACTCTACGACCAGGAGTAGAAACCCTATAAATTTCTTTTATAACCGGTTTACCTTCGTGATATTTCAACTCTATACGAATTTCATCTACGCCTGTACGAACATTCTTTTTTTCAAAACCTCGAATAAAACCTTCGCGCTGTAAAACTTCAAGAACGTTAGCTCTTAATTTAGACGCAGGGGAAACAACTTCACTTTTATGAGCTTGTTGCCCGTTACGAATTCTTGTAAGCATATCACCTAATGTATCAGAAACTGACATTATATTTTCTCCCTATTCTTACCAACTAGCCTTAACCACACCAGGAATTTGACCAATACCAGCCAAATCTCTGATCTTGATACGGCAAAGACCAAATTTACGATATACACCTCTTGGACGACCTGTCAACACACAACGGTTACGATGTCTAACTCTTGAAGAGTTTCTAGGCATCTTAGCCAATTTCATTACCGCTTGCATTCTCTCTTCTGGAGAGGTGTCTTTGTTCATAATGATTGCTTTTAACGCATCTCTTGTAGGGCGTTTAGCTTCAATCATTCTTTTTCTTTTATTGTTCTTTTCTACTGAACATACTTTAGCCATTTTTTATTCTCCAAATTATTTCTTAGCAAAAGGCATATTGAACATAGTAAGCAAAGATTTTGCTTCTTTGTCTGTGTTTGCCGATGTACAAATAATAATATCCATACCTCTTATTTTATCAACTTTATCATAGTCAACTTCTAAGAAGATTATTTGTTCTTTTAATCCCATAGCAAAGTTACCTTTTCCATCAAAATTCTTACCTTGAATTCCGCGGAAGTCACGTACACGAGGCAATGCAATGTTTACTAGTCTATCCATAAACTCATACATTTTTTCTTTACGTAAAGTTACTTTACAACCGATAGGCTGGCCTTCTCTTAATTTGAAAGATGCAACCGATTTCTTAGCTTTAGTTACAACTGATTTTTGACCAGAAATTGCTTCGATATCTTTGATAGCACCTTCGATTAATTTTTTATCAGCAGCAGCTTCGCCAACGCCCATATTTATAACAATTTTTTCAAGTTTAGGCACTTGCATTACATTTTTGTACCCGAACTCTTTCATCATCGCAGGAACGATAACTTTTTTATATTGTTCATAAAGTCTTGCCATTATTTTATTCCCTACTTATCCATAATTTCGCCAGAACGCTTAGCTACTCTAACCTTACGTCCACCGTCTAATACTTTGTAACCAACTCTAGTAGCTTTGCCATCTTTTGGATCAATTAATGAAACATTTGATACATCAATAGGCATTGACTTTTCAACAATTCCACCAGGAGCAGTTTGAGTAGGTTTTTGGTGTTTTTTAACAACGTTCACACCTTGTACCAATACTTTACCGTCCTTTGGCATCGCACGCAAAACTTCACCAGTTTTACCTTTATCACGCCCAGCAATTACTATAACTTGATCGCCTTTTTTAATTCTCATTTTTACAACCATCTTAAATTACCTCCGGAGCCAAAGATATAATTTTCATATATTTCTTTGCCCTTAATTCTCTTGTAACTGGGCCAAAGATACGTGTTCCGATTGGTTCGCCATCTTTATTAATAAGCACAACTGCGTTGTTATCAAAACGAATAGAACTACCATCTGCACGACGGATTTCTTTTTTTGTTCTTACGATAACTGCTTTGTGAATATCGCCTTTTTTCACTTTACCTCTTGGAATAGCATTTTTAATAGATACAACTATAACATCACCTATACCAGCGATCATTCTTTTTGATCCACCTAGTACTTTAATACATTGTACCTGTTTAGCCCCAGAGTTGTCAGCAACCCCTAATTTTGTTCTCATTTGAATCATTGTTTTCGATTCCCTACCACTAAATTATTCTTCAACTATTACTTCCCAAGTCTTGGTCTTAGACATTGGGCGGCATTCTCTAATTGCCACTTGGTCACCAACTTTGAATTGGTTATTTTCATCATGAGCAGAATATTTGTTTGCTCTTTTGATAAACTTTTTATACAAAGGATGCATTACGCGACGTTCAACACGTACAACTACGGTTTTATCCATCTTATCGCTTACAACCACTCCTTCTAATACTCTTCTTGGCATTCCTATTCTCCTTTGCCATCAGCAGCCGTAGCTTGCTGAGTTAATATCGTCTTAGATCTAGCAATTTCTTTTCTCACTTCTTTCATACGAGCTGTATTTTGAAGTTGACCACTTGCTTTTTGGAATCTAAGGTTAAGAGCTTCTTTTTTAAGAGCTTTAACATTATCTTTTAATTCCTGAGCATCTTTAGCAGCTAAATCTTTAGCTTTGCCAGTTTTTTTGCTATCTTTTGCAGCTTTTGCTGTTTTTTCTTTTGCCATTTTTATGCCTCCTCTATGCGGGAAATAATTTTTGTTTTAATAGGCAATTTCGCACTAGCCAAAGTCAAAGCTCTTCTTGCGATAACGTCACTTACGCCATCGATTTCGAACATTACTCTGCCTGGTTTAACTTTACATGCCCAGTATTCAGGAGACCCCTTACCACTACCTTGACGCACTCCGATTGGTTTTTTAGTTACAGGAGTATCTGGGAAAATCCTAATCCATACTTTACCTTGACGTTTCATACTTCTAGCAATTGCACGACGAGCTGCTTCGATTTGACGAGCTGTAACGCGTTCTGGTTGCAATGCTTTAAGACCATGACTGCCAAAGTCGAGCTTAGTAGCACCCTTTGCATTACCGTGAATTCTGCCTTTAAAGACTTTACGGTGTTTTGTTTTTCTTGGACTTAACATTTTTTAAAAATACCTTTCTTTAATTATCTATGTTCACTTGCTTTTTTGTCTTGTGCCATAGGGTCATGCGCCATAATTTCGCCTTTAAACACCCACACTTTGATACCACAAATTCCATAAGTAGTAGCAGCTCTTGCTGTACCATAATCGATATCTGCTCTTAATGTATGTAGAGGCACACGACCTTCACGATACCATTCAGTTCTAGCAATATCAGCACCGCCTAAACGACCGCCTACACTTACTTTAATACCTTCTGCACCAAGACGCAAAGCTGATTGTACAGCTCTTTTCATCGCACGTCTGAAAGAAATACGACGTTCTAGTTGTCCTGCGATACCTTCTGCAATTAAGTTTGCATCAATTTCAGGTTTTCTAACTTCTACGATATTTAACAACACATCACATTTAGCTTTTTGTTGTAATTCTCTTCTCAAAGTTTCAATGTCTTGACCTTTTTTACCAATAACAACACCTGGACGAGCAGAATAAATTGTAACTCTTGCTTTTTTAGCTGGACGTTCAATAATAATTTTACTGATGCCTGCGCCAACCAATTTCTTTTTAAGGAATTCTTTGATTTCCAAATCATTATGCAATAATTCAGCATAATCATTTTTTGCATACCATCTTGAATCCCAAGTACGGTTGATGCCTAATCTCATTCCAATTGGATTAACTTTTTGACCCATTAGTTTTTCTCCTCGAATTCGCGAACGATTATAGTAATGTTAGAAAACATTTTCTTAATTTGATTTCCTCTACCTTTTGCTCTTGCGTGAAAGCGTTTCATAGTGATTGCTTTACCAACATAAGCTTCGCTAACATATAATCTGTCAACGTCTAGGTTGTAGTTGTTTTCTGCATTAGCAATAGCGCTTTGCAATACTTTTTTCACATCACCAGAAACTCTTTTCTTAGAGAAACCGAGTTCAGTTAATGCTCTATCAACTTTAAGACCGCGAATAAGACCTGCAACTAAATTAAGTTTGCGTGGTGAAATTCTGATAAGTCTACCTTGAGCCAAAGCTTCTTTACCGCCAGCAACAGCTGCAACTTTTTTAGCTTTTTTAGCAACAGGTTTTTTAGTAGTTACTTTTTTCTCTGTAGCTGGTTTTGCAGTTGCTTTTTTCGCCGGAGCTTTTTTAGCAGGAGCTTTCTTTTCTGTTTTTACTTCTTTATTTTCTTCTACCATCTTCTTGTCCTTTATTTCTTACCTTTGCCTTTGCCTTTGGCTTTAGCATCTGCAGCAGTATGACCATGATAAGTTCTTGTAGGTGCAAACTCACCAAATTTACAACCAATCATATTTTCAGTTACCAAAACTGGAATAAATTTATTTCCATTATATACACCGAATGTCAAACCAACAAATTGAGGTAATATCGTAGATCTTCTTGACCAAGTCTTGATTATCTCATGACGACCAGAAGCTTTCGTTTTTTCCGCTTTGTCAAGCAAATAACCATCAACAAACGGACCTTTCCAAATTGAACGAGTCACTATTCTTTACTCCTTATTTCTTCTTGTTAGCATGACGGCTACGCATAATCATACCATCAGTCTTTTTGTTAGTACGTGTTCTTTTACCTTTAGCACATTGTCCCCAAGGAGATAACCAGTGCTTACCACCATTAGTACGACCGCCATTCGGGTGATCAACTGGGTTCATCGCGATACCACGTACAGATGGACGGATACCCAACCAACGATTTCTACCAGCTTTACCCATATTGGTGTTAAAGTGATCAGCATTTGATACAGCTCCGATAGAAGCCATGCAAGATGCTTGCACCATACGAAGTTCGCCAGAGCTCAATTTAATCTGAGCATAACCTGCGTCTTTACCAATTAATTGAGCAAAAGTACCAGCAGATCTAGCTAATTTCGCACCACGGCCAGGGTTAAGTTCGATATTGTGAACAATTGTTCCAACTGGCATATTGTTAAGTGGCATTGCATTACCTGGTTTGATATCAACATTTTGACCAGCAACTACTTTATCACCTGCTTGCAAACGTTGTGGAGCAATGATATATGCTTTTTCACCATCTGTGTATTGCAATAAAGCGATGAATGCTGTACGGTTTGGATCGTATTCCAAACGTTCTACTGTTGCTATTACATCAAACTTGTTACGTTTAAAATCAACCAAACGGTAACGTCTTTTGTGACCACCACCGCGTCTTCTGCTTGTGATGTGTCCGTGATTGTCACGACCGCTTGATCTTTTCATACCTTCTGTCAAGCTCTTTTCAGGACGACCTTTATAAAGTTCTGATTTATCAACCAAAACTAGGTGACGACGACCTGGAGATACTGGTTTATATTTTTTTAGTGCCATTTTCTATATCCCTGTTGTAAAATCTATATTTTGACCTTCTACCAAAGTAACAACCGCTTTTTTATAGTCTTGTCTTTTACCCATATGACCACGGAAACGTTTGCTTTTACCTGGGGTAGTTATCGTATTAACTGTCTTTACTTGCACGTTAAAAACTGCTTCTACTGCATCTTTAACTTCGCCTTTAGAGACATCTTTTGCAACGCGGAAAGTAAATTTATTACTTTCTTGATTACGCATTGATTTTTCAGTAATCACTGGAAATTTGATGATATCATACATACTTTCTGTGACTTGCTTTACTTCTTTCTTACTCATTTAAGTCTAGCCTCCAAATGCTCTACGGCATCTTTGGTCAATACCAAAGTGTCCTTTTTCATAATGTCGTATACGTTTACACCTTGTTGTGGTAAAACATCAACGCCAATAATATTGTTTACTGCTAGGCTAAAGTTTTTATCAAGTTCAGCACCGCCAACAACCAAAACAGAATCCCAACCTAATTTTTCAATTTTAGAAACCATTTCTTTTGTTTTAGCATTGCTAGAAGCTAGATCATCAACGATAACCAATTTACCATTCTTAGCTTTTGCAGAAAGTGCGCTACGAAGACCCAAAGCTCTTACTTTTTTAGGTAAGCTGTACCCATGATCACGAAGTACTGGACCAAAAATGATACCACCACCACGATATTGAGTAGCACGCAAAGAACCTGAACGAGCTCTACCACCACCTTTTTGTTTAAAAGGTTTTTTCTTAGAACCACTTACGTCGCTTCTGCTTTTTACTAGATGCGTACCAGCACGTCTTTTAGCTAATTGCCATTGAACCACACGGTCAATGATGTCTTTGCGAACAGCTGTGCCGAAAACTTCTTCTGCAAGTTCAATAGAACCAACATTTTTATTTTCTAAATTTATAACATCATATTTCATCGTTACTATTCCTTACTTTCTGAAGTTGCTTCTGTATTTTCAACAACAGTATCTACAGCTTCTTCTTTTACTTCTTCTACTTTAGGAGCAGATTTTGCAGAAGCTTTTACACCAGCAGGCATAGGAATACCAGCAGGAGCAGCTTTCTTAACTGCATCTTTAATAACAACAACGCTGCCTGCATAACCAGGAACAGAACCTTTAACCATGATTAGTCCGTTTTCTTCGTCGATACGAACAACTTCAAGATTTTGTTTTGTTATTTGTTTAGCTCCCATATGACCAGGCATTTTTTTGCCAGGAAATACACGACCAGGATCTTGACGTTGACCAGTAGAACCAGGAGAACGGTGAGAAATAGATACACCGTGAGATGCTTCTAAACCCGAGAAGTTATACTTCTTCATTACACCGGCAAAACCTTTACCAATCGAAGTTCCTGTAACGTCAACAAGCTGACCAGGAATAAAGTGTGATGCAGAGAATTTAGTTCCCACATCTAAAACACAATCATCAGAAACTCTAAATTCTACTAATTTGCGTTTAGCTTCTACTTTATTCTTAGCAAAGTGTCCTTTTAAAGGCTTGCTAACTCTTTTATCTTTAATTTCACCAAAACCTAGTTGTAATGCTGTGTATCCATCTTTTTCGTTGTTACGAACAGATACAACTTCACAACCATCCATTTTTAATACGGTCACTGGGACGTGGTTGCCATTATCAGCAAACACTTTTGTCATCCCTACCTTTTTTGCTATCAATCCTGAACGCATTTCCCTTATCCTTTAAGTTTAATTTGAACGTCAACACCAGCAGCCAAGTCTAGCTTCATCAAAGCATCAACTGTTTGCGGAGTTGGGTCTACTATATCCAAAGTTCTTTTGTGAGTTCTAATTTCATATTGCTCACGAGATTTCTTGTCAACATGAGGTGAACGGTTAACCGTGTACCTAGAAATCCTAGTTGGAAGAGGTATAGGACCTCTTACTTGTGCACCAGTACGTTTTGCTGTACTTACGATTTCTTTTGTTGATTGATCCAACAAACGATGATCGAAAGCTTTTAAACAAATACGAATGTTTTGACCTTCTAACATTATCCTATTACCTTTCCAATTATTTTATAATTTTACTAACTACGCCGGCACCAACAGTTCTTCCGCCTTCGCGAATCGCGAAACGTAAACCTTCGTCCATTGCAATCGGTACAATCAAGTTAATTTTCATTTTAATGTTATCACCAGGCATTACCATTTCAACACCAGCTGGTAAATCTACTGTACCAGTTACGTCTGTTGTTCTGAAATAGAATTGTGGGCGATAGTTTGTGAAGAATGGAGTGTGACGTCCACCTTCTTCTTTTGTTAAAATGTATGCTTCTGCTTCGAATTCTGTATGTGGTTCGATAGATTTAGGAGCAGCCAATACTTGACCACGTTCTACATCTTCTCTCTTAGTTCCACGTAACAATACACCTACGTTATCGCCTGCTTCACCTTGATCCAACAATTTACGGAACATTTCAACGCCTGTACAAGTTGTTTTAGTTGTTTCTTTCAATCCTACGATTTCAATTTCTTCACCAACTTTTACTACACCACGTTCTA
>CAYJES010000009.1:0-60450 GCA_964369365.1 uncultured Lactobacillales bacterium | reverse complement strand
ACATATCACTGCCGGTAACGTCGGCTGGCAACAAATCTGGGGTAAATTGAATACGATGATGATTACATTCTATCGCATCTGATAATGTTTTTATTGCTTTCGTTTTAGCAAGTCCAGGAGCGCCCTCTACCAACAAATGTCCGTCAGCCAGTAATGCCATCAAAAGCCTTTCAATTAATTTTTCCTGTCCTATTATTTGGGAATTCATAAATTCCTTAACATCATTAAATTTAGCGTAAACGGAATCGGTTTTATTGTTTTTTACTACTGTTCCGCTAGCATTTTCAGCAACTGACACATCTTCCTGCATAATAATCTCCATATAAAATTTTCATATTTAGCAAGATTAAGATAATTTATAATCAAAGTCAATTTAAAGTCATTCATAGTTAATCTAAATTACTTTAATTTTGTCTAAAAAAAAAGCTAGACTTTTTAAAAACTTTATGATATATTTAAAAAATAATAATTAAGGACTCGCAAAAAAAGGAGAACATAAATATGAACGCTAAAAAAAACCAATCAAGCAAAGACATTAAAGATATCATAGAAAAAGCTATTAAACTTTCTAATGAGCTATTAACTAAAGACAATCTTAAAAAAGGTGCGGTTTCTACTCTTATGGCATTTACTCTTTTAGGAAGTGGTTGTAATGGAAGAATGGGAATGCAAATTGGTTCAGACATGCGTGAAATTGGGCACTTGTCAAACAATTATGATCTTGCAAAAAAAGGACAAGAATTATACAACTCATCATACAAAATAAACAGATATAATCGAATAGCACAAAACTGGGTAGATTATTTTGAAGACGTTGTTGAAAGAAGCAACCGAAGGAAAGCAGACAGCATTCCAGCAAGCATAAATGTAAGTCAAGGTAAAGTAGTAATAGACACTCCTGAATACCGTGAAATAGTACTAAATTATAACACTTCGGCAAACATTGCGTCTCGTGCATACAGCGGATGGGCTAGAGCTGCTAAACAATATATCATGTATTCGACAGAAAATAATGCATATAATTTACAACAAGCAACTTTGTATTTAGAAGACGCAGCAAAAAACTATGCTCTTCATGTAGAACCTTTTCATAATATTTTCGTTAATAAATCTTCTGGATCTTATAGAGCATTTGCAAATGAAAAAAACAGAAATTTACTTATTCTTTCCAACGCACTTCAAGGTTTAGTAAGATAATAAAAATATTTTAATAAAAAACCGAGGCATAGTTCTCGGTTTTTTTTATTGTTTTAAAAGGACAAAAATAAAATGATTGCTATTTTGATATAGATTCTTATAATCTCTTTTTATGTCAGATTTATTAAATAATATAAAAGAAGAAAAAGAAAAAAAATATACCGCCAAGGATATTGAAGTTTTAGAAGGTTTAGAGCCAATCAGAAAACGTCCTGGTATGTATATTGGTGGAACCGATGAACCAGCTTTGCACCATTTGGTGGCAGAAGTTGTTGATAACGCAATGGACGAAGCTGTTGCTGGGTTTGCATCGCAAATTTCTATTGATATGACTGAGGACGGGTATATAACCATTTCCGATGACGGACGTGGTATTCCGGTTGATCCGCATCCTAAATTTCCTGATAAATCTGCACTTGAAATTATTGTTACAATATTACACTCTGGTGGTAAATTTTCTGCCTCGTCTTATCAAGTATCTGGTGGACTTCACGGGGTTGGACTTGCTGTTGTTAATGCTTTATCAGAAGAATTAATAATAGAAGTGTCAAGGGATAAAGGATTGTGGCGCCAAACTTATTCAAGAGGTATCCCTACCTCTAAGACTGAAAAAATCGGCAAAAGCACATCAAATGGTACTATGGTCAAATTCAAACCAGATAAAGAAATTTTTGGTGAAGATTCAAAATTAAACCCAAAAACCATATATAGAATGGCAAAAACAAAAGCATACGTGCTTGCTGGGGTTACTATTAATTGGAAATGCGATAGTAATTTAGTTACCGAAGAAGACAATATCCCTCTAGAAGAAGTTTTCCATTTTAAAAACGGTATCAAAGATTATGTTGGTTCACGAATCCAAGATTCTATTACCATTTTACCTAATTATTTCTCTGGTAAAGTTGATTTGGCTGAAAATCGTGGATATATTGAATGGGCAATGAACTGGCTTGATGATACTAATGAAAATACTGATGCATTCTTGCGCTCGTATTGTAATACCATTATTACTCCGCTTGGCGGAACCCATGAAAATGGATTTAAATCTGGGATGTTGCGCGGATTAAAAGCTTTTGGTGAAATGACTGGAAATAAAAAAGCTGGCGACATAAACTCTGATGATATTTTCACAAATGCTTGTGCTGTTTTATCTGCATTTGTTACCGACCCTAAATATCAAGGACAAACAAAAGAAAAGCTCGTTTCAACCGAAATTACTCGTCTTATTGATAATGCAATAAAAAATCAACTTGAGTTGTTTTTATCAAAAGATCCAAAACTTGGCACCGCGTTACTTAACTTTATTATTGAAAAAGCTGAAGAAAGAAAACGCAAAAAAAGAACCCAAGAAATGTCTCGTTCTTCAGCAACTAAACGCCTGCGTCTTCCTGGAAAATTGGCAGATTGCTCTCGCTCTTCGCAACAAGGGACGGAAATTTTCATCGTAGAAGGTGATAGTGCTGGTGGCTCTGCTAAACAAGCTAGGAATCGTGAAACACAAGCTATTTTGCCTATACGTGGTAAAATATTGAACGTAGCTAGCGCTACTATTGAAAAAATGAATGCAAACCAAGAAGTTTCTAATCTTATCGAGGCTTTGGGCTGTGGTATTCGTGATAAATATAAAGAAGAAAGCCTGCGTTATGAAAAAGTTGTCATTATGACAGATGCTGATGTTGACGGGTCCCACATCGCAACATTGCTTATGACTTTCTTTTATCAAGAAATGCGTGAACTTATCAAAGCTGGGCATTTATACCTTGCAATGCCTCCACTTTACAAACTTACCGCTGGTGGGAAAAGTGTTTATGCTGTTGATGATATTCACAAAGACAATCTCATCAAAAAAGAATTCAAGGGCAAAAATGTTGATGTAAGTCGTTTTAAAGGCTTGGGTGAAATGATGCCTGCGCAATTAAAAGAAACAACAATGAACCCTAAAACCAGAACTTTGATAAAAGTTATGTTGCCTGATGAAAATGAAGAAGAAGGTAAAGAAAAAGCTGAATACACAGCAAAAATTGTTGAACAATTAATGGGTAAAAAACCTGAACTTCGCTTTAAATACATCCAAACCCATGCTAAATTTGCAGACAATTTAGATATCTAAAAATAACATAATTGTTATAATTGCAGCAATTAATAACCAAATCCATATTTGAAAATTTGTTTTTGTAATTTTACCATAACTATTATCTTTACTGTTATACAAATACAACTTATCGGATAAAGACAAGATCGAATCGCTATTATCATTTTCCTTTTTTGTAGTTGTGTTTGAAAATTTAATATTTTTCAAATAACATTCTGATAGCACTGAAAAATCAATAGTTTTTTCTAAAAATAACTTTAATTCCTTTATGATTTTTAAAACTTCGGTAATAGTTCTATCTTCTATGACTGAGTTATTTTGACTTGTTAATTTATTACGTAATTCAATCTTTTGTTGAATTGAAATATCTATAAAAAATCCAAAATTCTTGAATGATATTTTATTATCTTTTGTAATTATTATATTTTTTGCATCCCAATTTGAATGTAAAAATCCATATTTAAATATCATATCAAATAAAAGTGTAACCACTTTTTCAGCCACTAAAACATCATAACATTCATCTATGCTTTTACCTTCAATTAAATCGTATACTAGTATTGATTTTCCTGTTTTTTCCCAATTAACATTTGGAATAAGAACATTTTCATTGCGATTTAAATTTTCATTTAATTTTGTTATATTTCCGCCGTAAATACGCATATCCCAGCAATTAAAAATGCCATTTAAAAATTCATTTTTATATTTTTGTGGAGTATAAGTTTTTAACGATAATTTTTGATTATCAATTGTTTCAACTTCAAACGAATCGAAATATTTACCTTTTTCTATAAAGTTTATTTGATTAAATAAATCATAGCAATCACAAGAAAACTCTTCATTGCAAAGAATGTTTAAAAAGTTTATTTCATCTGATTTTTTTTCTTGTTTTAATATCATAATCTATATAATCTATCACAAAGGAAATAAAAATGCCAGAACTACCAGAAGTCCAAACCGTCGTGAGCTCTCTTGCCAGTATAAAAGGTAAAATGATAAAAAAATGCGCCGTATATCAATATAAATTACGTATCGGATGTATCATACCAAAAGATTTCATAAAAAGAGTTGAAAACGAATCTATAATTGATGTTAAAAGGGTTGCGAAATATATTCTTATATCCTTGTCTTCTGATGATACTGTGCTTATTCACCTTGGTATGAGTGGAAATTTATTACTAAAAGAAAAAAAATATAAACCAATAAAGCACGACCATGTGGTTATTCATTTAGGCGATGAAACTATTGTTTTTTATGATCCCAGAAGGTTTGGTTTGGTCGCAATTGTTAAAAATTCAGAATTGGATAATTATTTTTCAAATAAAAAAATTGGAATCGATGCATTAGATGACAATTTCAATGAAAAATATCTTAAAAATATTTTAAAACATCGAAAAACCCCTATAAAACTTGCATTACTTAATCAAGAGGTGGTGGCTGGACTTGGCAATATTTATGTTTGTGAAGCCTTGTTTATTGCAAAAATCAACCCTTGTACCCCAGCCAATACAATTACTGAAAAAAAATTAAAAAAAATTATTGATGCTGTTAAAAATACTTTAAAAAAAGCAATAAAAGCTGGCGGAACAACGTTAAAAGATTATAAAAAAACAGATGGAACTCCGGGGTATTTCACCCAAGAATTATTAGTGTATGGTAAAGAAAATAAACCTTGTCCAAATTGCAAAACAACAATAAAAAGAATTATTTTGGGTGGCAGATCAACTTTTTTCTGTCCTAGTTGTCAAAAATAAGGTATTTTTAACTAAATATAGTATAAGGTTATGTTATGAAATTATTATTTAAAATATTATTGGTAAATTTAATCATACTTAATGGTTCATCTTTTGCTGAGGATTTTTTTGTTACAGGCTTTGAAGACTTACCGCTTATGAGCGGCCTACAATCTTCTGAAGATGCTATTTATTTTGATACTCCTACAGGAAGAATTGTTGAATCATACGCATATTCAAACAGGTTAAGCCAAACTCAAGTATCTGATTTTTACTCTTCGACCTTACCTCAGCTAGGTTGGGAGCCAAGCACAAACAATGTTTATATAAGAGAGGGTGAAACCTTAATTATCGAACCAATTATAAAGGATGAAATTTTGAATGTTAAATTTTTTCTGCAACCTAAAAATTAAGGAAATGTAATGAAATACAAACTTATCAAATCAGAAACCCAAGAAAATATAGGCATTTTAACACTCAACCAAGAAAAAAGTTTGAATGCTATTTCAACTCCTCTTTTAGAAGAAATCGTCCAAGCTCTTGAAAATTTTTCTAAGCAAGATGAGGTTATTTGCGCCGTTATTTGTGGTAACGATAACTTTTTTTCAGCAGGAATTGATGTAAAAGAAAGGGATGGCCAAGATTTTGTTTCACTACTTACCGATGATAAACGTTTTGATTTGTGGAAAAGTATAGCTAATTTTCAAAAACCAATAATTGCTGCGGTTTCTGGATATGTTGTTGGAGGAGGACTTGAACTTGCTTCTATGTGTGATATTATCATAGCAAGCGATACTGCTAAATTTGCTATGCCTGAAATTACAATTGCTTCACTACCTGAAAGTGGCGCTATCAAAAGACTTATCCATTCAGTCGGCAAAAGTAAAGCCATGGAAATGTTGTTCACCGGACGAAATATGGATGCGGTAGAGGCAGAAAAATCTGGGCTTGTTTCTAGAGTTGTTCCTGTTGACTATCTTTTAAAAGATGTTATTGATACAGCTAAGCGGATCACTGCGCAATCTCCTGTTACACTTAAAATCATGAAAAAGGCTGCAAAAAACGCTTATGACCTTAATATGGCAGAAAGTATGGAAGCTGAAAGAATGTTATTCAAGGCTGCAATTTCAACAGATGATGCAAAAGAAGGGATAAAAGCTTTTATTGAAAAGCGCCCTCCTGTATACAAGGCCAAATAATTGACTTTTCAACCTATTTGATGTATAATATTTTGATAAGGGGATACATTATGAAACAATCAAAAAACAAAAATCAAAAAGGTAGACTTTTAATTGAAGCAATTGCTTTTCTTGGCATGATTGCGTTAATAACCCCTTTTATGATGCAACGAACCATTGAAAAAAATCTTGAAGTCGAAGATGCAATCGTTGCAACCCAAATGAGAAATCTTAAAACTTCCATAGGAAATTTTATGGCTGTTCACTATATGGCAATAGCAGCAGGAACTGAAATAACGTCGCCAACTGATGGAAAAACATTGGTTTTTACCGATGAAAACACCACTCTTGATTTAACAATAGATGAAGTTAAAAAATTTCTTCCCCCTGGATTTCAAAATAAAAATCACCTTGGCGGCGAGTATGAAGTAATAATTAGAAAAGAATCCGTTACCGTTGCTGGAACTCCTACCACTGCCATATCTGCTATTGTTATTGGTGGACCTGGTGGAGCTGCTGTATTAGATAATAGACGTGGGGCTAGAATTTCATCTATGATTGGGGTTGACGGAGGCTATACTCCTGTTGATGGATTTGGTGGCAAAGCTGATGGTGTTGCAATTGGTGGGGAAGGTTTATGGGAACTTGATACTAATGATTATGGTGGTGTTGGCGCAGGAAAAATCATTGCTTCAACCTTTATTACTGTTGAGGAAGCTGAGGTTGCTGCAACTGGTGGCGATTTTTTATGGAGAACTGCTGACCCTGCTGACCCTAGTAAAAACAGAATGAATTCAAATTTAAGTTTAGGCGGAAATAGTATTAAATGGCTAGATCAAATTATATCACCCGTTGTTTATAAAGAACAATTTAAATCTGGCGCTGTTAACCCTAACGCTACCTCTCCTATGGAAGGTGATGTAAAAATAGGAACAACAGCATTATCTGATGATGAAAAATATGCTTTTAATGTTTCTGGAACTTCATTACTTAAAGATTTTTCGTTAGGAGAGTTTGGGGGAACTAGTATTTCTGAACTTGTCCCTAAACTTAGCATAAAAGGCACATACAAAACAACTGGAACTACACTATCCGTTCCACCACCTACATGCGCTGTTGGTTATGCTCCTGCTATTACTGTTAAGCCAAACATTCCTTCATCACCAAGATCTACAAATCCAACTGTTACACGAAATGGACCAATTAATGCCATTACTGGTTGGACTGTAACTTTTCCTTCCGGTGGTGGTAATGCTAATACATATTGTAAATATATAGAAGAATCTTTTGAATAAATAAAACTATTCTACTCTTTCATGACCATGATCAAATGCTTTTGCGATATTTTGCATATTTATTGAGGTTTTAGCTTTTTCAGGTCCTTTTACAAAACTAGTATCGCCCTTTTTGCTTTCCACCATTTCAAGACCTTCTTGAGCAAGCTCTATCCAAACTTTATCAGTTCCAGAATTATCCAAAGCCAAAGCTTGCGAGAAGTGTTTAGATGCACCATCAAGGTTATCATAGCTAAGTTCATAATACCCAAGTAAATCCAAACTTTTTATATCATAGCCATTTAAATCTACTGATTTTTGAGCAAAGTTATAACTTGACCCAGCATTTACTGCTGCGGATAAAACTGCAAGATGCCTAGCAATTTCAGCGGCTTGAGCTAATGCATCTGCTTTTAGTCCGTCATTATTCATAGAAGCTGCGGCACCTTCTAGTTGGGAAAGTTTTCTTTCCAAAATACTGATTGCCACCTCTGGATTTCCTTTTTGCAAATCAGCAATAGCTTTGTGGTCATTTTGAGCCTTTAAACTGTATTTCTCTTGAGCCTTAACTGATTTATCATCATAACCAGATAAAAACCTCTGTAATGCATCAATAAGAGGCGCAAGTTCATGCTTTGGAACGCTTTTTCCACTAGAAGCAAGAGAACGTCCAATTTGACTTTGATCAAAACCTCTGCCTATTAATTCAGATACCTTAGAAATCAATGAACGGAGCTCCCTCCTAGTTTCGCTATCATCACTGTTTGATTTTGATTTGCCAGAACTTTGACTTTGCTCATATCGTTCTTCTGTTACCTCTTGAGTCGTATAGCGTTCATATGATTTTGATTTTTCTTTTGAAATTTCTCTTTCCTTGCTTTGCTGTACCTCAACAGTTTTTGCAGATGCTCGCGATTGATTCCTGCGTCTTGAGCCTGCTATTTTTTTCACTGCAAAAAATCCTATTATCCCAGCAAGCAGCCAAGTGCCAATCTTGAAAATAGATAAAAGTCCCATTTTTTTTATTCCTTTATTAAAAAAGTATTGGAAAACATAATACAAATACTATACTATAAAAATAAAAAAAATGAAATAATGCTTTTATGACTTTTTTATTAAGGGGTAAAAATGGGGTACTTTGCAAAAAAACAAAAAGCTAGAAAAACTTCGATATTTATATTTATATCGACTATATTCCTTGCGGCAATATCTAGCTGTGGTCTTTTTGAAAAAAACAACTCTTTTTGCATTCTTATTGACGAATATCGTTTACAATTTATTCTTATTTCTACTTTATTAGCTTTTTTTGCTCTGATAAAAAAACGTTTCTATGCAAGCATTATTTTTGGATTAATTGCTGGGTTTAATTTTTGGATTATTGTCTCTGAAAACGATATTTTAGTTGAGGAATACGCTGGAAAAAATCCAACTGTATTTTCGACGCTAGTCCATAAAATGGAACAAAATCATGATGATTACAATCAAGTTTTGGAAATAATTAAAAATAAAAATCCTAAAATTGCAATTCTATTTTTAAATAATAAAAAATTAGAAAAACCAATAAAAAATTTTAAAAACACTGTAACAGACAGCCTTGAAAATGGAGAGTCTATTCAAATACTTTCTAATTATTCTCATACCAAAAAAGTTTCATTATTTAATAAAAATGATGAAAAAATTGGATTTGCTGTTGATTATAATAAATTCAAACGTCCAATCACCCTTATTGTTACTTCACTTAGCAACCGTATGAATTTAAAGAATGAAGATAATATTGAAGATTTGAATTCAATAATTGATTTTGTAAAATCAAAAAATAATCCCGTTATGATTGTTGGCGGATTTAACAATAATCCATGGAGCAATATTTTTGACAATTTAAAAAGTGCAGAATTTTCAACTCAATCTGGATTATATCCTGATTATAATTCTATCTTGCCCTTGCCATTTAGGATAAGTTCAAATTATATATTTTCAAATCCAGGTATAAGCATTTTTGATATAGAAATTCTTGAAAAAACGAATAGTGATTATTTGCCGCAATTATTCACCATCGCTATTAAGCGCAAAAAACGATAAAATTTCTTGCTTCATAACCTCATCAGAAGTTTCGTCTGCAAGTTCAAATGCTGCATTGTAATAGATTTGATATAATTCATCATTACCACGTATTTGATTTAACATTGCTAGGTTTGCATAATCACGTATTAAAGCAGACGAAAGACCAAGTCTTTGTTCTATTTCAATTGCAGTTAACAATAAGTCGCTTGCCTCATCAAACATATCTTTGCCCAGTAACAATAACGCCAAAGCAGTACAACAATTCGAATATGGAATTTCTCTTCCTAACTTTTCATTTATTAATAAAGCTTGTTTTATATTAAATTCATCAGATTCAAGTTCACCTAAATGTAGTAATATATCGGCCTTTCCAGCTTCATCTTTTTCATAGTTATAAACTTTAAAAGCCTTTTCCCATGAATCTTTAGCCATATTATAATCATCCATAGAGGCGTAAACTTCGCCCATATCACTATAAACCAATGATTGTGGTGGGATTAAATCAATTTTATCGTATTCATCTATTGAATTATTTAAGAGTTGGGCTGATTTTTCAAAGTTTCGTCTAAGTTGTTCTAACACCCCATAGTTATGATAAATTTGTGCCTTTGTTTTTGGGTCTACCCCTGATAGTTGCAATGCTTCTTCATACGCTTTTTCTGCGTTTTCGTAATCTTCCATAGCTCCATATAGCATTCCAATATTTATCATTGCTATTGCTTGCAACTCTGGTTTATTTTCTCGTTTAGCAATAGATAAAGCACCATCGAACATTTCTTTTGCAACATCCATCAGATATGAAACTTTGTAAATATTTCCGATTTGAATTTGACAATCAAAACCAAATTCCAAATTTTTACTTTTTTCAAAATAAGATATAGCACGAGAAAAATGGGCTTCGGCCACAGGCAAATTGCCATTTTCGTTGCTTTTATATCCTTGGGATCTAAAAAAATATCCCAATATGTTAAATAATATTTTACTCATTACGAATATCATTATAGAATAATTAAAAATAAAAAACAAGAGAGGTTGTAAATTATGACAATAAAACCACTAGCAATTAAAGATTTATATAAAGAATGCAATACTGAATGGTTGGATTTTAAAAATACAAATCAGCTAGAAGATCTTGATTCTCATTTGGGTCAAGAAAAAGCAATTAAAGCATTAAATTTTTGTGTTAATATAAAATCAAAAGGTTATAATGCTTTTTGCATAGGTTCAGAAGGCACTGGAAAAACCAGCTTAACCCTTAGAATGCTTAAAGCTGCAGCTGCAAAACTTCCTGATGCTGATGATTGGTGTTACGTTAATAATTTCAATGAACCACATCGTCCACATGCGATTTCGCTTCCTACTGGTATGGCATCGGAATTTGCAAAAGATATTGATAAGCTTATCAAAGAACTAATTGTTGCTGTTCCTGCTACTTTTGAAGGGGAGGAATATAGAAACCGTCTTAAAATGATTGATGAAAGATTTCAAAATGCTAAGTCTGAATATTTTGATGACTTGCAAAAATCTACTTCTGGTAAAAATGTGTCAATATTAAGAATGCCTGTTGGATTGGTGGTTGCTCCTACTCGTGACGGAGAAATACTTACTCCTGAAGCTTTTGATAAATTGCCTAAAGACGAACAAGAAGAAATTTTACAAGAGCTAAATGAAAAACAAGCAGAGCTTGAAGAAGCTGTAAGAAGCGTTCCTAAATGGGAACAAGAACAACGTGAAGCAATCAAAAAAATAAATGAAGAAGGGGCTAAATTTGCTGTTGGCCATCCGATTAGCGAACTGAAAAAGAAATACAAAAAGATTGCTGATGTTGTATCTTATCTTAATAATATGGAAAAAGATATTATTGAAAATGTAGAGATGTTTTTATCAAACGAAAAAAATACAGAGGAAGAAGAAAATATCCCTCCTAGTGTTCTTGTTAAAAGAATTAATCAGATTATTTCAAAAAGATATCAAGTTAACATTTTGGTTAAAAACAAACCTAAGGTTGGGGCTCCTGTTGTTTATGTTGACCACCCTATCGTACCAAATGTATTTGGTAAAATGGAAAGAATCCAACAATACGGCGCTTTGATTTCAGATTTTAATTTAATTAAATCTGGCGCATTGCATAAGGCTAATGGCGGATTTATCGCTATTAATGCTAGGGAATTAATGAGTCACCCTAACACTTGGGAAACTCTTAAACGTGCGCTAAAAACTCGTAAAATATCTTTTGAAAACCATGATGAAGAATCATCTTTTACAACAATAAGTTTAGAGCCAGAAGCTATTCCTCTTAATATTAAAGTTATTCTTATTGGATCACCTGAAATTTATTATTTACTTTCTGAGGCTGATCCTGAATTTAAAGAGTTGTTCAAAGTGGAAGCAAATTTCAACCACACTATGGAAAGAACAAAATCTAACATTACTAAGTATGCTAGCTTAATTGCTACATTATCAAGAAAAGAAGATTTGAAAATTTTAAACCGTGATGCAGTGGCAAGGGTTATTGAATACGCATCTAGGCTTTCTGGATCTGGTGACAAACTTACTACCCACATTCAGTCTATATTAGACATTATCAGAGAGGCCAATTTTTACGCAGAAAAATCAAAAGCTAAACTTATATCTCGTGCCCATGTTGATGAAGCTATTTATGAAAAAATGTCTAGATCAGACAGACTTCAAACCAGAATGATGGAGCAAATTATACAAGGCACCCTATTAATCGACACAAAAGGCAAAAGAGTGGGTCAAATAAATGCTCTTGTTGTATTTGAATTTGCACAAGAAACTTTTGGTAGACCTAGTAGAATAACTTGTCAGGTAAGAATGGGCAGAGGAAATATTATAGATATTGAAAGAGAAGTTGAAATGGGTGGACCTTCGCATACTAAAGGCGTATTCATCATTTCATCATTCATTGGTACACGATATTCAAAAGAACGCCCTTTATCGCTTGATGCCAGCCTTGTTTTCGAACAATCTTATGGTGAAGTTGATGGAGATAGTGCATCTTCTACTGAACTTTATGCAATATTATCTGCACTTTCTGATGCTCCTATTGGGCAAAATTTTGCAGTAACAGGATCGGTTAACCAATTTGGTGAAATCCAAGCAATCGGCGGCGTCAATGAAAAAATCGAAGGCTTCTTTGATGTTTGCAAAATCCAAGGACTTACAGGAGATCAAGGGGTTTTAATTCCAAAATCAAACGTTGCCAACCTTATGCTTAAAGATGAAGTTGTTGAGGCTTGTAAAAAAGGAAAATTCAAAATTTATGCAGTTTCTCACATTGATGAAGGAATTGAAATTTTAACTGGTATTCCTGCTGGAAAAATGGATAAAAAAGGAAACTATCCAAAAGATTCCATTAATGGCAGAGTGCAAGCAAAACTTGAATATTTCCATAACAAAAGTATGGAATATTCTGAATGCGATAACAAAAAAGGAGAATAGTTATGTTAAGTAAGCAAAAACTAAAAATTGTTGCAGCTATTGATACATCTCCTTTTAGCATTGCGGTCTTAGACGAAGCAGCTATGTACGCTAAGTTATTTGATGCTGATTTAAAAGTAATTATGGTCGAAGATGTTAATATGATTAATGCTGCCAAATCTCCATTGGTTAGATCTGTTAATATGTTTTCATTTTCAAGTGGCAAGGTAAGTGCAAACGAAATCCAAGATATCTACGCTTTACAGAGAAAAACTGCTAATAAGACTGTTAAATTTGCAAAAGAAAAACACAATATCAATATAGATCTTGAAATAAAACATGGTAAAGTTATTGATGAAGTTTTAAATGCTGCTGCTGGGGCTGACGCCCTTATGATTGGGCTTGCAGGTTGGAGATTTGCAAAATATTACTATTCAACTCATATGATTGAAAAACAAAGCAGATACAAATTTCCTGATGCCAGTAATATTAATATTGGTCATACAGCAAAAAAATTGCTTGAAAAATATCAGGGAACAATTTTAGCATTACGCGGATCTGTATTAAAAAAATCCAAAATTATGGTTTATTATGATGGATCAAAAGAATCTAAACGTGCACTAATAAACTCTCTTGACTATTTATCACACCTTAAATTTAAAACAAAGCCAAACTTAGCCATCTTATTAGACAGCAAAAAATTGCGTAACGAAGCTTTTCTAGCTATTTCTGGCAAAGTTAAGGAAATAACTCCTTCGTTCTATACCCTAAAAGAAGGAGAGACTGAGGCTACTTTAAAATTCATAGAAAAACTTATTGATAACACAAAAAGCAATATGTTGGTTTTACCGGGTACCTGTCACTTTATCCAAGATAAAACATTTTATGAAGAGCTGGACACTATTCATTCTTCATTAATAATAGTTAGATAGAGCATTTAACGATTATATTTAATAGTTTTATGATAGTATTTTATTTTTTGCTTTTTAGTTTTTCTCTTCGGCTATGTATGGCTATCCATCATCAAAAACCAAAATTCAAAATTAAAATCCTTCACGAAAAGAAACAATATATTCTTTAAATACTCTAAAAAATATAAAAGCGGTAAGCTTAATAACTTTACCGCTTTTTTTATGTTGCTCAGTTTATCCTGAAACTTTGCTGAGCGCCAACTTTTTAATGTTGATGTAATCTTTTTTACCAGTTCCCGTTGTTGGAATTTCTTCCACAAAAATAATAGCCTTAGGAATAAGCAAATTAGATTGAGCCGTTGATGACGCATATTTAGAAATTGTACTTATGTCTATGTCATTATCATTTGTAGCAAGAACGATTTGTTCTCCCTTATTTCCATGAGCAATTGCAACCGCTGCTATATCAAAATCCTTATCAGGATAAGCGTTACGAACAAGGTTTTCAACAGCACTAAGCGACACCATTTCCCCACCTAGTTTTGCAAATCTTTTTATTCTATCTGTTATAAATACATAACGATGTTCGTCTATTTCCACTATATCCCCTGTATTATACCAACCATCTTCTGGTGGAACCAAAACCCCTGGTTCATCATGTTTATAATAACCTTTCATAATATTTGGTCCTTTTACCACCAATTCACCGCCATTTTGAACACCATCTACTTTGTTAAGGCGAACTTCTATATTAGGCAAGAATTGACCAACAGAATTTTGACGCCACATAACAGGAGTATTAACAGCAACAACAGGAGAAGTTTCGGTTGCTCCATATCCTTGTAAAATCCTTATGCCGAAACGGTTGAACCATAAATCAGCAGTTTCTTTTTTTAATGCCTCTGCCCCTACCACTAAATATTTAAGGCTATAAAAATCGTATGGATGCGCTACTTTTGCATAATTGCGAACAAAAGTATCTGTTCCAAACATAAAGGTAGCCTTGTACTCATAGCATAATTCAGGAATCACACGATAATGAAGTGGTGATGGATATAAAAATAATTTTGATCCATTAAGAAGAGGAAACAGCGTACCAGCTGTAAGTCCGAAGGCATGAAATATAGGAAGCACATTAAGCGTTAAATCATCCTTATTAACAGGTATTAAACTTGCGATTTGGAATACGTTCGCCATAATATTATCATGGGATAGTACAACTGCCTTTGGTTTTCCCTCAGACCCTGTTGTGAACAAAATAAAACAAGTATCTTCTCCACCTTCTTCAAAAGGAACAGTTTTTCTTTTATAAAGCCACAATCCTGTCAACTTATCTTTTAGTGAAATCGTTGACCTTATATCTTCTAAATAAACTATTTTAATGCCTTCTTTTTCAAGAGCGTGAACAAGCTCTTCTGCTTTTAAAACCCCTATAAATTTCTTAGACGTTATAATTTGATTTAGCTTAGCTGTTTGACAACATGATACTAAATTATCAATACTTAATGTATAATTCAGCATCGAAACTATTCTGCGATACGCACTAAGACCAAATATAGTCGCAACACCAGCAATTGTATTCGGAAGTAATACTCCTACTGCTTCGCCTTCACTTGTAAATTCGTTAAATTTTCTTCCTAATACATAAGATGCGATTAATAAATCTTTGAAACTTTTTGGATTTCTGTCCATATCAATGATTACTTTTCTGCGTTTTATCCAACCATCTTTACCATATACTTTTGCAGTTTTCATCACGTTTTTAAATAATGATTGTCCTGGGGTAAAAGTTGCTTTAAAAGAAGCTTCTAATAAAACATGATAAATATCGTGGCTGACCAATTCACGATTTAATTTAGAATCTATTTTATAATGCTTAGCTGGTAAGATATAAATATCTGTTCTTGGCATTGGGCGGACCGGTACTTTTCCGCGCAGTTGTGAACAATAACCATGTTTCGCCCCATTAATCCAAACAGGAATAATAGGCGCATCTGCCCTGTCTGCTACAATGCCTGGGGTATCATAAATCTTCATCAAGTTTCCAGTAGTAGTAACATGATTTTCAGCAAAAATAAGGCAAATTTTACCGGATTTAACAGTATTAACAACCTCAGTAATGCTATCTGGGTCTAAATGGTCGAAATTAATAACTTTTGCATAACGCATAGCCCAACGAGCCAACGGATTTTTTAAATTATTTTTATTAAGAGCGTAAACAACATTATCAGGCAGAAATGCAAATAAATTCATTACATCAAGCGTTGACACATGATTACACACCATCACGCCCTTATCACCTATTCCTTTTAGATTATCAAGACCATGAATACGAACTTTCATAGAATATAAAATTGCTTTTAAAACTTTGCGGAAAATTGGTTTAAATAATTTTTTCAACATAGGTTATTCCTTATACTTTAGTATTAAAATACGCCATTGTAACAAATTTTAACAAATTGTGAAATAAATTTTAAAAAATTAAATAACCATCTGAATCATAATAAAAAAAAGCCAACATTATGCTGGCTTTTTAATTTCATTTAACAATCGCAAATTTTATCGATAAACCGGTTGTTGCGGTTGTTGTTGTTGTTGTTGTTGCGGTTGTTGATATTGTGGTTGTTGATTTGCTTCTATTGTATTGCCAAGGTTAGTATCTTCATTTGCAATAAATTCTACGATGTATCCTGCTACTGCTACTATGAAAATACCTACAACCAATAATGCAAACCATTTCCAATTAGGCTTACCAAAAATCGCCATTACTGCAAGACCAACCAAAGCAAATCCACCTAGTATGAACACAATACTTCTGATGTGACGGAATACTATTAATGCCTTACCTTTTGCTACACCAAAAACACCATCTGTATTTTGTTGTTGTCTTTGTTGTGGAACAACATATCCAGGACGAACATAACCGCCTTGTTGTTGATAGGCACCTTGTGGCGCTTGTTGGTATCCTTGAGGATAGCCTTGTTGTGGTTGTTGATATCCTTGAGGATATCCTTGAGGATAGCCTTGTTGTGGTTGTTGGTATCCTTGTTGAGCTTGAGGATATGGACTTTGTTGAGCCATAACATTGCTTGAAACAAACATTGTAACAGCAAATAAAATCATAAATTTAATAACATTTTTCATAAAAAATAACTCCTTTTAAAAAACATAATCATAATAAACGGCATACTAGCACATTAAACTATTAAAGCAACATACCATTTATTTTATTAAAAAATTATAAATAATATACAATATTAATCACATTTTGTCAATTTTTATTTCCGTCTTATAGGAAATTATATGGATTAATATCTATTTTTATACGAATCGAACTAGGTATTTTGACATTGGCTAGAGTTTTCTTTATTTCATCAGCTAGTTTAATTTTTTTAGATGCTTTTAATAACAATCGATAGCGATGCCGATTACTTATTTTAAATATAATAGCAGGCGCAGGACCTAAAACAGCAATATTATCAGTTTCGCTAAAAGCATTTGCTATTTCTTTTGCTGACTTTTGTGCTATTTCTGGTTTTATACCACTTATAACAATGCTTGCTAGTTGCGCAAATGGTGGCATTTTATATTGTTTACGCATTTTTTCTTCTATCATATAAAAGTCATCTGCGTTATCTTTTACCATTGCTTGCATTAACAAATGTTCTGGTTCATATGTTTGTAAAAATACTCTGCCTGATTTTTTTTCTCTGCCTGCCCTGCCTGCTACCTGATGTAATAATTGATAAGTTTTTTCCATAGCACGTAAATCACCACCAGCAAGCCCCATATCTGCATCTATTACCCCAACCAATGTCAAGTTAGGAAAGTGATAGCCTTTTGCTAAAATTTGTGTTCCTATGATTATGTCTGTTTCTGATTTTACAATTTCTTCCATATGTTGTAGTGCGGTTTTACGCGAAATATTTTCAGAACTTAGTGTTTTTACTTTTGCATCAGGAAAATAATGCAGAATCTCTGCCTCTATCCTCTCAATCCCCGGACCGCAAGAAATAAGACTTTTGGTTTCATTGCATTTAACACAAACCCCATCAATTGTTTGCATATAATCACATTGGTGACAACGCATTTTGCCAATTTTCCTGTGTTCCACCAACCATGAGGAGCAATTTGGACATTGATAACGATGACCACAAGCGCCGCACACAACAAAAGGAGCATAACCTTTACGATTTAAAAACAATAAACTTTGTTCTTTATTTTCCAAATTTGATTTAATTTCTGATAATAATTTAGGAGAAAGAAAACCCTGGCCCTTGCCTATTTTTTCAGGCTTGCTTTCTTTTAAATTTATAACATCAATTTTGGGCATAACCGCGTCGTTGTATCTTTTGGTTAGCAATAATTCTTTATATTTGCCTAAATTTACATTTATAATCGTTTCCAAAGAAGGTGTGGCAGAAGCCAAAACAATAGGTATTTTTTCAATACTAGCGCGCAGGACTGCCATATCCCTTGCTTGATAAACTACGCCGTCTTCTTGTTTATAAGAAGTGTCATGTTCTTCATCTACGATTATCATCTTTAGATTTTTAAAAGGTAAAAATAATGCCGATCTTGCACCAATTACGACCTGACCTTCGCCATTTTTTATACTGTGCCAGACTTCTCTTTTTTCTTTTTTGCCTAAATCAGAATGCCATTCAAGTGGATTTACACCGAACCTGTCCGTAAACCTTTTTACAAAACTTGTCCCCAGTGCAATTTCAGGCATTAAAATTAACACTTGTCCACCATTTTTAACCTTGTCAACTATGGATTCAAAATACACTTCTGTCTTGCCCGATCCAGTTACTCCATTTAATAAAAATACCTCATAATTTTGCGAAGATTTTAATGCTGTCGCTGCTGATTTTTGCTCTTGATTTAACTTTATATCTATATGATTTGGGTTAAGCGGCTTTATTTCTTTATGGGTTTTTGTCGTCAATTGTGCAGATAGCACCATTTTTAAAATTAATGGAGGGTTAGATAGCGTATAATCAGCTATCCAATATATGAATTTTATCAGTTTGCTGTCCAACACCAAACCTTCATAAATTTCTGATATTTCTTTTAATTTAGAGGCTGGGAAATCTATCGAATCGGAAAATCCAACCACGATCCCATCAATTTCTTTGCCTGCGAATGGAATTTTTACAAGTGCACCAGTGGTTATATCAAAATCACTTTTATAATGATAATAATCCGATATTCCTTGGGTTGTTAAAACTTTATAAAATTTATCCATTCCTACGCTTATATCAACTTAGTCTTTTTAATAGATTCCTTGATAAAATCTACAAATAATGGCGCCGCTGCAAAAGGACGTGATTTAAATTCAGGATGAAATTGCACCGCCACAAACCACGGATGTGCAGGAATTTCAACCACCTCTGGCAACTTTCTATCCGGTGACCATGCTACAATTTTCATCCCAGCGTCAAGTAAATCTTTTTCAAAGGTTGCGTTAACTTCATACCTATGTCGATGACGTTCAAACAATTTTGTATCATTGTATGCTTTATAAAGATTTGAATCCTTATCAACAATACTTTCGTATTCACCAAGACGCATTGTGCCACCTAAATCGCCGTCTTCTTTACGGGATTGAGTTTTACCGTCTTGTTCCCATTCAGTTAATAATGCAACAGCAGGTGTACAGTTTTTATCAATTTCCGTTGTCCAAGCATCTTTAATACCTGCAACATTACGTAATGTTTCAATAACAGATAGTTGCATACCGTAACAAATACCCAAAAATGGTATGTTATTTTCACGAGCATATTTAATTGCCATGATTTTGCCTTCTGTTCCTCTTTGACCGAATCCACCAGGAACAAGAATACCTGCGACATCGCCTAATTCTTGATTAACATCTTTTGATTCTAGTTCTTCTGAATTTACCCATTTTATTTTAACTTTATGCTTATTCGCAAGCCCAGCGTGAAGAAGAGCTTCATGTACTGATTTATACGCTTCTATCAATGATGTGTATTTACCAACAACAGCAATCTTAACTTCACCTTCTGGGTGATCTACTGCGTCTATTACTTTATTCCATTTATCCATATTAAGTGGCTTTGTTGCCTCTATCCCGAAATATTTACAAACAACTTTATCAAGACCTTCTTTTGCGTATTCAATCGGAACTTTATAAATGCTGTCAATATCTTTTGCCATTACAACTGCATCTTCTGGTACGTTACAAAATAGCGCAAGTTTTCTGCGTTCGTTTTCTGGGATGTCCATTTGGCATCGACATAACAATATGTTTGGCTGAATACCATATTCTTGCAGTTTTTTAACCGAGTGTTGAGTTGGCTTAGTCTTCATTTCCCCAGCAGTAGCAATGTATGGAAGCAAAGTTAAATGAATAAACATAACCCTTTCACGACCAAGCTCGTACGCCATTTGACGCATTGCCTCAAGGTATGGTTGACCTTCGATATCGCCTACTGTTCCACCTAGTTCCACCATTACAAAATCTTCATCAGTAACATCAGATAAGATAAAAGATTTAATAGCATCGGTAATATGTGGAACAACCTGAATAGTTGCACCTAGATAATCTCCCCTGCGTTCTTTTTCCAAAACTTGTAAATAAATTTTACCAGTAGTCATATTATCAAATTTAGTAGCAGAAACACCAGAAAAACGCTCGTAATGTCCGAAATCTAAATCTGTTTCTGTACCATCATCGGTTACAAAAACTTCACCGTGTTGATACGGGCTCATCGTTCCTGGATCCACGTTTAGGTATGGGTCACACTTTTTAAGGCGAACCTTAAACCCTCTGTCTTGTAAAATAGCAGCAGTTGATGCAGATGCCAAACCTTTGCCCAATGATGATACTACTCCACCTGTTACAAAAATAAATTTTGTTTTATCGCTCATAGAAAATATCCTAAAATTAAAATTAAATATGCATAGGAGATTATAAGATTTATATCAAATTGGCAAATGATTTTTAGGTATTTGATATTTAATAAAATTATGTTAAACTGGTTAATGTTTCAATTCAATTTTATAAAGGAGACCTATAATATGAAATTTTTTATCGACACAGCTAATATCGACGAAATAAAAGAACTAATCCCTACCGGTATGGTTGATGGGGTTACAACAAACCCTAGCTTAATCGCTAAATCTGGCAGAGATTTCAAAGAAACTGTTAAAGAAATTTGTAAAATTGTATCAGGTCCAGTAAGCGCAGAAGTAACCGCAGAAGATTACGAAACAATGATTAAAGAAGCAGATGTTTTACGTAAAATTGCAGATAATGTCGCAATTAAACTTCCCTTGACCCAAGATGGCTTAAAAGTTTGCAAAGTGTTAAGTTCTGAAAACACTATGACAAATGTAACCCTTTGTTTTTCAGCTGGACAAGCGTTGCTTGCGGCTAAAGCTGGGGCATCATTCATCTCTCCTTTCGTTGGTAGGCTTGATGATTTAGGTGAAGAAGGTATGCAACTTATCGAAGATATTGCAACAATTTACTATAATTATGATTTTGACACAGAAATTTTGGTTGCATCGGTAAGAAACCCTAATCACGTTACCACTGCTGCTATGATTGGGGCTGATATTGCCACTATTCCTGCTAAAATCTTGCACCAACTTTATAAACATCCTTTGACTGATAACGGCCTTAAAGGATTTAATGCAGATTGGGCAAAAACTGGGCAATCTATTCTGTAACCTATGTTCAAAGATATACATTTTCGTTGTTCTAAACAACTTGAAAACATAATACAAGAATGGGTGGATTATCTTTTTTCTGTAAAAAGATATTCTTCCCATACTCTTGATGGATATTTGAGGGACTTATCTTTTTTTATTAATTTTATGGCTGATTATAAAGAAGAAGATGTATCTGAAGGCATGCTGGCAAAATTCGACACCAGAGATTTCAGAGCATTCCTAAGTGATAGAGCATTAAATCAACAAGTTTCAAAATCTTCTATTGCCCGCAATCTGGCGTCCATTCGTTCGTTTTACAAATGGGCGGGAATGGAAAAAGGAATCGAAAACCCTGCATTAAAAGTGATTAAAACCCCTAGCCCTAAAAAGCCTATTCCAAAACCGATTAGCGAGGAAAACGCCCTTAAGACTCTAGAGGCAATAAAAATAATCAACAATAATAAAAACAGAAATGGCTGGATTACTAAGCGTGATATTTGCCTTATCCTTATGATGTTTGGTTGTGGACTTAGGATTAATGAAGCGTTACAACTGGATATAAAAGATGCTCCGAAATCTGATGCTATGGTTATTACTGGAAAAGGATCCAAACAACGAATCGTGCCAATTCTGCCTATTATTAATCAAAGCATTAAAGACTATCTGAAATCTCATCCACTTAAGGGCAATCCTGATGCTCCTTTATTTCTTAGCGATCAAGGGAAAAGACTTAATGCAGGAGTTTTTCAAAGAACTGTGCGGGAAATTAGAGCATACTTACAATTGCCAGATAGCTTTACTCCGCACGCCTTTCGTCATACCTTTGCCACACTACTACTTGAACGTGGTGGGGATTTAAGAACTATCCAAGAATTGTTGGGACATCAATCTTTATCAACCACTCAAAGATATACGCAAGTAAATATAGAAACATTAATAGGCGAGTACAAATCAGCTCATCCTAGAGATAAAAAACATTGAAATTTTTGCTAAGTCATATAACATAGAGATATGTATTACCTGAAACTTATATTAAAAAATCATTTTAAAGTCCTTAATAATTCTGATTTAAGAAATTATATGGGATCACAATTATTCTGGCAAATCGGCCTTTGGATACTTACCAATACCTATGCTTTATTGGCTTTTAATATCAGTGATAAAAACCCTATTACCCTTGGATATATCAGCCTTGCTATGGCTTTTGGGGTGATTTTTGCGAATGCTGTTTTTCATAATATCTCAAACAAAAAAAATAAATTTGAAATTTTAATTGCCTTACAAATAACCCAAGTAATCATAGCAGGTGGAATCGCTTTTTTAATTTTTTCTGGTTTTTTACATCAAGCAAACAAATCGTATCAATTTTTTCAAGGTGTAACAGCAGGCACAATCATACTTTATATTGCTAGTTTTATTTCAGGAATAACAGCAGGTATTCATTTTCCAACCAATATGTTATTTTTAAAAGATTTAATAAAAGGGTTACGATTTAAAAAAGCTGTTGGAATTAATGCTATTGTTGTGAATTCTTCCAGATTTATTGCTCCTGTTCTTGCTGGGGCTTTGATATCTTATCTTAGTTACGCATATACCTTTGCTGTTGCTGCTTTTTTCTTTGTCCCAATTAGTTACATTTTATCAGGCTTAACAATAGAAGAAACAACAAACCAACCTAATACTGATAAGAAAATAGGCATGTGGAAGGCATTTAAACTTGTCTTGATTTATTATAAAACAAGAAGTCTCTTACTTAATGCTTTATTGATAGCCTTACTGGGATTTCCCTTATTCAAATTTGCCCCAGATATAGCGCGTGGTAATCCTGTTGATAATGGATTTTTACTTGGTTCATTTGGTTTTGCTTCTTTGATTTGTTTATTATTTATCACACCATTTACAAGCAGAGGTAAAAATATAGGAAAAATCATAACCATAGCTACTGTCTGGTCTTTTTGGTGGTTATTTTTATTCCCGATGGATGAATCATTAATATGGGGATGTTTGTGCTTTTTCTTTAGTGGTATTGGCGCAACAACTGTTCTTGTAACCATTATGAACAATATTGGATATATTGTGCCAAAAGAATTTCAAAGCAAAGTATTAAACATATTTAGCGCTGTATTATTTGCAGTTCCAGCATTTTCAACAACAGTTTTTGGATTTATAATAAAAAATTATGGATCATATAAAACTATCGAAATTGCTTCTATTTTCGGGCTTTTTATTGCAATTGTATTTGCTACTATATTTCCCAAATTTCTAAAAGACTAAATTTTATTTAGTATATTTATCCAATATATCAAAATATAAATCGCTAGATTTTACTTCGTCCAATGCTTCTTGGAATTCAATTACCAATTTATCTGGGACATCTTTACTAAACGCATATGACAAGTTGTTTGCTTCCAAAATTTCAGCCACCTCGTAATCTTCAACTTTGCCTATTTGTTTTAAATACCATTGGATTACACTGTCTTCATAAATCCAAAAATCAGCTTCATTATTTTCCATTGCTGAAATTATTTCATTCATATTTAAAGCTATTACAAAATTATTTTCTGGTATTTCCAACAATCTTCCCACATGATGACCAACGTCATTTTTAATCACAGCAACCTTATAGTTTTTTAAATCGTGCTTGTCTTTTAATTTTTTACCGCCTTTTTTGCCAATTGCAACAGTTCTGCTGAAAATTATTGGACCGGCCCATTTAAATAATTTTTCCCTTGTTTCTGAACGAGACGTTGCGAAACCTATTATATTTTTTTCCTCTATCAAACTTCTATAAACTTCCGTCCATGGAACAAGATTTGTTTCTTGGACACTTCTTTTACTGCCCATTGCATCCAAAACTTCACCTAATAAATCAATCGCCATTCCTTGTAGCTTGCCATCTGGTCCGTAAAAATTATAAGGAGGATATTCTTCTGTGAAAAATTTTAAATCATCAATTGTTTGAGCAAATGAAGGATTAATACCCAGCATAAACATCAATATACATATAATTTTTTTCATGACAAACTCCTATTCTTTATTATCTTTTGGCGTTTTTATTTCATCGCTGTTTTCTTTTTCATCTTCGCCTTCTTCATCATCTTTTATAACATTTTTACATTCAATTGACCATATGTCATATACAGGATGTTCCAATGCCGATATCGCAGGAGATGAAGAATACATCCAACCATTGAAAAAATCTTTTTCCCTTTTATCTTCATCTTTTTCATTTTCATCAATTTCTTTTATTTTTAGATAAATCATATTATCAGGAGCTTGTTCTGGTGGTTTATAATAACAAGACATAACCTCTATTTCCAATGCAATAAATTTTGCCTTGTCCCCGACTTCGACTTCAATCGAACTTACCCTGCCTGTTAACTTATCCAACGTGCCTAAAATTGCAACATTTCCTTCTAAATTTGCTGCAACAGCAGTATTTGCCATCAACACAATTAGTAATAATTTTGATAAAAATAATTTAAACAATTTCTTTTTCCTTAATCGCTATAAAATCTATGCTGACATAATTTATTTGATATCTGTCACTTTTCTTTTCAAGTTTATTTTCCAATCTAGTTACAACTTTATCAATAAATTCTTGTTTATTGTCAATTAGCTCACTAAAAATTGGAACAAATGATTGAACAAACGTGCTTAAACTACCACTTATGCCGAAACTTTTCTTAGTTGTTGTAATACTTTTAACTGAAAATCCTTTTTGCTCTAGTCTTAATTTATAATCTTCTTCTGTTGGCAGGTACCACGGAATTAAATAAAGAGCACTTTTGTCGTCTTCTGCAAAAATATCTAAGAACGCATCAAAAATCTCTTGTAAATTTCCATGAGCAGACATTTCAGCAACAAAGCGTCCACCTAGTTTTAGTGCACGATTAATCGCCTCTAGCACTAAATTAGGATGGCGCATCCAATGAAGAGCAGATAATGAAAATACAGCATCAAATTCTTTATCAAAAAACATATCTTCAGCATCCATCAACAATGCTTCGACGCCTTTTTGTCTTGCAGCCTCTATCATTACTGGGTTTATGTCAATCCCTAAAACTTTGCACCCTAAATTTTTAATTTGCAAAGTTACAGATCCATCTCTACACCCTATATCAAGAACTTTTTCACCGTTTTGCGGTTTCAAATTATGAAAAGCCTTGCTTTTTAGAACGTAATCAGAAGTGTTAATCACTTTCTTTTGATTCATAGCCGAAACTAGACTTACTGGAATCGTTCTTACTTTATTCATAAAACTCACTGTTAATCAACCCCTATTAATTATCATTACTACTTGCTGAAAATATGACCTCGCTTACCATATCTTCTAATGATTTATAATTTTGTATCTTGCGAATTTCTCCCATATTATCTTGTGCAATAAACTTATCACTTATCCCTGGCTCAAGATTTATATACTTGTTACCTATTATACCTTCTGATGTTATTGATGCTTTCGTATCGTCTGGAAGGTTAATGGTTGGTTTTATATTCAATGATAATTTAGCGTTAAAATCTTCATCTAAAATCACCTCACCTACTGAACCAACTTTTATCCCATTAATTTTAACATCATTTCCTGCTACAATGCCGCCAACCTTAGAAAATATAACTTTTACCTTATAACCTTCGACTTTATGAACGTCTGCTTTCATATATCCTGTTACAAGAAAAGCTATTGCAAATACAAATACAATACCACCCATCAATGTTTCAATAGGATTTCTCATTTTTTTGCCATCTCCGTTTTTTGCGAT
Source organism: uncultured Lactobacillales bacterium (assembly GCA_964369365.1). Taxonomy (GTDB): domain Bacteria; phylum Pseudomonadota; class Alphaproteobacteria; order CAYJES01; family CAYJES01; genus CAYJES01. The sequence goes on along the minus strand of CAYJES010000009.1, from coordinate 34,117 downwards.
AAACATGCGTTACATTCTTTTGCCTTGTTCTTTGTGAACTCTACAACTCTTTCAATTATATTAGAAATCCTTATAGTATCTTGTGCATATGATATATAACCGCCATTTTCAATTAAAATTTCCTCAGCTCCTGGTAAAATTTCAAGATATTTACTGCCGAATAAACCTTCACTTTCAACGATAATTGCGCTATCTTCTGGTAATTTCACTTCTTTGTTTATTGCCATATCTACTTGTGATTTAAATGCGTTTGAAAGATGTATAGATGAAACCTCGCCAACATCAATTCCAGCAATCCTTACTTTACTACCTATACCTATACCTTCTATATCTTGGAAATTGGCGCTGATTTTATAATACTTACCATAATTGTCGCTGTCACTGTACCTTTGCTTACTCATAAATACATAAGAAAAAAATACAGCAAAAATCGCAAAAACCAGTATTCCAGATAAAATTTCTTTAACTTCTTGTTTCATAGTCATAGACTATGCCATATAAAAAAGCATTTGTCTATAACGATTTTTATCTATTAACTTTTATAAATTCACGTATCTGGAGTATAAAAATCAACAAAATTTATCCGAAGTGAAAGTTTAGGTGCAATTCCATCAAAACTGTTTATTTGCCATTCATAGATATTGCCCGCACCCTTGTCATTTTTAAGGATAGTTGTTGCATTTTGTGATAAAACTTCTGCATCGGTTATAACCCTGAAAATACCATTTATTGGAATATTTGCGTCACGAGCTTGCTTAGCCCTAGCAGGAGATAGATAAGCACCTGAAAATTTAGTAATTTCGTCTGCACCAGTTTTAATCGCCATAATCGGATTGTTATTTCCACGAACAAAGCTGATATTTCCAGAACTATCTATTGCACCTACTCTTTTATATTTAACAAAAAACCTGCCATTTCCTTTTGATGTTATTTCTAAAAACCCTGGCTCTCTTTCCAAATCTTTTTTAACATTTTCTATTTTTTGAGGAATTTTATCTTTATCTAATAAACCTAGATTTATTTCACGCATTAAAGGAGCCCATATCAAATCCCCAATATAAGTCATAACATAACGGCCGTTTTTATCGATTACAACTTCGCCTGTAAATTTATCAGGAGAGTAGCAACCGTTTACAAAAAAACAACTAAGTAGTATTAGGAATTTTTTAAAATGACTTTTGCTTTTTTCCATGTTTCTTCTCTTTCATTCAGGGTTGCCTCTTTAAACGATTTGCCTAAATCATTTACAAGTAATTTTTCAACCAACCTTAGCCTTGTTTCAAGTTTATTTATTCCACAAGAAAAAGCAATATCTGAATCTGCTCCTACTTCGGTGGCAAGGGTGGTTATCATCATATAAACATCACCAAGTTCGTCGTGGATTTTTTCGATATTACTATTGTCTATATTATTATCAACTTCATGTTTAAGTTCTATTAATTCTTCTTCGATTTTTTTAAACACATTATCGGTATTGTCCCACCAAAAAGTTTCTTGCCTTGTACATTCCAGAATTTTTTGAGCCCTCATCAAAACAGAATCTGATTTAGGAATAGTATCAAATATTTTTGCTATTTTGTATTTGGTATCTTCAATTTTATCAATTTCGTTAGTTTGTGATTTTTTTATTTGTTGCCATTGGCTTTCAATTTCTGATTTTGATAGTTTTTGCTTATTATCCCCAAAAAAATGAGGCAATCTTTTGTGTAATTTCGAAACCGCACTGCTAGCCACATCGTCCAGCGTAAACAATCCTTCATCTTCGCCAATTTGCGCCATCTCTATCACTAGCATCAACAAGTCGCCTAGTTCTTCTTTTATATCATTCGAATTACTTTTAGTTACACTTTCTTGCACTTCTTTTGCTTCATCAACAATATAAGGTGCAATTGATTTAAAAGTTTGTTCAATATCCCACGCGTTGCCATCGGCTTTATCACGCAAATCTTTTATTACTTTGATTAATTCAGTTAGAGATTTCATTTTATCCTCGTTATTTTTTATGGTTTATAATTATCACGGTAAAAAATATAAGTCAAAAGATAAAAAGCCATTGCCAAATAAAAAAAAATCGTATAGATTCTTGTAACAATTTTTTAATTGTTTAACTCTAACTCTTAAGGAAAATATTATGAAAGAACGTACTTTATCTATTATCAAACCTGATGCTACTAGAAGAAACCTTACTGGTAAAATCAACACAAAATTCGAAGATGCTGGCCTTAGAATCGTTGCACAAAAACGTATTCAACTTACTAAAGAACAAGCTGGTAAATTTTATGAAGTTCACAAAGAACGCCCATTTTATAACGATTTAGTTGAATTTATGATGAGTGGTCCTGTTGTTGCTCAAGTATTAGAAGGCGACAATGCTGTTGCTGAAAACAGAAGAATTATGGGCGCTACTAATCCTGCGCAAGCTGATGAAGGAACTATCAGAAAAGAATTTGCTGAAAGTATTGATGCAAACTCTGTACACGGTTCTGACAGCGCTGAAAATGCTGCAATTGAAATAGCTTTCTTCTTTAGCGAGTGCGAAATTGTTGGCTAATTTCAAAAAAATATTTTTCATTGCTTTGGCGGTTGTTGTATTTGCTCCAGCCGCTCAAAGTAGTGATTTGTTCACCGCAAAAAATATCTATGTCGATGTAACCGATAGAAATTCTGAAATATCTCGCAAAAAAGCTCTTGTTATTGCGCAAAGTCGCGCTTTTGATAGAATTATAAAAAGAATTGTTAAGGCAAGTGACATAGAATTTTTACCCGAATTTTCTTCTGAAGAAATCGGATATTTGTTAAAAGAAGTTAGCGTTGTAAAAGAAAGCACATCTCCTGTCAGATATGTTGCAACTCTTAACGTATCTTTTGATGATGAAAAAATAAAATCTCTTCTTGCTGATTTAGGAATTTCTTTTGTTCTTTCTTCGGCGAAACCTTATTTAATTTTACCATTTTATGATGTTAACGGTAAAATTATGGATTTCACAAGTAATCCGTGGCAAAACGTTTGGACTTACAACGCTCCTGATAACGCGCTTACCCCTCTTTATAGGGTAAGAAGCGGAACTGATATCAGTTATGCTAGCCTTAACAATAATAAATTAAAAGATTTGGCTAAATCATATAGAGCAGAAGGTACAATCGTTGCACACGTTACAAAAACATATAACAATGAATTAAAATTACGCTATAACAGATATATAAATGGCAGTTTAATGGAACGCTATGAACACGTGATCGAAATTGAAAACGGCGATGAAAAATCGGCGTTGGTCAAAATGGCTAATTATATAGGAAATAGACGTGAAGCGGGATGGCGTGAAAGTATGGCTGTTAATGTGGGGGCTCCTGAATTAATGGTTATTGTGGTGCCGCTACAAAGTCTTGCTCACCTCAATCAAATTGATAGTAGAATAAGCAAAATTCCATTGATCGCTAGATATGAATTAAAAGCTGTAAAACAAGATAGAGCTCAAATTAATATATGGCATTCTGCTTTACTTGATGACCTTAAACGCGCATTTCGCAAGCAAAACCTGTCTTTAATGGAAATTAGCGAAAACGTATATGGTGTCAGGGATTTAAAAATCCCAACTAGCAAACAAAAAATCGAACTTAGCAATGATGATAAGGAAAATATTGATAACACCTATCAACATCATGCTGAGTGATAAATTATTGGCAAAAAGGATCCAACATGAAAACTGAGACGATAAGAAAAATAACAATAACTGCGTTAATTTTGGGATTATTAGGCTTTACTTATATGATAAGCAGTATATTACTTCCTTTCATAATGGGGATTGTGATTGCTTACCTGCTTGATCCTGCTACTGATAAAGTGACTAGAAAATGGATACCAAGAGGCGCTGCTGCTGGTATTGTTTTAACTGGATTTTTTATTGTTGTGATTTCAGTTATAATGATGTTATTCCCTCTTCTTAAATCTCAATCTGTCGTATTTGCTCAAAAAGTTCCTGTTTATGCAAATGCTATTTGGGTGCAAATAGAGCCTATTGTTAATTCTATCAAAGAAAATGCTGCTAATAATGATATTGATCTCAATTTAAAAGATTCTCTTGCTCAACACGCAGAAGATATTATCAAAATTACACTTGGAGTGTTTACAAAAATTATTACAAGTGGTGTGGCTTTATTTAACTTAATCGGTCTGTTTTTCATCACTCCTATCGTTGCATTTTACTTGCTTCGCGATTGGGATAAAATGATTGCTGCTGCTGAAAACTTTCTTCCTAAAAAACATAAAACAGAAATAAACGATGTATTCTCTAAAATCGATGGTGCGCTTGCTGGTTGGATACGTGGACAATTAACAGTTTGCGTCGTGCTTGCATTGTTTTATGCGATTACATTGTCAATAGCAGGGCTTGATGTAGCTATTGCTATTGGTGTATTTACTGGACTTATGACTGCCATTCCTTATGTTGGATGGTCGTTGGGTGCATTGGCTGGTATCGGGGTTGCATTTGCGCAATATGGTGATAACTATACTATGGTTTTGGTTATTGCTGGTATCTTCCTTGTGGGTCAATTTATTGAAAGTAATTTTTTAACACCTAACCTTATCGGTGGAAATATTGATTTGCACCCTGTTTGGATGATATTTGCTTTACTTGCTGGTGGTGCTATCTGCGGATTTGTTGGATTTTTATTAGCGGTTCCTGTCGCGGCTATTACTGCTGTACTTATCCGCCATTTCTTACCAAAGCTTAGACGCTAGCAAAATAAAAAAGTTAAAACTAATGCAAAATAGTTATCAAATTCCTTTTGATTTCCCTAAAACTGTATCTTATGGAGTAGATAATTTTTATGTGTCTAATAGCAATAAAAATGCGTTTAACCTGATTAACAAACTATCAAATTGGAATATATTTGCAGCTTTGATTTATGGGGAAAGTGGTTGTGGAAAAACCCATTTAATTAAATTTGCCACAGAAAAAGAGCAGGACAGTGCTATTATTTTAGGAAAAGACCTAGAATTATACTATAAACCAACGACAAAACTTGTCATAATAGAAGATATCGAAGATGTAAATGAAGAGGCATTATTTCACCTGTTTAACAATCTGAAAGAAAAAGGACTGCTATTAATGAGTGCTAAAAGTTCTATTAACAGATTGCCTTTTATTTTAAAAGATTTGAAATCAAGACTTCTTACCGTTCCTGAATTTGAAATATTTCCGCCTGATGATGAACTTATTATCGCGCTATTAGTTAAAAATTTTTCCGATTTGCAAATTGATATTTCTGGTGAAATTATCCAATATATTTTAAAACACATTGAACGTTCTTATCAATCTGTGCATAAGCTTATCAATAATATAGATTTTCTGAGTATGTCTCAAAAACGAAAAATTACAATTCCACTTATTAAAGAAGCGCTAGAAGAAAATAATTAGGCTTTTGCTTCATTATAACTTAGCATTACTCCGCCGTCTTTTAACCTTATACATGTACAATCTATGTGGCGATTATCGTTTCTTTCCATGCTGATTATTTGCTTTGTACCACTAGTCATATGCGATAACATTTCAGATTTAACATCAACCCAATTATATTTTTTATCAAAATATTTTTTCTTATAATCCAATACTTCTGATAACAACAAGTTTTCGATATCAGAAATTTCCAATCCCCATAATCTTAGAAATGCATTATTAGCCGTTTTAAGACGGCCATTATCACCGAAAATAACAACAGCATTCGGTATATTATCCAAAGTTAATTTATAATTTTCAGATAAAGTATAAAATTTACTTTCAAGTCCTTGCAGATAACTTATATCTTCGAAATATGATATCGTTGCCCCATTTTCAAGAGGCGCAATTGTCCTTTTTATAATAACTGCTTCTGGTAAATACACAGTATCAGAATAATTACTTTGCAATTCTTTATAGAATTTAATTGTTTGTTCTTTGTATAGCGGGAAATCTCTATTTTCTGGCAATTTTCTTAACCTTTTTAATTCACCTAAAAATTCGTTTAAATTTGGTTTTGCTGATACAAATTCTTCATCAATTCCCCAAATTTCTAAAAAGGCTAAGTTATAATAAATAATATTTAACTTAATATCCATAATCATCACAGCCATTGGATAATTATCAAAAGCTTTTTGATAAAGTTTATTTTGCTGCGACACTTCACCAAATTCATCTTCTGTCGCAGAAAGCTCTCTTGCCCAACCTACTGTTTTATTTTCATCAATTATAGCTTCATTTATTTCTATTTTTCTAAGCTCTGAATTTAAAATAATAGGAAAAACGCCTTGTTGAGGTTGCTCTTGCTTTCTTGCAAGCACTGATAGTCCTCTTATTTCTTGAACATCTGGACCTTGACCAAGTTCGATATGATTTGAGGTAACAGACTCTTTATTGGGCATATCCACTGATTTTACATAGTTTTCATTACAATCCGAAATTAATTGACCATCATCCCTTATCCATAATGGAAAAGGTAAAGCATTTATAATTGTTTGATAATAATTTTTTTCATTTTCAAGATTATATAAAGTTTCAAGATTTTTTCGAGAAGTTAAAAATTTTTCACTTATATCTTTGAACCAAATTATTTTAGCCAGCTTGTCGCCTGAAAAAGTAACGATATTGCTGCCTTCACATAGAAAGTATCTGTCTTTATTTTTTGCTTTTACTTCAACAAAAAAACGCTCATCGTCAGAATTCAATATTTCTACTGAATTTGAAAGTTCATTTGTAGATTCAAGTTTTTCCAATACCTCGGCAAATTCCGTATTTCTGCCACTTGGCAATCCTAAAACAATTGCAAGCTTCCTTGATGCCATTTGATATTCTTTTTTATTATTATCATAAAGCCACACAAAAAAAGCATCAGGAGAAAATTCCAACATCTCACGAAAAGAAGAAGCTTCTCTTGTTAACAAAGTATTCTTTTTATTTTGAAGCATCACTTTTAAAAACATTGATAATAATATTATTACCAACATTACAAAAATAAAATTTTCGAGTACAAAATTAAATAAATATTCCATAATAATAAATACCTTATCCTATCAATTTTTTAAGTTGGTAAAGTTTTTCCAACGCTTCTTTTGGGGTTAAATCATCAGGGTTTAATTCTGATAACTCTATTACCGCTGGGTTTTCTTCGGGTTCTTTTTGTTGGGTTTGGGATATTTTTTCAGCCTCTATAACTGCGCTAAAGAGCGGTAATTCATCTACTATTATCTTTGCAGATTTGTTGTCTTTATTTTCCAGTTCGTCCAAAATGCTTTGTGCCCTTTTTATAACAAGATTTGGAAGGCCTGCAAGCTTTGCCACGTGAATACCATATGATCTATCCGCACTGCCCACAGCTATTTCATGTAAAAACACGATGTCGCCTTGCCATTCTTTGACCTTCATCGTGTATAAACCAACACTTGAAAGTTTTGATGATAGAGCAACTAATTCATGATAATGGGTGGCAAATAAAGCCCTGGATTTAACCTTATCATGCAAATATTCGACCACAGCCCAAGCAATAGATAAACCATCAAAAGTAGCGGTACCCCTGCCTATTTCATCAAGTATTACCAGCGACTTTTCAGTAGCTTGGTTAAGGATTGTTGCGGTTTCTATCATCTCTACCATAAATGTTGAATGGCCTCTGACTAAATCATCTGATGCGCCTACCCTACTAAACAACTTATCAACTATACCCATTTGCAAGCTGTCCGCCGGAACAAAACAACCAATTTGCGCCATAATCACAAGAAGAGCATTCTGCCTTAAATACGTACTTTTACCCGCCATATTAGGACCGGTTAAAATCCATAATTTTTTATCCATATGACAATCGTTTGCAATAAATTCTTTACCCGCTAATTGTTTTAATGAATGTTCAACAATCGGGTGGCGTCCGCCTTTTATTTCAAAATCCATAGAATAATCAAGTACTGGTCTTGTATAGCCATAATTAACGGAAATATTAGCAAAACTTATCATTACATCTATAAATGCAATTGCCCTTGCAGATATAATAATTTTTTCAGAATTTGAAATTATCATCTGGGTCAACTTTTCAAAAATTTCCAACTCTAATGCCAATGATTTTTGCCCAGCACTCCTAATTTCTTCTTCAAGCTTTATAAGTTCGTCAGTAGAAAAACGCATAGCATTAGCCATCGTTTGTCTGTGAATAAATTTTTCAGGATTTTCCAACAAGTAATTAGCATTTTTTGCAGTTACTTCAATATAATATCCCAGTTGATTATTATGATTTATTTTTAAATTATTTACCGAAGTTTCAGCAGAATATTTAACTTGTAATTCTGCAATCAACCTTTTACTTTCGTCTCTTTTCATTTTAAAGGAATCTAAGGTTGGGTCATAACCCTTTGTAATGAAATTTCCATCACGCACCAAAAGAGGTAGATTTTCATCTAGCGCTTCTCTTAACACTGAACAAAGTTCACGGTATTCACCCAGATTATCCAATGCAATTTTTAAATCTTTTGGAATTTCTAGTGCAACCATACTGTCGTCTGAATTTGTTAAGATGTTTATCGTATTTCTGATTTCCGGAATTAAATCAAGAGAAGTTGAAATTGCAGATAAATCCCTAGGACCTCCCCTGCCGCAAGACAATCGAGACAATGAACGTTCTATATCAGATACTAGCCCAAAAAGGTAACGTGTTTTTATACGCATTTCATTATTATTTGCAAAAAAATCAACAATATCATAGCGATTATTAATCTTGTCAACATCAACCAAAGGCGTACTTAACAATTGATGCAATAACCTGCTACCTGCGTTTGTTATGGTATCATTAATCACAGATAAAAGTGAATTATCCTTGCCCCCTTGAGTATTATAAAATATTTCTAAATTTCGCATAGATGCGTTATCGATTTCTAAAAAAGAATTTTGAGTAAGCTTTTTCGGTCTTGAAAGGATTGGCATATTACCTTTTTGAGTTATATCAACATAATCCAAAATAACGCCGCAGCTTGAAATTTCAGAATTTGTAAAACTGCCGAATGGGGTTAAATCATTAACTTTATAAAAATCACACAACCTTTTTTTAGCACTGTCAAAATTAAATTTAGATGGGTTAAGTGTTGTTATCGCTTTTTCAAAACCGGTAAAAGCTGGGCGTAATTCTTTGTCATAAATTGTATCGCTTAACAATATTTCTTTTGGATTAAATTTTGCAAGCATACTTGCAACCGAACCAATGCTTTTTTCAATAACAGTTGTGTTAAAATCACCCGTTGAAACATCACACCACGCAATACCAACCTCTTTTCCTAGCACAGTCAAAGCAAATAAAAAGTTGTTTGATTTTGCATCCAACACAACGTCTTCGGTAAGAGTGCCTTGGGTTATAATGCGAACCACATCACGTTTTACAATAGATCCTGTGCCTCTTTTTTTGGCTTCTGTTGGGGATTCAATTTGTTCGCATATAGCAACCTTGAAACCTTTTTTTATCAACCTAGTTAAATAATTCTCGTAAGCATGAAAAGGAACTCCACACATTGGGATGTCATCTTCTAGATGCTTACCTCGTTTAGTAAGTGCGATATCAAGTTCTGCGGCTGCTGTTACTGCGTCCTCGAAAAATAATTCATAAAAATCACCCATGCGATAAAATAATAAGCAATCTTTATATTGCTCCTTTATTTCCAAATATTGCGCCATCATTGGTGTTACTTTAGCAGGCTTTTCTGTCATCACTCTCTTTAACTTTATTTATTTTTATATAATACTTTAAATTTTTCTTTTTTTTATATATAATTGAAACTATGTTTAAAAGCAATAAAATTAAACCAAAAGACCCACCAAAAATTACAGCAATAAGAGTTTTTTTGCTGACCATTCCTAGTGCGTTTTTTATTATAACTTTGGTTTATCTAAATTATATAGAATTGGTTATTGGATTGGTTGGTTATTTATGTATACTTTTCGTTTCTCTTGCCATTATGGCTGGGTTTATGAGCGATTTACAAACCCTTGTTGATTATGCAAGCGATATATCCGAAGGTAAAGATGCCACGATACCCGAACTTATGTATCACTCAGCTGAAACAATGGCGATTATAAACTCTATTAACAAAATCCACAACGTGTGGAGTGATAAAATTGATAGTAATAACTTGTCTATTTCTGACAGCGTTATTCTTGATACCATTCCTTATTCTTTATTATTTATTGATGACAATCTGAACGTTATCGGTTCTAATACACACTCTCATAAAATGTTTGGAAATAATATCCGCAACAAAAATATTTTTACATTTATTAAAGGTGAAGACTTTGAACGTGCTTTTGCCGACATTAACAAAGGCATAACAAAAGAAATCGAATTTGAACATGTGATTTTAAATCCTAAACAAAAATATCTTAACGTTAAAATAACAAAACTTCCCGCGAAAGGCAAAGGAGGAGCTGTTTTAATGGTTTGTGTAGATGATATAACTTTGCAAAAAATTATCGAACAAAAACAAATAGATTTCTTTGCAAATGCTTCACACGAACTTAAAACCCCGCTATCTGTCATTTCTGGTTTTGTTGAAACAATTCAAACATCTGCAAAAGACGACCAAGAAGCCACTAGTGATTTTTTAAAAATTATCCAAAATCAAGCAGATGACATGACAAATCTAATTAATGATTTGCTCGTTATCTCTAGATTGGAAACAAGTATAGAAGATAAAGACATTAATGAGGTAAATATCTCTGAAATTATTAATAAAACGATAGTAAGCCTTAAAATAAAATGTGAAGAAAAATCTATTTCTTTTGACTTTACTGATAACCCTGTGCATATCAATGCGAATCAAAATGACATTGTTCAAATAACCAGAAATTTATTGGATAACGCGGTTAAATATGGAAAAGAAAATTCTCTTATTAAGGTTAAGGCACAGCAAATAGATAAAAATATAGAAATGTCAGTAAACAATCAAACAGACAGCCCTATCAAAAAAGAAGATATAGAAAAAATAACAGAAAGGTTTTTTAGGACGGATGAGGTTAAGGCTAAAAAAATACCTGGCACTGGACTTGGGCTTTCTATTGCAAAAGCTATAATAATAAATTATAATGGAAATATGAATATAACTTCGGATAACATAAATGGTACAACCTTTAAGATTAATTTAATTTCAAAACAAACATAATAGGAGAAAACTAATGAATGATATAGAAAAATGCAACGGCAGTTGTGGAAAACCTTGTGAATGTGGGTGCAAATGCGGATGTGAATGTGGTTGCAACTGCAATGATGGGTGCCAATGCAAAGACGGATGTAAATGTAATTGCGGTGATGAATGCGGTTGCTCTAAATAATTGTATTACACCATAAAAAACTTTAAAAATCTTGAGATCTATTAAATAAATCTTGAGATTTTTTTTATTCCTTTGAAGGGGTAATTACCCCGCCTACCCTTTTACCAGAGGTTGAACGAAGCTTGCTTATTCCTGACGATAGATTTACTTCGCCGATATCTCCTTTTAAAATATTTTTACCTTTTTTAACTGAGACATCACCTTCTATTACGATTATCCCCGTTGTTACATTATAAATAGCTTTATCGCCTTTTACAAATTCACCTTTTGTTTTAATTTCCACATTGTCAAACAATTCAAAACGCTTTATTCCGCTGTTATTTTTTTTCTTAGATTTTTCATCTGCAAGATATGCAACAGCAACAGCAGATTTAATATCACCTTTATCAGATGAAATAATTACATCATCCCTTGCTATGACTTTATTGTCATTCGAATAATATTCAAAAACTGGAGCTTTTATCTTGCCTGATTGCATAATCAAGTTTGCATTTTTCCCGCTTAACACCGCAAGTCCACGGTTAGGTTCATAAATTGCATTATCACCTTTTAAAGTTTCGGTAGATGTAGATATCGTTACATTATCATCTGCTTTTAATAAAATAATTTCTTGCTTACCATTACTTTCAATATAATTTACAACAATTTTATCAGCAACCAATTTTGTATCTCCTTGAACCATGGTTGCATTATTATTTATTTCAATTTCTTGCTTATTTCTGTCCCATACAACACCATCAATAGCCGATATTGTTATATCGCCTCCACTTGAGCCAAATCCCAAAGTTTGCGAAATAGCAACAAAAGGAAACACAGAAAATATTATAACAAACTTTATTAATCGCATATCCTATCTTTCAAACAATTTAATTGTTGTTTTACCTTTAAATTTAACCTTATCACCTTTATTAAAAATTTCTATTCCCTCCGATACTATTTCACCGAAATCCCCAGATGCGTTAACAGGAGTAGTGCTAGAAATTACATTGGTGGTCATATCAAAAATCAATTCTTTTGATTTTATATTATAACCTTCTGATGAGAAAACTTCCACATTATCAAGCAAGGTTATAAGAGATTTTTTTTCATCTATCTTGCCCGTAACTGATGTTATATTAATAGCTTCTTCATTTTCAGTAACAATATCGGCCATAGGAGAAACCATAGTTATAATGCTTGATCCTGGTGGCGTTTCTTCTGCTTCTTTTGAAGTGATAATATAAGGCGTTCTTTTCTCGTCAACACTGTATAGCCTTATATTTGTGATTTTCACAGATTGCGCATCGCTTATAACATCTGATGATATACTGACATCAAAAAGCTTTTGCTGTTCTGCTAGTTGAGGATAGATAAAAAAGAACCCTAAAAACAAAGCAGCAAGGGAAAACATCCATGTTTTCAAAACAAGAATTATCCTTGAATAAGATCGCAAATATCTTTTTATTTTTCTTTTTATTTGATTATATAGATTAAGCTCAGACACTATAGAATTCCGGCCCTTAAGCAATCATGAATATGAAGTACGCCAATTGGTTTTCTACCCACGCCTATAAATATATTTGTAATTTCCATTTTATTTAACATAGAAGTAGCCTCAACAGCCAACATTTCTTTTGCTATTACAATTGGATTAGGAGTCATAATATCTTTTATTGCTTGCCCATAAAAATCATTAGATAAATGACGACGTAAATCTCCATCAGTTATTACACCTACTAAATCACCTTCATCATCCAAAATGCCAACACATCCCTTTTTCTTTTTTGTCATTTCTTCAACAGCTTCTTTAAGAGGTTTTTCAATGTTTATAAGAGGCATTTTATCACCCACATGCATTAAATCTGCAACTTTTATAAGACTTTGCCCCAACTTACCACCAGGGTGCCTTGCTTTGAACTGTTCTTCTGAGAATTGTTTTTTCTCAAGTAGTGCCATAGCAATCGCATCACCCAGTATCATAGTAGTTGAGGTAGAAGTGGTCGGAGCAACACCCAAAGGGCACGCTTCTGGCATATCTGGGACCAATAATCGTATATCTGACTGTTTCATAAGAGAGCTATCCTTTATTTGGGCAATACCAATTAAACTTATCCCATATCTTTTGCAAAAAGTCACAATATCTGATAATTCTTTACTTTCCCCCGATTTTGAAATGGCAACAACAACATCTTCACTGGTCAGCATTCCTAAATCGCCGTGACTCGCCTCTGACGGATGCACAAAAAAAGCAGGGGTGCCAGTAGATGCCATAGTAGCAGCAATTTTTTTACCAACGTGACCACTTTTGCCGATACCAGTTATGATAATTTTTCCTTTTGCTGCTGCTATTATTTCAACTGCTGCTGCAAAACTTTCATCTATTAGGTTTTTAAGCTCTATTATACCCTTAAGCTCTGTTTTAATAGTACGTTTAGCACTTTCAATAGGGTCAAATTCTGCGCCACTTGCCTTTGGGTCCTTTGATCCAGAAGTAAAAAAACTTTTTATTTTTCCATCTTTACTCATTAAAATCTCCTAAAAACCTTAATTACTATGTGACATAACATCATAACCCAACCAACCCTGTCTGTCCAATTCTATCCTTGTTGGCAGATAATCTATACAACCTTGCAATAAATCTTCTCTACCTTCTCTTTTTATCATAACATCAAGCTTTTCTTTTATTTGATGTAAATATAAAACATCAGAAGCAGCGTAGCTAAGCTGGGCTGGGCAAAGTTCATCAGCCCCCCAATCAGAAGATGTTTCTTCTTTTGAAATATCTATACCTAACAAATAATGACACAATGCAGACAATCCATGTTGTGCAGAATTAGTACGAGCCAATTTTGATGCAATTTTAGTACAATATACAGGAGCAATCAAAACATCTAATTTTTCTTTAATCATTGCCATATCATAACGAGCATAATGCAGTATTTTCAAAACACTTTCATCGCAAAGTAACTTTTTCAAATTAGGGCAATTATAATTAGTATCCGTAAATTTTACCATATGACAAATACCATCACCCGCAGAAATTTGAACCAAACAAAGACGATCACGAGAATAATTAAGTCCCATGGTTTCTGTGTCAATTGCTATCATGCCTCCCAATTCAAGATTATCTGGCAAGTCATTGTAATATAATTTAATTTTATCTTCTTTAATCATAGCGGTCATTTTATACAAGATTATACGCGAATGCAAGCAAAATTAAACCCAAACACAACCTATATACAAAAAACACAGCGAACGAGCATTTTTCCAACATTTTCATCAAGGTCCAAATTGCCAAAAATCCAAATACACAAGAGTAAAAAACTGCAACCAACAAATTAGTATCAAAAACAATGTTATTGACATAAGCCTTGTAAAAAGTCCAGCAAGTGGCAGCTAATACCGTTGGAACAGCCAATAACATTGAAAATTTTGCACTGTCTTTTCTGTTTATACCAAAACACCTTGCCATTGTAATTGTTGCCCCAGAACGACTAACACCTGGCATAAGAGCTATACTTTGCGCTATACCAATCATGAATGATTGAACATAAGATATTTCAGTTATTGTTTTAAAATTAGGTTTATATTTATCCACCAAATATAATAACAACCCAAAACCAATTAATAAAAATCCAATGCTTTTTATACTTCTGAAAATATCAATATGCCCGTAAATTAAAAATCCTACTATTAAAGCTGGAATCATCGCAATAAAAAGCTTTATCACCATTTTTGTATTTTCTGTGTTTGGCTTGAAACAAAAAGTTCCTTTTGCTAAATTAATTATATCTTTAAAAAAATAAATTATAACGGCTAGCAATGTCCCAAAATGCATGGCAACATCCATACCTAAACCTTGATCTTGCCATCCCATTACCTGAGGCATTAATGCAAGGTGCGCAGAAGAACTGACAGGCAAAAATTCCGTAGCCCCTTGGATAAGAGCTAATAAAATTATATGGCTATTTAACATTTTTTAATCCTTGTGTGATATGTTCATATTTTAAGCCATATTAACAAGTTTTTTTAAAAAGTAAAATGAGAATATTATATCAAAAAAAATTATCACCTTTTTGTTTTAAAGTCCGCATGACTTTGGATGAAAAAGGTCTTGAATATCATACAATTAATAAAGACAGAACTAATGATATTAATGATATAAAATTAATGGATCCTAGTGGAAATTTACCTATTTTACTTGACGTTGAAAATACTGTAATTGCGCACCATAATGTTATTTGCGAATACTTGAATGATGTTTATGAAATTGAACTGTATGGAAAAACAGCAATAGAAACAGCAGAAGTAAAAAGAATGTGCTTTTGGTTTGATGAAAAATTTTATTCAGAAGTTTCTAAACATTTATTAAATGAAAGATTATACAAACTATATGAAGCTAATTCTTCGCCAAATGGTAGAATTATATCAATTGCTCGCTCTAATATCGAAGCACACTTGCGGTATTTTTCATTCATTTTAAATAATTATGACTTTATAGGTGGAAATTTCTTGTCTATGGCTGATATTTGTGGCGCTTCACATTTAGCGGCTTTGGATTATCTTGGCGAAGTGCCTTGGAATAAATTTAAAGATGTGAAAGATTGGTATGCGAAAATAAAATCAAGACCTAGCTTCCAATCAATTTTAAAAGAACGAATCGGAAATGTAATTCCCCCCCCACATTATTCAAATTTAGACTTTTAATTAAAATAAATAATCATTATCAAAAACTATTGACAAAATACCTATAGATGTATATAATTGTTTCATCTTTTTCACATTTTTATTAAAGAGGCAAAATGCAAATAATTATAAACAAAGAACAAATCACAACAAAATTGGATGCTATTACAGAAAAAGGTATATGCAAAGGTGTGTTTTTTGATTGGTCAGGATCTCTTTATTGTTCTTATGATACTTCTGATATCTTTGCTCAATATAAAAAATTAAATGATTCTGGTGTTCCTGTTTTTGTTATGACAATGATTATTGAAAATGAAGAATACTATAAAAAACGATTTCAAGATAATGGCATAGATATAGATAATATTTTTGTAATTGACAAAAGATTACTTAGAAACAGAAAAATAATGGCTGCTGTTGATGATGATGATATAGCTTTGGCAAAATACCGTATTGACCCAAGCAATGTCGAATTATGTTGTATTGCCTTAAACCGAATTAAAACAAGTTACTTAAAAGAAAAAAACATTAACTTAGATCGCAAAAATAATGTCATAACAGACAAAGAAATTATACAAAAAAAGTTAGATGAAATTGAAATCAATGGACTGTATCCTGCTATTTTCTTTGAAGGTCATGGGACTATTTATAAAGATGATGAAGTTTGGGAAGATTTGTTATGGCAAATAAAAGAAGTAGAAGATCACGAAATGCCAGTATTTATAACTGAAAAAACTAATCCTCTAGCGCCTGAACAATATGAACAATATTTTGAAAATGCAGGTATAAATATGAATAATATTTATATCGTAAATAAAAATATGTTAAAAAATAAAGAAGTGATGATTTCAGTCGAAAGCGATTACATCAACTCTACTATTGATTATGGAATTTCTGCCAGAAAATTGATAAACTCTTCTAATAAATATTGGTGCATTTCAGAAATAGAAGATTTCACGGAATTATACCGTCAAGGAATAAAAGAAGTAAAATCCAGCAAAATAAAACCATTAAAAGATTGCGTCGAGTTTGACCGAGTTGGCGCAAAAGTTCTTACCTTAGCTAATCTATCAAGATTTAATAAAAAAAATTATATAGTTCCTTGCGGTGATGTGTTGACTCAGCATTTTTTTGTTGAAACTTATAAAAATGTTATGCCTGAAATCGATTTTATTGTCGCGTCACTTAATAAAGATATGGAGGCTATTACAAAAGCGTCTATTCAAATTGAAAAACTTATCGACAGTGTTGATATACGTACAGAAATTTTAGATATAGATCATTTTCAAAAAAAAGCTATCCGCTCAAGTGGAAATTATGAAGATGGGGCTAACGCTTCATTTGCAGGAGTTTACGAATCAATCCTTAACGTTTCTGGACAAGATGAGATGATTAATGCCATTAAAACGGTTATGAAATCTTTTTATTCTCCTAGCGCATTAGATTATTATTTGGATATAGTGAACAAAGAAGAATACCCTGATGCAATACGTCCAGCAGTTTTCATCCAAAATCAAGTTGATGCAAAATACGCTGGTGTTGCATTTTTATCCTCCCCAACAAAAGGTAGTGATTATATCCATATAAATATAACAGAAGGGTTAGGAGATGAATTATTAAGCGGAAACAAAAAAGGATACGAAATCTATATAAACAAAAAAACTATGGCAGTTGAAGGTGATGTTGAAATTGCTAAAAATTTGCCATTAGAAAGTTTGAAAAAAACTTTTGAATTGGTGAAATCTTTTTTCAAACAAACAAGTCTATATAAAAATCCCAATATTGATATTGAATTTGCAATTGATAACAACAACCAAATATTTTTACTGCAAGCTCGCCCTGTTAGTGTTGGCGAAAAAGATATTGAAGTTGCCAAATGTAAAAATCTTTCTATTTTAAAATCGAAATGCGATAATTTTATTTGTGGAAAATTGCATAAAGTTGAAAACAAAAAAGATATAAAAAACATAAAAGAAGGTAATATTGTCGTCGTTTCTGATATTGAAGCAGAAGATTTGCCTTACCTTAAGAAAGCTTCTGCTGTGATTGTTAAATCTACTCGACAAGCTTTGTTATCACATGCTTCTGTATTGTTAAGAGAGATTGTTGCCCGCAATAATATAGTTGCTGTTGTTGGTTCTGGATGCAATACATCTTCTTTTAAAAAGGGCGCAAAGGTTTCTTTGAATACTATGACAGGTCAAATTGCTTTTAATAACCTTACAGAAAAACAAAAAAGTTAAAATCAGCTATCAAGCTCTTGTTCTAGTTTTGTGCGTTCTTCAATAAGGCTTTTTAACAACTCTAATTTTTCTGGGTCGTATTCTTGTATCATTTCGGATTCAATCCGTTTTATATCGTGATAAAGACCGATTAATGATAGTGATTTTAATTCCCTGTCAATATCTTTTGCAATAACAGGTTCGGGACATTCCAATTTTTTATATTTTTGCCCTAACATTTCAATTTGCAATGCGAAATCCTTTTTATCTTCTGCCTCTACTGCTGCGAAACTGTCGGATAGCTTATCCAATAAACTACGTAATTTTTGGTTTAGATATTTATTAGTTGATTCAATTGATGCAATTTGTTCGATAAAATTATTAGAAACTTCTGGATATTTTAAAATATATGCAATCAAGTTTTTTAATTTCTCATCATCAATAATAATTGTTCGAGAAACAATTTTTTGCTTTACCTTGCCTTTAAACTTATTAAATCTTTTTCCTACGGTTTCATCGTACATTTTATCTTTTAAATGTTGTTGATAATACCTTCTTATCGTTTCATTTTGGATAAGAGCCGTGGTTTCGGTTATTTTCTTTTCAGTTTTTGCTTTTTTTTCAGGAGTTGAAAAGTCATTTTCACTTTTAATTACTTGCCAAACAATATCAGATAGAGGCTCTGCATGCTTCACTAAATCAAGAAAAGCAACAGCACCAGAAGTTCTTATCAAATCATCAGGATCAAGCCCTGATGGCATCCATGAAAATTTCAAACTATATCCTTCTTTTAAAATAGGTAACGCACGTGGTACAGCGCGCAAAGCTGCGTTTTTACCAGCACTATCCCCATCAAAACAAAGCACAGGTTCGTTGGTCATTTGCCACAGGCTAAGGATTTGGGTTTCGGTTAAAGCAGTGCCAAGAGGAGCGACCGCATAATTTATGCCAGCTTGATAAAGGGCGATTACATCCATGTAACCTTCGACCACTATCAATGAATTATGTTTTCTGGCGTTTGTTTTTGCCTTGTCAAAAGCATATAAAACTTGCGACTTATGGAATAAATCAGTTTCAGGAGAATTAAGGTATTTAGGTTCACCCTGCCCCATTATCCTGCCACCGAAAGCAATTACTTTGCCTTTTCTGTCGGTGATTGGGAACATGAGCCTGTCTCTGAAATAATCATAAGTATTATTATCTTTTTTTGAACAAAGGCCTGCTTTTATCATTTGTTCCATAGTAACGCCTTGTGAAATTAAATATTCTCGCAAAGCATTACCAGCAGGCGCATAACCAAGCCTAAATTCCTTAATTGATTTTTCACTAATTCCTCTGGATTTTATATATTCCAGAGCCTTTTCTCCTGCAGACAAATAAAGCATATCTTGGAAAAACTTGCATGCTTTTTCGACAACTTCGAACAGCGAAACTCGCTTTTGCTCTTTTTTAATATCAACTGGTGTTTGCTTAGGAACTTCCATTCCTGCGATACCAGCTAATTTTTCAACTGCTTCCACAAACGTCAGGTTATTAACCTTCATTTCAAAGGTTATCGCATCACCATGTTCGCTGCAACCGAAACAATGGTAAAAACCTTTTTCATCACTAACCGTAAAAGACGGAGTTTTTTCATTATGAAAAGGACAACAACCCCACCAATCCCTACCTTTGCGGGATAGTTTTACAGAACGCCCTACTGTTTCAACTACCGATACCCTAGCGCGCAGCTCGTCTATGAAATTGTTTGGAAAAAAGCTCATAAAATTAATTAACCGCCTAGTTTTTGTTTAACAATACCACTTGCCATGCCAAAATCCATCTGACCTGTATATTTTGCTTTTAACGCGCCTATTATTTTGCCCATATCTTTGATGCTTTCTGCGCCTATTTCAGAAATAGCAGCAGCAACAACAGCCTCAATTTCTTCTTTATCCATTTGCTTAGGCATAAATTCAGAAATAATATCAATTTCAACTTGTTCTTTATCTGCCAACTCTTGACGATTGCCTTTAGTATAAATTTCAATACTTTCCTTGCGTTGTTTTATCATTGTTTGCATCATTTGAAGTAGAACTTCTTCGCCTGCTTGCTCGCCTCCTGATGCCCTTGCATCGATGTCTTTTTTCTTCATCTCTGCTATCATCATACGGATTGTTCCGGTACGCACGCTGTCCTTTGCCAAAGTCGCAGTTTTAAGCTCTGAATTAAACTTTTCTCTTAACATCATATTCTCCTTTTAAAATTATTCTTGCATTGAAAAAAAATATATTATATTAAATAAGTAATTCCGTACATACATTTTTTTTAAACTTCTGTAAAAACAGATGTTTAAAGATTTTATTTTAATTTTTAGGAGTATACTTATGATAGATCAAAAATTTCCAATAACCCCAGAAGGTTATAAAAGATTACAAGAAGAATTAGGCAACCTTAAAAGTGTTGAAAGGCCTAGCATTATCGCTGCAATCGCAGAAGCAAGAGCTCATGGCGATTTGTCTGAGAATGCTGAATATCATTCGGCAAAAGAAAAACAAGGCTTTATCGAAGGCAGGATAAGCGAGCTGGAAGGAATCGAAAGCCGCGCACAAATTATTGAATATAAAGGTTCTGCTAATGAAAAAATTACTTTTGGCGCAACCGTAGAGCTTGCTGATGATGATGAAGGTACTGAAAAAACTTATCAAGTTGTGGGCGCTTATGAGGCTGATATTGAAAAAAATCTTATTTCTACTAACTCTCCTATTGGCAGGGCATTACTAGGCAAAGAAGAAGGAGACGTTATCGAAATCGTCACACCAAAAGGTGCAAAAAGTTACGAAATTTTATCAGTTAAATACTAGAGCATTTTGCGATTAAATAGCACTATTTTATTGCTAGTCTTTTATTTTTTGTTATTCGATTTTTTTCTTAGGTTATATAGGATAGCCGTCATCAAAAAATCAAATTCAAAAATTAAAATACTTCACAAAAACAAATCTATCTAATCGTAAAACGCTCTAATTTTCATCTTTCAATTTGGAGGGATATAATATGGCAACAATAAAAACAAAAATTCTTATCATAGGGTCTGGACCTGCTGGATATACCGCTGCGATTTATGCTGCTAGGGCTTGTTTGGAACCTGTTATTGTTGCAGGACCGCAAATAGGTGGTCAACTTACCACCACTCCTGATATAGAAAATTATCCAGGATTTGAAAAAATTTCAGGTCTAGATTTAATGGATAATATGAAAGAACATGCCGAAAAATTAGGAACTAAAATTTACACTGACGTTATAACTAAGGTCGATTTCGAAAAATGTCCGTTTACTTGCTATGGCGAAAATGGTGATATTTACGAAAGCAGTACTGTGATTATTGCAACTGGCGCTTCGGCTCGATACCTTGGGCTTGAAAGCGAAGAAAAATATAAAGGCTTTGGCGTTTCTGGATGTGCTACTTGTGATGGATTTTTCTATCGCGGTAAAGATGTTGTAATCGTAGGCGGCGGAAATACAGCCGTTGAAGATGCTCTTTATATGACAAATATTGCAAAAAGTGTTACTATAGTCCATAGAAGAGACAGTTTAAGGGCTGATAAAATCGCTCAATCAAGACTTACAAACAATGACAAAGTCAATATCATTTGGGATAGTGTAGTTGATGAAATTGTTGGTGTTGACGCACCTATGAAATCTGTAACAGGATTAAAAATTCGCAACGTAAAAACTGATGAAGTTTCTGAAATAAATTGCGATGGTGTCTTTGTCGCTATAGGTCACAATCCAAATACGGAAATCTTCGAAGGCATTATAGATTTAGATGTTAATAGGTTTATAACCGCCAATACTAGCACCACCCAAACCAATGTAGAAGGAGTGTTTGCAGCTGGTGATGTTCGCGAACCTAGGTTCCGTCAAGCTGTTGTTGCTGCTGCTACTGGTTGTATGGCTGCTATGGAAGCAGAACATTACCTTGGCTTACTTGAAATCGAAAATATTAAATAATATAACTTTATAAAAATTTGCTCATAAACCCCAAAATTCGAATCGAAAAACGAATCGTATTAGATATAATTTTATAAAAATTCCGCACACACATAATTATTTTTGTCAATTTTTTTGCAATTATTTGTAAAATCATTTAAAATCAACAAGATAAATGCCATATTTTTTTATATTTATTATTGACAAATGTTATGACGTATGATACATTGTATTTATTGATAACGGTAAGAGATTTTAACTAAAAAAACACAAACCAATACATCAAAAGGAACTATACAGTGAATTTACGCGAATATATCGAAGCATCAAATAAACAAGAAAAAGATAGAATGTCAGCAATCATCAAAGACAGCAAAGACAAAAATCCAGTATATGCGGGAGTTGGCGGATTTACTGCTGGTGCTGGGCTTGTAATTTTAGGGAAAGCAGTTAAAGATATTTTAGCTTCTGGAGCCACTAATCTTGGTGAAAATGCTATGATTGCTATTGGCGGAGCTGCAATGGTTAGCATGGGTGTTGGTGTAGTTAAATCTATGACAGCCGATACAATAGCTATTATGAAAATGGAAAATCCAAATTCTAAGCCAACTACTATGGATGCTATCAAACAAATGGTTATTGATTACAAAAATTCTTACACTAAATAAACCAATAAATTATATATTTTAATTCAAGTAAAAGGAGATACATAGATGAGCATTATTATTAAAGAAAAAGATGGAACATTAACAAGATTAAACGATCATGACCCAAAAGATAGAGAAAGAATGGAAAAAGCTTATCAAAAAATGGGAGCCCAAAGCAATTTATCATCTTTAAAATATGGTTCTGCCGGATTAGCGTTTTGTACTTTTGTCGAAGCAGCAATGCTTACAGGATACTCATCTTTAAAATCTGGAGCTGATGTTGCGATTGTATCTGCTGCCATAGTGCCTCTAGCACTATTTTCAGGAAAAGTTATTAAAGACGCTATTGATAACACAAAAAAAGATATGGATAAACCTACTGTAAAAGGTGCTATCGCTAAAATTTTGCGAGATAGCCAAATGAGCTTGTAATCAAGACTTTATAAAAATACACTAGACTAAAAGACCTGTTTTTGTACCACCAGGTCTTTTTTTTTATTTACTTGCTATATTATGACTAGTGTGCAATAATCCTTGCTATGACTGATAATGATAATGAAAATATTTTGTTGCTTTCTTGTTGTGCACCTTGTTCTTGTGCTGTTATCGAAGAGATGGCAAGAGAAGGCAAAAACTTCACCGTTTTATTTTACAATCCCAACATTCGTCCATATGGTGAATATCAACGCAGACTTGATGAAAATTTGCGAGTTTGCGAAAAATATGATGTACCGTTTGTCGATTTAGAGTATGAAAATGAACTTTGGTGGGAACTTGTAAAAGGTTTAGAGGACGAACCAGAACGAGGAAGAAGATGTTCAATTTGTTTTTACATGCGAATAAAACGCGCAATGGAATATGCTAGTGAGCACGGGTTTACTTCTGTTGGATCTGTGTTAGGCGTTTCAAGGTATAAAGATTTGGACCAAGTGGAAAAAGCAGCAAAAAAAGCCAGCGAAGAAACTGGTGTGCCTTATACAAATATAGAAGGCAGAAAAAATGGAATGCAGGAACTACGCACCCTAATAACAAAAGAAATGGGTCTTTATAATCAAAATTATTGTGGTTGCAATCCTAAGGGAGAAATTGAGTAATGAGGATTATTGGTTTTGACCCTGGACTTCGCTTTACGGGGTGGGGCGTGATTGAAAATGTGGGCAATGCCATTACTTATATTGCATCTGGGGTGATTAGTGTGAAAGAAAAACAAGAGCTAGCCATCAGAATTGCGGAAATACACAAAGAAGCAACCAAAATAATCAAAGAATATAACCCAGAACAAGCAGCAGTAGAAGAAACTTTTGTAAATAAAAACCCACTTACGACCCTAAGACTTGGTCAAGCCAGAGGCGCAGTTTTACTTGCCCCTGCTCTGCTTGAAATCCCTGTTTTTGAATACTCCCCTAACCTTATAAAAAAAACAGTGGTGGGGACCGGCCACGCTGAAAAAAATCAAATTCAAACTATGATTAAACATCTACTTCCTAAAAGCAACGAAACAAACCCTGACGCAAACGATGCCCTTGCTGTGTGTGTTTGTCATGCATATCACGGATTTTCACGTAAACTAAACTCTATGTAGTATACTTATTCGAATTAAAGTTCAATTACAACTCCCATTCTTTTACTTTTGTCTGTTTTATTGTGTTTTTATGTAATTTTTTATTGACAAAAGTATATAGATGAAGTATGATATGCGCAATTAAATTGATTAACTATTTTAATTTTGGAGAATTAATTATGACACACCCTATTCGTGATATGGGCGCATCATGGCAAGATTACGCAAAAAACATTACAACAAAAGAAAAAACTAGATTTCCAGAGATTGAAATAATCGCTGAAAACAAAAATCCTAATGATGATTTAATCGCCATTGAAAATTCTGATAAAGTTAAACATACTTATAAAAGCTCACTTGAAGAATTAACCGAAAAATTTGGTAATATAGATTCTGAGAAAAAAATTCGTGATTTATTTGTTGCTGCTTTACGTGTTATTGAAAAGGAAGAACAAATCAAACATGACAAACTATTTAAAAAGAAATGGTGGCATAGAAAAAAAGACATAAACGTTGATACTTTATCCAGCCTAATAGATACCTATCGTGATATTCCACTATCTGAAGTAACCGCACTTATTTGCGATAAAGACGGCAATTTTTTAAGTTATAATGAAGCAATTGATTTATCAGAAGCAAAATTAATTGAAACTCTTAGCAATAATGAAAATCAAACTAAAAGCAATTTAACCAATAATGATATTATAAATAATATCAAAGAAATGAATAGAAACAGCAAAAAAATGAACAACCTATGCGAAAAAACAAAAATAAGCTCACTTACTAGCGCTTATGTACATGTTGCAAAACGTATGGCTGGGGAAAATATATTTGGATTTATTAATTCAACTCTTAATAACACTCCGATTGTCGAAGTTGTTAAAGACGAACTAGCCACCACAAAACCTAAAAAAGAATCGTGGTTAAGCAAAATTAAATCATCAAAATTTAGCTTTGGCTTTATCAATAAAACGCATTTTGCAGGTTTTTGCGCACTTGGCGCTACTACTTATATTTCTGGGGCAAATTATATGGCTGCGCCAGGAACGTCATTAATCTCTGAAGTATTTTTACTATATAGCGGATATAAATTCTTGCAAAGTGGTTATTTTGCAACCCACAGCAAAGAACTAAAAAAAGAATTAGCCATTATTATGAGGAAAGATAAAGATGACAATCTCATATCAGATGATCCCAAATTCAAACTTCACTTAAAGATGTTAAGAGGATACACCTTAACTGGTGGATACTTGACACATCTTGCAACTTCGGCAGTGGCAGATATATCGCTTCCTGCAATAGTAAGCACAGCAGCTATCGGAGCCGGAGCTATTACAGTTGTAGGATGTGGAGTCGTATTCGCAGCATCATCTTTTCTTTCAGCTGCGACTACCCTCGATAAATCAGATGAACATCCTATTGTTAAAATCCCTACACTTAAAGAAAGAATTAAGAGTGTATTGAGCAGCAATCAAAAAGAAATTGGAAGTTAAGAAAATAATTCTTTATTAAAAAAGCTTAGCACATTATAATAAACACAGTTTTATTAGATTAAGGATTTTTATTATGATTGCTAAGCTTACTGGGATTATTGATGGGGTTTTTGATGATTTTCTTATCATCGATGTAAATGGAGTTGGATATAAAGTTTTTGCTTCGGCTAAGACTTTGGATGGGCTTGTTTCTGGCAATCCTATATCAATGATGATTGAAACAGTGGTCAGGGAAGATGCATTTTTATTATATGGATTTAATGGTGCGCTTGAACAACACTGGTTCACCCTACTTACCAATGTGCAAGGTGTTGGGGCAAAAGTTGGACTTGGCATATTAAGTTCTTTGTCGCCAAACGAACTTACCCTTGCGATTGCTAGTGGAGATAAAACCACTCTTAATCGCGCAAATGGTGTTGGACCAAAGCTTGCCATGCGCCTTATCACCGAATTAAAGGACAAGGTGGGTGGATTGGCAATTACACCTGTTACATCAGGAAGAACCTCTAAATCTGATAAAAAACAAGAGGAAAATGACAATAACCAAACTATGAATGAATCAATTTCTGCTCTAACCAACCTTGGATATTCAAAAATGCAAGCAATGGAAGTGGTGGCAAAAATATTATCAGAAGCGCCTGAAAGTACTACCGAACAAGTAATTAGAATGGCTTTAAAAGAATTATCTAAATAATTTTAAAAATATCTTGATTTTTTAAAGATTATATGGTAAAAGATATATCGATTTTATAAAGTGACTCCGTAGCTCAGCTGGATAGAGCAACTGCCTTCTAAGCAGTAGGCCGCACGTTCGAATCGTGCCGGGGTCGCCATTTCTTTTTAATTCACAATCTAATCATTATATAATTTTAATTCTATTTACACATTATTTTTTGTTGTAATAATAGTGGAATTAATCGATTTTTAATTAAATCTGATCTCTTGTCGTTATAGTAAAACTCGCTATCACCATTAACATAAACATTCTTTTTTATTGCGGATAATTGAAAACCAAATTTATCAAGCAATGGTTTTAATTCTTTTATAACTTTACTTGATACAGTAATTAATGGCTTTTCCTTTGTATACTTTAAAATAATATCCATTAATTTTGAACCGACGCCCTGCTCCCTATAATTTTTATCTACGATCAAAGTGCAAATTTTATTTTCTTCATTAGTATTTTTCAACAACGCGCACCCAATAATTTTATTATATTTATTATACACTACGATAATAGAGCGTTCTTTTTTCTTCAATCCCGCAATAAAAACATCATAAAACCATTCTTTATAATTTGGATACATTTTTTCAGCAGATTTAGTAAGCCTAAAAACTTCATCATAAATATTTTGATGAGCATTTGAAAAATTATTATAAGTTTTAATTTGCATTTTATATTCCTAGTATTATAAAGTAATTATACTATTAAACCATTATTTTACAAGGATTTCATCATGCATAAAATGAAATTACAACCTAAATATTTCAACCTTATTAAAAATGGTATGAAAAATATAGAACTAAGACTTTTTGATAAAAAAAGGCAAAAAATCGAAATAAATGATGAAATTATTTTTTCAGATATAACAAACCCGGTCGATAATATAAAAGTAAAAGTAACAAACTTGTACATTGCAGAGAACTTTTCTGAACTATGCAAAAAAATAGATTACAAAAAGGCAGGATTTGAATCAGAAATAGAGCTCACAACCACGCTTGCAGAGTTTTATCCAATAGCCCAGCAAAACGAGAACAATGTAGTTGGAATAGAAATAATTTTACCATAAAAAAACTTATAAATTTCAAAATGGTATAATTTTTGCATAAATGTTCTTGCATAATCTTTTATATACTATTATTTATATAAGCTATGACTAATACAAATAAAAAGAATCAAAAAGGCGTTTTAACTATTAGCAATATTTCAAAAAGCTATAAAAAACGCAAGGTTTTAAAAGACATTTCCCTTACCCTTAAAAAGGGCGAGGCTGTTGGTTTGCTTGGACCCAATGGGGCGGGCAAAACCACTTGTTTTTACTGTGTAGTTGGACTTATCAATCCTGATGGTGGTACGGTTATGCTAAATAACCGTGATATCACCCATTACCCAATGTACAGACGCGCAAAAATGGGGATAGGTTATCTTCCTCAGGAAGCTTCTATTTTCCGCTCACTTACCGTTGCTGATAATATTATGGCTGTGCTTGAAATGGTTGAACCAGATAAACAAGCAAGAGAACATAAATTAGAAGAATTACTAAACGAGTTTTCAATTTCCCACCTGCGTCACAGCATGGCTGTGTCTTTATCAGGTGGCGAGCGAAGAAGGCTTGAAATCGCAAGAGCCCTTGCAACAAATCCTAATTTTATTTTGTTAGACGAGCCTTTGGCTGGGATTGATCCGATTGCAGTTAAAGAAATTCGTGATTTGGTTTTCCACCTAAAATACCGTGGGCTTGGGGTTTTAATTACAGATCACAACGTTCGCGAAACATTAGACATCATAGACAGAGCATATATCATCCACGATGGACATGTAATGATGGAAGGAACCCCTGCTGAAATCGTTCAACATGAAGGTGTGCGCAAGGTTTATCTTGGCGAACAGTTCAAACTTTAACAACATGAAAAGCACGATAAAATGGCGATAACTCCTAATATAGAAATCCGCCAAGGTCAAAATTTAGTTATGACCCAAAAGCTGCAACAAGCAATAAAATTGTTGCAAATGTCATCACTTGAAATTGAACAGTTTGTTGATAATGCATTGGAAGAAAATCCGTTTTTAGAAAGAGAAGATGATAAATTAAATTCTTTAGAAGATAGCAAAAGCGAATCCGATAGCGATAATGAAAATCCACTTGATGACGAATACAACCAAGACAGCTGGGACAAAGCAGATAAAGATAATAATTTTGATGCAAACGATAGCAATTGGCTAGAAAAAACCATCGCAAAAGGCGAAACCTTACGCGAACATATTTCAACCCAGATAAACTCTACATTTAAAGAACCTACTGATTGTTTGATTGCTTTTACTTTGCTGGAACACCTTGAACCTAGTGGATATTTTACTGCAAACTGTAAAGAAATTGCAGAAAATATTGGAACAGATAGTAAAATAATTGAAGAAATTTTGAAAAAAATGCAACAATTCACCCCGTGCGGAGTGTTTGCACGAAATATCAAAGAATGCCTTGAGTTGCAACTAAAAGATATAAATCGATATGATCCTATTATCGCTAAATTATTAGATAACCTTGAATTGCTTGCAAAAAGAGAATTTCAAAAACTGAAAAAAATATGCGGCGTTGATGACGAAGATTTGAAAGATATGATTGCTGATATTAAATCACTTAATCCATATCCTTCTAGTGAGTGGGATTTTTCACCTTCGCCCGCTATTATACCTGATGTATTTATAAAAAAAGATAAACTTGGTAGATGGTTTATTGAAATAAACCAAGATACTTTACCAAAAGTACTTATAAACAGGCAATATTTAGCAGTCGTTAAAGATAAAGCAAAAACCAAAGAAGAAAAACACTATACAAAAGAAAGAATATCTAACGCAAGTTGGCTGATAAAAGCAATACATCAACGCACAACCACAATTTTAAAAGTAACCGAAGAAATTGTCCGAATCCAACAAGATTTTTTTGAAAAAGGTATTTCTGCGCTAAAGCCTATGGGCCTTAAGGATATAGCGGGCAGTATAGGCGCGCATGAAAGCACAATAAGCAGGGTTACATCCAACAAATACCTTGCTTGCCCTAGGGGTATATTCGAACTTAAATACTTTTTTTCTTCTGCTTTATCGCAAAGCAAAACCACTGATAATACTTCTTCATCTGCAGTTAAACATAAAATTAAAAATTATATTGAAAGTGAAGCAGATAATGGTGTATTATCAGATGAAGATTTAGCAATACTACTTAAGAACGACGGAATTAATATCGCAAGACGCACAGTGGCAAAGTATAGAGAAGCAATCGGCATTCCCACTTCTGCCCAAAGAAAAAGGGCAAAAAAACTTCTTTGAAACTATTGACTTTTTAATTCTTATGTAATAAATTGACTCAATTAACTTTTTGTAACTTTAACTAAATGATAGGATAAAAATATGCAAATTTCAGTAACTGGAAAACAAATCGATATCGGTGATAGCCTTAGAACATACGTAGAAGAAAAAGTTTCTGCTACTATGACTAAATATTTTGAAACGCCTCTTGCGGCTAATACTTCTTTCTCTAAAGAAGGTTCTACCATCAGATGTGACATCTCTACGCACCCATCTAGTGGCGTTTTGGTTCAAGCTTCTGCTACTGCTGGTGATGCTTATGGATCTTTTGACGAAGCATTAATCCGTATTGGTAAACAATTGAATAAATATAAAGAAAGATTCACTGAACACCACAATGTTCAAAATGAAAAAGTTTCTATGACTATTTTCGAAGGCGAAAACGAAAGCGAAGATGCAGAAGCTGCATCTATGGTTATTGCTGAAATGGAATATTACATCCCTACTTGTACTGTTAACGTTGCCGTTATGCGTATGGATTTGTCTGATCAAAACGCTTTATTATTCCGTAATATAAAAGATGGACAACTTAATATGGTTTATAGAAGAAAAGACGGTAATATCGGTTGGATCGACACTCAAAACGCTAAATAATTCAAGGAAATAATATGAAAATTAATGATTTAATTAACAAAGATACCGTTATTGTAGATCTTGAAGTTATTGGCAAAAAACAACTTCTTGCCGAAGTTTCTAAGATTGCAGGCGAAAAATATAATGTTAATGCTACATCAATAGAAGATGTTATATTGGAACGTGAAAGCCTTGGCTCTACTGGTATGGGCAAAGGAATTGCCTTGCCTCACGGTCGAATTGAAGGCATCGAAAAACCAATTGGAGTTCTTGTTAAACTAAAAGACCCTATTGATTTTGGTGCTGTTGATGATGAATTGGTTGATATTGTGTTTTTGTTGGTTGCTCCTGTTTCTTCTGGGGCTGATCACTTAAATGCTCTTGCTGCTGTTTCTAGCGTTTTAAAAGATAAAGAAACAAGAGAAAATATCAGAGCGGCTACATCAACTGCTGAGATTTGTGATTTATTAGGTCTTTAATTTAATTCTTGCAAACTGTTAAAAATTAGTATATAATAGATATACTTTTAATTCAGAAAATATATGAAGGGGGGGATTGTCGTGGTCCTAGTCAACGTACATAACAACAATGTTGACCAAGCTTTGAAAGCTTTAAAAAAGAAAATGCAACGTGAAGGAATTTTTCGTGAAATGAAATTGCGTAGACATTATGAAAAACCTTGCGAAAAGAAAGCAAGACAAAAAGCTGAAGCAGTGCGTCGTTCACGCAAAGTGTCAAGAAAACGTATGGAAGTTTACGGATTTTAATCCAACCCCATAAAAAAATTAAAACGTCAGTTATTTGCTGGCGTTTTTTTATGCTTTTTTAATTAAGATGATGATGGTTAGTGGCTGGATGGTTAGTGGCTGGATGGTTAGTGGCTGGATGGTGATGGTTATGGTTAGCGGTTGAATTGTGGTGGTTAATGATTAAGATAGATGGTTCAATTGGTCATTAGCGAATAGCGATCGTTGGTTGCAGATTGGTTGTATCAGGTCGTAATTTTGTGATTTGATACCTGATGGTTGTCGATTTGTGAATAATGGTTGATACACAGGCTGATAGTTGATTGATGGTGTTTGCAGATTGGCTGTCTCTGGTTTATTGGTGATTAAAATTTCATATATATAAAACTAAATAAATATAATTTAATATGTTGGCATTTTTTTTAAATTATCTATAATTAAATATAATTTAAACATAATATTAAAGGAATATATCATGGTTAGACTTTTTATTTATTTACATGGTTTTGGATTTAAAGGCAAGGAGCATAATGATGTGCTAAAATCAATTGCACTGAATGTGTATAACGCTGAATTTATTTCTTTTAACGCTCCTTTTGGTTCTGACAGAGATCGTGGCGGATTTGCTTGGTACGATATCAACAAAGAAACAAAAGAGCATATCTTTGATGAAAAAATTGAGGCTTCTTCTCAATACATCATTAATAAAATTAATAATGAACTTGAAAGTCGTCATTTGACTTGGGACAATATCGTTCTTTGCGGCAGGTCACAGGGGGCAATGATGGCGTTGAATTTATTGTTAAACAAACATTGTAAACCTGATGCTATATTACTACTTTGCCCATATTTTCCAGAAGAGTTAATAAATACTGATACTATCGAATCAAACACCTCTATAACATGGATAGAAGCAGGCAATGATGGTGCATTAACTGATGAACAAAAATCAAGCTATCAAAAACTTATTGATAAAGGCTTAGATATTAAATACCTGATAAATGATGAATCTGAACATAATTATTTAGACATCAGTATTGAATCCCAATTAGTAGATATTATTTAAATCATATATTACAATTTAAACAAATTTTATATATTTGAATTTGCTGTCTTTATACTCAATACAAATGATAGCGGCATTAGGTATTTCTGTAAAATTTTCCCCTAAATCCAACAGCACTTGTGCCAATGCTATTCCATGGGCTGTGATTACAATATTTTCATAATCCATATTAGTATACTTTAAAAGTCCTTTAAATATGCGCTCTCTTGCCTGACGTTTTGTTTCTCCGCCAGGAAAGGATACATCTAAATGTTTTGGATCGTTACTTTTCCAATATTCATATGTTTCTTTATATTTCGTGTTGATTTTATTTTTATCAAGACCTTCAACGTCTCCTACATTTATTTCTATGAAAGCACCATCTGTAATAATTTCTTTTTTTAAAATTGTTTTAAAAATTTCAGCTGTTTCGTAAGCCCGCATCAATGGTGATGAAATGATAATATCTATATTTTTATCTTTAAGTTTTTGAGCAGATTCAAGCGCTTGATTTCTTCCTATATCTGTTAAAACAGAAATATTAGTGTGGCCTTGTATTTTTTTTAAAACATTAAATGTGCTTTGCCCGTGTCTGCAAATATAAAATCTCATAATACTTCCTGACTAATTTAATAAAGTGCTACCTATATGACTGGCGCTGTTTGTTATAAAAGTCTTGCTTTCGATACTTGCTAGGGTTTTTTGCTTCATCACGATAACGTTGCAAGTTTTTGCTTTTTTCCTGCATAGCTTTTTCTTGCTTTACCTGTTTTAGCATATGTTGTTGCTCTTGGGTTAGTTGGGTTGGATCATATTGATATTGTTCTTGCGCAATAGAAGATACTGTATACATCATAAATAAACCCACGAAAAAATATAATTGTTTCATACTATCTTTCCCTTGAATGGTGAATAAGGCGAGTTTTGGTAACAGAACGTTTTGATGCCTTAGCTTTAGTCGGCGAATTCATTTTTATTCCGCGAAGACGATTTATTTGCATTTTTTCAGCCTTAGAATAACCGAACAACTTAACCTTTTTCATTTTCATTTTTTTACCACGACCAATAAACATACCACTTTTTGCGCGCAGACTTTTAGATTTTTCCATTTTATTTAATTCTAATTTGCGGCGATTTTTTAATCTTCTGCGTCTTGAACTTGGAACTTTTTTAAGATCTGTTGTAAACAAGGTTGCCACCGACAAGTCTTTTATTTCATCTTTGCCAATACGTGCCAAACCAAAAGCGTCAGATCCTTTTCGAACCCCGAAATCTTTATCTGCATTTACTAAAAGTTTTCTGTGTCCTCGTTTAGAAAGCTTTATACCATCTTTTTTTATTTGTTTTTCAACCATTGCGCGATTGGCATTTGCTATATCACGTTTTCTATCAAAATTCTTGTCATGGTCGATTTCTGATTTTTTCTTTTCAGTCGCCTCGTATTCGGTTAAACCTTTTTCTTGTTTAGTTTTTTGTTGTTCTTGATAACGCAACTGCTCTTGATTATCACGGAAATTATTCACGTTATCTTTTAAAATGTCTGCAACTTCTGTTGCATCAATTTCTTTGCGTTCTTTTGTCCACTGAGGCCTTATTCTTCTGCGATGATCGTTTATTGCCATTTTGTATCCCCTACTATGCGGTTTCTTTATTCCCCAGCGCGCGGGCAAGTATCATATACAATCTGCCCACATCTGAACCTGTAAGTACTGCTATGATTACATCACTTCTATCACTTAGTTTTGCCCTATCCAATATCGCTTCGAAATTAGACATATA
>CAYJES010000008.1:0-64381 GCA_964369365.1 uncultured Lactobacillales bacterium | reverse complement strand
AGATTGCCTGCAATTCCATTTTTTCTTGCACCTATTATGAAATTTTCAATGCTTTCATCATCTTTTTCATATAATTTAATTTTGCTTTTGAAGTCATCGTCAAGTAACTTAACTTTTTTAAAACCATCTTCAGTAAATTTTATCTCGTCCAATATAAGCATTGATGATATTTCTTTTAAAAATGAATTAATTCTTTCTATGTCTGCGGGATAATTGTTGAATGCAGGAACAACCCATATACCATTTTCTTTTATTATATTATAATTATGTTCATTATTTTGAATATTAATTTTATTAATTTCATCAAGAGATTTATATAGTTCTGGGAAAACAGGCGTATTAGTTTTTTCCATGCTTATATAGGATATAGACGTTATTTGAATAATAATTCCTGCAAAAATTGTTATAAAAGTAGCAATTAAAAATTTTTTAAGAGTTTTTTGATGCATTTATGTTCCTTCTTAATATGCGGAAAAGGCTTATTATTACAATAATAACAGGGATAAGAAATAAATTTAAATTGATGATTAAATTAGTAAAATTTGTAATTTCATCTTGTGCCTTTATATTGTTCAGGCTGATTTCTGTTTCTATTCTTTTTGATGCGCTTTCTAGAAGTTTGATATTTTGGATTTCTTCTAATGTTAACGCTTTTCCTTGCATGTTAGCGTTAAGATTTATAGCCTGAATTGCTCTTTGTGCAGAAACACCTTTATCAAAAAGATCTTTATTAGTTTTACTGTATTTTGAAATAATTTTATCTTCGTATTCTTTTAATTTATAAAATGGATGAGGCACACCTCTTTTGTTACGAAGTTCAGTTAAAAATGTATTGCCAGTCATTTCATCTATGACGTTCATAATAAATGATCCATTGTCAGCAGAATATTGAAACGTTGGATTATCTAAGTCGTCTAGCTTTGTATTCCAATAATGGTCGTAAGCAAAGTCGCTGTCACTTATTACTACTATATCAGTAGGAGATATAGATTCTTTTAAATGTTCTTTTTCTTTGGTGCCAAACTTAAAATGAAGTTTTGGAGGAGTTTCATAAAAAGATTTAAAATTTCCGCTTAGCCTAGCAGCAACAAGAAATGATTTATCACCTGGTTTGAAAAAACTTTTTATAGATTCTAAGTCATCTTCTTTTAATAATAATATGTCTCTATCTAATAATGCTGCTTGTTCAGAAGATTTGATTAATTCTGTAACAGTAAGTGGGTTGTTTTCTGATATTTTTATGCTGCCAGCAGAATGTAACGAGATAACCTCTAATGATTTCATAATATTTTCTGATAAATTAAAATTATTTTTATTGAAATCTATCCAATTAATATCAGATGTATAAAAATCTCCGAAACCTTCATTTTGGTAAACAGTATATGCGTTCATTAAATCCATAATGACCGAATTTTCTTCAAGTTCTATGCCGAGTGCTTTTGCAACGTTATCAAAAGAATTATCGTTTTTTTTGTATGGATGAGTATAATATACAGGAGATACTTTTGAATAATTATCTAACATCAAAAGCATTTTTCCACCTCTTAATAAATACTGTTCTAGTGAATATGATGCGTATTTGTTAAGTGATGTAGGATTCATTGCAATGATCGCTTCTAGTCCATCGGGTATAGAAAGTGATGCTAATGGTATTTGAATGACGGTATAAAATTCTTTTAGCATTTCTGCAAAACCCCATTCATTAGTCCCGATTTCTTCTTTATAAAGAGTATAATTAGTATCTTTTAAAACGGTGAAGTTGCCAATAATCCCAATTAAAGGTTTTTTTAGCGATGCTAAGCTAAGCAAGGTTTTTGTTAAAGTATATTCCAGACTTGTATTCATATATGGGTTTAGTAATGGTATAACGCGTTCTTCATTGATTTCATTGGTCATTACTATACCAAAATATCCGCTTATACCTTTTGTGATTGGAATTCCTGTTAATCCGTAATCAATAGCAGTATTCATTGATGATGAAACATTTTCTATATAATGAAATTGAATAGAAATTTTATCAGGATTATAATTTTTGTATCTAATAAGTGTGTTTTTTACTTTATCTAGATAACTAGAATATATCGTAGATACATTGCTAAGTTCAGTTGAATAGAATAGTTTGATTTCAACAGGGGATGTGATTTCATTTATAACGGATTTTGTATCTTCTGATAATGTGTTTATTTTATTTTGGGTTATGTCAAGTTGTATATCTAACAAGGGACTGAACATAGTATTTATTAAAATAAATATTATAAAAGCGCACACGAGAATATAATATTTAATATTATTTTTAGATACACGATTAATAAGAGAGTCTAATTTATTCATGATTTTTTCCTCTCTAGTAAAACTGTGTTAAGGATAAGTCCAAGAGAAATAAAAGAAAAAAACCAAATAATATTTTTAATATTTATAATTCCTTCTAACATATTATTATATGCAGTTGAAAAATTAAATGTGTATATCAAATTAATAATAGGTACTGGCAAAAATTCTTGAACAAAGCTTATATTGCTGATGTATCCGATAATAATTAAAAAGAAACCAATTGTTGTTGTAACAATAAAAGAAATGGTAGTGCTTTGGGTGGTAGAAGATACTACCATTCCTATGACTAGCATGCATCCAGCTAGCAAAAAGCTTGCGATGTATCCGAACAAGATTAAAATATTGCTAGGGCTTGCAAATATGTTTAAGGTAATCCATATAGTGGATGTTGCAAGCAAACAACAGCCAACAAAAGCCCAAACGGCCAAAAATTTTCCAAGACAGATATTAAAAGAGTTGATAGGAAGTGAGAATAAGATTTCTATTGATCCCTTTTTGCTTTCTTCTATAAAAATTGGCGAAGACACTGCAGGTAATAAAAGGCAATAAAGCCAAGGATGAAAAGAGAAAAAAACAGTTAAGTCAGCATTGTTTGTTGCAAGTAATTCAGCATAATTAAGTGCTAAGAAGTTTGCAAAAAATACAAAACAAATTGCAAAAACAAGGGTAGTTTTGGTGTTAAAATAATTAATAAACTCTCTTTTAAAAATAGCTTTCATTACTTCTGACTTCCTTTCGTAAGAGCGTAAAACAAGTCATTAAGGTTTTCGTTTTCTTTTATTTTAATATCAGAAGAAGGTGAATCTAGGATTATTTTTCCGTCATTAATAAGAACAATTCTAGAACATCCCTTTACTTCATCAAGAACATGAGTTGAAATTATAACAAGTTTAGTTTTTTTAAAACCTGCAATTAAATCATAAAATTCTTTTTTTTGATTAGGATCAAGACCTTCTGTTGGTTCATCAAGAATAAGTATTTTTGGATCGTGAACTATAGCTTGAGCAAGAGAGACTCTTCTTTTGTATCCTTTTGATAATGTTGCTATTTTTTGACCAAGTCTATCCGAAATTTGTGCGCTTTTGCTTGCTTTTGAAATTGCGGATGCTATATCTTGTTTTTTTATTTTTCGTGCCTGAGCAATAAATGTAAGATAGTTTTGAACCGTCATGTCATCATAAAGAGCAGAATTTTCAGGCATATATCCGATAATCTCTTTGAATTCATCACTTTCTTCGATATCAATATCAGATATTAAAATGTTGCCAGAAGTAGGTTTTAAAATTCCAGTGATTATACGCATTAAAGTTGTTTTGCCCGCGCCATTAGGTCCGATAAGGCCGATAATTTCACCATTTGATAAGTTTATAGAAATATCGTCAAGCGCTTTAAGTTTAAATACTTTTGTAATGTTTTTTAATTTTATCATTTTTAATCTTTATTAAATTTTAATAACATGCTAATTATATATAATATATTATATATAGTAAATATCTTTTTTAATTAAGGAGTTTTAATATGAACGACATAGTTACTAGGTCATCGAACAGTGTGGTTGTAACAGGTAATAGCGAACAAGTATACGTAACAGTATATATTGATAACCAATTATTTGGCATGCCTGTTGAAAGAGTTCAAGATATTCTTGTGACTGAAACTATTGCTGATGTTCCTCTTGCTCCTGAAGAAGTGGCTGGTGTTATTAATTTGCGTGGTCGTATTGTAACGGTTATCGAAATGCGAAAAAGGCTTGGACTTCCTTCTCTTGATACCCAAAAGAAAATGTGTGTAACCGTTGAACATGGTAATGAGTTATATAGCCTTATGGTTGATAGTGTTGGGTCTGTTTTAACATTGCCACTAGATAGAATTGAAAGTCATCCAAGCACACTAGATCATAGATGGCGTAATGTATCGAACGGTGTGGTTAGACTTGATAATGAAATTATGATTGTTCTTGAGATTGACACTTTATTCGATCAATAATTTTCGTGAAATAACAAATTGCTGAATGGAGCAAAAATTATGACCAACCGTTTTAATATTACATCAATATTGCTAATTACTTTCGGATTTATATTGGCGGGATTTTTTCCTGGATATTTTTACTATAAAGCAAAAATGGATAACAGAAATGTAACGGTAAAAGGTCTTGCCGAAATGGATGTTGTTGCTGATTTGGCTATATGGGAAATTAAATTTATAGCAACTGGGAAAGTGTTAAATGCAACCCAAAATACATTGGAAAATAATAAGGATTTAATAGTTGCTTATTTAAAGGAAAAAGGATTTTCTGATAATGAAGTTTCGGTCGCCAGGATAAATACAAATGATTTAGAAACGAATCCATATTCGACACCTAAAAATTCTGATGCTAGATATATATTGACCCAATCAATATATGTACAATCTGATAAAGTAAATAATGTTGAAAATGGATTAAGTAATATCGGAGAGCTTGTTGCAAAAGGTGTGATTTTTGATAATCAAGAGTATGGATCTCCTGTTTTTTATTTATTTACCAAATTAAATGATGTAAAACCTAAAATGCTGGAGCAGGCTACTAAAAACGCTAAGGCAGCAGCAGAAGAGTTTGCTAAAAATTCAGATACCAAAGTTGGCAAAATCAAAACGGCATATCAAGGTGTTTTTTCAATTCTTCCTAAAAATGCAGGTCAAAGAGGCAGCGAATCGTCATACATAAATAAAAAAATAAGGGTTGTTTCAACTGTGACTTATTATTTGGAATAGTTTTATATATATAATAAATTTAAATAGATGGTTTGTAAAAACAACCATCTTTTTTTTATTGTTTTGTTTGAATAAATTAGGTGGGAATCGTCACTTCCGCTTTACATTGTAAAATCAGGAAATAAAAAAAAACGACCCAGTTATAGGTCGTTATTTAAATAATGGCGGGAGTGACGGGACTCGAACCCGCGGCCTTCTGCGTGACAGGCAGACACTCTAACCAACTGAGCTACACCCCCAAAATTTGTCTTTTTAAAAAAGATAGTACTTAATATCATTTTTTAAAATAAATATCAAGCATTATTTTCAAAATATTCTATCATCATATTTTTAAGTCCACGCAAACCGACGTTTTCTGCCGATATCGCATATGTAGGAATAGTTTGTAAATAATCTTTAAATCTGCCTTTTTCATCGAAACTTGATCTGAAACGCGAATCTTTTAGCATTTTTATTACATCGGGATTGGTTAAAATTCCTCCAGACAAATAAACTCCGCCTAATGCACCATAGGTTAAGGCAATATTTCCTGCTTCACGCCCTAGGAAAGAAAAGAATAGATCAAAGGTTTCAAGCGCTAGTTGATCTTTTTTCTTAGCTTTTTCAAAAATATCCATTGAATTAATTGCAATTTCTTCGCCAGTGCTGAAAAACGACAAAGCTGCATAAATATTTTCCAAACCTTGGGCAGAAACTACTCTTTCAAAAGAAACATGATTATACTTTTTGTATAAATAGCTTATTACAAATTCTTCTTTTTCCCCAACTCCGCTTGCAGTAATGTGTCCTGCCTCTGTTGGGATTGCGATAAAGTCGTCTTCATCAGGAATTAAACAAGAAACGCCAAGTCCAGTGCCTGCACCGATAACAGCAATAGGACATGCATCCGCAGTATGTCCATAATCACCGATTTTTATTTTATCTTTTTCATCTATATCAGGAATCGCAAATGCCTGGGCAACAAAGTCGTTTACAACAGTGAAGTAGTCAAGTCCTAATAAATCCCCAGTTTCAGTCAACGAAAAAGACCACTTAGCATTTAAAAGCTTTATTTCATCATTAACAATAGGCCCAGCAAAAGCAAAAGCAGCGGCTTTTGGTCGTTCTTTTGTTTTAAGATTATCAACATAAGAATTAAAGGCGTCTATAACCGAATCGAATTCAATTATTTTAAAACATTTAACATCTGACATTTCCCCAGATTCATTAATTGTTGCAAAGCGTGCATTTGTTCCGCCAATATCGGCTATTATTGCATAATTTTCCATTTTATAAACTCTTTTCATTTGTATTAGAACGGTATACAGGGGGTGCGATAGTCCCTCTTTTTAATCTGTATTCCGTAAGTTTGTTTGCCCGCCATTGGTTGGCGAATTCTGCTTGAGATAATTCATATCCGTTACTAGTAGAGGCTGTTTTTCCATAATTATAATTTTGTTGTTTTATAAAAATTTGCTTATTTCTTTTTTTCTTTTCCATGTCTACCAAAACAGCAGCAGGAGCCGAAATTGGGGCAGGAATAGACGCTAGGTCAGATTCTTTATAAAGTGTAGTTGATTCCTTACTACTAATAGGTTGTGTTGTAACTTTGTCAACAGTAAATGCACTTGCAATCATAGTTGGGTGCGCTGTGTCATATAGCTTCCCACCAGATGCTAGATGTTTTTTTAGTTTACCCCAGACTTTTATTAGCTTTTCTTCATATTTAGAGGCCTTTGTCGGATTGTGTGAATGATATGCAGTAGCTGCAGCACCCCAAGATCCATGTTTTTGA
Organism: uncultured Lactobacillales bacterium; assembly: GCA_964369365.1. Classification (GTDB taxonomy): domain Bacteria; phylum Pseudomonadota; class Alphaproteobacteria; order CAYJES01; family CAYJES01; genus CAYJES01. The sequence goes on along the minus strand of CAYJES010000008.1, from coordinate 57,525 downwards.
TATAATTCATTTACAAATTCTGCCGCGTACTCAACATTACTTTGCGGATCAAAAGCTTGTTCAATAGAATTAAATGCATCTCCATGATAATATAAATTAACTTGCATGCATCCGACATCGATACTGCTAATTCCTTGATTTAAAAGTTCTTTTACTTTTTTTACAGCTTGTTGTTTTGTGTCAAAATAAACACCCTTGCCTTCATAAGCGATTGTCCAAGGCCATGGATGACCAAGTTTTGTATCGCCTGCAAATCTTCCTGTTTCGACAAGTGCAATAGTGGATAATATGTTTTCTTTTATATTTTCTTTTTGTTCAACTTTAGCAGTATGGAAAAAGCATATATTGCTATCCCCCACATTCGCAAGAACAGGAGATGCAATCAAAACCATAAATATTGTTAATAGATTTTTCATAATTCCGAAAATAATAGCAAAAAAATCAACAATTTCAACATTTATTTTAAAAAGTTTAGTGCTTCTTGCTCTATAATAGACAATTCGTGTGGTTTATCCATTCTATGTTCACCACCTTTTACTATAATCATTTTAATCATAGAGGATGAAAACGAATCCTTTATGATTGCAATTTTTTTCCAATCCACCCAATCGTCTTTATCTCCATGAATTAAAATAACATCTTTATCAAAGTTTATTTTTTTATCTAATACTGTATTTTCTCCACCATCATCTAAAAACTTTTTCATAAACTTATGTTCGAATCCATCAAGCGTCTTAAAATTAATGTAATCACCATTATCCGTTGCATATTCTGGATTATTATTTAACATTTTTTGAATATCAATAGTGAAATCAGGTGCAGAAGAAATTCCTATTCCTGCTGTTATTTGATTTTTAAAATCTTCACAAATTAAGCAAAAAAGCCAAAAACCCATGCTGCTTGCGACAATTACAGTTTTTTTGTTAAGGAATTTTAGAGCACTTGTCACATCTTGTTTAAATGTTGATATGGATCCATCTTGTTCGTAATCTCCTTCTGCATCCCCGTGTCCTGTGTAATCGAAAGAAAAGAATCCGCACCCAGTTTTTTTTGCCACTTCTTGTAAAAATTTTGATTTAGTAGCATCTTTTGAAGACCTGCTTCCATGAAAATATGTAATATATGGTTCTTTTCCTTCTATTAAAATATAGGATAGGTTGAAGCCTGAAGAGCTTATAAAACTGGGATTTGTCATTAATATTCTCCGGATGAATAAAACTTTTTTTATAATTTTATAAAAAAGTTGTTGACATTTCAAGTAAAGATTTATATAGTTGCTTACGATTTTATTGGTTAGCGAGTGCGTAGCTCAGTTGGTAGAGCATTTGACTTTTAATCAAAGGGTCCTGGGTTCGAATCCCAGCGCGCTCACCACTTTAAATCGAATAAAATAGCCACTTACAAAGTGGTTTTTTTTATGCCTGCATGGTTGAGAAGAAAATGCCTGGAATTCCAATCATAGCAGATTTTGTATAACCTTACCATTTTAAATTTCTGCGATTTTACTGTTTTTGCAAATTAATCTCTTTGTAATGTAGCATATTGATACTTTATGCTGTCGAGTGAGCAACGTTTTTTTATGGATTTTTTTAGTAAATGATCTTTGTTATAATTGGTTTTTAAAAAATATTTATCTGCTTTGTTCTCTGTTGTGTTTATTATTAATACACTTAAGTTATGGCTATTTTGCATAAATCCAATTCCTATATTTACTAATTTTGGGAAAAAAGCTGTTTTAATGTTTCTGTTACTCCATAGAAACCAAGAATTAGCAGTTTCAAGCATTGGTAAAGAGATGTTTTCTATTGTGATATTGCTGTTGAAAAAGCAATCTCCCGTATGCTTTAATTTGTCTGCAGAAAAATAACTTAAGCACTTATTGTTTGAAATAAAATTTTCTCCTACTTTTATTAGGTTTTTTAGTGTTAAATTTTCTAATTTTTGATTCATGTATAAAAAATCATTACCTATTTCTTTTAAAGAGTTCGCTGACATAAAGCTTAGAACTTCATTGTTTTTTAAAAATGCATTATCAATATTTTCAACAAGAGGTAAGAATAAAGATGTAAGATTATAATTGTTTGCCAGGAAATTATTTCCTATCACTTTTAGATTATTTCCTGTAAAGCTGTTTAAATTATAAGCGTTTTCAAGGAAATGCGAGCCAATTTCTTCTGTTTTATCAAGAATGATACTCTCTACATATGTTGAATTTACAAGAAAGTTGCTTTTTATTTTTTTTACATCTCTGAAATGAATTGAAATAATTTTACCATTTTTTGTTTCAATGATTGGCTCGTTGTTAGCTAATAATACTTTGTTGCCTTTTTCATTCAATATAACTCTTAGCTTCTTATTTTTTATTTCATCTTCTATAGCTTTTAAAAATCCATCACTTTCATCACCGATGATGATTTTTTTAGTCTTCCAATCAAGAATAAAATTATCAAGTACAATTTTATCGTTACTTAATTCTATTATTTTTCCATTTTTAATGTAAAAATTTTCACCATAATAAACGTTATAATATTCGTGGTTATATTTATAAATATTATCTTTTATCTTAATGTAGTTATCAGGTAAGCTTATGTGAGAGCTTGAAAAATCAACATTGAAATAGTCTCTTAACGATTGAGATAATCCTAATATAATATTATCAGGATTTGAATTAAAGGTGTTGTCTGGATTTTCAACCGTATGGTTATAACGATTTTTTATAGAAATAAATCCGCCTGATTTAAGAATTTGAATTGAAATAACACTGGTTCCATAGTCGTCTTGACGTGATGGGTGTTTAAAGCTTTCTCTGCTAACTTCATTAACATTTTCTTTTATGCAGTTTATTATATAGTAATCTTGGCATCTTCTTTCATCACGAAAAGTGCATAGCCTTTCGTTGTCTTTAAAATATTTAGAAATATCATTTTGTTTTTCAAAAGTATCAGCATAATACGCGTTGTATCCAGCTTTTTTTAGAATTTCTATAGGGCTACCCGTGATGTTTGTTTCATTGATTTCAATGTTTTTAAGTGAAACAAGATAGCTCATAATGGGTTCGGCTTCTTTGCCTGCATATTTTACAATTTTATCAATATTGGGGATGTCGAAAATCGCATTATCATAATTGCGGATTGCTTTTGCAAACTTTTCACCATTTTGCTTTTTTATGATTTTATACATATTATGTTGCATTTTTAATCCTTAATTCACAAAATTAACGACAAAAATATAATATAAAGCAATAAATAAGTCAATATTTTTTTTGATATATTTGCGGTGAAAAAGCTGTTTAATTTGTTTTATTATATTTTTATTTAATATAAAATTTACCTATATTTAATTATTATCATATATATCTGGGTCTTAATTGTTATGAGTCATTAGGAGTTTTTTATGTTAAGAGGTTGTTTTATTTTTCCGCTTGGGACAGAAGTAAATAGCTTTGAAAAAGCTGAAGAATTAATGAAAAAATTGGAAAATAAAGGCGAAAAAGTTGTCATTGCTGATACTTCTAATGCCGGGTTTTCTGATGCTAAAGTCGAATCGATGTTCAAAGAAGGAAAGTCAGGCGAATTTTTTGATGCTTTGATTGCTTATACGCTAGAATTGCAAGAAAAATTTAGTTATATAATTTTTAAAGGATATGATATAGTTTGCAATGATGCGGTTTTTCGCTCTGGATTGAATGAAAAAATGGCTAAAATGTTGGGTCTTCCAACCATTACTGTGTCTGCAGAGCATAAAGATGTTGCGTCATTTGTATTATCGCCAAGAATTGACATAGTTGCATCAGTAAAAGATTTTGAAGATGACCTAATTAATATGTTAATTAATTATAAAATTAAAGTTATACCATCCAGAATGGCGCAATTTATTTTAATTGAAAAGGCTAAAAATAACTTAAAGAAAATAGTTTTGCCAGAAGGTAATTGTAATCGAATAGTCCAAGCGGCTGCGGAAATTAAAAAGCTAGGCTTCGCTGTGCCTATTTTACTTGGCGATAAGGATGAGGTTAATGAAATTATCAAAGCAAATAAACTAGACTTAGGAGATATCGAAATTATTAATCCAAGTGAATTCGATGGTTTTGATGATTATGTAAATACTTATTACGAGCTTCGTAAAGATAAAGGGGTAACCATAGAAAAAGCAAAAGAATTAATGGCAGATGTTAATTATTTTGGGACTATGCTGGTTTACAAAGGTCATGCCGATGGAATGGTTTCTGGCGCAATTCATACAACTGCTGAAACTATTCGTCCTGCATTGCAATTTATAAAAACCAAGCCTGGGATTTCTGTTGTGTCTGGAGCTTTTTTAATGTGCTTTAAAAATAAAGTTTATGTGTTTGGAGATTGCGCTGTTATGCCAAATCCAAATCCAGAACAACTTGCAGAGATAGCAGCTTCTTCAACAGAACTTATTAAAATTTTTGAAATGGAGCCTTTGGTTGCTATGATTTCGTATGCTACTGGATCTTCCGGAGTTGGCGAAGATGTTGATGCTGTTGTCAAAGCAGTGCAAATCGCAAGAGAAAAATATCCGAATATTGACATTGAAGGTCCTTTGCAATTTGATGCTGCGATTTCAAAAACAGTTGCTAAGACTAAATTGCCAAATAGCAAAGTGGCAGGAAATGCAAATGTTTTTGTCTTTCCAGATCTTAATACAGGTAATAGCGTTTATAAGGCAGTGCAACGTGCTGCAGAAGATGCGATTGCAATTGGTCCAGTTTTACAAGGATTAAAAAAACCTGTGAATGATTTATCAAGAGGTAGTACGGTTTTAGATATTATTAATACCGTTGCCATTACTGCGTTACAAGCGAATGAGGAATAAAATGAAAATATTAGTTATAAATACTGGCAGCTCTTCTATTAAATATCAAATTTTTAATATGAGTGATGAAAGCGTCCTTTGTTCTGGATTAGTTGAAAAAATAGGAGTTGCAAATGAAAAAGTTGTTTTCAATCATAATAAAGCTGGTGAAAAAATCGTTATTGAAAAAAATATTCCATCGCATAAAGAAGGTATGGAAGAAGTAGTTAAATTATTGCTTGATGAAAAAGTAGGAGTATTAAAAGACGTTTCTGAAATTTCAGGGGTAGGGCATAGAATCGTTCATGGTGGTGATTTGTCTGAACCTCAAAAAATAACGCCTGAAATAATTGAAAAATTGCGGAATGCGGTTCCTTTAGCACCACTACATAATCCTGCAGGGATACTTGGCATTGAAATAGCAATGGATATATTTAAAGGCGTAGAACATGTTGTTGTTTTGGATACTGCTTTTCATCAGACAATGCCAGATAGTGCATTTATGTATCCTTTGCCTTATGAATATTATGAAAAATTTGGAGTTAGAAAATATGGATTTCACGGCACATCGCATAAATATGTTACTTATAAGCTGGCAGAAATATTAGGTAAAAAGCCGGAAGAGGTTAATGCTATAACAGTGCATTTGGGAAATGGGTCAAGCATCACAGCAGTTAAAAATGGAAAAAGTGTTGATACATCTATGGGACTTACTCCTCTTGACGGGGTTATGATGGGAACAAGATGTGGATCGATAGATCCTGCTGTTGTCGGATTTTTAGCGTCCAATGCTAATATGTCAGTAGAAGAAGTTGATAATGTGCTGACTAAAAAATCAGGAATTTTGGGAATCTCAGGAACAAGCGATTTAAGAAATGTTCTTGAAAATGTAGATAAAGGCGATGAAAAATCTAAGTTAGCTCTTGATATGTTATGTCATAGAATAAAGCATTATATAAGTGCTTATCTTGGTGGGCTTGGTGTTATGCCTGATGCAATTGTATTCACAGCAGGAATTGGCGAAAATTCAAGTTATGTTCGTGAGCATTCTTTGGCAAATATGGAATATCTAGGAATCGATGTTGATATTAATAAAAATACTAAAAAATTTGAAGATTACTTAGAATTTAACAATAATAACAGTAAAATAAAGCTTTTTGCGATAAGAACAAATGAAGAATTAGAAATCGCAAAACAAACAATTGAATTGATAAATAAATGATGACACAATGTGGCAAAAATAGTTCTTTATTTTGCCTCAATTATAGTGTTTAATATATATAATAATAAAAATATATGGAGGTTACCATCATGACTAAATTTAAAAAACTAACTATTGTATTTCTTACAGCATGTTTTTTGTTTACCAATTTTAATCAGGCTCTTGCAGCACCTGCGATTACTTCGGATTGGCAAGCGTTTAAAATGAAGGTTAAGATGTACGTTTCCAAACTTAAAGAGGTGTTGGAGATTGCTAAAATAGTGATGAGTACGTATCAAATGATTAAGTCGCTTGGCGAAATGTTTTCAGGTGGACAATTGTTAGGTGGTGTTGAACAATTACTATCAGTAGCCGACAGCGCTCTTGGAACTGCGGATCAAGTGGTTTCAAATATAACAGAGATAGATTCAAGGGTTGGTAATGGTATTAAAGCATTTAATGAAGCAGCTAAAAAAGGCGATGTAGCTAAAGCTGCTAGTGAATTGCATAATGCTTTAAGACCTCCTGAAAATGCATCAGAGGAAGAACTTAGCAAACATTATGAAGCTAGTAGAGAATATTGTGCAAGTCTTATTGCTGAAGCAAAAGCTATTAATACTGCATGTAGTGCTCTTATCAATCCAAAAGCTGAGGCCGAAGAATTTAAAGCTAAACAGGCAGCAGTAACAGATTTGGCTGGTAGTAAAGCTCTTGCTAATACTATGTCTGCATCGATGAATACTAAAATAGCTGCGTGTGCTGACGCTTCTCAATACGCAGTTGACAGAGCTGATTCTTGTGTAAAACTGCTTAGAATGTATGCTAGTACTGGTGCTATGACTAAGAAACAATAGTGATATCTATACTAATAGGCTGAATTGAGGTGTAAAATGAAAAATTTAAAAAGAAAATTAGGTGCATATTTAGCAATTGTTGCATTAGCATTTATGTTTACTGCACCTGATGCATCTGCGGGACCGATTTCGGATTATGTTCTTGAAAAATCTCATAACGTCTTAATGGTATTAAATAAAGTAACTTCGGTTACTGCTACGATTGCGCAAGCGGTTTACTATGTTCAAAACATAGAAAATTTAGGTCTGGCGGGTATTATTGGTCTTGCTAATTTATTCGTAGATTTAGACGCCCTTGCCGGAGGTTTTTTGGGGGATCTTGTCGCCGATTTGGGTATAACGGAATTTCTTGATGATATTTCCGCGGGTATTAAGGATATCTTTGGCGATATTGATATTATGGGTATAGCCGGCGACATTATGTCAGGGGATTATTTTGGGGCACTTCTTGGTGCGGTCGATTCTAGCCTAGGATTGAGTGAACTTTTAGGCGATGACATTCTTAATTTCATAGGACCAGTGTTGAATGGTGTTATTGATGCGGCTATTTCAGGTGGTGATATTGGAGCAGTGTTAGAGGCTGCTGGTATGCAGCTTGTAAATCAGGCAATTTCATTCGCAATAGAGCAAGGGTCATTACTTTTAAACGAAGCGATAGGTGTTATTGCTGAAGAATTGCAATTAAATGAAATTTTTGCAGAAGTAGGAGAAGTATTTAATACATTAGGTGAATTTGGAATTGATATATTAGGTGTGCTTCCTTCTCCTGAACAACTTGTTACAGCATTGATTAATGGGGATAATATAGGGTCTATGTTCGAATCGATGGGCATGCAATTGTTGTCTCAAGTTCAAGCAGCAGGAATTCAATTGGCTCAGCAAGCTATTGATCAAGCAATAGGAACAATAACTGATGAAATTAGCAAAGCAATAGCAGATAGCGAATTTTTGCAGGACGTTGCTGGTGTAATACAAGATGCTTCTGCAATAGTTGGTGAAGTAGCTGGTGTAGTGAATGATGTAACAGGTGTAATTGGCGAAGTTACTGGTTTGGCTCAAGAAGTTGCAGGTGCGCTTGGCATTGATGCATCACTATTGGCTAATATGCCTGGGTTTGCAGATGCATTACAAGCTGCTGTTGGTGGGCTTAATTTACCTGCTGATGTTGTAAATATGTTGTTAGGTGGAAGCAGTTCGATAAATCAGGCATTTAATTTCGGTAGTGTTTCGGCAAGTGCTTCTTTATCTGGTGCTGGAGGGTCTGTTAATATTGATATTGACAATGTTGTTCAGACTAAATTTGGTTTTAATTCAAGTGTGAAAGAGGTTAGTCCGTACGTGCTTCCTCCTACTAATAATTCTGGATTATCAGCTGCTTATACTAGTGGTAATGCTGGGGCAATAAAATCTGCACATCAATCAGATATTAAAGCAAAGGCATCAACGGGGGATCCGATAAAAGATGCTGAAAATTTTGTTGCTCTTCAAATACAATCTCAATCTGAAGCAGTGGCTCATACGGATCACGCATTAGGGTCTTCAGCGGCTATTCTTTCTACTTTAAATGATGAAGGTCTTCTTGTTTTCGATGTGCAAAATAAAGCAATCCAAGAGGGTGAAGATGTTCGTACAAGAGAAATGACAGCAAACAGTATTAAAGTTACAAGTGATATGCAATTGTCAGACCTTACTATCGCAACAAAAATTGCTGCAGAAACAGTATCATATGCAAGAGACGGTTTAAGCACAATGTTTGGAGCTCTTTCGGTAGTTAATGGTTCTATATCTGGAGCTGTCGGTTCCGCAGTTAGTGGTGCTATATCTGGAGCGATTAATTCGGGAATAAACTCGTTAGGAAGCGGAAATTCTAATGGTTCGGATTCTTCGTCTGAAAGTACTTCGACTAATTCTGGTAGTACTACATCTAATAATAATGCCTCTAATCTAGAGGCGGTAAATAAAGATATTCAATCAGGCGCTAGTAATTATAAACCAGGCAATTTATCGCAAGAAGGTCTTGATGCGATAATACAAAACGCTGTTAAAAACACATATTCTAAATAATAGATAGTTAGAAGATTTGGAAGAGAGGATAATATGAAAAAGAAAATTTACGCAATTATTTGTTCTATTATGATAGTAACGATTGTTGCATCTCCTTCTCCTGCTCGTGCAAATGTTTTCTTTACCACAGATATTAAAAGAGGACTTTCGATGATAAAGGAATATGTACAGCTTGCTGCCTCTATCACTTCACAAGTTACTTTTTTGATTGCTCAGGTTAAGGCAATATTCACAATGGGATCAGGAGGCGTAGGTCAGGTGGCAGCTATGGCGGCTGGTATCGAAAGATTAGCTCAAACTGTTGTTGATACTGGAGTTATGATTGGCGATGGGATTGATAAAGTAGCTGGGGATATTGGTGATGCTAGCTCTTCTAGTGGTTCAGGCACTACTTCTGCCGGATCTGCTTCATCAGGTGGTTCTGGTTCTGCTTCGTCAGGTGGTTCAGGCGCAACCTCAGGTGTGTCAGGTGGATCAGGTGGTTCAGGCGGTGGATCAGGTGGATCAGGCGGTTCAGGTGGCTCAGGCGGCGAAGGCGGCGAAGGTGGCGAAGGCGGCGAAAGTAGTGGTGGTAAAAAGCCAGAAGCTTATCCAAGTCGTGAGCAAGAAAAAGAACAAGTAACAAAAGAAAGAGATGAATATATTGAAAATTTTGTAAAAGCTTACTTTATTACTAAAAAAGGTTATACAAAAGATGAATTGTCTGAAGTAAAATGGGATAGGTATGTGGATATGGTCGATGCTGAAACTAAATTTTTTGCAGCGGTTGAGCGCCTTATTCAAAAATCGTTAGAAAAAGCGGAAAGGAATGCAGAAAAAGGTGTTTCAGATCCTGGAAATATAAGAGGGCAAGAAGTATTAAATTCGGACCTTTTGCTTGAAAAAATAAATGCGAATGTTGAAAAAGCTAATCTTTTGAATATGAGACTTCGTGCTACTATGTTTAAAGCATTGATGAATGCTCCAATAGAATTTATAACTAATACAGGAGAATAACAATGAAAAAATTTACAAAATATAATGTTATGTTGATTGTAAGTATGATTATGTTTACTTCGCCTGCTTTTTCTTGGTATTGTAAAACATATCAACAAAAATTTGAATGTACTCCAAGTACGACTAACTTGACACTTCAAGAGGTTCCTAATAAAGTTGTTAAAAGTGCCGCAACTACAGAAGAATCTGTTACAAAAGCAGCTAATGCGACACAAGCAAATGTTAAAAAGCAAACTGTCAGTGATGATAAGAAAGAAGGTCGCGTACCAAGACTTATTCCTGGGGTTATGGCTGCTCCGAATAATCACCCTTTAATCAGAATGACAAAAGAATCTGGGCCTGCACCTAATCCAGGCGGAGGAATTTCTCATGACACGTCTGCATCGTTGAATACACAAATTTCATATGTTAATGGTAATTCTAATACCTATTTATCAAATAGGGAAAAATACTTTATTCATGCGATACTTGAAGCTGCGCATATAAACTATGGTGTATTAGACCAATTGATAAAAGCAAAGCTATTAGCAAATAAAATAAAAGAAGAGTCTGAAAATGATGATAACCTTTCAGAAAATCACGATTTTAATGCATCATTAGAGCGTTTAAATACAGTTATATTGCATCACATTAATTTAGTAGAAGCTGCTACAAGTAAACTAGAATCTTTCGAGACAATGTATACTTCACCGGATCTTGGATCTGATCCAAGTTCATTATCTAAGTTGGGTGAAGGTTCAGCTACGCCTAAAGCTGCAAATTAAAGACTAAGGAGAAAAACCATGAAAAAAACATATAACATCACATTCTTAGCAATTTTGGCTGGTCTTATGTTCGCAACTGATAACTTGGTTGCAGAAGAAAGCGGCGCCATTGAAGTAGTAGTAGAGGAAAAAAATACTACAGATAGTTCCAATAATACTATTATGAAACGTCCTGAAACAGCATATTCAAGTTATGAATATGACAAAAGATACGATTATGTACAACCAATCGTTGATGTAGATGCTGCTTTGACAGATGCGATGAAAGTTCATAATTTTGCATCTAATATGCTTGATAATCTTGCTTCTGTTGAGGCATATAAAAATATTATCCGCAATTACGAATATTCAGAAAATGTACTTAAGTTGAATGAAAACTGTAATATTGGATTACTATCTCCTTATTATCATGATCCAAAAGATGTTTGGAGCAAAATGTCAACATGGGCTTATAATACAGAAAAAGCTGGTGTTGCTAGAATGGATGCTATTAGAGATGATATAATAGCAGGAGCAAATGAATCGGGAATAAATTATTATAATAATCCTAATTTCATGCCTAAAAATATGATACTTACAAGAAATTCTTGGGATATAGGTAATCGTGTTCTTTCAGACGTGTATGGTAACCAATCTAAATGGGGTAAAAAGAAACATCCATTTCCTTTATGGGAAGATCAAAAATATCTATACGATTCTGAATGGAACCGTAAGTATGGCGAAATTAAGGTAGGTTTAGTAAGAGCATATACAACCAGACGTTGGGTAGGTACAAGGGAAGATGGATATTATGTTTGTTCTACTGAATCTTGGGTACATGCTGTTCCTAATAAAGGACCTGAAGTTAAAGAACTTTACAAATATGATCATGAAGATTTCGACCCTAAACTTGGAACTCAAGCAGTGCTTAAGGCTCATAATGAATACCTTAAACTTATCAAAAAAAGACCTGCAGGACTTAATTTCAGTGTGATGCATACTGCACCGAAGCAATTGCCACCTGTAAAAGAAGCTGTTTTCCAATTTATGTGGAATGCATCAAATGATATGGAAAGAAACTTTACAGCATATCCTGGTCTTCCTAATGTATGGAAAACATTTATAAATTCAAATTTTGTGTTCTTTAACCAAGGACGTGAAGATCATTTTTATAATCCTGTAAAAATGCCAGATGTTCCTGATAATTATTGCCCTAAAATAGGACATGCTAATGCATTAGGTGATGTAAAATATGGTAGTGAAATAAGAGCGGTAACTAATTACACCCCTAGTAGTTTAGCTAGATACACAAAAGGAACTAGAGATGAACCAAGTAGAAGGATACTTCCTGATGCAATGCCTAGTAATGTGCCTAGGATTGTTAAAGAAAGATTTTCATTCAGAAATGATGTTGAATCTACTATAAACAATCGTGTACAAACTTACTTAGATAACCGTTTGTATAAAGAGACGCTAGAGCCATTGGCAGAAGAAGCAAAAGTGGATATAGTAGAATTCGTCGAATATTTAAAAGCTGAAATGAATGCTTTTGGTATAGTTGTAAAAGATGATTTTGACATATCTAATGCATCTGATTATGAAGCTTTAATTGCTCAATTGAAGATTAAAAGAGATGAGCATCTTGGGGAAGCTCGAAAAATATTCGATACGATACCTCCTACTGAAGAAGATCTGCTTCCGCAAGATATGATTATGTATAAAAAATTCATAGAGATTTTTGACATGTTTAATCTTGACACTCAAATGGTAACATACATTGATCAGCAAAGTTATCATGAGGTCCCAGAAAAGATATTAGAAGCTAATGCTGAAATAGTTTCGACATGGGATACAATTAAAATGTTAAGAGAAGCTCCGACATATCCAAAAGTGGGTTGTCCAATTTATTAAGAAAAGGATTTGATTAGACTTTTATGTTTAATGATAGATATAAAAACTTTAAAAATAAATTAGAGGAGAACAAATTATATAAAGCTTCTTTTCTCTCATTAATAGCTCAAATAGTATCAGGGGTTTCAGTGATTTTCTTTATGCTGATGTCCCTGATGCTATTTCAATTGCAAAGCAAATTGACCGTTGATTCTGTTATTTTAAGTAATATTAATAAGTCATCTCAAGTTGCTGTGATTGACGCGTTTAATCAAGATATGGCAGAAATTGATAATAAAGTAACTAGAGTAATGATAGAATATTTTATAAATATTGTATTTGCTATGCATTTAGATAAATCAATGATAGAACGTAAGTTTGCATATAATACTGAGGTTTTTTATCTTACTAGTGTTCCTGTTTGGGAAAAAGTATCTAAATTTGCAAGACCTATTATAAATAAGGTTACTGGTTCACGAAACTCTTCGAGTTCGGTTGAAATTCTTAGTATTACTAATCTTACAAGTAATTTATGGCAATGTCATTTTAATGTTATTATTTACAGCTCTGAGACAGATAATATAGAAACTCAGAAATATACGATGAATATACGTGTGGGGTATTTCCCTGCGCGCGTAGCAATGGCAAATACTTTTTCAAATCCGCTTGGATTTGCAGTGACTGAATTTAATATTACAAAAGCTCGTGATAAATAATTTACTTTATTTTAAATGGTAAAAAAAAACGCGTTATAATTTTTAATAACGCGTTTTTTCATATAATCCCAAGAAAATTATGCTCTTAAGCTTGCACCTGTTTCTTTTTCAACATTTGCAATAACTTTTTGAGATAAAGCTTCGATTTCTTTATCAGTCAAAGTTTTTTCTTGAGGTTGAATTGTTATTTGAATAGCCACAGATTTTTTGTTTTCAGGCAATTTATCACCACGGTATATATCAAAGATTTTAACATCAGTGATAATATCTTTATCTGCTTTTGCTACTGCGTTTGTGATTTTTATAGCGTCAACATTTTCATCAGCAATGAAAGCAAAATCACGTTTAATCGCCTGTAATTCTGAAATATTAAGACGTTTTTGCGTTTTAACACCTTTTGTTTTAGGTAGTGGAACTTTATCAAGGAACACTTCACATATTACGGCAGTAGAGTTTAGATCATAATGCTTTAATATTGCAGGGTGAAGTTCACCAAAATAACCGATAACGGTTTTGCCAAGCACGAATGCACCAGATTTACCCGGATGGTAATAACTAGGAACATCTGTTGAAATCGGTAAGTTGTCTGGGTTAATTCCAGCTGTTGCAAGAATAGTTACTGCATCAGCTTTTGCATCAAATGCATCTACTTTTCTGGCATTTCCTTGCCAAGATTTATTTTCAAAATTACCATATCTAACGGTTGTTGCAGATATGTTTTGTTCATTTGGATTTGCACCATAAAACACTGGACCTATTTCAAAAAGACCGAAATCTGAAAAACCCATACTAAGATTATGCTTAATAGCTTTTAATAAGTTAGGCACGATAGAAGGACGCATTTCATCCAATTCTTCCGTGATTGGGTTGGCTAGTTTTAATCCTTTTGAATTAAATAATTTAGCATCATTTGATGACATAAACGACCATGATATAGATTGGAATAGGCCTCTTGATGATGCAAGAGCGCGTCTGACCATTACTTCACGAATTTGATGTGGTAGTAAGGTAGGGGTAAAGTTTTCATTTCTAGGCATAGATAATGAAGGAATATGTTCATATCCTTTTACCCTTACAACCTCTTCTACTATATCATATTTATTTTCAATATCGAATCGCCAAGATGGAGGAATAATTTGAAGTTCACCACTTTTTTCACTAACTTCGCATCCTAGTTTTTCAAGAATATCTTTTGTTTCTGCCAATGAAACAACAACACCACATTTTTGGTTGCTCATTTCTGGGTTATATGAAATTGCTGATTTTGGTTTAAATTCTTCGCCTGCAACCACTATTTCAGAAGCTTCACCGCCACATAATTCCATAATCATATTGGCAGCAACAATCGCCATGTCAGTAGTAGATTTATGATCAACACCACGTTCAAAACGGTAACGAGAATCTGATAATACGTTTAATGCTTTACCAGTACTTGCGATATTTTGAGGCATAAAAAAGGCAGATTCAATGAAAACATTTTTGGTATTTTCATTACATCCAGAATTTTCAGCTCCCATAATCCCAGCAATTGACATTGCTTTTGTTTCATCAGCAATAACCATCATTTTATCGGTTAAAGTGTATGTTTTTTCATCAAGAGCAAGAATTTGTTCACCATTTTCGGCTTGTCTTGCAATAAGGTTATTGTTAAGAGTGTCTGCATCAAAAACGTGCAAAGGTCTGCAAAAAGCGATGTTTATATAATTTGTAACATCAACCAACGCCGAAATAGGACGAAGGCCAACCGCAGTTAATCTTGATTTTATCCATTCTGGGCTGTCGCAATTTTTAACATTTTTTACATAAATTCCTGCGAATTGTTTACAGTTTTCAGTTTCGATTTTAATTCCAATAGGGCTTTTGAAAGTGTTTTTCAAAGGTTTGATATCTATTGGTTTAAGAGTGCCCTTGCCACTAGCTGCAAGTTCACGCGCAATACCATAAACCCCAAGGCAATCACCACGATTAGGAGTTACTTTTATTTCAAAAACAACATCACTAGCAATTGCAGTGGTAGCGCAAGCGCCAACAACCACAGTATCAGGCAAGTCAATAATGCCTTCATGATTATCGCTGAGGTTTAATTCTTTTTCAGAACACATCATGCCTTGGCTTTCAACACCACGTATTTTAACGCCACCTTTTAATGCTTCGCCACTTGCAGGTATAATATTTCCAGGGCGAGCAAGAATTCCTTTAAGTCCTACTCTACAATTAGGAGCCCCACAAACGATTTGCAAAGTTTCTTTGCCATCAAACACCTCTAATAAACTTAATTTATCAGCATCAGGGTGTTTTTGTACCGATTTGATTTCAGCAACACAAAATTGTTCAAGAATTTCACCAGGATTTGAGAGCTCTTCTACTTCTATTCCTAACATTGTTAAAGTATCGGCAATATCATTTACCGAAGCGTCTGTATCAATATAATCTTTTAACCAAGATAATGTAAATTTCATCGTTTAACTCCTGTATTTAGGCTTAATCCCATTGATTGTGAAGGAATGTCCATTCCTGAGAAACCGTAATGTTTTGCCCATCTTAAATCAAATTCAAACATGTGTCGCAAATCAGGGATACCATATTTTAGCATAGTAAGGCGGTCAAGTCCCATACCAAAGGCAAAACCTTGATATTCTTCTGGGTCTAGTCCACAGTTTTTAATCACGTTCGGGTGCACCATTCCGCAACCCAACATTTCCATCCAGCCTTTTTCATCGCCGATTTTTAAAACACCATTGTCCCAAGAACAAGCAATGTCTACTTCTGCTGATGGCTCTGTGAATGGGAAGAATGAAGGACGGAATTTTAATTTTATAATATCTACTTCGAAATATGCTTTTAGTACATCTTCTAAACAACCTTTTAAATGTCCCATATTCACGTTTTTATCAATATATAAACCTTCGATTTGGTGGAACATTGGTGTGTGGGTCATATCATAATCAACACGATACGTTCTGCCCGGAGCTATGATTTTTATCGGTGGTTTTTGTTCTTTCATAGTACGGATTTGTACAGGCGATGTATGAGTCCTAAGTAAATTCATAATGCCATTTTTGCCCTCTATGAAAAAAGTATCTTGCATTTGACGTGCTGGGTGATCTTTTGGAAAGTTTAGGGCTTCGAAATTATGGTAATCGTCTTCGATATCCGGACCTTCTGCTAATGTAAAGCCCATAGACGCAAAAATAGCAATCAATTCATCGTATGCTTGATACATCGGGTGGATACGACCACAAGTTTCTTCACGAATTGGCAAAGTTACATCAACTTTCTCAGTTGCGATTTTGCGATTTATTTCAGCCATTTCAAGATTTTGCTTTTTGTTATCGATTAATTCTGAAATTTCTTCTTTTGTTTTATTAACTTCGGCACCAAAGGTTTTCTTTTCCTCTATACTTAATGCCCCTATGGTTTTCATAAGTCCGGTAATAGAACCTTTTTTACCTAATGAGCTTACTCTTATATCTTCAAGCTCAGTCAAAGTTTTAGAGTTTTCGATTGCTGTTGTAATTTCTGATTTTAATGTTTTTATATCTGTCATTTTTCCACCTTTTGAAATAAAAAAACGGGCAATGCTTGAAAAATAATCCAAGCAAAGCCCGCTCTTTTAAATATATTTAATGCATAGAATTATACAAGAGCAGATTTTGCTTGTTGTACAATTTTGCTAAAGCTTTCTGGTTCTTTCATAGCAAGACTAGCAAGAACTTTTCTATCCATTTCGATGCCAGCTTTTTCTAAGCCAAACATGAATCTAGAATAAGTCAAACCATGTTCACGAACACCAGCATTAATACGTGTAATCCATAAAGAACGGAAAGTACGTTTTTTTGCTTTTCTGTCGCGGTATGCGTATTGTAAACCTTTTTCTACTTTTTGCAGAGCAATTCTGAAACAAGTAGAATTTCTACCTCTATAACCTTTTGCCATTTTGAGGATTTTTTTATGTCTTGCGCGAGTAGTCACGCCTCTTTTAGTTCTAGCCATAATTCAATTCCCCCTTATAAACCAGCATAAGGTAAAAAGCGTTTTACCATTTTAGTGTCTGCTTCATGTACATACAGACCTTTTTTAACGCTTGATTTCATACTTTTAGATTTTTGGTACAAACGGTGCCTTTTTTGTGCAGGACCTCTTTTAACTCCGCCAGCGGTAACTTTCACACGCTTTTTCATAGAGCTTTTAGTTTTCATCTTGGGCATTTTAATATCCTTTCTCTAATTAAGGTTAACAAAGATAACACCGCAGGCAGCCCCAATAAATTGGCCCAACGATGTTACAGGTGAACATATATACACCCTTTTTACATTTTTTGCAAGAACTTTTTTGCTTTAAGGCTTTTGTTATTAAAATTTAAATTTATAAAATGATTAATTTGTAAAATTAGTCCTTGATTATTAAGTGAATAATGTTATAATTTGCCCGCAATTATATATATTTTTCAGGAGAATTTATCGTGTTGAGGTTTCTTTCCTCTTTATTTAGTAGTATTTTCGTACTAGGTTTTATCGCTGTTGTTTCGGTTTTGTACGGAATTTGGCATTTCAGTAAAGGTTTGCCAGATTACACCCAACTTGAAACTTATACCCCACCGGTTACCACAAGGTTGTATGCTAGCGATGGTACGTTATTGAATGAATATGCTAGAGAAAGAAGGCTTTTTGTTCCGATAGAAAAAATACCTGATGTATTAAAAGATGCGTTTTTATCAGCAGAAGATAAAAATTTCTATCACCATATGGGGATAGATTTTATAGCAATCGCTAGGGCTGCGGTTACTAATGTTTTAAATAAATTTGGCGGTGGCGGTTTAGTTGGGGCATCAACAATTACCCAACAGGTTGCTAAAAACTTCCTACTTACCAGCGAAAGAACGTACACAAGAAAAATTAAAGAGGCGATACTATCTTTGCGTATGGAAAGAGCTTTTACAAAAGATCATATTTTTGAACTATATTTAAATCAAATTTATTTAGGAAAAAGTGCTTATGGAGTGGCTGCGGCAGCGCTTAATTATTTTGATAAAGATTTAAGAGATATTACATTAGAAGAGGCTGCATTTTTGGCAGCACTTCCAAAAGCGCCTAATCGTTACAATCCAGAAAAATCTTATGAAGCAGCAAAAGAACGCAGAAATTGGGTTATAGGCAGAATGTTGGAAGATGGTAAAATTTCAGAAGAGCAAGCGATTAATGCAAAAGCTACTGACATCGTTTTAAATAAACGTCCTGGCGATGATTTAGTAAAAAATGCTGAATATTATTCAGAAGAAGTAAGACGCGAAGTTGTAAATTCTATGGGAGATGATTCAATTTATCTTGGTGGCTTGGCAATAAGGACTTCTCTTGATCCAAAACTGCAAAAAATAGCGCATGAAACATTGCGTGGGGGAATGATTGAATATGATAGAAATCATGGATATAGAGGTCCATTGATGAATATTCGTATGGGTGCAGAATGGCTTGATACTTTTAAAGAAATTGAAAAACCTATTGCTATGCCTGATGATTGGAAAATGGCAGTAGTTATTAGTGTTAAAAATAGCATGGCTGCGGTTGGTTTTGCCGATGGGACTCAGGGATTGCTTCCTTTATCACAAGTTGAATGGGCAAGAGAATCGTTGGTTGGTCAAAAAGTAGGCGATGTTATTAGTTCGGTTCGTGATGTTCTTAAAAAAGGTGACATTATATTGGTACAGGAAATTACGTTAAGTAATAAAGAACGCGCAAAAAAAGGTTTACCTGAATTATCTACTAATGAAGCAGGTGAAGAAGTTGGTGAAAAAATTTATGGCTTAAGACAAATTCCGAATGTGGAAGGTGCTATGGTGGTTATGGATCCTCATACTGGCAGGGTTTTGGCTATGGTTGGTGGATTTTCTTTTGAAAAAAGTCAGTTTAATCGCGCTGTCCAAGCTCAACGTCAAACTGGTTCATCTTTTAAACCTTTTATTTATCTAGCTGCACTAGATAATGGTTACACTCCATCAAGTTTAATTCTTGATGCTCCTTTTGTATTAGATCAAGGTCCAGGGCTGCCTAAATGGAAGCCTCATAACTATACAACGTCGATATCCGGGGAAACAACAATGAGAGTAGGGTTGGAACATTCTAAAAACCTTATGACTGTTCGTATGGCTCAGGTGCTTGGAATGGATAAAATTGTTGATTATGCAAAACGTTTTGGGATAAGTGATGATTTAGAGCCGCTACTTTCTATGTCTTTGGGGGCTGGGGAAAGTACATTACTTAAACTTACCACTGCTTATGCTATGATTGTTAATGGTGGGAAAAAAGTTTATCCATCCTTAATTGACAGGATACAAGATAGAACTGGTAAAACTATTTTTAAAGAAGACGTAAGAGAGTGTATAGACTGTCAAATTGAATATAGTGAAGGTTTAATGCCTCCAGAACTTCCTGATGATAGAGAGCAAATCACAGATGAAATGAGCGCATATCAAATGGTTAATATGATGCAAGGTGTGGTAGAGCGTGGAAGTGGATGGAAAGGTCGTGTTTGGGGACGGCCATTGGCTGCCAAAACTGGTACTAGTGACAATTTAAAAGATGCTTGGTATATTGGATTTTCGCCGGATATGGTGGTTGGAATATTTTTAGGGTTTGATGTTCCATCTACATTGGGTGCGAAAAGCACGGGCGGTATGGTTGGTGGCCCGATATTTAAAAACTTTATGACTCAAGCTTTAAAGGGAACTCCTGCTACTCCTTTCCGTGTGCCTGCAGGGATTAAATTAGTTAGAGTGGAAAGAAAAACCGGCAAGCCTCTGGAAAAATATAACCCAGAAGAAAAGAAGGTTATCATTTTAGAAGCGTTTAAGCCTGGAACTGAATATTTGGAATTGCCTGTTGTGATTGGTAAAGATCCTGAAGAAGAAAAGATAGAAGAGGAACCAATGTTCGATGAAGACGGTGAAATTATTCCGCCAGAACCAAAAGAGGTAATTGAATTGGATGAAAGTCGCCAAATACTAGAAGAGATTAATAAAAGTGATGAAATTCCTGGTGTTGGCGGGCTTTATTAGGTGAAAGGTGTTTGGGTATGAAAGCTGAAATTGAAAATGCTGTTGCTTTTATTGAAAAAGGTCTAGTACAGCTAAGGAGGCATCTTTGACTGGGATAATGCGTTATACCGTCTTGATGAACTTGATAATTTAACTGCTGATGTTGGGCTTTGGGATAATCCTGAAAAAGCGCAAAAGCTTATGTCTGAGCGGACAAATTTAGATAACAAAATATCAAAAATAAAAAAATATCAATCGGAACTTGCCGATAATATTGAATTATTAGAGTTAGGTGAAAGTGAAAACGACCTTGAGGTGATTACTTCGGTCGAAAAAGCCATTCTTGTGATGAAATCAGATATGGATGAAAGCTTGCTTGAAACTATGTTTAATCAGCCAGAAGATAAAAATGATTGCTATTTGGAAATACACCCAGGGGCAGGTGGAACAGAATCTCATGATTGGGCATCTATAATACTTCGCATGTATTCGATGTGGGCGAAAAGTGGCGGTTTTTCAGCTAGTTTAATAGAACAACAAGACGGCGAAGAAGCGGGTATTAAATCAGCTACTTTACATATAAAAGGCGATAACGCATATGGTTGGTTGAAATCAGAAAGCGGAGTGCATAGGTTGGTTAGGATTTCCCCTTTCGATAGTAATGCAAGAAGGCATACAAGTTTCGCGTCGGTTTGGGTTTATCCTGATATCGATGATAATATAGAAATTAAAATAGAGGATAAAGACTGTAGGATTGACACTTATCGTTCTTCTGGGGCAGGGGGGCAACACGTCAATACAACCGACAGTGCGATAAGAATTACGCATGCTCCTACTGGAATTGTTGTGCAATGTCAATCAGAGAGATCTCAACTTCAAAACAGAGAAATTGCTTGGAAAATGTTACGTTCAAGATTGTATGAATATGAAATGCAAAAAAGAAATGCTATAAAACAAGAACAAGAAGCTAATAAAAGCGAGATAGGTTGGGGGCACCAAATTAGGTCTTATGTTTTACATCCTTATCAAATGGTAAAGGATTTAAGGACTGGATATGAAACATCAGACAGTAGTGGGGTGCTTAATGGTGAATTGCAGGAATTTCTTAAAGCATATTTAAGTGGCCAAAAAATTGAAAAATAACAAATAATTATTGACAAAATTTCCATATAATGTATGTTGATATATAAATGTAAAAAAAAATCAACGATTATATAGAGGAGGTTATTATGAAAAAAAATAAAATAATTTTAGATGAAGATAAAGCAGTATTGTTAAGAGCTCATAAAAGAATTGCTAATGCTGTTGTTGAGGTTGTAAAAAATGATAAAAGTAAAGCAAAATTTATTATAGCTATAAATAGAGACAATACAATTGCATGTCACCATAAATCATCAATAATCACAAGGGCAGTTAAAATAATGTGCTCTATCAATAAAACAATGAATGATTGTGATGTGAAAAGAGCGATTGACCTGGTCGATACCTCTCTTGGGACTTTAGATAACCCATATTTGAAATCATCAGTAAGTAAAATAGAATTAAAATCAATTATCAATAAGCAAAATATAAAAGTTTAGTAATATATTTGACTGTGAAATAAAAAGGCCAGTTTTTGCTGGTCTTTCTTTTATCTTTGATGTTGTGAATTTTTTATGCGCGCCAATATTTGTAATAAAAATTTCTTTTGTTTAGTAATAAAATTAACAATTTCAGTTGGTTTTTCTTCTTTTATAATATTATCAAGTTCTTTGTCAACATCTTGGATTGTTTTTATTTTTTTTCTGCTTATCAATGGATTGCCTTTAGTAATAAAACTATCGTCGTTCATTTTTAATCTCCTTTATTGGAATTTAGTGTACTTTTCTTTTTAGAAAATAACAAGCCTAATTCAAATAATAAATATGTTGGTATGAATAATAAAAGTTGGCTGATAACGTCTGGTGGGGTCATTATTGCTGCTACTATTAATAAAATCACAATAATATATGGTCTTTTGTCGCTGAGGGTTTCATAACTTACCATTTCACTTGAAATAAGGGTTTTAATTATGACAGGCATTTGAAACATAATTCCAAATGCAACACATAGCCAAAGTGATAAATTTACTATATTAGAGATACCTAAAGTTGCTTCTATGGTTGGGGAAGTAAAGCTTATCGCGAAATCAATTAATAAAGGAAGTAATACAAAAATGCAAAATGATACGCCTGATATGAATAATAAACCCGATATAAAAGCAACTCTTCTTACGTATTTTTGCTCGTGTTCGTACAGTGCTGGCAAGACAAAATCCCACAATTTTTTAGCAATATAAGGAAAGCTTACAATTAAAGCAATTACAACGGATAGTTTAAGTTGGATTAAGAAAACTTCTGTTGGGGTAAAGAAATTGAATTTAATATTTTTGTCTTTTGTTAAAAAATCAATAAGTAAATCTAAAGCTTTCGGTGCAATGAATAGCGACGGCATAAGAGCAATAAAAAATGCAATAAAACAATTAATCAGAGTTTTCCTTAGTTCTGCGATATGTTCTATTAAACCTTGTCCTTGAGGTTGTTCTTGCTCTTGTGACATTGCTAGCCTTCTTTGTTAATTTTTTCTTGTTTTTGCTTGTTGTCTTCATCCATTATTGCTTGTTTTATATCGTTTGCTTCATTTTCAAGGGTTGTTCGTGCTTTTTTGTATTCAGATGAAGCTTTGCCTAGTGCACGCGCAAGTTCAGGAACTCTCTTGCCCCCAAACAATAAAATAACAACAATTAGTATTAATGTAATTTCTGTTATACCTAGTGACATTTTATTTCTCCCAATTTATTTTATTCTTTTTATAGCATAAATTTTATAAGCAACAATAGTTTTTAATTTTTTAAATACATTTTTATTGACAAAACAAGATGATTAATGTAGACTATTGAATATGGTTAAAGTTGTGTAATATAATGAAGAGGTAGTATTATGAATTTTATAGATAAAATAAAAAAGATTTTAAATGATGATTTTAAATACTATCAAGATAATTTTAAAAGATACTTAGCACAAGAAATTTGTGAAATTAAAAAAGATAGTGATTGGGATAGAATCGATAAAATCGTTGAAAGAAATCCTAAATATATGACTGATGAAACAGCTTATTTTTTAATGGAAATAAAAAAACAATATGTGATCGCTATAATTGGCAAGGCAAAACCAGTACTTAATATGAAGCAAGTTGTTGCCAATGCTAATCAGGTTGTAAATGATAGTAGTTTGATTGCAAATGATGATAAATATTTATATAGCCATTTGATGAAAGCCCTTGCAAGTATGAAAAATAGAGATGAAGCAATGAAATATGAAAAATATGCTGGGTTGATTTTTGATGAAAAGTTAAGGAGTGACGCAAAGGTAAATGCGTTTTTAAAGGTAATTAATCCTAATCCTGTTATGAATATAAGGTTGTCGCAATCATTGCAAAATCAAAATTCATAATAAAAAGAGAGAGTGGAAACTCTCTCTCTTTTTTTGTAATTGCAGATTATTTTGCTTTATTACTTTCTTTTAAAGCTTTCATTTCAGCTTTATTACTTTCTTTCAAAGCTTTCATCTCAGCTTTATTTTCGGCTTTTTGAGCTTTCACTTCTGCTTTGTTTTCAGCTTTTTTTGCCTTCATTTCAGTCTTTTTTGCTTTTTTTTCAGCTTTTTTAGCTTGCATTTCAGATTTTCTTTCAGCTTTTACCGCATTAAGTTCTGCTTTCTTTTCAGCTCTTATAGCTTGTTTTTCTGCTTTATAATCAGCTTTGTTTGAGTTAGTAGTTACATCTTGAGCAATTGATAAAGTTGGAGCAATAGCCATAATAGCGATAAGTATAAAGATGAATTTTTTCATTGTTTTTTCCTTTTGTAGTTGTTGAAGGTACAATAATAATATTTATTTTTTGTTTAATGTCAATATGGTGTTAAAATATTGATTAATTGGTTAATGTCATCTGATAATGGAATTTCAAAAGATAGTTTTTCGCAATTTGTAGGGTGAGTGAAGCTGAGTTTATAAGCGTGCAGAGCTTGTCTTTTGAAATTATTGATTGCATCACGAACATCTTGAGGCAAGGTGGATTTAAGGGTTTTGTTGCCCCCTCCATATAGTGAATCGCCCACCAAAGAATGCCCATTTTGGGAAAGGTGGACACGAATTTGATGGGTTCTGCCTGTTTCTAAGTCACATTCAACCAAAGAAATAACACCATCAAAATAACTGTCTATCGTTTTATAATGGGTTGTTGCTGATTTTCCGTTTGGAACTATTGCCATTTTTTGCCTGTTTTTCGGGCTTCTGCCAATGCTGCCTTTTATCGTGCCTGATAATGGTTTGAATGTGCCGTAAACAACAGCTTTATAAAGTTTTTCAACTTCATGATTGGCAAACTGTTCAGATAAATTTATATGAGCGTTGTCGGTTTTTGCAACCACCATTAATCCAGAAGTGTCTTTGTCCAACCTGTGTACTATCCCAGGTCTTTCCACCCCGCCGATGCCCGATAAATCATGGCAATGGAATAATAAGGCATTAACCAAAGTATCATCGCTGTGGCCGGCTGCTGGATGGACTACTAGGCCTGCTGGTTTATTTATAACTATTATCTCGCTGTCTTCATAGATTATATCCAATGGAATGTCAGATTTTTGAACGTCTAGAGGAATGTTTTCTGGTATGGTTATAATATATTCTTCATCCTTGACTTTTGAAGAAATATCTGTAATCTTTTCTTCACCAATAAAGATATTGCCCTGGTTTATTAAGGCGGCAATTCTAGTGCGAGAGATATCAGAACTTGTCGATAAAAATTTATCAACTCTTGTTCCAATGTCTTTTTGTTCTGGTTTTATTTTAATTTTTTTCATAAGGGATATTATAACATGACAGATAATACAGATGGCAAGTTAAAAATGATAAAAGGAGTTGTTTTTTTTATGACAGCAATTCTTTTTTTAGGAATAATTTTGATTGTTTACGGAGTTACAGCTGGCAAAAAAGACGAAGAAAGTAAAGCCCAAAAACAATTTGAACCAATCGTTTTAAATACGGATGTAAAATCAACTGTAAAAGAAATGATTGCATGTGGCGGAATGTTGTGCGTTTCTGTTACTTCAAAAGAAATGGATAGCATCCTTATCATCAATCCTAAAACAGGAAAGCTTCAAGGAAAGCTTGATTTAGGTTCAGATAAAAAATAATTTATAGATAGCTTGTTGCTATTTCGAAAATGTTTTCAAACATTTCAGGGGTAAGGCGGCGTGTGCTGGTGTTATATTTAGAACAGTGATAACTGTTGACCAGCATTACGTCGTTTATTTTATGTTTGGCACCGTGAGCAAATTTATAATCTTTTACTTTTTTATTCATTGCGATTAAAAATGCGTTATGAGCAACCGTTCCAAGCGTTATAACAATTTTTAAATTTTTCATAGAATTTATTTCACTGATTAAAAATTTATTGCATGTTTTGATTTCTTCTGTTGTTACTTTATTTTGTGGGGGAACACACCTGACGGCATTTACAATTCTGCACTTAGTAAGTTTTAGCCCATCGTCAGTTCTTGCGTTATATTTTCCTTCTGACAATCCGAACTTAGCAATAGTATCGTAAAGTAAAAATCCAGCAAAATCATTTGTAAATGGTCGTCCAGTTTGATTAGCACCTTTTAACCCTGGTGCAAGACCGATTATCATTAAACTAGAATCTATATTACCAAAACAAGGCACAGGAGCATTAAAAAAAGTCGGATAAAGATTTTTGTTTTCATTTCTGAAAGCTAATAAATTTTTACATAAATCACAATTTTTATCTGGTTGCATATTTATACCAATCCTAGTCTAAACCTAGTTTTTTTCGCGGATTAAAATCGGCACCTTCATCCCAAGAAAGTGCGAATTCTTCCACCATTTTATCTGGTTTTTCTGGGATAGTTATCATTAATGTTAATAATAAATCTCCTGTTCCTTCTTTGGTTTCTATGCCTTTTCCTTTTAGTCTTAAAACAGTACCAGAGTTAGAATTTTTGGGAACATTAACCGCTACAATCCCATCCAATGTAGGAACGTTTATTTTTTCACCAAAAATAGCTTCTTTTAAAGTTATAGGGATGTCAGCAGTCACATTGTTGTTTTGTCGTTTAAATATAGGATGTGATTGAATCTTGATAGTAATTAAAGCATCGCCGTTTGATCCGCCATTTTTGCCTTCTGCTCCTTGACCTTTTAGGCGAAGGACAGCTGCGTCTACAGTTCCTTTTGGAATGTTTAATTTTAATTTCTTAGCATTTGCAAGTTTAATTTCTTTGCTGATGCCAAGTGCTGCTTCAATGAATGAAACATTCAAAGAGTAATTAAGATTTTTGCCGTTTTCTTTTGCCGCTTCACGAAAAGAGCTGTAATTAGGTTGAGGTTTTCTAGGCTTTTGTCCACGTCCTGGCATTCCAAAACCAGAAAATAAATCGCCTAAATCAAAATCGTCAAAACTGAATCCGCCACCGCCGAATCCGCCACTTTGACCATGAGAAGAATATTGGCGTTGCCCGCCATAATTAAATCCAGGTCTTTCTTTGCCGTCTGAACCTATTTCACCTCTGTCGTATTTTTTTCTTTTTTCAGCATCTCCGATAAGTTCGTAAGCCTGAGTTATTTCTTTGAACTTGTCTTCTGCTCCTTTATCATTTGGGTGTAAATCAGGGTGATAGTTGCGGACAAGCTTGCGATACGCGGATTTTATTTCGTCCTGCGTCGCTGATTTATTTATTCCTAAAATTTGGTATGCATCTTTCATAAAATAATATATAATACATTTGAAATTAAATTTCCATACATTTTATTAAGATTATTAAGAGGAAAAAAATGAGAATAGAAGAAGATATAAAATTAAATTTTAAAGACGTGCTTTTAAAACCAAAAAGAAGCGGGGTAAATTCTAGATGCGAGGTAGATTTACTTCGTAATTTTACCTTTAAACATTCTGGTAAAAAATGGGCTGGGGTTCCTGTTGTTGCTTCTGATATGCATACTGTTGGTACTTTTGCAATGTTCCAAAAATTAAAAGAACAAAAATTATTCACATGTATTCATAAGCATTATTCAAAATTGGAATGGAAGCACTTTCTTAAAACGATTAAAAGCGAGGAAGATTTTAAATATATGGCGCTTAGTTCTGGTATGAAAGATGAAAGCTATGATTTTTTCAAAGAAATTATGGCGCTTGCTCCTGCTATTGAATTTATTTGTTTTGACTTAGCTAATGGATATTCTCAAAAATATGCGGATTTTATTAAGAGATTACGCGATGAGTATCCTGATAAAACCATTATCGCGGGTAATGTTGTAACTGGTGAGATGACAGAAGAGCTTATCCTTTCAGGGGCTGATATTGTAAAAGTGGGAATTGGTCAAGGTTCAACTGGAAAAACAAGATTTCAAACAGGGGTTGGTTATCCTCAATTATCTGCAATTATTGAATGCGCCGATGCTGCCCATGGGCTTAAGGGGCATATCATGTCTGACGGTGGTTGTGCTAATCCTGGGGATATAGCAAAAGCTATTGCTGCTGGATCTGATTTTGTTATGGTTGGTGGTATGCTTACTGGACACGATGAAAATGGCGGAGATATCGTTACTGATAAAGATAACCCTCATCACAAATATAAAATATTTTATGGTTCTGATAAAAAAACTGATGCTGATGATAATGCTAAATACGGCATGGGCGATAGTGAAAATATTTTAGTGGAATATAAAGGGCCTGTGGAAAATACTGTAAATGATATATTAGATGGACTTCGCTCTGCTTGTGCTTATATCGGTGCATTTTCATTAAAAGAAATGTCAAGAAGAGCTACTTTTATTCGTATTAATAATTATCATAGAAGTGATAGTCTACCTAATCAAAATGATATCCATTATAAATAGTAAGGGATTTAATCTATGACTCAGGAAGAATTTAAAAAAGTTTTGAATGCAACGATAGAATATGCAGAAAGTATGCGTGATTTTAGGCATATAAGATTGAAAGATAGACGCAGAAATAAAGAGTATTATGAAAAATTAAGAGTTTGTAAAGATAAACAATATGAATTTTTAAAAATGGTTGCTGCTCATCCTTTGATTGTTCCAAAAGTTATTGAGCACATTGAAAATATGCCTGAATTTGACAATAAAACTAGGGCTATACGTCTATTGCTTGATGAACATTCAAAACAAAATTCATATTGCAGATCATAGAATGTTTTGTTGAAAATATGTGCAAAAGACTGTATTTTCTTTGTAATTTTAATCTAAATTTAACGTTTGTAAATTATAGATATTACATGAGAATCTTATACTAACTTAACATAAGGCGAGTTTTTGTAATGGCTAGAAAAAAAAGAAGTGGTATCGCGTTTGGTACTCTTATCGGGTTTTGCTCAGGGGTTTTGTTATTTATAACATCAATCTTGATTGCAACAAAAGATTATGCAATATTTTGGAGTGTGTCTAGCTTTTTCATGGTGGTAGGCGGTACTTTTGCTGCTACTTTTATTGCGTTTGAATCTAAATATGTTTTTATGTCACTTAAAATGGCCTTTTCCATTTTCTTTACCCATCGTGAAAGTCAAGCCGTTCTTAAACATGAAGTTGGTCGTATTATAAAATGGGGATATATTGTTCAAAAAAGCGGTCTGCAAGGGTTGGAAAATGACGCACAACAAACATTAAGAGGAGAGCCTTTTACTCGTTTTGGCGTAGACCTAGTTATCACAGGATACAGTGGAGCTGAAATTAGGGATATTTTATATAATGCGACTGAAAGTGCTTATAATCGTTCATTACAAACAATTGATATTTTGAAAAGTATGGGTAATAATGCTCCGGCTTTTGGTATGATCGGTACGCTTGTTGGGCTTGTTATTATGCTTAGCAATATGAGTGATTTTTCATCGATTGGTCCAGGAATGGCTTTGGCTCTTATTACCACATTATATGGTATATTGATATCAAGGTTGATATTCCTTCCTTCTGCTTCTAAACTTGCTCATCGTGAAAGTATTAACCGTTTTAAAGATATTTTAATGTCAGAAGGACTTGCAATGCTTGCTGAGAGAAAATCTCCTAGATATATCCAAGACAAAATGAATGCATTTCTTGCCCCTAAAGATCATTTTTTAATTGATAGAGATATGAGAAGAGGGTAATAATATGACCGTCAAAATGCCTAAACAAGAACCGTTAGGTGATGACAATCAAGACTGGATGGTCAGCTATGCAGATATTGTAACCTTACTTTTATGTTTTTTTGTGTTGTTGGCATCGGTTTCGCAAGTTAACATAGTTGCGTACGAACAATTGCAGTCAGAACTTAGAAAAGGTATTGCACAAGAAGAAACGGTAAAACCGCTTGAACTTGTTATAGAAGACGTAAAAAGTGATGTTATGAGTTTGGATGCAAGTGAAGAAGTGTCGGTAGGATCTGATTTCCAAGGTGTATTTATAGATTTAGCAAGTAGCGCTTTTTTTGAAAGTGGTTCAGCAGTGCTACGATCTCAAGCAGAACCTATCCTAAAAAGAATTATTTCAACGTTAAAAGCGGAAAGATATGCTAACTTTGCCTATGAAGTACAAGGCCATACCGATGATGTTCCAATTGCAAGTTTGCAATTTCCTTCCAATTGGGAACTTTCAGGTGCAAGAGCTAGTGCAATTGTAAGGTATATGATCGACAGAGGAATTAATCCCCTTCGCCTTAAATCTGTTGGACTTGCTGATATTCAACCAAAAGTACCAAATTTTGATGCAGAAGGAAATCCTTCAGAGCTACATCGTTCTATTAATCGTAGAATTACTGTAAGAATCGAGCCAATCGTAAAATGATAATCATGTAAAGGTTATAAAGCATGACTAAAAAAGATAAAAAGAAAATTATATATTTCATTGGATTAATTTTAGTGGCTTTATTTGCGAATGACTATATAACATCATTAAAATCGTCTAAGGAAAAGTTAGAAGATTACGTTTATACAGATAATGAAATGCGCAAAACTATTTATTGCGAAGTTATTTTCGATGAAACTAAAAATACTTATTTGCCTGATGACTTTCCTAAATCAAAACGAGCAATGAGAATAGAGTGGGAACACGTGGTGCCTAGTTCTAAATTAAATAACGAAGATGCAAAAGCGGATATGTATAACCTATATCCAGCAGTTGGTTCTGTAAATGGGAAAAGAAGTAATTATGATTTTGCAGAACTTCCTGATGCTGTGCCAGATTTCGAAACTTGTGGTATAAAAATTGATAAGAAAAAAGTCGAGCCACCAGATTATGCAAAAGGAAACGTTGCAAGGACTTATCTTTATATGGATGATAGATATCCTGAATTTACCTTGACTAGCAAACAAAAAGCATTAATGCAAAAATGGAGCGAGATTGATAAGGTTGATGATATTGAATGTAAGCGCACAAAACGTATAGAGCGAATGCAAAAAAATGAAAATAAAATAGTCAAAGACTTATGTGTTGCTCAAAAACTGTGGTAGTGGCTATGTTAGTTTGCTGTTTAGTTTTCGTGCTATTGCTAGTGCTGTAAGGTTTTTATTATTTTCTTGATTGTCAGAAATTTGCATGATTCCACTTTCTTTAAGGTTCATAATTTTACTTGCATCTATTTCGTATTTTTTACCAGTTCTCCAATCTTCTACCTCTATGATAACAGGATTGATAGTTTCTTTCTTTTCACCCTTGCCTTTATTATATGTACCGTAGTTTATTAAGGCATTGTTTAATTCTTCATACCATTTTTCTTCGTCTAAATACACGTTCATGTAACCCATATCTATGCCATCTAAATCTTTTATAAAAGGCGCATTTTCTCTGCCTTTATCTCTTAAATATGCTGGGAATTCTTTTTCAAGAGCGGCTAAATCTTCTTTCCTGTCAATAAACTGTGACGGATCACTGTCGTATTGAAGAGCTAGGCTAGAATATTGTAAAGTTCCGATGAACAGAGCTTTTATCATTTTATCTGATGGAAGATTATTTTTCTTTGCCTCTTTATATATTATTTCGAATGCCGCATTACCTTTTGATATTTTATGTTCAGGATGTTTTTTTTGATATTCTTTTTCAGCAAGATAGCCTATGGTTCTTGCAAATGCTTCGTTTAATTGAGTAGATGTTATATATCTGTTTATATACCTGCTATACGAATGCCCAAGTTCGTGGCTTATAATATTTATTAGTTTCATGATGTTTTTATCATCAATAGGCATTTTATCAACTTGGATCATACCTTGAAATGGCATAAAATATCCATAAGTATCTTTATCATCTCTTGATTTTTTTGTTGTAAATATAATTTTTCCGTAATGGGATTTGTTACCGTTTTTAATTTTATCATAATTGATTTTCAATTCCGCTGAAATTTTCAGTAGATTTTTCATAAAATCAAGTTCTTCTTGAGTATGACCTTGTTCAATTAAAACAGTTATTGTTTCATTTTTATTAGTAAATGGGTTTTTTATATCTAATTGATGTGGATCTGCCTTTGCGTACAATGATAGCTTTTTATTTGAACTTATCCATCTTTCTACTGAACCATCTTCATTAATTTTGGTCGAAGTGAAATGAATAGGCATATTAAAATGAGTGATATTTGGATGGGTTCTGCCATATATTTTTTCATCTACTGGTGAAGTGGCAGTGTTATCTATTCCTGAATGATAAATAGAGTGAGATTTTGTTCCTGTATAAGTCAACGATAAATCATTTGCCCTGTCTATATATCCAAGACCAGTGGTTGCAAAAACACTAAGCGTGATAAGAGCTTTTTTCCCAAATTTTCCTTTTATTAGTTTGCTTAAAAAAGGTGATGGTTTCTTGCTTTCATTTGCGCCGCAACCGTATATTTTTATATTATTTTTCGCTATTTCCGACATGGTGTTTTTCCATTTATATAATATAAATTGTACCATAAAAATGACAAAACGTATATAATAAAATAAAGATTATTTTATGGTTAGGCTTAACCTTTGTTCTTGAAGGTTAAAGCCATATTTTTCATAGAATTTAAGTGCTTTTATATTGCCATTAAAAACAGATAGCTTTATTTCAGGAACATTATTAGTTTTTGCAAAATCATATATTGCATCCATCAATAACTTGCCAATTCCTGATTTTTGGTTGTCATCTGACACTACTATATTGTCAACATTAATAATTTTTTTGCCTATTAAATAGGGCGCGTTTTTGATTTGAGCCAAGGCAAGTCCTATAATTTTTCCATCATCATCGGCAACACCAGCAAATATATCTGAATTAGTAAGCGAATCTAGGAATAATTTTTGTTCTTCTTCATCATTTTGGGGTGCAAAATAGCCATCCATCATATCGATGTGATAGTTCCTAATATACCTACATAAATCCAAAACTTGGGATAAATCTTGTTTTTCAAATTTTCTTATCTTTATAGTCATTAATTTTTTAAAAGCTCTAATAATTCATCATATTTGCAAACGTTTTCAATCGGACCAATGCTAGCAATAGAAGGTTTTGTTGAAAAAATTTCTCCTGCAACCCTGATTAAATCTTGTTTAGTTACTTTTTCATAGTTATTAATCATTTCTTCTTTTGGAATAATGCGATCAAACATCAATAATTGTGATGCGTTTTTATCACAACGGCGGTCGCTTTCTTCTCTGCCCATAAGGATAGAAGATTTAATTCTTGCTTTTGCACGGCTGATTTCATCATCACTGATTTCTTTAGTAACTTTTTTAAGTTCTTCACAAGCCACAGGGATAAGTTCTTTTACCTCTTCAATACCAGTGCCAGCATATATACCGAAATTGCCAGTATCAGAATTAGAGCTTGAAAATGCGTAAATAGAATAAACAAGGCCGCGTTTTTCTCTGATTTCTTGGAATAAACGAGAAGACATGCCACCACCAAGTACAGCAGAAAGAATCGTTGCTGTGAAATAATCTTTATGGTGGTAATCGTATCCTTTGAACCCAAGGACAAGGTTTACTTGTTCGTTTTCTTTTGAATGACGAGCTTCACCAGGAGTATAGGTTGCTTTTTCAAAAGTTACTTTGTCTTCGCTTGATATATTTGAAAACAGTTTTTCAGCAACCGTCATAACATCGCTGTGTTCAATGTTTCCGCTGACCGAAAACACCATTCTAGGAGCAGTATAACCATTGTTCATGTATTCAAAAATATCATCTCTTGTCATTTTTTTGATGTTTTCAATAGGACCAAGGATAGAACGACCTAATGGTTGGTCTTTATATATAGTGTCTTGATAATCGTCGAAAACAACATCATAAGGGTCATCTTGCGAACGTTTGATTTCTTGGATAATTACGCCTTTTTCTTTTTGTAATTCTTCTTCTGGGAAATTTGAATTAAGCAAGATATCTGCAATAATTTCTGCACCTAATGCAAAATGTTCTTTTAAAACCTTAACGTGATAAGCAGTTACTTCGCGTGAAGTGTATGCGTTCATAAATCCACCGACGTCTTCTATTTCTTCTGCGATTTTGCGGGCTGATCTTGTTTCAGTTCCCTTAAAAGCCATATGTTCCAATAAATGTGAAATGCCATTTACTTCTTGTTTTTCATATCGTGCCCCAACTTTTACCCAAACACCTAAGGTTACGCTGTCGATGTCTGTCATTGTGTCAGTGACTACTCTTAAACCATTGGATAATGTAGAAATATTTACGCTCATAATTTTGACTCCTCTTTTATTAATAAATATGGTATACAATATTTTTAAAATAAAAGATATAAAAATAAATGTTTAGGATTTTATAATGAAACAAGGGATATTATTGGCTGTTGGCGTGTTTATAGCTGACCAAATAACTAAATACATAATTGCTTTTCACGTTTTTTCAGAAGTTGGATATATAAAAGTTACTTCTTTTTTCAATCTAGTCTTTGTTAAAAATACAGGAATAAGTTTTTCTATGTTTTCTAGTGCTTCTGGGGTTGGCAGGATTGCGTTGCTTTTGGGGATTGCTGGTGTTATAGTGTGGCTTTGTTTTTGGATGAAAAAAGAACAAGATAAAACAACAAGAAATGCGTTGGCTATTATAATAGGTGGTGCTGTTGGTAATTTGTTGGATAGATTTACATATAACGGAGTAGTTGATTTTTTAGATTTTCACGTTAATAATTACCATTGGCCAGCATTTAATTTGGCGGATAGTTTTATTTTTATAGGCGCAGTTATGATAGTTTATCAAGGTTTAATGACAATGAAGAAGGGACAAAGATGATGATAAGAACATTGTTAGTATTAGGAATGGTTGGATTTGTTGGAGGATGTTCTTCTGATAATTTTAAGGAAAAAATTGGGCTAGGCAGGTACAGTCCTGATGAATTTATGATTATAACCAACGAGCCTTTACAAGTGCCTAAGAACTATGCTGCGTTGCCGAAACCTGGCGAAATAGTTAAAGTTGCAAGCAACAGGATCTCTCCACAACAACAAGCTAAGATGGCTTTTGGAGAAAAAATGACTGGCTCTACTAAAGCTGTGAAACAAACATCTGGTGACAAAGCATTTCTTGCGAAAGTTAAGGCTGGGGATAAAGATATCGCACAAAAAATTAATGCAGATAACAAAAAAATAAGAACGAATTTCATAACTGGTACAATTACAGTAAGTGTCGTTAACTCAACAAAAGAAGCAGACAGAATTAATGAAGCATCAGAAAAAGGCGAAGTAATTATTGGTTCTGCTGAAACTGCTTTTAAAGTTAGAGAAAAAGTAGAGTAATGATACGAATTATAATTTGTATAATCGGGGTATTAGTTAATGTATCAGCAAGAGCAGAGCTTTATCCTGTTACAAATTATAGGTTAGAAAACGGGCTAGAGATAATCTTTGCAACAAATGAAGGTGCAGAAGTAGTTTCGCAAGTCATTTTTTATAAGGCTGGTGGAATGGATGAAAGTTATGGTAAATCCGGAGTTGCGCATTTTTTAGAACATTTGATGTTTAGAGGACCTAATAAAGATTTTTCTGGAACGATTGATAGAATGGGTGGGGATACAAACGCCTATACATCAAAAGATATGACTGCATATTACGTGAAAACAAGTTCGGATAATCTAGCAAAAATAATTGAAATGGAAGCAAACAGGATGACAAACTTGTCATTTTCTGAGGCTGAATTTGTGGCTGAAAAGTCTGTGGTGGAACAAGAGCGGGTGATGAGGTATGATGGGTCGCCTCGGGCTCAATTTATGCAGAAAATAGATGGAATCAGGTGGGATAGGCATCCTTATAAAGTGCCTGTGATTGGTTATAAAGAAGAATTTAGTGATGTAAGTCCAAAAGATATCCATGATTTTTATAATGATTTTTATGCTCCCGATAACGCTGTGTTGGTTTTGTCTGGTAATTTTGATGAGACAAAAGCAAAAGAGTTAATCGAAAAACATTATGGAAAAATTACTAAAAAATCAAAAGATCATAAGCAAAATCAATTACCTAAGTCTGTTAAATTTAAAATATCAGAGCATGATAATCGTATTAATGAAGACTTGTTGATTATGTTATATAATCCTAAACCACTTTCAAAAGACAGTAATAAAAATGCGTATGCCCTTATGTTAATTGCTGAATATTTGGCTGGGAAAGGGCAAAATTCAGTTCTTTATCAAAAATTAGTGCTTGATGAAGAAATTGCATCATCGGTCAGTGTTAGTTATAATGGGCTTGCAAGAGACAGTGGTAATATGATGATTGCTGTTTCTTTTAAAGACAGAGAAAATCGAGCAGAAATAGAAGAAATTATATTTGAAGAGTTGGAAAATATTAAAACAGATGGAATAGACGAATCTGAATTAAAAGTTTTGAAAAAAGTATTTATAGCTGGATTTATCTATGCAAAGGAAGATTTATTTGCGACTGCTGATTTATTGGGAACAAGTAAGATAATTGGATATGACATAAATACATTAGAAGATGAA
Organism: uncultured Lactobacillales bacterium; assembly: GCA_964369365.1. Taxonomy (GTDB): domain Bacteria; phylum Pseudomonadota; class Alphaproteobacteria; order CAYJES01; family CAYJES01; genus CAYJES01. The sequence continues at coordinate 21,226 of CAYJES010000008.1, read as the reverse complement.
TTAAATGCCCTTTCAAACGCGGATATAAAGCTTGCCACCATTGATTTGCTTAAAAACTATACCGAAGTTATTGCATATTTGTATGGAGAAAATCGTGATTAGAATTATTTTATTATTAGTTATGATTTCTTTTCCTGTTTCTGCATCGGTTATTGTGCATGAAGTTAAAACGGATATTGGAATAAACGCATATTTGGTGGAAAATAAAACCAATCCTATAATTTCGGTTCGCATAAATTTTGCCACAGGTAATGTGAATGACGGTATAAATAAACAAGGTTTATCAGATTTATACGCAATGTTGTTAAGCACAGGTGCTGGCGAAAACGACAGCGAAGAGTTCCAAGAAAAACTATATGGAAATTCTATATCTTTAGGTTTTTCAGCATATACAGAAGATTTTAAAATCTCGCTTAAAACGTTGAAAGAAAATTATAAAACAGCCTTTATGTTGTTAAGGGATAGCTTAGAGGCTCCTCATCTTGAAAATAAAGATATAGAAAACTTTAAAAAACAAATTATAACCTCTATAAAAATAAAACAGGAACAGCCAAAGAACGAAATTTTTTCCTTGTTTAAAAAAGAAATTTTTGGCAATCATCCGCTAGGTTTCGGCGATGAAGATGTTTTGCGTGATATAGGGTCTATCACAAAAAAAGATTTAAAAAATTACAAAAAAAGGTTCGCAAAAGACAATATTATAATAGGGGTCAGCGGCGATATAACTCCGCAAGAATTAAAACAAATAATTGAAGAAACTTTTGCTTTTTTACCGGCAGTAGCTATGCAAGAAAAGCCTGTTGTTCCCGAATTTATAAAAAATTCAGAAACAGTTGTTGTCAAAAGGGATTCCAGACAATCAGCAGTTATGTTTGGGGTCCCATGGGTGATGAGGGAAGATAAAGATTTTTTTACTAGTTACTTACTTAATTATATATTTGGTGGCGCAGGGCTTAATTCGGTGCTTATGCAAGATTTGCGTGAAAAACAAGGTTTGACATATGGGATAAGTTCTTTTGTGTCGGAATATGATAAAATATCTGTTTTAATGGGGTATGGGGTAAGTTCGCCTGATAAAGCTTTGCCGCTTATCGATAGGGTTAAAAATGTGGTTGCTAACCTTATGATTAATCAAAAACAACTTGATGATGCTAAAAGCTATTTAATTGGGGCGTTTCCGTTGACTTTTGCTTCGGCTATGGCTACTGCTGAATTACTTGTTGTTATTCAAAAATATAATCTAGGGCTTGATTATATCAATAAACGAAACGAATATATTAATGCTGTAACGCTTGAAAATATTAATGAACTTGCTAAAAAATACCTTAGTGTAAATAATATAAACTTTATAATGATAGGAGAAATCGAATGAAAAAATTAGCAGCTTATAATGAATTATTGCAACATCATAAAATTATGCAATCATTGCACATGCGTGATTTGTTCGAGCAAGATAAGTATAGGTTTGATAAATTTCATGTAAAGTTAGGCGATTTTTTATTGGATTTTTCTAAAAATATTATTTCTGAAAAAACGCTGGAAATGTTTGAAAAACTGGCTGATGAAGTAGGGTTAGAGGATGCTAAAAAAGCAATGTATAGTGGTGAGGCTATAAACACCACAGAAAATAGGTCAGTTTTACATATTGCACTTCGTAATCGTGGTGGAAAGCCGATTATGGTTGATGGTCAAGATGTTATGCCTGAAATTAACAAAGTCCTAGCTAAAATGAAAGATTTTTCTGAACAAGTAAGGAATGGTAAATGGCTTGGCGCTACGGGTAAAGAAATTACAGATGTGGTCAATGTTGGTATTGGCGGTTCTGATTTAGGTCCAGTTATGGTGGTCGAAGCATTAAAACATTATCAAAAATCGGGTCTTAACACGCATTTCGTTTCAAATATCGACGGTACCCATATTAAAGAAACTTTGAAAAAAATTAATCCTGAAACTTCGCTTTTTATCATTGCTTCTAAGACTTTTACCACTGCAGAAACTATTACTAATGCGGAAACTGCTAAATCTTGGTTGGTGGAAAAATTGGGGGCTGATGCGGTTAGTAAACATTTTGTTGCATTATCTACCAATACTGAAAAAGTCAGCGAATTTGGGATAAATCCAGAAAATATGTTCGAATTTTGGGATTTTGTAGGGGGTAGATATTCTTTATGGTCAGCAATCGGTCTTTCAATAGCAATTAGTGTAGGTTATGATAATTTTGAAAAGTTGCTTGATGGTGCTTTTGCTATGGATGAACATTTCTATAGTGCAAAAACAAAAGAAAATATACCAACTATTCTTGCCATGCTTGGGATTTGGTATAATAACTTTTTCGGGGCAAAGGCATATGCTGTATTGCCTTATGACCAATATTTACACCGCTTGCCTGCATATTTGCAACAGGCAGATATGGAAAGTAACGGAAAAAGCGTTAAAAAAGATGGTTCATTTGTTACTGATGCTACTGGACCTATATTATTTGGTGAACCAGGTACAAATGGTCAACATTCATTTTACCAACTTATCCATCAAGGAACGCATTTAATTCCTTGTGATTTTATTGCTCCTATTCATTCGCTTAATGAATGTGGGAATCATCATAATATGCTACTTTCAAATGTTTTGGCTCAATCAGAAGCATTAATGAAAGGTAAAACAGAAAAAGAAGTTAGGGCAGAAGGGGTTAGCGAGGAACTTGTAAATCATAAAATTTTTGCAGGAAATCGCCCGTCTAATACTATACTTGTTCCGCAAATTGATGCATACCATTTGGGAATGATGCTTGCTATGTATGAACATAAAATATTCGTACAAGGTGTGATTTTTGGGGTTAATAGTTATGACCAATGGGGGGTAGAACTAGGCAAACAATTGGCTAGTAAAATCCTTAGTGAAATGAGCGATGATGAGGAAGTATTTAAGCATGATTCATCTACTAATGCCCTGATTAATATGGTTAAAAATGCTAGAAATAAAAAATAAGGGTAAAGATTGTGACTATTAAAATTCTGCCATCTCATATAGTTGATCAAATTGCAGCCGGCGAAGTGGTCGAAAGACCAGCTGCTGTGGTTAAAGAATTAATAGAAAATTCAATAGATGCAGGGGCAAGTAAGATCGAAGTTGCCATTTCTAATGGTGGGAAAAGCTTTATAGCGATTACTGATGACGGATGTGGAATTAAAAAAGATGATTTGCCAATCGCAATCACAAGGCATGCTACATCAAAACTTAATACTGATGATTTATTTGATATAAATTATTTAGGTTTTAGAGGCGAGGCCTTGCCTTCTATTGCTTCTGTATCTAGGTTTAAATTAATTTCAAAAGTAGAAGGCTGCGATGCGTATGAAATTAATATAGAAGGCGGAAAAGTTGGAGAAGTTAGACCTTCTAGCCTTAATAAAGGTACGCGAATCGAAGCAAGAGATTTGTTTTACAGTGTTCCTGCTAGGTTAAAATTTTTAAAAGCAGATGGCACAGAGACATCGCATATTATTGATGTGATTAATCGAATAGCTTTGTGTTATCCTTTGATATCATTTAATTTTTTAATAGATAATAAGCCTAAATTATCGTATCAAAGCGGTTCTTTCGAAAATAGAATAGCGCAAGTAATGGGTAAAGATTTTTCAGAAAACACTAGAAAAATTGAATATGAAAGAGGCGATTTTAAATTATTGGGCTATGTTTCTTTACCAACTTTTACAAAAGGGTCGAGTGCTTCGCAATATATGTTTGTAAACGGTCGTTCGGTCAAAGATAAATTGTTATATGGCGCAATCAGGGCAGGGTATGAAGGTTATATAGGCAGAGATATTTTTCCAGTAGCAGTGATTTTTTTGCAAGTTTCACCAAAAGAAGTAGATGTTAACGTGCACCCAGCTAAAACAGAAGTAAGGTTCAGGGAATCCGGCATGATTAGAGGCGGAATAATATCAGCGATAAGGGCGATGTTAGAAGATAGTGCAGGAGATGTTGCAACAACTGTTAAACATGATGCTGTGGCAAGCTTTCTTTCTTCTCAATATAAATCAAATACGACTCAGCGCGCTTTTGATTATAATGAATATAATAAATATAAACCTATACGAGAATGTTCCTATAAAGGACAAAGTATAAGTAATGACTATACTTATAAAATGCCAATAGAAAATAAACAAGAAGAGGAAGAAAAAAATTATCCTTTAGGTTTTGCAAAGGCGCAACTTTTCACAACTTATATCGTATCACAAAGTGATGATGGAATAGTTATTACAGATCAGCATGCGTCGCATGAGCGTCTGACTTATGAAAAATTAATAGAAAATTTCAGAGCCCAAATATCTCAAACTCAGATGTTGTTAATTCCAGAAGTTGTTGATTTAAGTAACAGTCAATATGATGCAATCCTTCATGGGCAAGAAGAATTAAAAAATTTAGGAATAATTCTTGACAAATTTGGAGAAAGTAGTATAATCGTCCGTGAGCTGCCACAAATTTTAGGGCAAGTTGATATAAAGCAACTTGTTATTGAAATAGCGGATGGTTTGATAGAAATGGGTACTAATACCGTTATAAGAGATAAAATAAAGGATATATGTGCAATAATGTCATGTCACGGTTCAATAAGGGCAGGTAGAAAATTAAGTGTCGACGAAATGAATGCTTTACTTCGTGAAATTGAAAATAATCCAAATACTGCACAATGCATCCATGGTCGTCCAACCTATATCAAATTGGAACTAAAAGACATAGAAAAACTTTTTGGAAGAAGATAAAATGAATATTTATCATGTAATAGATAGATTAAAAGAAACTGATGAATTTAGACGAATGGAAAAGATCAGCTCATTAGGAGCTAAATGCAGAAATCCCATGTTAAACAGATTTAATCATAGTATAGGAGTTTGCTCTGTTACTTTTGATTTATTGCGCACAGTTACCCCTAAAATGCAAAAATTAGGTATCTACGATAAAGAAAAAGAAAATGCAGTTGTTGTTGCAGCATTACTTCATGATATTGGACATGCTCCATTATCCCATAGTTTTGAAAGAATTGCTAAATCATTCGGATGTATAACTGACCATGAAGAGTGGACTAATGAAATAATATTAGGTGATACAGATACTAATAAAATTTTACGTGAGTGTGGAAATGATTTTCCTCAAATTGTTTCAGATATGATAAACCCAAATGGCGAAAAATCTTTTTACCATATGCTTATTTCTTCTCAGTTTGATGCAGATAGAATCGATTATTTAAAACGTGATGCTATGTTTCAACCTAAAATGATTTATGATTTTAATTATGCAGAATTAAGAAATGCATTAACTCCTGTTAAATTAGGTGACGGGTCTGTGGCTATGGCTTTTTCTGAAAAATCTCAAGATGCTCTAAGAGAATTTTTCATGTGCAGATTTTTATCTTATAAAAATAATTATATTTCAGAAAATGAAGCGGAAATTGAATATAAAGTAGAAGCATCAATAATGAAAGCTGCTAAATTATCTGAAAATAAAAATCATCCAATGGTGAGGTTTTTTGATAAAAATAACCAAACATTAAAAAATTATCTTGAGCTTAACGAATCGAGTGTTATGGAATTAAGTGAAAAATATATAAATCATATGCTCTTAGCAAATGTTCATTCTAGTAAAGACTGTAAAAATTCATCCGATATAGAAAGTGAAAAACGCATTAATAATGCTGAATATTCTAAAAATATATATAATGTTAAGCAGTCGTGCGTTGCATATAATAATAAGAAAAATTTGGTCTATATAACTACAGAAGATGGTAGATTGATTAATTTTGGAGATGTTAATAAAGATTTAGCAAACATGTATACAGAGACAAATGTTTCAGTCTTGTACACCCCTAAAGTTGTTGATAGAAATCAAATTATGTTTATGGCTATACAAAATCAAAAAATATATTCATAAAAATGTCTTACAAAAACTTTTAAAAAAGTGTAATATGTTATTATAAACTTTTTTAGGAGCTATACTATGAAAAATATATTAGGAATTATGGCTGGTTTATTGCTTGTTAATACTGCTGTTAATGCTCAAGGTTATGATGCAAATATTTATAGTGGTAATAAAAATGTGATACAGCATGACGACCCTTTACATGGACTTTCTTCAAATCCATGGGAGCAATATTCAAATACTGGGGCTAGTGGTACGCAACGTGTTGTTACGCCTTGGAACAACACAACTTACTATCCTACTCCTCCTACTGATAAATATATCGGAAATAAAACTACTTGGGACGATGCAAAGGGACAAGCTGAGACTGCTCCTGAGGTTAATATATATAATATGTTAGTTATGACAGATCACCTCAGAAGTCTTGGTTACCAAATTCCTGAAGGTTTTGATGAAGGACTTAGAAAAGCTCCGGCTCATTTACATGATAAAATATTAAACTCTTTATCTATTATGAGTGTGGATCGTGGTGACCCGTTTTCTAAATCAAGTTCTATGTTTATAGAGATATTCAATGAACAAACTGGATTTGATATGGAAAATTTAATTAGTACATCAATCGGAATATTGGATAATAAATAATGAAAAAATTATATATAGTATTGTTTTTTATGGTAATTGCTAATCCTTTGTTGGCACAGACAACTCCGAATGAAATCATTGCGAAAGCTAATAGTGATTTTGTTGAAAAGCAAAAAACTAAAGCTTGGCAAGATGAAATAAAAGAACGTTATGCTTCTGTTTCATATATATTCAAAGATACAGATCCAGATGAAGCGCTGGTTGAAATTCAAAATTTAATCAATGGTGGATACAATTCGTATGCTCATCCTTCTGGATTAGTCGGATTTATGGATGAAATAAAGAAAAATAGAAATAATTCAGAAAAAGTTGACGCTATATATTATTACGCTATTTCTACTGCTGCACCAAAAGTAAATAACGTTATTAAAAATCCTGATGAAACTATTAAAAAAGTTGATGCAACAATTAATGATTTTGAAAAAAATGCAGGCTTCACTATTAACGAATTAGAATTGCTTTTAGAAGCCCAAGGAAAAGTAAAGGTAAAACCTTTGCCATCGCTTACTAAATAGAGGTTTTGTGAGAGTATCCATTATTTTGTGTAGACCGCAACTAGCACTAAACGTTGGTGCTTGTGCTAGGGTTATGTCCAATATGGATTTTTTTGACCTTAGAATAGTGAATCCAAGAGACAAAGACATTGTTGCAAATGCTTATGAAAGTGCTTCTCATGCAAAAGAAATTTTGGATAATGCTGTTGTTTATAATAGTATAGATGACGCTGTAGCAGACCTATCTTTTGTTGCTATGACTTCTGGTAGAGTTCGTGATATAGAAAAAAAAGAGATATATCTTGAAAAGCTTTCAAATGAAATTTGTGGACATGAAAAAATAGGTATAGTTTTTGGTTCTGAGCGCACTGGACTTACTAATGAAGAGCTTGTTCTTGCCGATGTGATTGTTAGCATGCATACAGGGTTGAATAAATCTTTTAACCTTTCTCATGCTGTTGGAATAGTTCTTTATGAAGTATTTTCAAAAAATTTAAATCCAGAAATATTACCTATAAAAAAAGATGTTGCTACAAAAAGAGAAATTGCAATGTTTCTTGATAAATTAACTGCAAATTTAGAATCGAGAGGTTATTTTAAAGAAGCAGAAAAGAAAAAAGGGCAATTAATCAATATAAAAAATCTTTTTACAAGAGATTATCTTACAAAACAGGACATAAAAACTCTTTATGGGTTATTGAAGTCTTAAAAAATATCTGAAAAATCAATAAGATAAAAAAATGTTAAAAAGCTGTGGATAAAATTGATTTAGTCCATAGACAAGCCTTATTTTATTTGATAAAAATAAATTATTAAAAAAAAGTAAACGCGTTAGGAGATATTAAAATGTCTAAATTAAAAATAGTATTTTTGTTTGGTTTTACAGTGCTTTTAGCTTCTTGTTCATCTGAATGGGAGCCTGAAGCGATTGGTATCGGTGGTGATCCTTCGGAACTTAAACGTTCGCCTTGTGCATGTATGCCAATGGAATTTGACCGTAGTGTTCCTGAATGGTTATTGGATACTACTGTATAGTATAGGAAGTAAGAGTTATTAAAGTGACAGAGCAAGTTTTAAATAGTCAAACCCCTAGTGAGAAGAGAAGATTCTCTTCAAGCGATTTGCAAGAGCGTCGTTATTTATGGACAGCTCGGGTTTTTGCTGTTTTTGGCTCTGTTAGTATTTGTGCTAATATTGTATTATTTATGGCGATTCTTAATACTGTGCCTTTGATTAGGGTTGAGCCTTTCTTATTTAGCTTTGTCGAAAAAAGAGAGCAAGTTATTCAACTTAAACCTATTGGTATTAATCTTGGGGCTAATGATGTAATAACCGAATCTATGGTTCGTTATTATATCTTAGTAAGAAACACATTAGTATTAGATGTTAATGTAATGCAATCGCGTTGGGGAGTTGATGGCCCAGTTAAATGGATGTCATCTGATGTAAACTATCGTGATTTTAGCAATAAGAGTTTCGATGTTCTTCAAAAAATTAAAAAAGAAGGACTTACGAGATCGGTGACTATTTTGTCTGTTGTTAGGTTGTCAAAAGATATTTGGCAAGCAGAAATAGCTACTGACGATATCTTGCCATCATCGGCACAACCGCTCAGAACTAGATGGACGGTTAGTATGAGGGTAAGTTATTCAAATAATATGCGAGTTAAATATTCGCAAAGATTAAAAAACCCTTTGGGTTTTGTGGTTCAACAATATATGATTAAAAGAAATGGCTAAATAAATAGCTAAAGAAAAAGGAATGGTGTACTTTGACTAAGATATATAAAAAAATATTGTTATGTGTAGCATTGATGTTTGTTACAACTAATAGTGTATTTGCTCAAATGAGTCAGGTTGATGGTGCTTTAGAGCAGTCTTCAGGGAATTATCCTGTGATGGATATGGGATATATAAGTTCTCTTGGAATGCAACAAAAAGCATGGAATAATCCGATGCGTCACCTTGGTGAAGGGCAAACAAGACCAGGTTATTCACGTTATTTGTGGAAACCAGATGTGGTGTTGCCGATTCGCCTTAGAGAAGGAATGATGACATTGGTTAATTTTCCAACTTGGGAATTGATTGAAAATGTATGGATAGGCGCTAAGGAAGCATTTTCTGGAGAAATTGCAGCTCCTAATGCTTTGATTTTGTATCCTACTCCTGGTATGGCTGGGGTTGACAGCAACTTGGTTGTATTTGGTCGTTCTGGAAATCGTTATGCATTTTATGTAAGGACTGAAACTTATAATACAGAAAGAATTACTCATTCTATTATTGATATTATAGTAAATGAAGCACCACAAGGAGCAGTTAATGGTTCTGCTGGTGGAACTGGCTCAGCACCATTATGGGCTAGTTCTAACCGTGGTGCTGGTCACATTAAACCAGGACAATCTCTTAATCCGCAAATAGGTCTTAATACTGCGTCTAACGCGCCTATTGATTGGCTTGATAACATTCCGGTTAATCCTGAAAAATTCAGATTTGACTTAGATATATTTGTTCCAAACCCTAATGATGTTGAAATAGCACCAGAAAGGGTTTGGCGCGATGATGTATTCACATATATCGATTTAGGTAAAAAGTCGCTTAGTATGAATGAGCGACCAATTGTCAGTCTGCTTATTCAAGGGAGTGAATCTCCTGTTGGTTTTAGAACTAAGGGGCCTAATGGGCGTCTTATCGTAGTAGAGGCAATTGGAGATTTGGTTCTTAGGAACGGAAAGAGATTGATATGTATCAAATTAAGAAAAGATCCTGAATTTGGTTTAGATAAAACTGATTATGCAGAAAGTGGTTGGTATTATCAATCACCACAAACAGCTGGTTATGGCAGTAATGTTAATGCTGGTGGCAATGCTGGTGGTATGATGAACAATGGTCAAATGGGTATGGGTAACGGCCAAGGTATGATGAACAACGGTCAAATGGGTATGGGTAATGGCCAAGGTATGATGAATAACGGTCAAATGGGTATGGGTAATGGTCAAATGATGAATGGTCAAGGTGGTCCAAACTTTATCCATAGCGGCGATTTTGATTATAACAATGGTACGAAAGCAGGCGTAAGTGGCTCTTTAATGGGGGGCAATGCTAGTGGTCCTTCTCCTAGTGCTTATGGTTATGGCTTTGGCATAGGCGCTGATGGTGGTTCTGGGTTTAATCAGTTGCAACCACTGCCAAAAAATGCTTATGATCAAGGGGCTGCTTTTGGAATAGTTGATACATATAACCAACTTTCTACATCTGCGGGAAGTGGCGGTTATGTAAACCCATATGGTGTTAGCGGGATTATTAATTCTGGTAACATTGCAGTAGAACTTGGAAGCAATGTTGAAATTGGAACATTGGAAAAATTGTGGGATAACGTTTATGATAAAAATGGTGACATTTTAAAGGGTTATGAACCTTATTTCTCAGTTGATTCTAAGTCTAGCGAAACAGGAAGAGAAATATTCCATTTAAGAATGGGACCTGTTGAAGATGTTTATGTTGGTGACGGTTTATGTAAAAAACTAGGTCGTCGTGGTGTTAAATGTAGTGTTGTACGGATACAGTAATGATAAAAGAAAATAACGAACTTACAAGCTCTGATAAATATTTAAGGAAATCGAATCGGATTATAATGCTGATAGGTATCGTGGCGTTAGTAATTTTCTTGATGGGTATGATATTCGTGATATTTGGCGGAGAAGAAAAAGCTAAAGAAGAAACTGATATTGATTTAACAAATTCAATAGACCCTTTTGCGGTTGATGTAACAGAAGAAGTAGATCCTATTTTAGAGCAAGAAGTTCTTGTTCCTGACGCGATTAAAGTCACTCCTTCAGAAATTATATTGGCGCAAGTTCAGGTTGGTACTATTGCCGAGACTACGGTGACGATTATGGCATCTCCTGGTAAAAGTATTAAGCTTGAAGGGTTTAATTTTGAAGAACTTCAAACTCAAGGTTTTGAACCTGTTGTGAAATGTAATCCTGGCGAAATTTTAACAGCTGATTCATCTTGCGATGTTGTTTTGGTGTGGCGTCCTTCTCAGGTTATGCAAATTCAGTCAAACATGTCAATTTCTTGGATGGAAGAAGGTTCTGCACTTCCTGTTGTTAATAAAGCGCTTATTACTATAAATGCATCATCGGTTGATGTAGATTATGGTGTTTGTGATCCTGAAGGTGGTGTAATTCCTGAAATTATTGCTATTGATACTAGAAATGAGTTAATTGGAAAAGTTAACGAGTTAGGTGAAGTAAAAGTAAGTGGTAATGTTATTGCAACTGTTCTAGATGACGGTACTGTTATTGCTGAAAATTTAATAGTTGGTCGTACGGTGAATTTAGGTCCTGCTATCAATATGCAAGGAAGCGTTATCGGATCAGTTAAAGAAGATGGTACAGTTGTTGATTCTCAAGGAAACCCAATAGGTCTAGTACGATTTGATGGCAGTGTAGTTGATGCAAAAGGTGCAGAAATAGGATATTCAATGCCTAGAGGTATGGTGCTTGGTGCAGATAATAACCCAATTGGAGAAATTGGTCTTAATGGTATTGTAACCAATGCTAGTGGTGCTGAAATTGGAAATATATATCCTGACGGTTCCGTTAAATCTAATAATAATATTATTGGAACAATTGTTCCTCGTGGGGTTGCTGTTGCTAATGGTTGTCGTTTGCTTGGCCAAATCCAAAAAGATGGTGTGCTAGTCGATGATGCAGCTAGGGCTTTAGGAAAAGTTTTGACGAATGGCATTGTTGTTGATAAAAATAACAATCCAATTGGAGCTGTTGTTAAGCAAGGTCCTGTGATCGGAGTAAAAGGTGATTTTATAGGTACTATTGATAACCAAGGTAAGGTAGTAGATAAAGAAGGTAAAATTATTGCTTGTATGTCCCCTCAAGGCAAAGCCGTATCTGTTGAAGATAATACTATTATAGGTGGACTGATACCTCATACTGGAGTTGTTGGTAATAGTTGTTCAAGAGTAGGTTTCGTATTCCCTGATGGTCGTGTTATTTCGGCTAGTGGTGATGTAGTTGGTAAAGTAATAGCTAGTGGTGATGTAGTTGATGCTAATTTCAATAAAATAGGAGTTACAGTTTCTTCTGCTAGACATTACAGTGTAGATATTCCTATGGGTCTTGATAAAAATTTAAGTGGTACTTTAATTTCATCAAACTATGCAATTGGTGATAGTTGCAATGTTGTTGGTAAAGTCGATGCTTATGGCAGAATTTATAATGCAACAGGAGTTGAGATTGCTTGTCTTAGCAGTAACTTGAAATTCACAGATCCTACTTCTGGTAAAGAAGTTGATGCTGCGTTACTTGGAAATTCTTCTATATTTGATATGTCAGGCAATTTGGTTGGAATCGCAAACAGAGAAGGAAAGCTTCTAGACAATCAAGGTAAAGTTGTTGGTTGTTTGAATTCTGATTTAGATTTCACTGTTGATGATGTAATCCAAGGTCAAGCGTTTGAAAAATTAGTAGGTGACAGAGTAAATACTGCAGTAACAGATGATAAAGGTAATTTGCTTGGATATGTTGATATTAATGGATCTGTTGTTGATGCTATGGGGGTTGCAATTGGAAGAATTGTACAAACAGGTATAGCTGTTGGTAACAATGGTATTGTAATGGGAAGAGTGATGAGCAAGGGTATTGCAGTTTCTCCTTCTGGTAGATATTTAGGCAGTACTGATGCAAATGGAAAAATTGTTGATACCAGTGGTAATCATTTCGGAGTTGTTTTAAGAGACGATACTGTTGTGTCTAAAGATGGCAAAGTAGTTGGTAGATTCTTTAAAGAAAATTCTGTTGCAATATCAATTGAAGGTGAAATTATTGGATATATAAATAGTACTGGTAAATTGATTGATAATCAAGGTACAGAAAAAGGTACGCTTCGCGCTGATGGATTGATTGTAGATTCTAATGCTACAATTATTGGCGGAATTATGCCTACTGGTTATGCTCTTGATGTTTATGGTAATACATTAGGATCTGTTATGGACGATGGTACTGTTGTTAATGGTAATACTTTGGTTGGCCAAGTTTTACTTAATGGTACAGTTATTAATAGATCATTGGCTGTTGTCGGTCAAGTTATGCAAGGAAAAAGAATCTTCATAGACAATAAAGGTGTTGTTTCAGGTACAGTTTTATCTGACGGTGCTGTACTTAATAGATTTTTTGAAAAAATAGGTACTGCTAATGCTAATGGTGTTGTTTTTGATATGTCAAAAAATATTATAGGCGGCGCGGTAAGAGAAGGTCTTGTTATTGACAAAGCTGGAAAAGTTCAAGGATATGTCAGGTCAGGAGATGTCGTTAATTTTTCAGGTGCTAAGATAGGGTCTGTTTTGAATAACTCGCTTGTTTTAGACACAAGTGGCAATATTTATGGATCTATTATTCCTCTTGGAACGGCAGTTGATTATAGTGGTGGCTGGATGGGTACGATAGCAAATGATGGTAATGTTATTGATGCTAAAGGCGAAGTTTTTGCTTCTGTTTATCCTGATGGCTCATTACGCGATGTTAATGGTGCTGTTGTTGGTAAAAAGTTGGAAAACGGATTTATTGTTAATAATAATGGCGGAATTGTTGGAGCTTTAATGCCTGATGCTTCTATATTATTGCCTAGCGGTTCAGCAGAAGGCTTCGTTCTTGCCAATGGTGCAGCTGTTTCTACATCATTTGATATATCTGGATCTTTAATTCCTTATGGAAGTTTGGCTTTTGATAACAATGGTAAAATTTCTGGTATTGTGAATTATAATAATACTCTTACTGGTATTGGTAGTTCTCTTGTTCAAGGAAGTGTATTCAGTAACTATATGGTTGTTAACACAGGAACTAATATTGCATCTGGTGGTATAGTTGATAAAGGTTATGTTGCAATCGACTTAACAGGAAAAATTATCGGTTTTGTTATGGTTGATGGGCAAATAGTTGATATTAGTGGTAACAATTTTGGTTTTGTTGCTAGTGGTGACGCTGTTGTAGATAAGTATGGTAAAGTAATTGGATCTGTTGTGCCTCACGGTGTTGCAATTAGTAATGATGGTGCAGTTATGGGTCAAGTGGCCTTTGACGGATCTGTTGCAAATTCAAGAGGCGGAGGGTTTTCTTTTGTAACTCCTGCTGGCAAAGTTACTGATGGTTCTAGAATTTTAGGAAGCATTGTTGCTGAAGATGTTATGGTTTCTAGTAATGGTCGCGTTATGGGGATTGTTAATCCAGACGGCAATGTCAGAGATTACGAGGGAATCGTTGTTGGTAAAGTGCTTTTTGATGGTATTATGACAGATGGTAATGGAAATTATCTTGGTGGATTGTTGCCTTATGGTTTGGCGCTGGCTGAAACTGGCTCTATATACGGTTATGTAGGAAGAGATGGTTATGTTTCAATGGCTGATGGCAGGGTTATGGCAAGAGCGCTTCCTGATGGAACTGTTACTTCAGTTAATAATAAGGCAAATTTTGCAGTTGTTCCTGTTGTTTCATATGTCGTAAAATCTGGTGTTGCTGTTGTTGCGAAAGATAACAAGTATGCTGGTTATGTTTTCCCTGATGGTGTCGTAATGGATGAATATGGAAAAATTTCTGGTACTACTAATAGGTATAGTATTCTTTCGAATACTTCTCAACCACTTGGTCCTGTTGTAGATATTGATACAGCTATGGGTCAGAGTTGTCGTGCAATTGGTATTGGTTCAGCAAATGGTAATGTTTTCGATATTGCAAGCGGTCTTGATTTGGGTCGAATCCTTTTTGACTATAAAGTTGTTGGATCAAATAATGATACGCTTGGTGGAATAAAAGTTAAAGGCAGCGTTTTTGATAGAAACTGTAAACAGATGGGTTATATTGCGCCTGATGGATCTGTTGTTGATATGCAAGGTCGTTCAATCGGTTGTGTAAGTCATGATAGAAAAATTGTTAATATAAATGGTTCTGTTATAGGTGTAAGCGTTCCTGATATGGTAATTAAAGGTAAAGAAGGTAAAATGCATAAAGTACTTAATAATGGTCAAGTGCTTGATGATGCTGGGGTTACTATTGGTTGTTTACAAGCTGATGACACTGTTTTAAATTCTGTTGGTGATGTTGTTGATGTATTAGAGAGGACTCAATACTTCATGGGGCAAGATGCTGAATATGTTCAAAATGGAGCTCCTGTTGATTCCTTTATCCCAAATGAACAAATGAGTGGAGCGCAATCTTTGGCTTACGGCACTGGCGGCTCTGGTTTTGTTCCTCCTTCAGCTGGTGATTCTGTTAGTTTAGCTGCTTTGCAAGCTGCGCAAAAAAGCAGAAGATCAAAAATGGGAATGTCTTCTATTCAACCATCTAAATCAATGATTAAAAAAGCTCTTGGTGTTCAAGATTGGAGTGGGTTAAATGTTACTAAAAACATAATGTCTAATCCAGTTAAAATGAATAGGGTAATACTAAAAGGTAAAGCTATTCCTGCTGTGTTATCTCGTTCGGTTGATTCTAGATTTGGAGAAGTTCCACTTGAAGCTTATGTTGATAGAAATATCTACGCTGAAGATGGTAGAGAAATATTGATTCCATCGGGAAGTCGTATAATTGGTTCTCTTGGTGGGCAAAATGGATCTAACATGGTGCCGAAATTGACAATCAGCTGGGAAAGGTTGGTTCGTCCTGATGGAGCTTCATTTGTATTTAATGCAGCTGCTACATCTGGGGATTCTCAAGGTAGAGGCGGTGTGCCAGGATACATAGATTTACAATTGCTTAGAAAGTATGGTATGCCTTTGCTTGAAACGGTGCTTACATCTGCGGTTACTTATGGTATGGCAGCATGGGATGATAATAGTGCTGCTAGTTATGCAACTGATACTGGTGAGCCGATATTGACATCTAAACAACAAGCAGCGCAAGATGCAAGGGATGAATTTAGAGATGGTATGGAACAAATTTTCCAAGATATTATTTCTGATACTGGTAATGTTCCTAATGTTGTGTTTATTCCTTCTGGTACAAGAATAACAGTATTTGCAAATGAAGATTTGTGGGTTACTCCTTCTCATTGGGAAGATCCAGAACTTTTCGAAGAAGAAGTGAAAAATGCTGATGTTAGATATGATCCTGTAACAGGTGAAGAAGTTTCTGTAAGGAAAACTCCTCAATTAACAAATACAATTGATGTAACGCAGGGGGCTGAATATGAGCCTGCTCAGGGGGCTAATGTTTATCAAGGTAATGCTTATGGATCACCTGCGATTGCGGAACCTATATATGTTCCTGCAGGATCTGCGCAACCTTCTTATGCGCCTTCAGGAGGTGTTGATTCTGGCGGAAGTCCTGCGCCTAGACTGTTTTAAAGGATAGTTATGGAAGCTGAAATTTTTGATGTAGAAAGAGATGAATTAGAGCAGAAACGCCACTTTAAAGTTTTAGAATCAACTTTGAAACATTTGTCTTATTGGTATACTCAAGATAATGTTGAAGAAATAGCTATTGATAAACCAGGTGAGGTGTGGCTCAGGCTTCGTGGTAGAAGGGCTAATCCTTGGTCTGTACAAGTGGATAATAAACTGTCACGATCATATCTTAATGATATTATTCATATTGTTGCAAATTCTTATGATCTTCCTTATGATCCTGAAACCGGAAATCCAGTTGTTTATGCAACTATACCTGGAGATCATCGTTTTTCCGCGATATCTGGTCGTAATGTAATGTATGACAATAATGATTTGTCTGGCGGGGTTGCTATGTGTATTCGTGTGCATAGTGATGATGTTCATTTTGGTCTTGGAGATTATGGGCTTGCAAAAGGTCAAAGATTGCAACTTTTAAATAAATTAAAACGTGAAGAGGAGCCAAAAGATCCTTACGAGCGTTTAATATTTTTTATAAATCGTGGCGATCATATTTTAATCAGTGGCGCGACAGCTACTGGTAAAACAACATTTTTGAATAACGTTATGCAAATTTTAGATCAAAACAAAAGGGTTGTAACCATAGAAGATGCTAGAGAGTTAATCGTTCCTCATCGTAATCGTGTTCACGTAGTTCTATCTCGTACAGACCAAACAAATAAACTTGATTATTCTCGAGTGATTGACCTTGTTGTGCGTTTTACTCCTGATGCAATTATCGGGGGAGAGGTTTCAACGTCTAATGCTGGCGCTTTGTGGGAACTTATGGGATCTGGTCATGAAAACTGTTTTGCAACAATCCACGCTGAGAGTGCTGAAATGGCTTATCGTGCATTTACAGACAGAATTTTACACACTTACCCAACTATTGATAGAGTTAAAACTATCGAAGAAATGAAAGAAAAAGTTAGGGTAGTGCAAATTAATCGTGACGGTAATATTAGGGCAGTAACCGAAGTTACATAAACTTTATTCTCTTTCATAACCCTTATAATTATTATATATATTTATTTTTTTGTTATTATTCTTTTTAATTATCATTCTTGTTATATGCGGAATTTTATCGAAATTTCCAATATATGTTTCTATTTGTTCATTATGATACAAAAAATTTTCCCCAATTACTTCTGCTTTTGGCATATGTAATTTTTTTAAAGAATTATTGAAATACATAAAATATGATTTTATGTATATGGCGCTAGGTAAGTGCAAACTTGTTAGATCTTGATTGTAATATAAAAAATAATCAGAAATATCTTTGGCAGTGGGAAGATAAGCAGAGTGAAGTTTCGCATTATAACATAAAAAATGATTTCCAATTTTTTTTGCATTTTTTAATGATATTTCTTTTAAAGTAACATTGCGATATAAAAAATAATTGTTAATATCTGTTACAGAAGGAAAATTAAGGAAAATTATATTGCCGTTTTTAATTCGTATGATTTCAAAATTATCAGCAAATATAGATTTTTCGCCATTTTTAGTATTTAAAATATTTAATTTTTTATTTTTTACTTCTGAATTAAAAGCATTGATAAATCCGTCTTCTTCTCCAAGCGGATTTTTTAGCTGCTTTGTTTGCCAATTTAAAATAAAATTGTCCAGCATCAATTCTTTTGCACTATCAGTTTGGTGAATTTTACCATCTTTCGCGTAAAAATTGGCGCCAAAATACATATTGTTGGCTTCATAATTAAATTTTAAAATTTGATTATTTATTACAATAAATCCGTCGGGTAAATTTGTTTTTTTACTCGAAAAATCAACATTGTATTCGGTTTTAAGGGCTTCGGAAAGTCCTGCTATAATATTGTCTGGGTTCGAATTAAAGGTATTGTCAGGATTAGGAATTGTATGGTTATAACGATTTTTAATTGAAATAAATCCGCCGGTTTTTAATATTTGAATTGAAATAACACTAGTTCCATACTCATCTTCTCGTTCTGGAGTTTTGCTTCTTTTAATGTTTGCAACATTTTTTTTAACACAGTGAATGATATGATATTTATCATGCCTTGTTTTATCATTGAAAGTGCAAATAGCTTCCCCTTCTTTGAATAGATGTTTAATTGAGTTTTGTTTTTCTAGAGTATTTGCATAAAAAGCATCATAACCTGCTTTGTCAAGTAGTTCTATTGGATTTTTATAAATTCCATAATTTTGTATTTGTATGTTTTTTAATGAAACAAGATAGTTCATTATTGGTTCTGATTCAGATCCTGCGAACTTTATGATTTTATCTAAATTTTGGATATCAAAAATTCCGCTATCAAATGCACGAATAGCTTTTGCAAATCGTTCTCCATTTTGTTTTTTTATCTTGTTATACATTTATTTCCGTCTATTAGTATATTTTTAATATTTTGATTTTTTGCATTGTTTGCAAGAGTTTCTATTATATGTTGAGGGAAAAGATTAATATCGCAAATAAAAGTTTTTAATTTTTTGTTTTTAGATAGGAACCCATTTTTTATTTCTTTTGCATTTAATAAATATATAGAAACTAAATTTTTATTGTTTAGTAAGAAGTCTGGTTCAATAATTGTTATTTTAGGTAAATATAATTCTTTCAACGCTATATTTTTAGCCAGGAAAGAATGTTTTATGATTGTGGCATTTCTGATGTCGATTTTTGATAGAATTTCATTGTTTTCCATAAAGCAATCGCCGATTTCTTTTACTTTTGGCATTGAAATAGATTTTAAATGTAGGTTCCAATATAAGAATAATTTACCAATTTTTTGAACGTTAGGTAAATTAATATCATATATCATTTTATTGTTTACGATAAAAGTGTCTGATATTATTTCCAGTTTTGGAAACGATATTTTTTTAAGGATGAGATTGTTGAACAAGAATGATAGCCCAACTTGTTTTAGTTCTGGGGCATAAATGTCGGTTGAATAATTATTGTTGTACAAAAAGTTGTCGCCGATATGATAGGCATTAGGTAGTGAAATTTTTGCCAATTTAATGTTAGATTTCATGAAGTTATTTGTAATATATAAAACATTCGGTAAGTCCAATTCTAATAATTTTCGATTGCAAAATAAAAATTCGTTGTCAATTTGGATTACATTAGGCAGCGATATTTTTGATATATTTTTGTTGTGATATAAAAACATTTTTCCAATTTTTTTAGTGTTTGGAAAATTTAATGAAGTAATTGTTCCATTTTGGGTTGTCAAAATTTCGATGCCATCTGCAAATAACGATTTTTCGCCGTTTTTATTGTTTTTGATTTGTAATTTCTTGTTTGCTATTTCGTCTGCAAATGCTTGGGTGAATGCATCGTAATCATAACTAGGGTTTTTTATTTCTTTTGTTTGCCAGTTTAAAATAAAATTATCCAACATCAATTCTTTTGATTTATCGATTTCAATTACTTCAGCATTTTCAACATAAAAATCTTCACCAAAATATGTATTGAGTACTTCATGATTATATTTAAGAATTTGATCTTTTAATTTAATATAATTGTCAGGCAGAGCAACGCTTTGGCTTGAAAAATCTACATTATATTTGTGTTTTAATGCTTGTGATAATCCTTCTATAATATTATCTGGGTTTGAATTAAATGTGTTGTCTGGATTTGTTATGGTATGATTATATCTGTTTTTTATTGATATAAATCCACCTGTTTTTAATATTTGAATAGAGATTACACTAGTTCCGTATTCATCGTCGCGTTCAGGATTTTCAGATCTTTCAATGTCTGCAACATTCTTTTTTATGCAATGAATAATGTGATATTTTTGATATCTAGTTTCATCCCTAAAAGTGCAAAGGGTTTCATCTTCTCTATATAGATGTTTGATAGAATTTTGTTTTTCTAAAGTGTCTGCATAAAATGCATCATAGCCAGCCATGCTAAGAAGTTCTATAGGTTTTTTATGAACCCCGTGTTCTTCTATTTGAATATTTTTAAGTGATACAAGATAACTCATAATTGGTTCAGCTTCTCGACCTGCATACTTTACAATTTTATCCAGATTTTGAATGTCAAAAATGCCACTATCAAACGCCCTGATAGCTTTTGCAAATTGTTCACCATTTTGTTTTTTAATCTTATTGTACATTTGTTTTACACATTTTTAAATTAGCATAAATTTACCATATACGCGCTTTTTATTTTTGTCAATATATTTTTCGCAAAAAGTAGGTGCAGTTTAATGAATTTTTTTATAAAAAAGATAAAAAAATTGTGGAATTATTAACTTTCTCCTGTTATTTATATATAAAATTTGTATTAATTAATGTTTTTTTAGAAGGATGTAAAATATGTTTTCAAGACTTTTAAGCTGGCTTTCAGCAGATATGGCAATCGATTTAGGTACTGCGAATACTTTGGTGTTTGTTAAAGGTAGAGGTATTGTTTTAAATGAACCTTCTGTGGTTGCTATTGCTGAAAATAGAGGTAAGAAGCATGTTCTTGCTGTTGGTGATGAAGCAAAACAAATGCTTGGTCGTACCCCTGGTCAAATCCAAGCAATTCGTCCTTTGCGCGATGGTGTTATTGCAGATTTCGAAGTTGCTGAAGAAATGATTAAACACTTTATTAAAAAAGCAGGAAATAATAAAACATTTATTTCTCCTATGCCAATGATTATTATTTGTGTTCCTTCTGGCTCTACTGCTGTTGAAAGAAAAGCAATTCAAGAATCTGCAGAGCAAGCTGGGGCAAGAAAAGTAGAGCTTATTGAAGAGCCTATGGCTGCTGCTATTGGTGCTGGGCTTCCTGTTAATGAACCTACTGGTAG
>CAYJES010000007.1:0-66616 GCA_964369365.1 uncultured Lactobacillales bacterium | reverse complement strand
ATCGCGTTAACTTCGGCACTGACCCAACGGCCAACACCCAGCAATCATCGTTTACAGCGTGGACTACCAGGGTATCTAATCCTGTTTGCTCCCCACGCTTTCGTGCCTCAGCGTCTGATAGACTCCAGATAGCCGCCTTCGCAACCGGTGTTCTATCCAATATCTACGAATTTCACCTCTACACTGGATATTCCGCCATCCTCTCGTCTCCACTAGCCTCACAGTCTCAATGGCAATTCCTAGGTTGAGCCCAGGGATTTCACCACTGACTTACAAGGCCGCCTACGCACCCTTTACGCCCAGTAAATCCGAACAACGCTTGCACCCTTCGTATTACCGCGGCTGCTGGCACGAAGTTAGCCGGTGCTTATTCATATACTACCGTCATCATCCTCATATATAAAAGAACTTTACAACCCGAAGGCCTTCGTCATTCACGCGGCATGGCTGGATCAGGGTTGCCCCCATTGTCCAATATTCCCCACTGCTGCCTCCCGTAGGAGTCTGGGCCGTGTCTCAGTCCCAGTGTGGCCGTTCATCCTCTCAGACCGGCTACTGATCTTCGGCTTGGTAGGCAATTACCCCACCAACTACCATAATCAGACATGAGCTCATCTCATAGCAATAAATCTTTCCCCTCTCGGGCGTATGCGGTATTAGCCATCGTTTCCAATGGTTGTCCCCCACTACAAGGCAGATTCTCATGTATTACTCACCCTTGCGCCACTCGTCAGCATAATAGTAAACTACAACCTGTTACCGTTCGACTTGCATGTGTTAAGCCTGCCGCCAGCGTTCGTTCTGAGCCAGGATCAAACTCTCATGTTTAATCTTCTACTGATTAATCAGCTTAATCCCAACTTACATTATTCACTAGCATTCTCAAAAAATTAACCTTCACTATATTATTATAGCGAGGCCCTTTCAAAAGCTTACAAATTAAGTTATCGTCAATATAAAATCAACAATAACCCTCGACAATATAAGTCAGTTTTTATAATATTAGGTATCCCAATATCAACCGTCCTTATACATCTCTCTCTTCTTATTTACTTGTCCTTCAACTTACGCACCAAAAAAGTACAAAAACATTCGCACCATCCATCCAGATGATTAGTAAGTTTTTAACTTTTCCGAAAAACGTAAGACAGAATATAACCTATCAATCCAATATTGTCAATATAAAAAATAAAAAAATAAGTCGCTGATTTTACTACCGTTTTCAACATATCCCAAAATTAATTAATTAAAAATTCGAATCATTAAACGAATCTTTAGCACTTTTTTATCGAATCTTATAAAAAATTAAAACGAATCTATATCAACGCACTTCTCGTGATTCAATAATCTCACCAATTAACCCTTAATGCTTGCACTATTTAACTGCCTATATATAAAAAGAATCGAATTCAAAGAAATTCGATTCTTTTTATCATAATTTATTATTGAAAATTAAATGTACTTACAACATTACCACAGGTGTCTTTACTATAAACATCATCATTTATGGCACATAATGTACTTGACGTCATAGTTATTGGGCTAGCCTTATTATTAGATGTTATAAAAGTACCCGAAAATTTAGCCATTACACTATTTGTTAAGTATAAAGCCCCTGAATTCCCTGTGTTATTTTTCATAACTATATTTCCAGACATGACTACGCTACCTCCCAAAAAAAACATACCCCCACCTATATTAGTATTTTCATTATCTGTCAGCATTAAATCACCACTAAAATTAATTAATGTTTGATTTTGAAAATACATACCTCCTCCATAACCAGACGCTTTATTATTTGATATTTTCACAGCACCTGCGAAATAAATATTATACTCACCAGAAATTCCATTATTATTTAATATTGTTATTCCACCTCCGGTTCCTTGCGCCTCGTTTCCAGACACAGTTAATCCTCCATTTATTCCGATTTCTCCACTACGACTTCCACCTAAAAAGTGAACATTGTGAACTTCTTGAATATAAAGACCGGCACCATGAACACCAGCAGTGTTATTATTTACAGAAATCGATGATCCATCAACCTTTGTAGCTACCCCAGAATTAAAATACCCACCAAAAGCTAAATTTTCTGAATTTATAACAGATAATCCACCGCCATATCCACCAGTAATATTAGTAGGATTGTCCGCATGGTTGTCATTTATATTTATTATGCCATATATATTTACAGTACCATTATCTTTCATAGTAATTCCTGCACCGCCACTACCTGCAATATCTACGTTATTATTAGAAATATCCAATTTGCCCGCAATTGTTACAACTGAACATTCATTAAACAGTAATCCTGCCCCAGCACCATTAACAAAATTATTTGTTACTTTAATATCTCCATTTATTTGCACATTCTCCGCAGACCAAAATGCAAATCCTCCACCACCACTATCCTTCTTAGTCGCCTCATTGTTATCAACTAACATTTTTCCATTAATGAAAATATTTGATGTGCTTGTAAAATTTAACCCGCCACCTGAACTCGCAGTGTTATTTATAACAGTTGTTATTGTCGATGAGTCACCCTCATCAAAATACACGTTAGCGCAATTATTAAACATCGCACCCCCTCCTATAAAACTTGAAACCTCCATAGATGAACTACTTTCAGAAGTGTTTCCATCCAACAAAAGATCACCGGCAAACCTAACATCGCTACATTCTGTAAAATTAAGTCCTGCACCATAATTTCCATCATTACGGATTACATCAGTATCACTACCTACATTAAAATAAACATTTATTTTAGCTGAATTAGTATTTTCGAATGACATCGCACCACCGTCACTATACGTTTTATTTTCAATCAACTCCATTTTTCCATTAAAATTTATTGTTCGAGTGCCCGAAGAAGATCTAAAAAAGATAGCTCCGCCATTACCGTAGTTTGACAAAAATGACAGTTTATGAGCTTTGTTTTTTATGAACGTTAAATCGCTATCAACTCCGAAATCAACATTAGAGCAATTATCAAAATACATTGCTCCTCCATCATAGCTAGCAGTATTTTCAGTTAACTCCATAACTCCTTTAAAATTAATCTCACTACATGCATTAAAAAATATAGCTCCTCCGCCATAACCATCACTTATTAGTGTTGTTTTATTACCAATTAACTTCAGTTCTCCCTCAAAATTAATCTCACTACAATAACTAAAATACATTGCCCCTCCTCTATGCGGATCAATATTACCAAGTGAATTTCCCTCGTCGTCAACTGTTTTTCCTAATGCATTTACACCCAAATACATAGTGCCAATAAAATTAATATCACTACATTTATCAAAAAATAGAGCCCCACCTCCAACATTGTCATATCTATCATAAATAGCATCCGTCCTTACAAGTACTGATTTATTGCCAGTTAGCACCATACTCCCGCTAAAATTAGCATTTACAGATCCACTGCCTCCTTCTCTTCTCATAGCAATTGCACCACCTCCGTATTTATCAGAATGAAGGCTAGAGCTGGATAGTAGCACTTCATTATTAATAAATTCCATAGTACCTCCAAAATCAACATTCACCGATTTAGGTGAATACATAACCCCAACATATATCGCCCCTCCAGCATATTCAGCAACGTTTCCTTCAAATTTCATGTTGCCAGTGAAACTAGCATTCGTTTCCGCCATCCTATCATCTCCTCTAGCCCACATAAAAATTGCTCCTCCTCTTTTGGTTATTATATCATCCCCGTATCTATTAATTCCTCTGCCATTATTAATAAATTCCATAGTGCCGCCAAAATCAACAGTTTGCTTTACTGGTTTTGATCTTTCTTGGTCAATCCAAAAGTAAAACGCACTACCTTTCTCGCTAGAAGAGTTATTTTCATATTTCATCATTCCTTTAAAATTAACTTCTTGCTCTCTATCACCTCTTGTTACATGAAATACCATCGTTCCACCGCCACGGCTACTATAATTACCAACGCCAGTTATATTACTTGTGCTTTTAAAATCAATAATTTGTTTACCATACCCCCTATCAAAATAGAAAAGCAGCGCTCCTCCTGATCCATTGGTGCGATTTTCTGTAAATGTCATAACCCCATCAATATCAACATCTATTAATCCTGCAAAAGCCATAACCGCGCCTCCACCATACCAATAACTTCGAGCACCATAGTTTTTTAATCCTATTATATTACTATCATTTGCTATATTAACTTTCATAGTTACTACATCTGCAGAATTGCCACAGTAAAAATACATCCCTCCGCCGAAAGAATAGGAAATATTGCTCATTAATTTAAAATATCCATTAATATTAACCGTTGCTATTGGCATAGGATCATATTTATAAAAATCATTACGAACATACATAGCTCCTCCAGATGTGTCAGAAGTATTGTTTGAAAGGGTTAGAGTAGTGGCTTTATCGACACCACCAATGATATTTAAATTAGAGTTTACCGTCATAATAGCACCACCATAGACAATTTCATCTGAGTCAATTTCAAATGAATAGGCCGGGATTGAAGTCAAAAATATAGTGCTAAAAAGCGCCACAAACACGGATAACACCCTTAGCAAACATTTTTTTGTTTGCTTTAATTTGAAGTTTTTATTTAATGTGGTCATAGATGTTCTCCCTCAATTTTTTATGCATATATAGATATATTATATTATATTATATTATATTATATTATATTATATTATATTATACCATATAATGCAATACTTTCAGTTTAAAAGTAATTAATGAAAATAAAAAAACAAGGATATGCATAAGCTCACAACCTAGGGGTTTAGAATTAAACTATTAATTAGTTACCAGCTATGTAGATGTGAGCCAAGCAACAACACTAAAATACTATCTTTGATGACCAAAAAGTCCGCTCATCACAACCCAGTAAACTCTATTAGAAGCAGGAGATGTAAATTTTTGGATTTCTTCTCTTATTTCTGTTTGTGAAAATTCATTAAAGTTAATAGCCCCTTTATATTGCTCCTTATTAGGTTTTAATATCAATACCTTTTCACCGTTGACTTTTTTGAATTTATAATCATTTTCATCAACCACTTTCACAGCTGCTGCAATATATTCATGTGCAACAATCCTTAATTTATCTTTTCTTGGCAATTCATGAACAGCCCTATTACTTGATTCTTCATATGCCAATCCTTGAATTATTTTTTTATAATTAGAAAATATTAATGCTTTACGTTCTGGGCAATTGTGTTGTATCTCAGAAATTTGTTTAGTGGCACGTTTAGTTATTTTTTTTGCAATTTCTTTCGTTATATGTGCGATTGGTTCAACTATTGCGCCTTTTTTTGCTGCGTCTACTATTAAATTTGTCATTTCTTTTATATTTATATTCATTTCGTTATTCCTTAATTTATTATTAGGGTTTTTCATCATTAGTTATATAGTTTTGGGGTATATTATATATGCTGCCTACGCAGCGAGGAGTACAAGTACAAGAACAGCAGAAACCATAGCAAACATGCTGGTTTTTATATAAAATAAATTCTGTTTCATTCCTTTTTTCATAAAAAACAATTTAACATAATTTTCAAAAGGATTCAATAAAAAAATTATACATAAATTCATTACAACCATTTAAGTTTTTTAAATATGGTTATAAGAATGAACGAAAGCAACGCAATAATTCCACAAACCGCGACAAAGCCATATTCATGCCCAGCAAAAGGAATTCCGCCTACGTTAATCCCCAACAAACCAGTTATAAAAGTAAGTGGCAAGAAAAACGCAGCCAGCACCGAAATCATATACATATTGCGTTGTGCGTCCTGACTCATCGACGCGTTAAGCTCATCAATATTAATCGAAGCACGTTCTCGTAAATTTTCAATATCTTCCAAAATTCTAGTCAAGCGATAAGCAGATTCACGCAGTTTATTCCTATCGTTTTTATCCATCCATGGCACAAGTTTTCTAGGAATATTTTCCATGGCTTCTCTTTGTGGATAGACATATCTTTTAATAGTTGATAATTGACGGCGCACTTCTGATACTTGACCCATCATATCTTCATCTTCTTCATCTGCTATGATGCTATCTTCGATTTTTTCCAAAAATTCATCAATATCAGATACAGCCTCGCTCATCCTATCCATAATACATTCTGCTAGTTCATCTATCATCGATACAGAATCAATTGGGCCTATTCCGGATGCTATTTTCCTTTGAATATATTTAGTCGCAAGCAATTTTGATTTACTTATCGTTATAATTCTGCCTTCATCAACCCACATCCTAAGCACCAACATATCGTCAATTTCTGCGCCTGGATTGTGATTGATTGCTCTAAAAATTATAACTAAGCCATCACCAATTTGCAAGCATCTTGGCCTTGGCTTTTCTTCATCTATCAATGCTTCTACTGCGAATTCATCAAGCCCGCTTTTATCAGCAAGCCATTCATGAGTCTTTCTTTCGTTTAAATCAAAATGCGCCCACAAGACACCGTCTTCTGGATCCCAGTCGTTTACGCCTTTTATATCAAGTTCATACCCGCCACCTTCACCATTTAGAAGATAAGCAAAATGCAAGCCCTTTTTTTTCTTAGTCTCCATTATTTTATTCCTTGCACAAAAATATATTCGTTGTAAATTGTAATATAGTATTATTTATTTTTAGTTAAAGGCAAAACATCATGAAAATTGAATTTTCTCAAAATTACACAAAAGGTAGCGTCATAGTTTTTTCATTTGCAAAAAACGCATTAACAAAATCAGCTAAACAGTTTGATAAGGAAACTAAAGGAGCAATTACAAAAGCCATTAAAAATTCTAAATTCGAAGGAAATAATGGCGAAATTTTTTCTATACTTTCTCCTGCTGGAATCGATGCGTCAAGATTAATATGCGTAGGTCTTGGCGATAAAAAATCAGTTAGCACTAGAACATTAGAGCGCACGGGCGCAATGATTGTAAAAGCTTTACTTAATACAAAAGAAACAGAAGTAACTATAATTGCCGATGAAATTACTGTATCCCCTGCTCATCTTGGATTTGGAGCGCTACTCAGTTCTTATAAATTTGAAAAATATAAAACAGAAAAACCAAAAGATACACTTAAAAAAATTACTATCATTCCAAACAATATAACAAGCGCTAGAAAAGATTTTAAAAAATTAGATGCTATTGCAAAAGGCATCTATACTGCTCGTGATTTTGTATCAGAACCGCCAAATGTTTTAACTCCTGCTGAATTTGCAAAACGCACTCAAGATATTATGAAAAAGCTTGGTGTAAAAATTGAAATTTTTGACGAAGCAAAAATGAAACAAAAGAAAATGAACCTAATTCTAACAGTAGGTAAAGCATCCGAAAATCGCCCTAAAATGGCAGTAATTCATTATCAAGGAGCAAAGAATAAATCTGATGCTCCTATTGCTTTGGTTGGAAAAGGATTGTGCTTTGATAGCGGCGGATTATGTATTAAACCTGGCACTTCAATGCTTAGTATGAAACAGGACATGGCAGGTGGAGCAGGCGTAATCGGAGCAATCGAAGCCTTAGCTATTCAAAAAGCGCCCGTTAACGTAATAGGTATAGTACCGATGGTTGAAAATTCAATAGCAGGCAATGCATACCGTCCAGATGATGTTATAACTTCATATTCAGGAAAAACAGTAGAAGTAATTAATACAGATGCAGAAGGCAGGCTTGTTCTGGCAGATGCTTTATGGTTTGCCCAAGAATTTAAACCTAAGGCTGTTATTAATATGGCTACTTTAACCGGTGCTATCGTCGTAGCTCTTGGCAATGAATATGCAGGCATGTTTTCAAATGATGAAAAGTTAGCGGACGGGCTTTATAAAGCTGGGATAAAATGTAATGAAAAAGTATGGCAATTCCCATTTAACAAATCGTACGAAAATCAACTTAAATCAGAAATTGCTGACTTTAAACATATGGGGAAAGCCGGAAATGCAGGCAGCATAACAGCTGCAACATTCCTTAAAAAATTTATCAAAGAAAATACGAAATGGGCACATCTTGATATTGCTGGGGTTGCTTACAGCGAAGCAAAAACCAATCCTATGAACCCTTACAACGCAACCGGTTTTGGCGTTTATTTACTTAACACTTTAATTCTTGATAAATTTATGCAATAATGGTACTGTTTAAAATAAATAGCAACCATTAAACAAAAAGGAAGTATTATATGGAAAAAGATATTCAAAAACTTATAGATGATTTAAGAGCTCAAGGAGCTGTTGGCGACGAAATTAAAAAACGCAAAATTGTTACTATTTCCAAAGTTCCGGGCAGTGGCGGCAGTGAAATTGCTGATATTTTAGCTGAACGCCTTCATCTTAAAATTTTTGAACGCTCTATCGTAACTAGTCTTGCTGAATTTACTGGCACTGACAAAGATGCTTTTTCGATTATCACAGATGTTACAGGCGATTCGAAAGATTTTTGGTTATATCGCATTTTTGGAGGCGGAGAGCTTTCTCACGACACAATAAGAAGGCATTTAACAAATGTTATCCAAGCACTAGCTCGCTCTTCTGATTCTATATTAATCGGCAGGGGTTCTCATGTAGCATTAAAAGATTTAGCAGATATAAGAGTAAGGATTATTGCCCCTATTGAAACTTGTATAAAAAGAATTATGGATAAAGAAAATTGTAACAAGGATGAAGCAATTGAAATTTACAAAACAGAAACAACTGCCAGTGGAAAATTCGTATGGAATGTGTTTGGTTCCAGACTTAATGATCCTACAAACTTTGACTTAGTTATTAATACTGAAAAAATTGACGACTTTAATATTTGTGCAGATATTATTATTGATGCCCTTGAAAAAAGCAGCGTCGAATAACACGCAATCAATAAAGAAAAAGAGCAGACTTAAAAAAAAGTCTGCTCTTTATTTTTTTATTTAATTTTTGTTATATCGTACAACATCCTTGCTATTTTTCTATCTATCACTCCTTCTAACGATTTTGAATTTTCTACTTTTTTGAATATTTCATTTTTATCATCTGAATTTATAATATTTTCATCTACAATTATAGCATTTCCAGATTCAACAACAGAATTTGCAACATTAATTCTACGTTGAGTTGAGCTGTCAGTTCCTAATGTTTGATATATTACTAATTTACCCTCTCTCACCGTTAATTCTGCCATCATTGATAAACTATCATCTGTTTGAACAAAATAATTACTGTTTATTATAAATGCTTGATAAACACTTTTTAAATCTTTAAATTCTTTATCATCATAATATAGCGTTGCACTTTTAAAATCAGACAAAGCGTCTTGTTTATCTTTTTTAGATTTAAGATATTCTATCACCTTATCATTTGTTCTATTACTAGTTAAAAATGCAACTTTTCCACCGATATTTTCTTTAAAATTTTGAGCTAATTTTAATAAATTATCAATATCTCCTTCTACTACATCACGGTTTGTATAAGGATCAGCTCCACCAATTGAAATCAATAAATCAGGATTAAAAATATCTAAGACAGGAGCATACTTAAATTGCCCAAGCCCATATTTAGTCATAGAAAATGGAGGAAAATCTGGAAAGTAAACTAAATCAGGACGTGCTACATTTACTTTAGCTGTTTGTAAAGTTCCCATTGTATCTATAATTTTACTATATAATACATATTCTTCAACATCAGCATCATCATATGGGTCTTTCATACCAAACACAAAATCAGGATTGTGTTTTTTTATGATTTCCATTGCAATATCAGTAGTATCAGGACCAACACTCCAAACTATATATGGCTTTTCTGTTACTTCATCAGCTGTCTCAACAAAGTTATATTCTAAATCTGGGATATGTCGTCTTAACGCTTCACATATTGCTATAACCCCATCTCCAGCTCCTTTTTGTTTTGGATTATTTACAATAACAGCATTTCTTCTTTCCCATATACGACTTAATTCTTGTGATTTTTTAAGTGCGTAAGCCATAAATCCAGCTTCTTCAGTGAAAAAACATCCTATTAAATCATTTTTTATTTCATCTTCATTTCTTACTTCAAAATAATGGTCTCCAAATTTACTTGCTGCCTCATCATCAAGAGCAAAACCAAACAATCCAAATGATGAAGTATCACCTTTTTTAATTCTTAATATCTCTCCAAACACAGTAAATCCAGCAGAAATAGGATATACTCTAGAAGCTATTTTTAATTCTTTTATTGTCGCCATTTCAATAGAATAGTATTTTTTACCTTGCTTTAAATCACGATACATAATATCCATATGGTCATACATTACAGGCCCAAATTCAAAATCAGATTGTAATATTATTATTGAAAAGTCTTCATCTTTTCTATCAACAACATCTTCATTTACCGTATTTCTGGCCCATATGTCAATTTTCGAACCATAATCGACCTCGTGCTCGGGTAAAATTTTAAAATTATTAAACCTAATACAATGGTCATAACTATCTATTTCTTCACCATGACCTTTCCCAATTTCAGATGGGGCGCTACCTACTATTGCTATTTTTTTGCCTTCAAGCATTTTTGCAAGCAGGCCTTCATTTCTTGCATTTTTAAGTTCGCCATAAACATATAAAGCTTTTTCGATATTATCATCTAAAATACCTTTTTGGCTTGCAAGTTTTGTTACTTTATAAAATCTGAAAATATCCCTTGTATCATAAGTTTTAATATATTCAGACAGCATTTTTTCTGCCAAAAAATCCTTTTTATTGTCAATAAGAGACGAAATATACATCAAAGCATCCATGCTTGGGATTTCATTTATTGATTTGCCTGCAAAATTTCTTTCACATATTTTAAGAAACTCTTTTGGATCAATTTGCCTTATATATGCTTGTAATAAACTTTCAGCACCTATAAAAATCCCACATTGAATACTTTCATATTGTTCATGAGAAGAATTTGATATTGTTTCACCACTTGTAAAAATTTTTACCATAATTTTAGTCCTCCATATTATTTATTCAGTTTACAGGTAAAACAATTAAATTTTAACTAATATTTTTTGTAACAAACCGAAACAATGATTGATTCGCAAATAATAACATTCTGGTATAGTATTAACCAATTACAGAAATGAAATATAGGATAATAGCATGTTTAGGAACGATAATTTTATGGAATCTAATGGTAATTCTAGTACTTTTGTATATGCACAAAAAACTTTAGCTGATACTGTTGCTTGTACTGGGGTGGGGCTTCATTCTGGGGCTCGAATTTCTTTAACTTTGAAACCAGCTAATGTCGATACTGGGATTCGTTTTATTAGATCAGATGTTTTAAATAAAGATAATGTTGTTCAAGCTTTATATTCAAATGTTTCAGACACAAGAATGTGCACTTGTCTTTCGAACGAAGAAGGCGTTACTGTTTCAACTATTGAACATTTAATGGCATCTTTTCATGCTATGGGTATAACTAATGCCATTGTAGAGGTGTCTGGTCCTGAACTTCCTATATTAGATGGTAGTGCTTCTCCATTTTTATTTTTAATAGAATGCGCAGGAATAAAAGAACAAAACGCCCCAAGAAAAGCTGTAAAAATATTAAAACCTATAAAAGTGGAACATAATGACACTTATGTAACTCTCGAACCTGCTAAATCTGGATTAGAGTTTGATTTTTATCTAGATTATCCAAATACAATAGCAGCAGATAAAAAACTATCATATCAACTTGATTTAAAATCTTTTAAAACTGAAATTTGCCAAGCCCGCACTTTTTGCTTATTACAAGAAGTTGAATATTTACGCCAAAACGGACTTATAAAAGGCGGCAGCCTTAAAACTGGTATTGTTATCGACGGTATGGAAATTTTAAATAAAGAAGGCCTTCGTTACGAAGATGAATTTATAAAACATAAAATCACTGATGCTATTGGCGATTTGTATTCTGCAGGATATACTTTAATTGGAAAGTATAAAGGTCATAAATCAGGTCATATGCTTAGCAACCTCGCATTAAAAGAACTTTTTTCTAACCCTGAAAACTATGAAATCATTGACATGAACGAAATGGTTTTAGGAAAAAATTACCAAGAAGCAAAAGTTTTATGTGAATAAAAAATATTTTGTGCTATTATCTTTTATTGTTAAAAATTTATTAGGACAGGTATTATTATGTTAAAATTATTACTTATTGGCTTTTTTTCTGTATTTTTAATCTCATGCTCTTCTTCCCCTAAAGACGAGTTGGTTAATAATAAAGATGCTCCGGCAAGAGAATTATTTACAAAAGCAGAAAATGCATTAGAGGCCAGACAATATAAAACGGCAGCTAAACTATTTGATGAAGTCGAAAGACTATATCCATATTCTGAATACGCTAATAAAGCTCAACTTTTAGCTGGTGAAGCATCGTATCAAGATCAAGAATATGATGATGCAATTCTTGCTTTGGATAGATTTTTAGAACTTCACCCAGGCAGCAGCGAAGTGCCATACGCATATTATTTAAAAGCTTTATGTTATTACGAACAAATATCGGACATTGAACGCGACCAAAACGCAACCACAAACGCAAGAGAAGCTTTGAAAGAAGTTTATATGCGATTCCCTACTTCTCTTTATGCAAATGATGCAAAGTTAAAATATGATTTAACCCAAGATCATCTTGCTGGCAAAGAAATGAATGTAGGCAGATATTATTTAAACCGTAACGAATATATTGGTGCAATGAACCGTTTTAATG
Organism: uncultured Lactobacillales bacterium; assembly: GCA_964369365.1. Lineage (GTDB taxonomy): Bacteria > Pseudomonadota > Alphaproteobacteria > CAYJES01 > CAYJES01 > CAYJES01. The sequence continues at coordinate 53,946 of CAYJES010000007.1, read as the reverse complement.
TTGTTGTAGACACCTATCAAACTTCTTCACACACACCAGAAGCTTTATATCGTTTAGTTGAAATCTACATTGCTTTAAAAATGCATGACGATGCCCTTAAAACCGCAGCTGTTTTAGGACACAATTTTTCAAACAGCCAATGGTATAAAATGGCTTATGATATGATAAAGGCAAAAGGTCTAGGGTTATAATATGCTTAACGCTATATCAATTCGCAATGTCGTTTTGATTGACAGGCTGGATACAGATTTTAATGCTGGACTTGGCGTATTTACTGGTGAAACCGGCGCAGGTAAATCTATATTTTTAGATTCGTTAATGCTTGCACTAGGTGCCAGATCGGACAGCTCATTAATCCGTCATGGTCAAGATAAACTTTCAGTAAACGCATCTTTTACACTTAACAAAAACCATCCTGTTTGGGCAATTTTACAAGACCAAGACATTGATAACAATGATTATGAATTATCATTACGTAGGACGGTAACAAAAGACGGGAAGAGCAAGGCTTTCATAAATGATACATCGGTCAGTGCTGGATTATTGCGCCAAATTGGCGATATGATTGTTGAAATTCATGGGCAGTTTGCAAACCATACATTACTTGACCAATCAACCCATATAGAGGTATTGGACAGATACGGCGAAAATACTAGCAAACTTGATAAAGTAAAAGATTCTTTTCATAAATGGCAAGAAGTTAAAAAAGAAAAACAACTGGCTACTCAATTATTGGAACAATCAAAATCTGATGAAGAATTTTTACGATTTAGCGTTAGTGAAATCGAAAAATTAAACCCTGCTGTTGGCGAAGTAGAAGAGCTTGAACAAAAGCGTTTAATTCTAATGAACACACAAAAATTAACCGAAAATCTTAATCAAGCAACTGACATTTTGCATACTGAAAATCCTGAAAAAATTATTGGTAACGCATTAATTGCGCTTGAACGTGCAAGCATTATAATTCCAGATAAATTTGATGAAGTTATAAAAATGTTAGACAGTGCCAGAATTGAAATTTCAGAAGCAACATCAACATTAGAAGAAGTTTGTAATTCAATCGAACTGGACGCAACAAGTTTAGAAGAAATAGATGACAGGCTTTACGCCATAAAAGAAATTGCACGAAAACATAAAGTAGAGGTCGAAGAAATTCATTCTTTACTTGCATCTTTCAAACAAAAATTATCAACCTTAGAGCTTGGCGAAGATAAAATAAAAGAACTAGAAGCAATGGAAATAGATGCTAAGAACAACTATCTTGGATTCGCATCTTCTCTTTCATCGGATAGAAAAAAAGCAGGCGAAAAGTTAGATTTAGCCGTATCAAACGAACTTGCTTCCTTAAAATTAGAAAAAGCTAAATTCAAAACTCAAATAGACACAGCAGAAGAAAATAATTGGAATGAAAAAGGAATGGACAAGGTTGCATTTATGGTTGCAACGAACTCTGGACAACCTTTATCTCCTATTAACAAAACAGCATCTGGAGGCGAACTTGCTCGTTTTATGTTGGCGTTAAAGGTTAATTTAGCCGATGCTACAACAACTTCTACTATGGTATTTGATGAAGTAGACACAGGGATAGGAGGCGCTACTGCTACTGCGGTTGGCAAACGTCTTGCAAAACTTGGCGAAACTAAACAAATTTTGGTAGTAACCCATTCTCCACAAGTTGCATCTTTTGGCGGTTCGCATTACAAAATAGCAAAATCAGATACAACTTCTTGCACGCCTTTAACCAATGATGAGCGCGTTTCTGAAATAGCAAGAATGCTATCTGGTGAAAAAATAACTGACGAAGCTATTTCTGCCGCAAAAGCACTTCTAAAGGACAATCATGACAATCGATAGGCTTAATCATTTATATGAATTGCTTGCTAAATATGATGTTGCATACTATACCAACGATGCCCCACTAATCAGCGACAGCGAATATGATATATTAGAAAAAGAACTTGAAACATTGGAAATTAAATATCCTATGTTTAAACAAACTAGGAAAGTTGGCGCAAAACCAGCTGAGAAATTTAAAAAAATTACTCATAGCGTGCCAATGCTTTCTATATCTAATATCTTTGATAAAGAAGAAATTCCTACTTTCAATGAAAAAATATTACGATTTTTAAATTCAAATGAAAATATTGAATACGTTGGCGAATTAAAGCTAGACGGACTTGCTTTCTCTGCTCGATTCGAAAAAGGAATTTTGGTATCAGCAGCGACCAGAGGCGACGGAGAAATCGGCGAAAATATCCTTAAAAATGTAAAAGTTATTATTGATTTCCCAAAACAAATAAAGGGCAATATCCCAGAAGTATTAGAAATTCGCGGCGAAATATATATGGATAAAAATGATTTTGTTGTATTAAACCAAAGGCAAGAAGAGGCTGGTAAAAAAGTTTTTGCAAACCCAAGAAACGCAGCAGCAGGCTCACTTCGTCAATTAAATGCTCAAATCACAAAATCTCGAAATCTTAGATATTTTGCATATAGTTACGGGGAAGTAACTGCCGAAAAATGGCAATCACAATCGGAATTTTTAGAATACATTAAAACATTAGGCTTTAACGTCAATCCATATACTAAAAAATGTGAAAGCAATAATGATTTAGCACTTTTTTATGATGACATGATGACTAAAAGACATGAACTTCCTTATGATATTGATGGTTTGGTTTATAAAGTAAACTCTATTGATTTACAAAAAAGGCTAGGATTTTTAAGCAGATCTCCAAGATGGGCAGTTGCTCATAAATTCCCAGCAGAACAAGTAAAAACTGTAATAAATGACATCAGAATTCAAGTAGGCAGAACTGGGGTTTTAACGCCTGTTGCTGACATGGAAAAGGTTAATGTTGCGGGGGTTATGGTTTCACATGCTTCACTTCATAACCAAGATGAAATTGAAAGAAAAGACATCAGAATTGGCGATACAGTTATAATTGAACGTGCTGGCGATGTCATTCCTCAAGTTGTTTCTGTTGTTGTTGAAAGTCGCCCTTCCCACTCTATTCCTTTTATTTTTCCAACTCACTGTCCTGTTTGCGGTCATAAGGCTGAAAAACAAAAAAATGAAGTAGCCATTAAATGCACTGGTGGATATAACTGTCCTGCTCAAGTACTAGAAAAATTAAAATATTTTACTTCTCGAGATGCTTTTAATATCGAAGGTATGGGCGAAAAAAATGTTGAATTATTTTATAATCTAGGTTGGGTTAAAACTCCTAGCGATATTTTTGAATTAGCTTCAAAAAAACAAGAATTATTAACAAAAGACGGCTGGGGCGAAAAGTCTGTTGAAAATTTATTATCTGCAATAGAAAATTCAAAAGATATTTCATTGGCTAAATTCATCTATGCATTAGGAGTTCCTCAAGTGGGCGAGGCTACATCTTCGCTACTTGCAAAGGAATATAAAAACCTTTTGTCATTTATGAATTGCGAATTGCCTGAACTAATAAATATCGAAGGTATCGGCGAAAATATGGCAACTGATATTTTTAATTATGTAAATGATAAAGAAAATGCTGAAATAATAACAAAACTAGCAGAAATATTAAGAATTGAAGAGTATAAAGAGCTGGTAACCGATTCGAAATTATCCGGAAAAACGATAGTTTTCACAGGAACTTTGGAAACATTGGGGCGCAACGAAGCAAAATCCAGAGCAACAAAAGCAGGAGCAAAAGTAGCATCAAGCGTTTCCAGTAAGACCGATTACGTCGTAATAGGAAAAGATGCTGGATCAAAAGCTAAAAAAGCAGAAGAATTGAATTTAAATATGATATCAGAACAGGATTTTTTAGAACTTTTATAAAAAACAACAAATAAGTTGACAAAAGTGATAATTTTTGTTAGAATACAACTATAAAAAATTATATATATCAGGAGATATTTTTATGAGCGCTCACAACTATTCAGATCACACAACTGAAAACTTTTTTACAGCTTGCGAAAATGGTAATTTAGACGGAGTATTAAAGGGAATTGATGATGCATCTGTAAACATTTATGCATCAAAAAGACACAAATCTGCTTTGGTTATATTTGCTTTAAACTATAAAAAAACAACCCCAGCTTTATCAGAAGCATTATCTAAAATTCTAAATCATGACAGAGTAAAAGGTGATAAAAAATTCTTATCACCATCAAAACACCCTGATGCTATTAACATTATTGATTTATATAAAGGCAAATATACAAATAAAGGCATAGAACCACAATCTACAGATAAAGAAAATGTAATAGATGTTCTTGCAACCACATTAAAAGGCAAAGTTTTAACATCTGGAGCAAAAGCAAAAGGATTAGATGAAAGCTTTATGCAAAAGCATAAGAAAAAAATGCTTGGTTTGGTTGGTGGTTTTTTACTTGTAGGGGCTCTTTCAGGAAGTTTTTCTGCGCTTCACGACAACATAAACATTGAATTACCAGCAAAAGTAGCTATTGAAACCCTTTCCCCAGACATGCCTATTCCTGCTATTACTGGGCTTAAAAACGACATTATTAAAGATTTTATGGGTGGTGACAAAGGATTATTTGAACAATCTTTAAACAGAATAAGAAACAATCCTGAACATGATGAAGCGCTTCGTAATTTATATAAACATGGCGTGCCTGTTATAAATATTATAGAAGAAGAAACAGATAGCAATTATCTTAGTGCATATGTCCCTACAAATGATGCTGTTATTAATGTTGATGCAACAAAAACAGACTACGGCATGACTTATGTTGATGATCAAAGATACGTAGATTTTACTGTAATTTCTCAAATCCATGCTAAAAACTTTTTATTTAACCAAAAAACATCTTCATTAAACGAGGACGAAAACTTTATAAATGATTTTCAATTGAATATTATGGCTATTGCACATGGGCATGCTATGGCGTTGGTTGATGCTGCAAAACAAGGGCATTTATATTCTTTAAAAGGCCTTACCCAAATGGAAGATTTCAAAGGTGCAATTGAAGAAATGAATAAAGCTGGCATTTGCAACAAAACAGATAAAGAGTTATATGATATCGCTTTTGCGTCTACATTCCATGCAAGAGATGACAGCCACCCTGATTTGCATAATGCATTCAAAGGAATTATAGAAACTGGGGATTTAGACAGGATGGCTATTTTAAAAGGATTATTATTAATCGATGGGATTCAAGATTTTGAAGCCCAAAAAGATAGCACAAAGAAAGTTCCGGAATTGATAAAAGAAATGCCAGAATCTATCAAAGGAAAATTAAAAAACATTAACGTATCAAAACTTGTTAATATGATTCCGTTCAAAGATTTCATAAAATATCCTGTTGATTACCCAAAACAATTAATGGCAACAATTAAATCATTAATGAATAAAAACTATGAATTTGTTACACCTAAAGAAAATGATAGCACTATTAGATCAGAAATGAAAACTTCTTTATCTATCGAAAAGTCAGAACGAACAATAAGAGAAGATAAAGCAGTAAAAGATTCAAAAAACAAAACTGCTGGTTTTAATCGAGTATTTACTCTTAACAAATTTTTTGATAGCAAGATTGACAAATAGTATTTTCATACCTATCTCTTTATTATAATTAAAATAAAAAAGGAGACAGGAACATGTCACGTCTTACATTATTTAATCGACCATTTATGCTAGGGTTTGATCAATTGGATTCGATGTTTGAAGAATTATCAAAATCATCTGATGATAATTATCCCCCATATAACATTGAACAAATTGGGGAGTCAAATTTAGTAATAACAATAGCGGTCGCAGGTTTTTGCGAAGATGACATTAATGCCTATATTGAAAACAATCAACTTGTTATAAAGGGCAAAATTGAAAATAAAGAAAAAACGGATTCTATTTTCCTTCATAAAGGAATTGCAACCAGACAATTTCAAAAAGTATTTTTACTTGCTGACGGCATGGAACTTATTAACGCAAAATTAAGTTGTGGATTACTTAAAATAAATCTTGAAAGAATCAAACCCGAGGTTAAAATGACACCTATTAAGATAGAAACCGAGGAATAAAGGATTTAAAATGTCAGTAAAAGTCATAAAAGAAGAAGATTTAAGATTAAGCAACAGTCTTTATTTGTTTGAGACAGAAAGGGTTGCATACCTTAAAAAATCAACAAAGGACAGCCTTCCTGTGTGGACTATACATTCTTCACACGGTGAAGCTATAGGTTATGCTGCTGAACGTGATATTGCTAAAGAAATCGCTAGGCAAAACAACTTTATGACTGTTTCTTTAAACTAGTAAAAAAGCATTAAAAAAAAGACTTCGATTCGTTTATAGATTCGAAGTCTTTTTTTATTTTTTATAAAGTGAAAATAGTTATTCATAACTTATCCACAATTTTACCCCCAAACAAACTAGGATAATTGAGAAATAAAATTCTCTAATTCTTGCATAGTTGAAAAATTACGAATAACACCTTCATCTATTAATTTTTGTGAACGATTATCATTCATATGAGTGGCACCAGTAAATCCATAAACATCCATTTTAGCAGATTTAGCAGCTTGCACCCCATAAATACTGTCTTCTATCACAATGCAATCTTTTGGTTGATACCCCATTTTTTCTGCAGCATATAAAAATACATCAGGAGCAGGCTTAGATTTTCCAACCGTCTCAGCACTAAAAATTTTTCCTTCAAAATATGAAAGCAATCCGGTCATCTCTAACGTAGTACGAAGTCTTAACATAGAGCTACTAGAGCCGATACAATATTCACATTTCAAATTCTCTAACAATTCTTTTGAATAATAAATTGCTTTAAGATTATTTACAAATTCTGGATTATCAAGTTTGAATGGTTTTTTGGCGTACTTTTCCATATCAACCCCTTTATCTTCTAAATCTTTTAAGATAAAGGTTGATGTTTTTCCCATATAAGCGTCAAGATATTCGTCTGTTGAAATATTATAACCAATCTCTGTAATATATTTAGCGGAAATGGAACAAGCTAACCATTCGCTGTCTAACAACACGCCATCGCAATCAAATATGATAAGTTTTTTCATAAAATATTTCTTAATTTAAAGTCGAATTTGATTTTTCTTCTGTTGCCGCTGCTGCATGTTCCATTTTTGCACGGTATAGCGTCAAAAAATCAATAGGTGTAAGCACAACAGGAGGAAGACCAGTATTTTGCGATAATTCAGCAATAATTTGTCTTGCAAATGGGAAAATCAATCTTGGCACTTCTACCATTAAAATTCCTTCTACATGTTCTTGTGGCACGTTAATATGAGCAACAGCGCCATACGCAAGTTCGCATACAAATAAAGTTTTAGGCTCAGAGCTTTTTGCTTCTGCTTTAATTTTAAGAACTACTTCAAAAGCATTGCCTTTAATTTGATTTGCTTTAATATCCACGCCGATATCAAGTGATGGAGCTTCTTTAAGTCCGACCAAAGCTCCCGGCAATTCAGGTGCTTCAAAAGAAAGATCTTTAATGAATTGCGATGTTATCACAAGTGGAGGCATAGCTTTTTGTTCATTACCAGCTGTTTCGTTTTTATTTTCAGTCATTATATATCTCCTAAACAATAATATAAGGTTGCATAAATTTAATATTAGCATTATATATAGATGTAAAGTTAATCAGAATCAAGAGAAAGATAATGGAAAGTACAAATATTTATGAATTAATATTTTTAGCAATTATTGCTGGGGTAATTATATATAGATTACACAGTGTCCTTGGCACGCGCCCAGACAATGATATAAAACCTCCCGCGCCTAACAATCCAGAAATAAAAAACGCAGAAATTATAATTCCAGAGCCAAAATCAGCTCCAGAAATAGCAGCAGAAAAATTCGCAATGGAAATAGAGGAAAAAATTAAATCTGATTCTTCTTTAAATGACAAATTATCTGCATTTAAAAAAGCTTTCCCAGACTTTGAACCTGCGTCATTTTTACAAGGAGCAAAATCTGCGTTTGAAATAATCACTTCTGCATTTGCAAAAGGCGAAGTAAAAGAAATGAAAGAATTGGTCAGCGATAATGTTTATCATAGCTATGAAAGCATTGTTGACGAAAGGAATAAACAAGAACAAACTTTTGAATTTGAAATAATCAGGTTCGTTGATTCAGAAATAAAAGATGCAAGCATTGAAAACAACTTTGCAAAAGTTCAAGTGAATTTTGCAACCGAACAAGTAAATGTTTTAAAAGACAAAGACGGAAACGTTATAAGTGGCAGCGATTCCTTTATTAATAAAGTTAACGATTTATGGACTTTTGTAAGGAACATTGAATCATCAAACCCTAATTGGATAATGGTAGCGGCAAAAAGTGGCTAAGAAAAAGAAAAACAAAAACAAACAACTTCCATCTTTTAGAATTAAAAAAAGATGGAGCTTCGCTGGATTATCATTAGTTATAATGATAATTTTTGTACTTTCTGTCCTACTTCATAAAGAAGAAGTCATTGTCGAGGAAAAAAAACAAGGATTTCACCTTATCCCAGCCAGCTTTGACGAACTTCCAGGCTTTAAAGACGACAATGTGATAAATGCAAAAGAAGCAATGTTAAAATCATGCTCAGTCGTAAAACGCCGAAACTTATCATACTATGCCGATAACGAACAATGGGTAAAAGTATGCGATGAATTAAACAACATCGATTATTCAACTAACCCAGCGTTCAGAAGGTTTATCAGAAATAATTTCCTTCCTTATAAAGTAACCTTTAATGGCGAGGCAAAAGGTCTTTTCACAGGTTATTACATCCCACTTTTAAAGGGTTCTAGAGTAAAAACTAAAAAATATGACGTGCCTATTTATGCAAAACCAAAAGATATTGTAGAAGTAGATGTTGCTAAATTTTATCCTAACTGCAAAAATTGTAAAATCATAGGACTTGTAAAGAACAACAAACTTGAACCATACCACGCTCGAAAAGCAATCGACAGTAATGATATGAACGCAGACGTTTTGGTCTGGATCGATGACGCAGTAGACAGCTTTATTCTTCACATTCAAGGATCTGGCAAAGTAATATTCCCTGACGGAGTTAAAAAAACAATAGGATTCGCTGGATTTAACGGCCATAAGTTTGTAGGAATTGGAAGCTTGATGATAAAAGAAAAGCTTATTAAAAGTGGCGATTATTCTATGCCTTCTATAAAAAAATGGCTAAAAGAAAACCCTAAAAAAGCAAAAGAGTTGATGTGGAAAAACCCAAGGTATATATTCTTTCACGAACTTACCACCGAACCTGTGGGCGGTCAAGGCGTGCCTTTAACTCCACGACGTTCACTTGCAATTGATACAAAATTTATTTCTTATGGTGTTCCTATTTGGCTTGACACAATGGATTCGGATAAAAAACCATTACAACGATTAATGATAGCCCAAGACACAGGTGGGGCAATAAATGGTGCGGTAAGAGGCGATTTTTTCTGGGGCGAAGGTGACGAAGCTTTTAATCAAGCAGGAAGAATGAAAAGAAAAGGCGAATATTACGTTTTATTACCAAAAGAAAACCATTTCACCTCAGGAAAGCTTGAAAAAAATAAAGAGGATAAGTAAATGTTATTACAAATCCTTAACCGTGTTAATGATGTAAAAATTCCACCACCGAACAAGGCTGAAAAATTGCAATACCGTGCAATTAAAAAAGCAATAGAAAACGGCAGATGTAGCATGAACATCAACATCGCAAGTTTCAACAAAAAATATTCCCCTGTTTATAATGTGATGGAAAATTTTATCCCTCTACTTGTTATGATAGTGCTAAGTTTGACTATTTTGATCGCTAGCAACATCATTTTTGGATTGATTGCTATATTAATGTCTGTATTTTCTTATTTATGTTTTTTCAAACCATGGGCTGAAAAAATGTTACTACAAAGGGTTTACACTTTAATGATGCGTAATTATTACAATTTCCAATACCTTTGGCATTTTGGAGAAATCACACTAAAACTTGTAAAATCTACAAACATTGGATGCAAGTCACCTAAAGGAGATTGGAAATCATTTGCCTCGCTTCATTTTTCAGATTTAATGACAATATCTGCATTGACTCCTGCGCCTTTGTTACCTCAACTTCCAAAACCAGAACCAATTCCAGAAGAATTTGATGAAGAAATGCTAGAAGAAGGCGAAGAAAATCTTGATGAATTTAATTTTGATGATTTGGATTTACGATGACGAACTACCCTATTCCAAACGATATGGATTTATGGCAAGAATACATTGCAACTCTTAGCGAAAAATGTCCTAAACGTCCTCCGCAACTTCATGATGAAAGCTACCCAACCATACTGGATTTACACGGTTTTACTTTGGATGAAGGATATCACGTTATAAAAACTTTTCTTGCTAAAAATTTTGCTCAGGACAGCAGAATGGTATTAATCATAACAGGCAACAGCCCAAACCCTCAAAGCTTTAAGGCAAAAGTCAAAAGATGGCTTATGGAAAAAACTTTCGAACCTTTTGTATCCCAAATTAAACAAGCCCCGTCAAACCAAGGTGGCGAAGGCGCCCTTATCATCACCCTTAAACGCAATAAATAATAAAATTATTGTTATTTATTAAGGATTGATATATTATTTTATTATGATTACGAGTTTTTTTATTGGGTTTATAGTACCCTTAGCCGCGCGCAGACTTATTAAAATTTTCCCAGAAGATGCAGGAACTGCTCTTGCATACCTACTTTGTCCGCGCAAAACTAAAATCTATCAAAATTCAAAACACAGCAAAAAATGGTTATCTCTATATTTCAAATACATTGCTTTATCCTTATTTTATGGGGCGGTATCCGTTTGCTCTCTTTATTTTTTAACCGACAACTTTACTGAAAATTATTTTTGGATGACATCTTTTGTTTGGATGTTATTGGTTTTGGGTGAAATAGATAAAAGAGTTATGTTACTACCTGATGTTTTAACAGTTCCTCTTTTATTATTTGGATTCGCTTTTGCTTGCTTCTCAGACATGATACCCCCTGAACAAAGTGCAATTGGTGCTTTGTTTGGATATTTTATTCCTGTTATTTCATCTTGCCTTGTTTCATTTTTCAAAAAAGACACTATTGGTGGAGGAGATATTAAAATTCTTGCAGGACTTGGCGCTTGGCTAGGTCTTCAATATCTAGGACTTGCAATTTTAATTTCTTTTGTATTTTTCACAATAGGAGCAATCATCAGAAAAAACAGAACTGGCCCTTATGGCCCAGCAATTATAACCGCTTCTATTATTGCTATTTATTTAAAAAATATTGATTTTCTTGAACCATATTTCGAATTTATGACAAGATATTAGCTTTTAAAAAATCATTTAGCTCCAACGCAAAATTAGGAGTTATTTCAGATATCAAAGAAATCATATAAAAATACTTTTCTTCATCAAATTCATTGTAAAGTTTTATATTTATACTGTGAATTTCTGCTATTATTTTATGAATAGGCTTATTATTTTCTATTTCAACTTTTTTTACATTTTTATAATTTTTTACAAACAATCTAAACGCCCAAATTTTATTAATAGTCCGCCACGCACCATCTAATGCCCCATCAAAATTATCTGCTAATGGGTTTTTAAGCGGGCTGTCGCCTAATAATGCAAAAGTTAAAATATCATATCCATATATTTTAATTAACCTATCTATATCAATTTTTTCTATATTAGGGCGAGTTTTAATAGCCTTATCAAACCATAAAGAAATTTGTTTATGTTTTTCTTCGCTTGCTAAGAAAGCGTATCTTTCATCTATTCTTGTCATTTTTTATATTTAATTTGCAATATTTCAATTTTTAACTTTTATTTTCATCAATTTCGGCGTATTATCGCAAAATATAAAACTATTTTGTTAAGGAGTCTATAATGAAAAAGAATATCGCCTTATTATTTTTTGCACTTGTTAGTGTTTCGGCTTGTTCTAAATGGGAAGGTAAAGCAGAGTACCCAGAAGAAATCAGACCTGGACAATACGGCAAACCAAGTGAAAAACCAGAAGGTCTTTTTGGTCCAGAAGGAATTTCTTTTGGTAATGTTGGTGAAAAAGAAAATGAATCAGGACTTAAAATAAACAGCTATTTATGGCGCGCAAGTCTTGATACTATTTCATTTATGCCTTTAGAATCAGCTGATCCATTTGGTGGAGTTATTCTTACAGACTGGTACACTCCTAATGGAAATTCAAAAGAACGATACAAATTAAATATTACTATCTTGTCTTCTGCATTAAAAGCTAATGGGATAAAAGTATCTGCATTTAAAGAAATAAAGGGTTCTTCTGGAAAATGGGGCAAAACAACTGCTAATAATGAAATTGCAACAAAAATTGAAAATGCGATTTTGACCAGAGCAAGAGAACTTAAAATTTCTGAATAATTCTATACGGATATTTTTAAATCAATTCCATCTTCTTTGAAAGTTTGGACAAGTTCGGCCAGAGCCATTCTTTCTTTGTCATTAACAAACCCATCAGCAAATACAAGTTGAACAAATCGTTCCATAAAAATTTGTATTACTGCTGGGTTTTGATTTGAAATATCATCAATTGCATCATAAAAACTTTCTAAATCAGGATGCAACCGTTCTATATAACGCATAATTTCATTTTGGCTGTGATGAACATCATTATTTCTTAACGCTATATAATCAACTATCATACGTTTCTGGCTGTCCATGTAATGCCCATCAACACTGGCAAGAAATACTAAGGCCGTAACTTCGCTCCTGACCCTGTTTATAACGCGGTTGAAATTATCACTGATGTCTGATGTACGGTGCATATCCCCAACTGCAGCATGAGTCATAATAAAATCTTTTGCATTACCATAATGTTCACCAGTTGTAATATCTGTAATTCTCTTGATACGAGACGCATAAAACATCCTAGGTTGACCTTCTTGTTCATCAAGAGCATTTAAAATTAAATCATTACCTTGATTAAGGATTCGCCTTATAACAATTATTTTTTCAACAATTGATTTATCTTCTGTAATGTAAGAAATACCAACTCGCATCGAAATCGCATGTGCAAGCTCTTCATCACTTTTTTTATTTGTAATAGATGAAAATCCAGGCTTTACAGAAGTATCGTCTGATTTGCCTTTATTGGCATAGTTTTTAAATAAATCTACAAACCTATTTTTTTCCATTTTATAATAACTCTACAAGTTGTTGAATAATCTTTTTAACCCCAGATACTCTAATGTCAATATTATCAAAATTTCTGATAAATACTATTTTTTCATCAGGGCGAATTTTAGCCGTTCCAAGCTGTCTTGATATAAATTCTATCAACTTTTCAGGATTTTTAAAGTTATTTTTATAAAATCCTATTGTTACACCGCCCTTTCCAGCCTCTACCCTATCTACATTAACTTTTCTGCATAACGATTTTATTTCCACCACATTAAACAAGTTTTGCACTTCTTCTGGGATATCACCAAACCTATCGATAAATTCTGATTTTAATTCATCTAGTTCTTCCATTTCGCTGTTTGCGATTCGCTGATATAAGGACAAGCGCAAATTTAAATCTTTTACATAAGTTTCAGGAATGAACACAGATAATCCCAAAGAAATTTGTGGGCTGAATTTTTCAGTAATTTCTTCTTCACTTACCCCAGATTTTATTGCTGCGATTGCCTCTTCTAACATTGATTGGTAAAGTTCCACCCCTACCTCTTTAATATGACCAGATTGTTCATCGCCTAGCAAGTTTCCAGCGCCTCTTATATCCATATCATGCGACGCAATCATAAATCCACTGCCTAAACTATCCAAACTTTGCATTACTGCCAGTCTTTTTTGCGAATTATCAGATAAAATTCGATTAGGAGGAATCATCAAATAAGCATAACCAAGTTGCTTAGACCTGCCCACTCTTCCGCGTAATTGATAAAGTTGTGAAAGCCCAAACATATCAGCCCTATAAATAATAATCGTATTTACAAAAGGAATATCAAGACCCGATTCGATAATAGTAGTTGATAACAACACATCAAACTTCCTATCTAAGAAATCTTGCATTATTTGTTCTAATGTGCTTGCTGGCATTTGTCCGTGAGCTATGACAACCTTTAATTCAGGGACAAGTTTATCTAGTTTTTCTTTTACCGTTTTAATATCTGAAATTTTAGGACAAACAAAAAAACTTTGCCCTCCTCTATTTTTTTCGCGAATAAGTGCTTCCCTTGCAATAACAGAATCATAAGGACTTACAAAAGTTTTTGTAGCAAGCCTATCAATCGGAGGAGTGGTGATAAGACTTAAATCCCTAATCCCAGTCAATGACATTTGCAACGTTCTAGGAATAGGTGTCGCGGTTAACGTAAGAACATGGACATTATCTTTTAATGTTTTTAATTTTTCTTTATGAGCTACACCAAAATGTTGCTCTTCATCAATAATAATAAGCCCTAGATTTGCGAAATTAATATCCTTAGAAAGCAAAGCATGCGTTCCCACTACTAATTTAACTTCGCCACTTGCCAATCTTTTTTTAATATCATCTGCATTCTTTTTTGTAACTAGCCTAGAAAGACCTGCTATTTCAAAACCAAAACCTTCGAACCTTTTTAAAAACAATTCATAATGTTGGCGCGCAAGCAAAGTAGTAGGCACGACAATTGCCACCTGCACCCCTGCTGCAATTGCCATGAACGCAGCGCGTAGTGCGACCTCTGTTTTACCGAAACCAACATCGCCACAAACCAATCTGTCCATTGGCTCGCCTTTTAATAAATCGCTTGTAACATCTTTTATCGCATTTAGCTGGTCATTTGTTTCTATATATGGGAACCTAGCGCAAAATTCATCATATAAACCTTCATTAACATTTACAATTGGCGCTTTTTTTAAATGCCTTAATGCTGCAATTTTCATAAGCTCGGCTGCTATTTCTCGGATTCGTTGTTTTAATTTAGCCTTTTTAGCTTGCCAACTTGACCCACCTAGCTTGTTTAAAGCTACGTTTTCTTCTTTATTTCCATACCTACTTAATACATCGATATTTTCAACTGGAACAAATAATTTATCGCCACCATCGTAAATAATTTTCAAACAATCATTAACTGTCCCACCAGCCTCTATCGCTAAAAGCCCATCATAACGCCCTATACCATGATCGATGTGAACCACCAAATCGCCTATATTAATCATTGAAATATCAGCGATGAAATTTTCTTTTAATTTCTTAGGTGCCGATTTAACCAGCTTTTCGCCAAAAATATCTTCTTCACTTATCAAAGTAATATCAGGTGAAGAAAATCCATTATTAATAGGCATAACAATCGATTTAACTTTTATTCCTTTTTCGGATAAAATCTTTATACCTCTATCCATTGCGCCGCTAGATGTAAAACAAACAACAGGATTCGTTTTCGCTGATATATAATTTTTCAACCTGTCATAACTATCCACTTCTTTGTTGTTAAAACGCTCACCAACAATACCTGATACGAAAGCTACATCATCATTAGGTATTTTATACGCATAAAAATCATATACTTTTTTGGATTCTGTTAATTTAAACCATGCATCTTCTGATACATATAACGATTCGATTGGCACAGGATTATAAATATCGTTATCAAATGCTTTTTCTACACTAATTTGCCTTGCATTATAATATTCTGAAACCTGGTCTATAAAGTTTTTGCGGTAATTATTAATTTCATTATCGCAAATAATGGTATGGTTAGGAAAATAATCAAACACAGTCCCAAGTTCGCCATAAAACAATGGCAACCAATGTTCCATTCCGTTATATCTTACCCCATTTGAAATACTTTCATATAACGTATCTGATTTTATAACTGCACCAAACAAATCACGATAATTATGGCGAAATAATTCTATTGTTTCTTTATTTAAAATAATCTCTGAACTAGGCAAGATAGAAAATTCTTCAATTTCTTTAATGCTTTTTTGAGTAAAAGGATCAAATATTTTAATTGTTTCGATATCATCTCCGAAAAAATCTATCCTCACTGGGAATTCGTATGATGAAATATAAACATCTAATATCCCGCCTCTTAAAGCATATTCGCCTTTTTCCAACACTTGTTCGACTTGGTTATAACCATTATCATTAAAAAAAGAAATTAATTCAGAAATAGTTGTATTTGTTTTTTTAGAAACCACCAGCGACCGTTTTAAAAATTCAGATTTCGGTGGCATTTTGGTAAGGACGGCACCAACACTAGCCACAATAATATCAGCATTACCGCCTTCTAGCATAACTTTTATTCTGTTTGCCATAATTTCAGATTTAGGAGAAGCTCTATCATAAGGAACGGTATCCCATGCATTAAATTCCATAATCGAAAGTTCAGGATAAAAATGATTAAACATCGCAACCGCTTGTTTTTGATTTTTTTCATCAGCAGTAATAAATAAAGATTTTCCTTTATTTTTAGCTATTTCAGCAACAACAAAAGGAGAAAACCCAAGAACGACTTCACATATCGTGCCTTTTTCCCCAAGTCCTGATATAATATTTTTTAGTGTTTTCATAATTGTATAAAAGATATATTATTTATATAAAAGATAAAATAAAAAAATAAAACAAAATGCGACCACAAATTTTAAATTCATTATTTGCCCCGCTATCAACCCTAAAAGGCATCGGAGCAAAATCAGCAAAGGCCTATGAAAAAATAGGCATTTCACGTGTGGTCGATTTATTATGGCACCTGCCAAATTCCATAACTGTGCGCCGCCCATATAATAACATAAAAGATGCAAATATTGGTGAAATAATTATAACAACCATTGATATATTAAAACATTATCCCAATCATTCCAGAAAATCACCATATAAAATAATGGCAGAAAATAATGGAGTTATGATAGAGCTAGTATTTTTTAACTATCAATCAAGTTACCTTAGCAAAAATTTCCCAGAAGGAGAAAGAAAAATAATCAGTGGTAAATTGGAACAATTCGGGCAAAAATTACAAATGACCCACCCTGATTATATTTTTCATTTAAAGGATAGGGATAAAATTCCAATCATAGAGCCTATTTATCCTTTGACCGCAGGCATTTCAAACAGAATGATGCAAAATTATATAAAAGAAGCAGTCGATATGGTGCCAGACATGCCAGAATGGCTGGATAAAGCATTAATATCTGAAAAAAAATTCCCAAATTTTAAAACTGCGCTTAACACCGTGCATTTTCCGAAAACTCCTGAGGATATTTCAGGAATTGCAAAAACAAGATTGGCTTATGATGAATTACTTGCCAACCAACTAACCCTTGCTTCTGCTCGTGCCCACATGAAAAAACAAAAAGGCACCGCAATTAATGGCGATGGCTCTCTTGCTAAAAAACTATACAATACTTTACCTTTTAAATTAACCGATGCCCAAATCAAAGTTATAAAAGAAATAAAATCCGACATGGCAAGCGAATTTCGTATGTTACGCCTTTTACAAGGAGACGTTGGCAGTGGCAAAACCATAGTTGCGTTATTTTCTGCCTTAAATGCTATTGAACAAGGTTATCAAGTGGCGATTATGACTCCTACTGAAATACTTACCCGTCAACATTTTGAAACTATCTCTGAATTTTCTGAAAAAATCGGCATTAATGCAACCATCATAACCGGCAGGGATAAAGGCAAAGCTCGCACAGTCATTCTTGAAAAAATAAATTCAGGCGAGGCAAGTATAATAATAGGTACTCACGCCCTATTTCAAGCTGACGTTATATATAAAGATTTAAAATTAATCATCATTGATGAACAACATCGATTCGGCGTCGAACAAAGATTACGTTTAGCAGAAAAAGGTCATAACCCAGATATTTTAGCAATGAGCGCAACTCCTATCCCTAGAACCTTAATTATGACTGCATATGGCGATATGGATTGTTCTATTATTGATGAAAAACCAGTTGGCAGGAAAGAAATAAAAACCGCCACCATGCCAATCAGCAAAATTAACGAAGTTGTATCAGGACTTTCTCGTGTAATTTCCGCTGGAAATAAGGTTTATTGGATTTGCCCATTGGTAGAAGAAACCGAAAAATCAGACCTTGCCGCTGCAAAAGATAGATTTATAGACTTACAAAAATATTTTGGCGATAAAGTTGGTCTTGTCCACGGAAAAATGAAATCTGGCGAAAAAGATGCTGTTATGGAACAATTCGATACTGGCAATATTGATATTTTAGTTGCAACAACAGTGGTAGAAGTTGGCGTAGACGTTAAAAAAGCAACGGTTATGGTAATTGAACACGCGGAAAGGTTTGGTCTTGCCCAACTGCACCAACTACGCGGTAGAATAGGCAGAAACGAAAAAGATTCACATCTAATTTTAATGTACAGCGACAATTTAACAGAAACCGCAATGAAGCGACTAAAAACAATAAGAGAAACCACTGACGGATTTAAAATAGCTGAAAAAGATTTAGAATTAAGGGGTGCAGGCGAATTACTAGGCACCAAACAAAGCGGACTTCCTGAATTTAAAATTGCCGATTTCATAGAAGACAGAGGCTTACTTGAAACTGCACGCAAAGACGCAACCATTTGCATTGATACTGATTCACATTTCAAAAGTGATAGAGGACTTGCCTTAAGAAACCTTTTATACCTATTTAATCAAGACAGCAATATCAAAGTTTTCAGAGGTGGATAACTTCCTATTACTTTTTACTATCGTTTTTATTTGTAATTTAAACCATATCTTAATTTATAACAAAACAAGACTTACAAAATAACAAGACATAAAAAAACCACCCGAGGGTGGTTATAAATTTTTATAATGGTGCGGAAGGCCGGACTTGAACCGGCACGAGATTACTCTCAGCAGATTTTAAGTCTGCTGCGTCTACCTATTCCGCCACATCCGCATGACAAAATAAAAACTTAACCGACTTTATACTACATTATTAAACTAAACGCAACAAATTTTTACAAAAATAATTTAATCCTATTAAAATCCTTGCTATTTGGGATAATTTCATGTAATTTTTACCCATGAATAAAAAAATTTTAATATTATTAACATTGCTTATTATCATTGCTGGGTTTATTTTTGCTCTATCTTATGAAGATATCAAAATCCCTCTTGATGAAACAGAAATTAATAAAATTAACGAAATAAAAAACAACCAATCTGTCTTTACTGACGAAGAAATTAAACAAAGTAATTAAAACTAGGAGCAATAAAAAATGGCTAAAAACAAAAATAATAAATCTAAATCATGGATAGAACAAACTTTTCCTCCTATCCACCCTGAAGGTATTAAATTCACTATTATTGCTGGCGTAATTGCTATTATTGCCTTAGCTATATATGTTCCTGTTGGAATATTTTTACTGCTTCTTACCCTTTGTGTTTATGCTTTTTTCCGTGACCCACAAAGAGTAACTCCAGAAGGGGAAAATCTTGTAATCGCACCTGCTGATGGCACTATTTGCGACATTACAACAACAACTTTACCAAAAGAATTTGAAGAAGGTAATCAAAAATTCCAAAAAGTAAGCATATTCATGAGCGTATTTAATGTTCACGTAAACCGCGTTCCAATATCAGGCGAAATCAAAAAAACAATTTATGTTCCTGGAAAATTCATTAATGCAGAATTTGACAAAGCAAGTGAACACAACGAAAGACAACTTGTTCTTATGGAAACAAATAACAAACAAAAAGTTGCGTTTGTTCAAATTGCAGGACTCATCGCTCGTCGCATTCTTTGCGAAATTGAAGAAGGCGATAAAGTTGCAACTGCTGATAAATACGGCATTATCCGTTTCGGCAGCAGAGTTGACGTATATATTCCTGAAGGTGTCAAACTAAAAGTGAAAAAAGGCCAAACAACTGTTGGTGGCGAAACTATACTTGCAAAATTTTAATCAATAGGAGGCTAAATTGGCTATTATAACAGTTACTAAGAAAAAAATTAAAGAAATCCCTTTTAACCGAATTGCACCAAATCTTGTGACTTTGGCGGCTATGTCTTTTGGGATAAGCTCTATAAATTATAGCATCCAAGAACGTTGGGATATTGCCGTTATATCTATTTTCATTGCTGCAATACTAGACGGTCTTGATGGCCGCGTTGCAAGAATGTTAAATGGAACTACAAAATTTGGTGCAGAACTTGATTCACTTTCTGATTTTGTCAGCTTTGGCGTTGCACCTGGATTTTTCTTATACCTATGGTCTATGCAAGACGTAAAAGGCTTAGGATGGTTTCTTGCGTTGTTTTTTGCCCTTTGTGGAGCGATTAGGTTGGCAAGATTCAATACCATGTTAGATGATGATGAACCACTTCCTTATTGGCAAAACTTCTTTACCGGACTTCCTGCTCCTGGTGGCGCCATGACTGTTCTTGTTCCATTTCTTTTCTATCAATATGGTTTTGTTTCATTCCAAAACCCTGCTGTTGTTGGAACATTCCTTGCTGTTTGCGGATTTTTAATGGTCAGCACAATTCCAACCATATCAATTAAAAAACTAAAGATAGAAGTTAAATATATTCTTCCTATTATGGCTGTAACCGCTCTTATCGCAGGAATACTTATTACTGAACCATGGTTATGTGCAGCTATTATTGGATCTATATACCTTATAACCATTCCTTTCGGAATTGTTATTTTCAATAAAGAAAAGAAAAAATACGAAAAAAAATAAACCTCAAATAAAAAAGGAAGATTTTATATCTTCCTTTTTTATTTTAACTCTACTTCTTATCTTGGTGGAGGGTTAAATTCCGGATTATATGGATCGTTATAAAAATCTATTCCTCTTGATGCCCTAACTTCTCTTTCTTCCGTTTCACGTTCACTCATTCTTTCCATTTCTTGCTCGCGTCTGCGTTCAATTTCTTCTCGTTCCCGTTCTATTGCCTCACGTTCGCGCATTCTTTCTTCTTCCATCATGCGATCTTGTTCTTGGCGATTAGTTCTGCTATCAACATTTCTTGTACTCGCTGTTTGCGGATTTTGTTGCAATCTAGTAGTTGATGATGAAGAAACAAAATCTTTTGCTGCATTTCCTAAACTTTCTACATTATCATTATTAAATAACGATTCTATTTTACTATAAACTGCTTCTATTGCAGCTAATTGATCTTGCGTTACGTTATCAAAATTACCTGAATTTATCAGCATATTTTTCACGTCTGAACCACTTGTTTTGGTCATTTTTTCTTGAAATGCGACATAACTTTTAACTTCGCCGTCAACTCTTTTTATGTCATCAATATCCATTTCTGCTTCCATTTTTTCGAAATCACCTTCGCTTATTTCATAGCCGTTAAAAGCTGCAATCCTTGCCCATTTATATGCATATGAAGTATTTGCAGGTATTCCATAACCAACCTTGTATGTTTCACTTAACAGATATTGAGCTTTACTGTCATTTTTATGAGCAGCAAGCAACAAGCAATTTGTTGAAAAAAAGTCACTATTATCAACATCAGAAGATTTTAATTTTTCTGATTTTTCTAAAAGTTCAGAAACACTCATACCTCCAGAACAAATATCTTCATACTGAATTCCTTCTTGCTCTAAAGTTAATTCTTGAGCCTTCACGTTGCTCGAACAAAGCGCTATTAATGCTAATATAAAATACTTTACCATAATAAAGTTGCTCCTTAATAAATCCATCTAATAAATACAAAATCCTGCCTTATGATGCCACAAAATTAATACTATTTCGTTAACATTTCTAAATCCAATGTTTTATTTGTCATTTTGTTTAAAAATTTAACTTTTATATCACTTTTTATCTGAGGAGAAAGGGTGAAAATTTGCCATTCTCCATCATATTCTATTTTTTTATTTATACTCAATGACATCATAGGACTTACATTTTTTATTTCCCATTCATCATTTTTTTCATGCTTAGTTCCTGCATAAATATACACTTTTAATTCATCACCCAACAAAACAGGCAATATTGTTTTTTTAGAGGTAAGTGTAAAAGTTATCACAGCAGGTATATGATAACGATAAGTCAGGCTTGCTAGGGCTTCGTTACTTGAAATATCTTCAGTAACAATTGAAATTGGAATATCAATAAAGTCGTTTTTTTCAGGCATCCACTTTATCATTAAAAGTTTTGTGTTTTTAGGAACTTCTTCTTTATATTTAATAAATTTTTCGTTATGTTTAATCTTAGAAACGTCCGAAGGGATTGGCAAATTAGGGTTTATTTTTCTATTTCCTATGATTTTTTTACCTGCTATTTTTTCAAGATAGACAGGATAATAATATTTCAAATATTCTTTTTCTATTTGAGAAATATTTGCATACATCCTATCTTTATTAAGAATTGTTATCTGTCTTGTCAACTTATCATCAAATCTTTCTTTTACAATTTCATAATAAAGATAACTATTAAAATAATCCTTTTTTCTTATATAGTATCTTGCCATATTAAATAGGGCATAGTTGTCATTTAATTCAATCGCTTTTTTATAATATTGAGAAGCTTTTTCATCTTCCAGTTCTTTTAGTTTTTCAAGATTGTGATGTTTTATAAATCCTGCATTATTGCAAGATTTTGCATCATTTTTTTCGCATGCTTTTGCGAAATATTCAAAAGCTTGTTTATAATTATCATTTTGAGTATAAAGCATTCCAAGCATATAATCCGCATTTTTATCACCAATACTTGAAAGATCTTTTAAGTTGCTTTCTATTATTGCAGTTGTTGCACCGAATTTTTTATCAAACTTTTCTTCATAATAAAATTTTCCAAGAGAATTTAGATTTTTCTTCGCAAAAGATGTAGAAGAAAGGATAATTATAAAAGTAATAAATATATATTTCATATTTTATTTAGTCCTAACAAATGATGCTAATTTCAAGCTATCAACAGCGACATCACGCCAAGCATCAATGTCTGATGTAAAACAAGCCATAGCAGAAGTAGGAAATCTGTTTAACATTCTTTTTAAATCTTTTATATTGCTTTCAAGAGTATTTGAAAGGGCTGCAGACAAGGTCAGAATTGAAGGATTATGCCCAATTAAAATCACATTTTCATATTTATCATCAATATATTGCAACATCCTAAGCAGATTTTTAGGGTTAGCTTCATAAATTTTTTCATCATATACAATATCCGCTTTTTCAAACGATTTTTGTATGCCATCTAACGTTTGTCTACAACGTTTGGCAGGAGAACATAAAATCAAATCAGGTTTTATTTTATTCTTTTTTATATAAGCCCCAAGCTCTTTACACTGCTTTTTACCTTTAGGGGTAATTTTTCTTGAAAAATCGTCAAGTCCTTTTCCGCCTTTTTCAGCTTTTGCATGGCGAATAATATATATTTTTTTAGACATCTAGATTCTCCTTTGAAAATAAGTTATACTATTTCAAAATAGTATAAACCAGAAAAAAAATAAATCAAAATGGAATTTAAATTTTTACAAAAAGATCTTGCATATTCGCCAAAGCGGTTTTTCAACCGAGAGTTATCACTGCTTAAATTTCATGAAAGAGTCTTAGAAGAAAGTCTAAAGAATACGCTTCCCTTGCTTGAAAGATTGCGATTTTTAAGCATTTCTGGCTCTAATTTAGATGAATTTTGCATGGTTAGGTTCGCATCATTAAAAGAAAAAAGAGTTGATGAAGAAAATGTATCGATTGATGGACTTAGCTTTAAAGAGCAAATAAAGCTTTGTTATCCCTATATAATCCAATTACAAAAAAAACAATATGCATCATTTTCTGAAATAAAAAAAGAGCTATCAAAAACCAATTTTCACATTTTATCAAAAGACGAGCTTAAGAAAAAAGACATTTCAATTTTGAAAAAAGTTTTTATAGATGATATTTTGCCTACTATAATTTTAAATAAAATTGATAATGATTTTCCATTTCTTGAAAACCTCAGCATTAATTTGTTATTTGAGGTAGAAGGCGTAAACTCTATTATATCGCTGCCGAAAAGAACAAAAAGATTTGTAACTATTGCAAACAATAAAAATAAAATTTCTTTAATTCCTGTAGAGGATTTAATTTTATTATTCGCAAGTAAAGTATTTAACAGCAAGCAAACAAATCACCTAGCCACCTTCTCGGTAATAAGAGACACTTTAATAGCCTTTGATGAAAAAGCTGAAGATATGATTGCATGGTTTGAAGAAGCTCTTAAAAAGCGCAAACAAGGCAAATTAACTCTGCTTGACATCCATTCAAGTTCAAGCAAAACCGGAATAGAATTGTTAAAAAAGAAATTAAAACTTGATGATAATGACATAACTTTTTCAGATTTTTTAGCATACAGACATTTAGGGCAAATCATCTATCCATTTAAGAAAAAACTATTATTCAAAGATTACGCCCCAAGAAAATCTGAACGGGTTAAAAAATTTGATAACGATTATTTCAAAGCTATTGAATCAGGTGACATTCTTGTTCATCATCCATATGAATCATATGAAATAGTTGTAAATTTTTTAAAACAAGCCGCAAATGATGATGATGTAATTTCTATTAAACAAACTATATACAGAACAAATAAAGAATCCCCTATTATGTATGCATTGATGGATGCGGCTAAGAATGGCAAAGATGTTACAGCATACATCGAACTTCGCGCTCGTTTTGACGAAGAAGCTAATCTAGGTTGGGCTAAAATCATGGAAAGTCATGGAGTAAAAGTTATTTTCGGACATCCAAAATATAAATTCCACAGCAAAATATCATTGATCAGGCGAAAACAAAAAAACAAAATTAAATCATATGTTCATTATGGCACAGGCAACTATAACCCTATTACTGCCAACATTTACACCGACTTATCATTTTTCACAGATGATGAAGATTTAGGAAATGATGCTGATAATGTTTTTGATTTTTTAGAAACAAAAAAAGAATTAAAACCATTTAAAAAACTAATTACTGCTCCTTTTGACTTACGCGATGAATTAATAAGATTAATTGAAAAAGAAATTGAATTCGCGAATACTGGAAGGCCAGCAACAATAATGGCAAAAGCAAACTCTCTTATGGATGATGTGGTCATAGATGCACTTTATAAAGCATCAAAAGCAGGTGTAAAAATAAAACTTATAATTCGTGGAATATGCTCTTTGCGCCCAGGAATAAAAGGTTTATCCGAAAACATTACAGTGAAAAGTATAGTAGGAAGATTTTTAGAACATTCTAGAATTTATTGTTTTGGCAACGGCAAAAAATTTCCTTCGCAAAGTGCAAAAGTATATATTTCATCAGCAGATTTAATGCGTAGAAATATGATAAAAAGAGTTGAAACATTAATTCCAATTGAAAAAACAAAAGTTAAAAAGCAAATTTTAACGCAAATCATGTATGCTAATATAAAAGATAACGCTAATTCATGGATACTTGATAGTGAGATGAATTACAATAGAGAAACAGTAAAATCTGGCGGATTTTGCGCCCAAGAATTTTTTATGGAAAACCCGTCATTATACGGTTCTGGCAGAACAGCAAGACTTAAACGAGAGGTTAAACAATTAAAATGAGCGAATTATTTTATGTAGATTTTAATGAAGAAGATGAAGACAAAATCAGGACTTGTTTATTAAAAACGCAACTTCATATTGCAAAAAACAATCTTCCTGTAATTATGGTTCTTGCTGGGCTTTCAGGCAGCGGCAGAAATTCAAGCTTCAACCATTTATGGAGCTGGATGAATGCAAGGAATATTTTACAAAATGCATATGATAAAAAATTACCTCCTAATGATAATCCGTACAGAAGGTTTTGGAGGGATTTGCCTAGTGCAGGACAACTTGGCGTTTATCTTAGTTCATGGTACACAGAACCCCTAACCGACAGAGCATACAAAAAAATTTCATCAGAAGAATACGAAAACAAAATAAATGAAATTAAAGAATTTGAAAAAACTTTGGCTGACAATGGTTATATCATTTTAAAATACTGGCTTGATATTTCAAAAAAACACACGGAAAAATATCTTAATTATCTTGAAGAAGACAAAGAATTACGTTGGAAAATGATGGAATACGATTACGACAGCTTTAAACACTATGATGAATTAAAAGAAACGTTAAGCGATATTATTGATAAAACTCATAAAGAATATGCGCCATGGAATATAATAAACGATAACACCAGAAGCGAAAGAGTTTCAACCACTTTAAAAAATTTTTGCAACAACATTGACGACATAATAAAATCTGGTAATTTTTATAAACCACCAGAATTATCAAAAGAAAATATAATTCCAATTGAAAAGAAAGTTGATTTTTCTGAGATAGAATTTGAAAAAAAATTACCACGCCAAGAATACGATAAAGAAATAAAATTGTTACGTTCTGAATTAAACGAACTTTTCACAAGAGCAGAAGACAGGGGCAAAAAAGTAATTTTATGTTTCGAAGGACCTGACGCATCGGGCAAAGGTGGGGTTATTTTAAGGATAACTTCTTCATTAAACCCTAGATTATACAGCATTATACCAATATCTGCGCCAACAGAAGATGAAAAAAAACACCATTATTTATGGAGATTTTGGAACAAATTTTCCGAACAAAAACTTCTTACCATATTTGACAGAAGCTGGTACGGCAGAGTATTGGTGGAAAGAATAGAAGGCTTCAGCGATGAAAGTTCATGGTTAAGAGGTTATAACGAAATTAACGAATTTGAAAAGCAACTAACCGATTCGGATAACATTGTAATAAAATTTTTGTTGTATATCGATAAAGAGGAACAACTAGAGAGATTCGAAGCAAGGTCTGATACCGAATACAAAAAATGGAAAATCACCGATGAAGATTGGCGTAATCGTGATAAATGGGATAATTACGACGAAGCATTTTCTGATATGATAAGTTTGACCGATACTGGATATGCTCCTTGGTTTGTTATTGCTACTAACAACAAAAAAAGGGCAAGAGTTAAAACCATGCAAACCATCAAAAAAGTATTAGAAAAACATCTATTGGAGGAGTAAATGCACCCATCAGAACGGCAAATTTTTCGTTTTAAAATGATAGCATCTTTTATTGATGATTTTAAAAATTATTTCGAAAATAACGACATTGAAATTCGCACAAAAGAGCTTATCTCTGGGTTGGATGAAAAGTCTACAAACACTGTGAATACGTTTATTGAACGATACAAACTTTTTATGAAAGCATATGATATCTTAGGCGATAATTTTTTTATTAACCCAAAAGATTATTTAAGCAATGAAGAAATTAATCAAAAACCATTCCCAGAAAAGTACAAAGGCAAAATTGCTGGCAAACGTTATGAAGACAACGTTTTTATCAACCATTGTGGTTTGAAATCTCTAAATCATAAAATCAGAGAACAAATAAAAAATAAAGACATCATTGATGGCGGTGCATTCGTAGGCGACAGCGCCCTTGTTTTTTCAGAATATCGCCCAAAACATATTTATTGTTTTGAACCAACCATAAAAAATCAAAAACTTTTAAACGAAACGATTGCAATGAATAATATGGATAATGTTTCTGTTATTAGTATGGCGCTTAGTGATAAAAAAGGTTCAGGAACAATAAATATCGCAGGCCCAGGATCAACCTTACTCGCTAAAAACAAAACAAAGCCAACTCAAGAAACAAATATAACAACTATTGATGATTTTGCCAGTGATAACAATTTAAATTTAGGTCTGTTAAAGTTAGATGTCGAAGGATTTGAATTTAATGTTATAAAAGGCGCAGTTGAAACATTAAAAAAACACAAACCTATTTTATTGATATCTCTTTATCATAGAGGGGAAGATTTTTTTGAAATAAAGCCTTTTATTGAAAAACTAGACTTAGGTTACAAATTTAAAATCGTAAAAGAAAATAACACTCTATTTTATGAAATTTTATTGATCGCTTATCCTGACAAACAATCTTTATCAGCCTTCTTCGACGCTATCAACACCATCAAGAATTGATATTTTATAACGCAATTCTTTATCGATATTATATTTTCCAATTTCCATATTTACTTTATGTCCCAAAGCATTACAACATATAAACACGTCATTTTTGCCGCCTTTTACAGTATCTAGCAACTTGTTTAATTCATTAATTACTTTATCATGGCTAATAGTAATTTCAAATTCAGCATTAAGAGCAGCTTTTCTTTTTTCCAAATCATCAACGCTTATTATGCTGTATCTTATACCGCTGTCATCGGCTTTCATTTCGCCTTTTAATTCAACTAGCAAAACTTTTTCCGATTCGAACATATCTCTATTTTTTTCAAATGCCTCACCAAACATAAAGAAATCTTTGGATTCTGTTTTATCTGCAAGCGATACAATAAAGTATTTTTTCCCTGTTTTTGTAACCCCACTTCTTGACCCAGAAATAATTCCAGCCACTGAATAATATCCTGCTTTTTCTTTTACGACTTCGTCAATATCTACAAGATTTGTCACCTTAAGTCTTTTAAGCGCCCTATTAATTCCGTCTAGCGGATGGGCAGACAAATAAAAACCAAGAGCGTCTTGTTCAAATCGCAATCTTTCAATTTGCGTCCAATCTTCGCAAGCTTCAAATTTGATTATATCTGTAACCGGCGCATCTCCGAACAAACTTATTTGATTACTTTTCCTATCCATAGACGCATTACTACCTGCATTAATAATTCTATCTATATTTTGAAAAATTTTATTGCGATTTAACTCCAAAGAATCAAAACACCCTGCTTTTGCCATATTCTCTAAACATTTTCTGTTTACTTGATGAACATCATAACGGTTTGTGAAATCTTCTAATGATTTAAATTCTCCGTTTTCGTTTCTTTCATCAATAATGGATTGCATAGCAGCGGAACCAACGTTTTTAATTGCCCCTAAAGCATATCTTATTTTGCCATTTTCAACACTAAATTCCACTTCTGATTTATTTATATCTGGGGTTAAAATTTCGATTCCCATTTTATCAATTTCAACTTTAAACTCAGCAAGCTTATCAGTATTATTGATATCCAAAGTCATAGTAGCAGCCATAAAAGGTGCAGGATACAAAGCCTTAAGATATGCGGTTTGATAAGCAATCAAAGCATAAGCAGCAGCATGAGATTTATTGAAGCCGTACTCAGCAAATTTTTCCATCAAGTTGAATACTTCTGTCGCTTTTTGTTCGCTTATTTCATTTTTAAGACAGCCATCTACAAAGACTTTTCTTTGCGCATCCATTTCTTCTTTTTTCTTTTTACCCATGGCGCGCCTTAATAAATCCGATCCACCCAAAGAGTATCCAGCAAGAATTTTAGCAATTTCCATAACCTGTTCTTGATATACGATAATGCCGTATGTTTCGCTTAACAAATCATCAAGCTTTTCATGTATCGATTCGATTGGCTCTCTGCCAAACTTTCTGTTGGCATAGGTTGGAATATTTGCCATAGGACCGGGACGATAAAGCGCAACCACAGCCGTAATTTCTTCTAAACTATCGGGTTTTACCTGTCTTAACACATCACGCATACCACCACTCTCCAACTGGAACACGCCAGATGTTTGGGCGCTGTGCAGTAGTTCAAATGCTTCTTTTTGCTCCAATGGAATATCAGCTATATCAATTTTCACGCCATGATTTTTTTCAATTAATTGCACCGCTTTATCAATAACGGTCAAAGTTTTAAGTCCTAAAAAGTCGAATTTTATAAGCCCTACGTCTTCTACCCATTTCATATCAAATTGAGTAACAGGAGTAGGCGAACGAATATCTTTATATAAAGGAATGATAGTATCAAGAGGTCTTGGGCCAATCACAACTCCAGCAGCATGGGTCGATGCATTTCTGTAAAGACCTTCTAACTTGCGTGAAATATCATACATTTTTTTGATATCTCTTTCTTCATTAATCATTTGTGCAAGTTCAGGTTCAAGATCCACTGCCATTTTTAATGTAACAGGCTTATTAGGATTATCAGGATTTTTAGTAGGAATTTTTTTTGCAAATTTATCCACCACAGGAAAAGGAATTTGCAACACCCTTCCCACATCTCTTATTACTGCTTTTGCTTGTAATTTACCGTAAGTAATGATTTGTGCTACTTTATCATATCCATATTTTTCTTGAACATATTGAATAGTTTTTTCGCGCTTTTCTTGGCAAAAGTCGATATCAAAATCAGGCATCGAAACACGTTCAGGATTAAGGAAACGTTCGAATAAAAGCCCGAACCTAAGTGGGTCAAGATCGGTAATACCTAAACACCACGCAACCAAAGATCCAGCCCCAGAACCACGACCAGGACCAACCGGAATTCCATTTTGTTTAGAATACATAATAAAATCAGATACGATTAAAAAATAACCACAAAACCCCATTTGGTTAATAATGTTTATTTCATATTCCAATCTTTTTTCGTATTCTTCTTTATCCACTTCTCCCATTTTTCCAAATTTTTCAACAAGTCCAGATTCTGCCCTCTTTTTCATCAATTCAAATTCTGATAAATCACCCATATCATCGGCTGTATAAATCGGGAACATTACACTAGTTTTTTCAATCATAAAACCGCAGCGTTTTGCTATTTTTACAGTATTTTCGATTGCTTCTGGTAAATCAGAAAATAATTCTATCATTTCTTCACTTGATTTGAAATAATGCTCTTCTGTTAACCTATCTCTATCTTCATCACTAACGTATTTTTTTTCAGCAATACAAATTAACGCATCATTTGCTTCATAAAAATCTCTATCAATAAAAAATGCATTATTTGTTGCAACCAAAGGAATGTTATGTTCATACGCAAGATTAAGAAAATCACCCTCTGTCATCATTTCTTTATCATCACCATGGCGCATGATTTCCATATAAAATCTATCACCATAAATATCTTTTAACAGTAATGTATTTTCAGCTGCATCTTCTTTATTTCTACTAAGCAAACAAGAACCTATAATACCTGTAACCCCACCACTAAGCGCAATCAAACCTTCTGAATATTCTTTTAAATCTTCCAGATAAATAAAAGGATGTTCAGTAGTGGCAGTCATATCTAAAAAACTTTTAGATACCAATTTAATAATGTTATTATATCCTTGTTGATTTTGTACCAATAGCACAAGTTGACTTGCCTTTTCTGGTTCTTTTTCATAAATACTTGTTGGTTTTCTTTTTATCCATAATTGCACCCCTAAAATAGGTTGAATACCATCTTTTGAAGCATTAACCGAAAAATCAGCACCATTAAACATATTCCCAGTATCAGTAATAGCAACCGCTGGCATATTATATTTTTTACATAACTCTAATAAATCTTTTACCTTAATTGCACCTTCCAACAATGAATAGCCAGAATGTACTCTTAAATGGATAAAATTAGTCATTTCTTATACCTTAGTTCTTGAAAAAGGTTTACTTTCAAATTTTTTAGCACGAGTATAACTTCCGCCTAACTCTGTTAACTTACCATCATGCAAGGTTATTTTCCTATCCATCTTAGCCGCAAGCTCAGGATTATGTGTTGCAACAATAGCGGCAAGTCCAGTTTCCCTAACCATTTTTAATAACTCATTAAAAACTATTTTAGAAGTTTGGGGATCAAGATTACCAGTAGGCTCATCGGCTAACAATAATCTTGGTTCATGAATAAGAGCTCTTGCGATTGCAATTCTTTGTTGCTCTCCACCTGATAATTCAGATGGTCTATGAGAAGCCCTGTCCATTAATCCCATTTTTTCAATCAACCACAATGCTCTATTTTCGATTGAATCTTTTGGAAAACCAGCAATCATTTGAGGCACCATCACGTTTTCAAGAGCCGAAAATTCAGGTAGTAAGTTATGATATTGATAAACAAATCCAAGATAATCTCTTCTGTACATTGTTCTTGTATCATCATCAGCATGTTCACAAGAAATATCATTTAAGATAAGTTCGCCTTCATCAGGACGTTCCAACAATCCCATTATATGCAATAACGTAGATTTACCAGCACCAGAAGGTCCAACCAAAGCAACAATCTCGCCTGCCTTCACTTCTAAATCAACTTCTTTTAAAACTTCAAGAGTACTATCACCTTGGACAAAGTTCTTTTTAATTCCTTTTAAAGATAAAACAGTTTTTTTATTCATATCGTAACGCCTCCACTGGATCCATTTTTGCAGCCCTCAACGCAGGGTAAATAGTAGCCCCAAAAGAAAGACCAAGAGCCATTAAAATAACATTAACCACTTCGCCAAATTCCACCCTAGCAGGAAGCTGAGATAGGAAATATATTTCTGCCGAGAATAATTCTGTACCAGTTAAGGACTCCAAAAACTGACGTATCGATTCGATATTCGCACAAAAAGTAAGCCCTAGTATAACCCCAATTACAGTGCCAACGACACCAACCAAAGACCCAGACAAGAAAAATATCCTCATTATCATACCACGAGAAGCACCCATAGTCCTCAGTATTCCGATGTCTCTACCTTTATCTTTTACAAGCATTATAAGACTTGAAATAATATTAAATGCCGCGACAATAATGATCAAAGTAAGGATAAGGAACATAACATTCCTTTCTACTTGAATTGCATTAAAGAATGAAGAATTTGATTTTTGCCAATCAACAACCGATCCACCAGCCCCGACAATAGGAGCAAGAACCTTACGTACCGATTCGACATCGTCCGGATTATCTATAAAAATTTCTAAATTAGAAACTGTATCGCCAAAACCCAGATAATTTTGCGCATTTATTAAATTCATATACATAAAACTGGCATCATATTCTTGCATACCCACATTAAACGTACCAACAATTTCAAACGATTTCATTCTTGGTACTGTACCAAAAGCGGTTGCTTTGCCTTGTGGAGAAACCAAAGTTATTTCATCTCCTATTTGCGCCCCAAGCTTTTGCGCCAATTTATAGCCAAGAACAATCGTATCCGGACGATCAAAATCATCCAAATTCATTCCCTTTAGCGATTGCATAATAACCCTATGAAAAGCCAAATCATTTGCTCTCATACCTCTTAAGATACCGCCTTGCACCCCACCTCTAGGAGAGGTAACCATAACTTGACCTTCTGCTATTGGGATTACACCTACAACATTTTTAGCAGTTTTTATTTTTTGCCCGATTAAATCATAATCACCCAATAAAGTACCGTACGAAGCGTAAACCCCCATATGTCCATTAAGCCCAAGAATTCTATTTAAAAGTTCATGACGAAATCCATTCATAACACTCATAACAATAATAAGTGTAGCAACGCCAAGGCAAATCCCCAACAAAGAAAAAATAGTAATAACAGAAACAAAACCTTCTTTACGTTTAGAACGCAAATATCGCCATGCAACCATTCTTTCAAAAGCAGAAAAAGTTTTCATTATATTTTCCTAAAAATTAATATTAATTATCAGGCAATTTATCACGTAAATCAGACTCTAAGCAAGCAAAAATTTATCCACAAAATATCCCCAATTTTATCAACAATATACTTTATAAAATAAGTGACATTTCAAATATTTTACTTGTAAAGTTATCATTTCCGTAACATAATAGGGTATTAATAATTTAAATTAGGAGAAATATAATGAACTCTGATAACAGAAAAAAAGTAGAAAAATACATGCAAGCTGTTTTTGCAAACCCATCAGTAAAACTTCAAGCTGGCCAAGGAGCAGAAGCTCCTGATGAAGTATTCTTAGAAGGCGAATTTTTAGGCGTAGTTTATCAAAACGAAGATGAAGGCGAAGTTTCTTTTGATTTCATCATGTCAATGCTAGAAGAAGATTTAGATCAATAAAAGCATCAATGAATAGAAATATTTTTATTTGGCCCATAGTTTTATATGTTGCCCTACAACTTATATCGAACATTTCCAGCCTTAAAATAGGCATTGTTGCTGGATACGCTGTTGATATGGGAATATTTTTATTTCCCTTAACCTTTACTATTCGTGATTTGATGCATCAAGGGGCAGGAGAAAAAATTTCTGTAAAAGTTATTATTTATACTGCTCTTTGCAATCTAGCGCTTAGCCTATATCTTGCTTTCATTGGAATTTTTCCTGCAAGCGATTCTTCTGAACAATCTGTGTTTTTTGATACTGTAATGGGGCCAATTTGGCGGCTGGTAATCGCATCAATTGCTGCCCAAGTAGTCAGTGAGCTAATCGACACTTACATCTATAAAAAATATCAAAATAAATTTAAAGGCAAGCATAAATGGGGCAGAGTTCTTGCATCAAACACTATAAGCATTCCTGTTGACAATACTATCTTTTGTCTAGGAGCCTTTGCTTTTTTATTGCCATGGGGTATTGTTTGGGAAATATTTGTATTTAATTTTATTGTTAAAAATGTAATTTCACTATTTTCAATCCCTATGATATATATCATAAAAAAAGACAATAAATAATCATCATTTTTATTTGCCTATTTCAAAACACACTGTATAATATTTTAAAATTTAAGGAGATTGTAAAAGCTTATGAGAGATGATTTATTCAGAAATGTCGCTATGCCGCCAACTTTTTTATGGGCGCCACAAATTGCAGCCATCGCTAATATGTCACTGCAAATGACGGTGATGTTTATCGTGTTCGCATTATTTCAAATAAATTTTTTGGTATTTGTTGCAAGCATTGCTATTTGTCATTTTATAATTGCTTCTTACGGATTTCAAGAACCACATATCGATAATATGTTCAAATCATTAGGAAAATCGCCTAAATTCTCTAAAAACATGTATTCTACAAAAGGAGTGAAACTTGGATCCTAGCTTACTTGCAAATGTTGTATTTGTTGAGAGTATATCGACAGTTGAAACAACAATCGGTATAATCGGGTTTTGTGCTGCAGCTGCTTTTATTGCAGTAATAGTTTCAAAAATAGGTGCATTTTTCTTGCCCCGCCCAAGAGAAACAAGGGTAGCAGACTTCCTTCCATTCAGACGATTAAGAGAAGATGGAATGACAATTGAATGCCAAGACAATACGATAGTAAGGGTGTTCAAGCTAAAAGGCAAGGACATGACCCTACTTGCCCCAAAAGAACGTGAAATTTTACTAGATTTAAAAAAGAGAGTAGTTGATAATCTTTCAGAAAGCAATATAACTGCTAGATTTATAACTTTAAGAAAACGTGTTCCTGTTGATAATCTTGTTGGTTTCGAAAATAAGTTACTATCAAAAGTTGCCCAAAGATGGCAGGATAATTTAGACAGGATTTACACAAATGAGCATCATCTTATTCTATCTGTTATTGATAGGGATAATGCAGAAAAAGATTTGGAACAATGCATAATAGCTATTGAATCTATGTTAGATGAATTTGTCATGACTCCAATGTATGAGGATGAAAATTCTCCGCCAGAACTTTCACCTTTTCATTTATTTGCAAATATCGCAAGTCCGTTATCTAGACCATCTCCTAAAGTTGGCGACTTAGAAACAACAGAATTAAACGGACTTTTAACTGCTGATTATATTCATTTTACTGGTGATAAGGGATTAATTAAATTTATTGCAGGTGAGAATGAAAAACTAGGCATTGTTATGGGAATGCGTTCTTGCGGGGATTATATTGACGAACAAATGGTGGCTGATTTACTATCATTAGACGTAGAATTAACACTGCTTCATAATATAAAACCAAAAAATAAAGCAAAGGCTGCAGCAGATTTAATCAGAAGAAGACAATTATCATTTACAACTTCGGTGGCAGAAGGTAACACAGATCAATTTACAATGGTACTAGAAGCAATGGATAGCGCTTCTGAAAGTTCTCAAACCATTCATGAGTACGCTATGACACTATTTGTTTTTGCTGAAAGTATGGAAGAGTTAAAATTCGGACAGATTGAGGTAGAAAGATTAACTAGGCTTCATGGCGTAACTCCTGTAAGAGATGGCTGGGTAGCAGAAGCTTCATTCTTCGCCCAATTCCCAACTTATGAAATATATCCAAGAACTTATTTATATTTATCAAGAGCGATTGGCTGTGCGCTATGTCTTGAAACATCTACAGAAGGACTTGCAAAAAGTGACTGGGGTGATGGGGCAATTGCAGTATTCAGAACTGTAACAGGTACAGCATATAAATGGCAATTCCACGTATCAACAGAAGATGCAGCAGTAGCCCACGCTGTGATTATTGGTCCAACTGGTCAAGGTAAAACAACACTACTAGCATTCTTAGCAGGTCAAGCTATGCGTCATAGCAACCTCCGTGTATACTTTTTTGACCGTCATAAAGGTGTTGAAATTTTTACAAAAGCTATTGGAGGAGCTTATGTAAACTTTGATGGCGATAAAAACGCAACTGCTATTAACCCATTATCAGCACAAGACACTCCTGAAAACAGGGCATTCTTACGTCGTTGGATTAAATCTATTACCATGGCAACAGATTCTTATTCGGAACGTGAAATTGCAAGAGCGGTTACCACCTCTTTTGATTATTTAGATTTCAACCAACGTACTCTTAAAAACCTTTATAAAAGCTGTTTTTCACCAACAGGCCATATGAGAAGAGAGCTTTATCGTTGGATTAACGACCAGCAATATGGACGTATATTTAACTCACCAAACGATGATTTAGATATGACCACTAGATTTATGGCATTTGACTTTACCCATATTTTTGAAGACGAACTACTAGCCCCAGCGGTTATCAGCTATGTTATGCACCGTATTAATACAGTAGCAAGCTCAACTGGTGATCCATCTTTGGTTATGATTGATGAAACTGCGCCGATGTTAAAACACCCAATGTTTAGGGACAGTTTTATCGTAGGTTTGCAAGAAGGTCGTAAAAAACGTCAAGCATTCCTATGCGCTTTCCAACAACCTAATATCGTGGATAGCCTTGGACTTGGCGAAGTTATCAGGGGACAGTGTCAAACGGTTATCTTCTTTAAAAATCCACAAGGTATGGAAGAAGATTATGAAAATTGGCGACTAACTCCACGTGAAAAAGATTTCATTTTCGGAAGAGAGTTTAAAGATTTAAAATATGGTATTTTGGTATCTCGTCCAGCTATCGGTGAATCTGTCATTTTGGACGTAAACTTAGGACCTCTTGGACCTTACCTAAAACTTTATTCTTCTGGTCGTAAACACGTTGTATTAGCGGAACAATTAATGCGTGAATTTGGCGAAGAAAACTTTGTTCAAAAATATTTAGAAATGGCATAAAAATATGTATAAACCTGAATTATTACTCCCTGCTGGCTCATTTTCAAGAATGCAAACTGCATTTTTGTATGGAGCAGACGCTGTTTATGCTGGGCTCCCTAGCCTTTCGCTTCGCGCCCGTTCAGGTTTTACACTAGAAGAGTTGGTAGAAGGAATTAAATACGCTCATAATAACGGTAAAAAAGTTTATCTTGCTCTTAATCTTTTCACTAAGAATAAAGATGTTGAAAAACTACCTGATTTTTTAAAAACAATTATGAGTGTAAATCCAGATGGAGTAATAGTATCAGACCCAGGAGTGGTGGAATTTGTTAAACAAAATGCACCTACTTTACCTATTCACATATCAACTCAAGCAAATATTTGTTCTTACTTAACTCTTGATTTTTGGAAAAAAATGGGAGCAGAAAGAGCTGTTCTTGCTCGTGAAGTTTCTTTTGCTGAGATGAAAGAAATGCGTGATAAATCCCCAGGTATCGAACTTGAGGCTTTTATTCATGGAGCTATGTGCATGAGTTATTCTGGCAGATGTCTATTATCTGCATTCATGGCAAACCGCAGTGCTAATCAAGGAGCATGCGCACATTCTTGTCGTTGGAATTACAAACTCCACGTAAAACGTGCTGATGGCTCGTCATATCCACTTGAACTTGATGAAAAAAATAAAGAAATGGTGGAATTTTTCTTAGAAGAAGAGCAAAGACAAGGTCAGTTTTTAGAAATTTTTGAAGACGAACATGGCTCGTATATTATGAATTCAAAAGACATGTGCTTAATGCCAAGACTTGCAGACTTTCTTGAAATAGGCATAGATTCGCTTAAAATAGAAGGCAGAAACAAAAGTGAGTATTATGTCGCAATAGCAGCAAGAGCTTACAGACACGCAATTGACAGCTGGCTAAAGGATAAGGATAATTTTGATCCTGCTCCTTTTATGGCAGAGCTTGAAACTTTACAAAACCGTGGTTACACTATGGCATTTCATAATGGAATTCCAGATGACACCGCGCAAAATTATGTTAATACAGCAAGTAAAGGCGAATGGCATACTTGTGGTTATATAGATGGTTATAATGATGAAGGCTTAACTTTTGTAGTAAGAAATCCTTATGTTGGAGGCGACATTCTTGAAATTATATCTCCATACCAATTCGATATCATAAAATATAAAGTTGATAAAATAAAATTCGTCGATAACGGAACAGAAGTAGAAAAAGCGTCTCCTGGACTTAATCGAAAAGTTTTAATACCATATAAAGATATAAATCTTTCAAAAGACGAAGCAATAAAATTATGCCCTAAATGGACATTTTTACGCAAAAAAATAATCCAATCATAAACAAAAATATTAACTACTCTCTTATTTTTTGAATTTTTGGAGGCAATCGTTTCTGTTTTATATCTAAAACCCCACATTCTTTAGCTTTTTTTAATGCTTTCTCAACTGACAAACTTATAAATTCATTTTTATTAATGTAAATATTATTTTCACAGCAAAATCCTTGATAATTTTGCAACGTTGCAAATGCACGAATCATAAGCTTTCTTGATTCAAGAACATCAAAAACATCGATAAACACCCCAAGCTCATGAGCTTTTTTTGTTTGTTTTATAATTTTACCACCTTCTATGAACAAACCATTGATGTCTTTTTTTAACAATGATTTCATATATGCATAATCAATACCATTCTTAGCAGACTCAAAAAAAAGCGTTTCAAATTGCTTATAGATTTTTTCATTAAATTCTTTCATCTTATTTTTCCCATTATCACAAAAAAAGCAGTACCAATTTCTTGATACTGCTTTTTTAAAAATAAATTTTTATACTCTTGTTTTTTGAATATCTAATGGTCTTTTTGTTTGTTTAGAAACAAGTAATCCTTCTGAATTTGCTTTTCTCATAGCACCACTTACAGACCATCCCATAACTTCTTCTTTAGTATAATGCATATCATATCCACCATAATATCCTGTGTGCGATTGCAATAATGCAAATGCCGCTACCATTCCTTGTTTTCCTTCAAGTGAAGTTATAACTTCTTGACTCATACCTACTTTATATGCTTTTTCTATTTGATTAAGAATTTTTTTGCCTTCATCAAACAAACCATCAATATCTTTTTTTTCTAGAGATTTAACATATTTTTTATCAACGCCTTTTTTAGCTGCTGCCATAAAAGTGTCTTCAAATTGATTTCTTATTGCGTTATTGTATTCTTCACTCATTATAATCCTCCACGATTTGTTGATTTATATTAAGATTTTTAAATATCCTTAATAAATACAATATAACACGATTCTTATTTTATGTCAATAATTATTTTTATAATTTTCTATTATTTTTCATTAATCAATTTAATTGCGTGTGATAATGAAATTCTTTGCACCGGCACATCTTTTGGAAATGCAGTCAATAGGGCTGACGGGGTTGCTCGTTCAAGAATTACAAAAATACCTTTGTCATCGTGTTTTCTGATGAGTCTACCGTACCCTTGTTCAAGCTTTGCCCTAGCAAGTGATAAATCATAACCGCTTTTATCTTTTTCATAGGATTTTCTTACTTTGTGTAAAATATCTGCTCTTTGCCATGGGATACGTTCAAACACTATTAATCTTAACGATTCTCCAGGAATATCTATACCGTCTCTGATTGCATCTGTGCCAAATAAACATGAATCCTTTTCATATTTAAACATATCAATCAAAGAAGAAGTATTAATGTCATCAATGTGTTGGGAAAACAAAGGCATTCCTTGTCTTAAAAATATATTTTTGCAATTTTTATAAACCATTTTAAGTCTGGATATCGCTGTGAATACGCCAAGCGCACCACCAGAAGATGCCAAAAACAATTCACGATAGGCTGATGAAATTTGGTTTAGCTGAGTCTTGTCAACATCATTTACAATTATAACTTTACTAAGATTTTTATAATCAAAAGGCGATATTGCCCTAAAATATTTAGGACTAGTTTCAAAATGATTTGCACCTGTTCTTTTGTTGGCAAAATCCCATGTTTCACTTTCCCTGCTGTCATTAAGAGTGGCCGAAGTTATCATAATCCCCTTCGCAATATTTTTCATAGACAATGCAAAAGGAATGGTTGGATCAACAAAATGCCGATTTAATGCTATATCATAATCGATGTCATCTGCCCTATTTATTTCAAAAAAATCTATATATCCTTCTGGCGTACCCTCTTTTAAAGCCACCAACATCATAATCCATACAGCCAAAGGATTAATGATTCGATTTTTTAATGACTTGATTGCATTATCAAGTCTGGATTTTTGATTTGTATCTAAATCTTTGATATTTTTTTCCAGAACAGAATCCAAGTCATTTGCAACTTTTTCTGATATTGCTTTAAGGTTTTGCAAAAATCCTATAACACTTTCAACATTATCTAAAAAATCTTCTGATATCCTAGTATCTGCTTGCTGGGAATAACTTGCATTCCTATCATACGAATTGGCTTTTATATGGTTGAATGCTTTGTTGAAAAAATCTTCTATTATTTCAGAACTTTCATCTTTTTTAATTCTCGCAATAGTGCCCCTTTTCGGGAATTTAGAAAACTTCAAACAAAGCTCATCAATATTTTTTGTAATTTGCGGATAAATAGCAATTAAATCTTCAAACCTTCTTTTTATCCCTTTCATCCTGCTGTTTGTTTTTTGGTTTTCAGCACCCAGTACCCAGCGCCTCATTTCATAACATTCCAGCACGCTAAACGCGCTGCTATACGCATTATCTGATGCATTAAAAATATGATGTCCTTCATCAAATATATAATAAAAAGGCATTAAGTCATTTTCGTCTCTATCTTTTTGTGCAAGGTTCATTAGCAAAGCATGGTTCGTTACAACTATTTTTGCAGTTTTTGATTTTGCAATTACTTTTTCAATAAAACATTTTTTAAAGTAAGGACATCCTGCATAAATACATTCTCCCCTTCTATCACATATTGTATCCAGCGTTTCGTAACCGATTAAATCTTCTATCCACCCTGGGAAATCAGGTCCATTTAAATCTCCATCATTTGTTTTATAAATATATCTAGCAATCAATCCCGCCATCAATACATAATTAGGCGAAATTTTGCGCAAACCTTCTTCGTAATTGAGCAAACATAGATAATTTTCACGACCTTTTCTTATTACTACATTTTCTTTTTTATCTTCTTGATTAGGAAATATCGCATCAAGTTCTTTATAAACTTGATTTTGTAGGGCTTTTGTATATGTGCTTATCCAAACCGAGCTATCATTTTTCTTTGCCCACAAATAAGCAGGAGCAAGATAACCCAAAGTCTTTCCAACCCCAGTCCCAGCTTCTGATAGTAATAAATTTATTTCATCACTTTTGTTAAGTGGGTTAAACATCTGGCTTGTGAATTTGGCATAATCAAACTGAGCTTCACGCTTTTCTTTATTTTTCTTAGTGCTTAGGATTTTTTCTAGCTCTGTTGAAACTTCACTTTCTGTTATTTCTAAATTTCTACCACTAGTACTAACAGGCACGCTAGGTTTTAAATCGTCTAAATAGTTCCATAACATTACTGTTGGTGATTTTGGTGTTCGTCCGACAAACTTCTCCATCACCATACCACCAAAAGACCAACCACCTGTTGCCATATGCTTTGCAATATTATAACAACTGTCGTCAAGTCCTGCTTGTTCCAGTAATTTTTCAAGAATTAGGAACAACCTTTCTGCTTCTTCATATGAATTAACTGGTTCTGATATTTTTAAAAACGAACACAATCCCTTTATATTTGGCACACAAAAACATCCAGGATGAACAAAAGCAAACAATTCAAGAACGTCCAAAGCAGATACAGGCAATGGATTCGCAAAACTTTTTCTATAACAAACTAATGGCGTATCAAGTCCGACGAATTTTGTAATAGCATCATAGCTGTTATTACCATAAAATTCGCCGTCTTCTGATAACGCCATAAAGCCTTTTGCATTTTGGATTAGGGCTTTTATCGCCACAACTTACTCCTGACGTATAGCTTCGGAATAAATGTTAAACCAAAACTATTTTTAAAAATGTTTTTTTACCTTTTTGCAGCATGATAAAATCTTTATCTGTTGTTTTAACTTGCGCTTCAGGATTTTCAATTTTTTCACTATCAATTGAAAGTCCGCCTTGAGCAATCATTCGCTTAGCTTCGCCTTTTGAATCAAATAATCCAACCGCTACTGTAAAATCAACAACATTAACCCCAGAATCAACATCTGCTTTTTTGTATTCAGCCGATGGCACATCGTCAAGATTTGTTCCACCTGCGAATAATGCTTTTGCTGCTTCTACTGCTTTATTTGCTTCGTCTTCGCCATGAAGAAGTTTAGTTGTTTCATATGCCATAGTTTTTTTAGCATTTACAATATCATTTTTGCACATTTCAACAATTTCAGA
The DNA here is from genome assembly GCA_964369365.1 of uncultured Lactobacillales bacterium. Taxonomy (GTDB): domain Bacteria; phylum Pseudomonadota; class Alphaproteobacteria; order CAYJES01; family CAYJES01; genus CAYJES01. Next base: position 11,433 of record CAYJES010000007.1, on the reverse strand, counting down.
GGTTGGAATTTTAGTAAACAATTTTAATAATTTTTCAGTATCAGCATCATCCGTATTGTAAAAATATTGATAAAATTCATAAGGAGAGGTTTTTTCTTTTGTAACCCATAAAGCTCCACTTGCGGTTTTACCCATTTTTTGACCGTCTTTATTCATAAGTAAAGGACAAGTAATCCCAAAGGTATCAGGTCTATCAGAAGATGCCTTACCTTCATTATGGACATTAAATTTACGACTTAAATCAACACCTGCTACGATATTACCCCATTGGTCGCTGCCGCCTATTTGTAAAATACAATCATGTTCACGGTTTAGGTGCACAAAATCATAAGCCTGCATTAACATATACCCCATTTCAAGGAAAGTAAGTCCACCCGATTCCATCCTTTTAGCGTAAGCATCAGCAGACAACATTTTTGAAACATTAAAATGTTCACCAACATAGCGCAAAAATTCAATATAAGTAAACTTGTTTATCCAATCGGCATTATTCACGATAATTGCAGGATTTTCGCCATCCATTCTAATGAACTTACGAGCAAATGCTTTTACTTCTTCTAAATTTTGATTAACGGTTTCTTCGTTCATCATATTACGCATATCACTTCTGCCAGAAGGGTCACCAACCATAGCGGTTGCGCCACCTATTAACAAAATTCCACGGTGCCCCATGTCTTGAAAATGCCTAAACATCATAAGAGAAAAGAAATGCCCTATATGAAGAGTACTTGCTGTTGGATCAATTCCTAGATAAAACGTTATTGGCTTATCTCCATTAATTGCTTCTCTGATTTGCTCTTCATGGGTTGATTGATAAATATATCCACGTTCTTTTAGGTATTCAAAATTATCCTTCATATTTATTTCTCCTTATTACTTATGTCTTAATGTAGGGAATGCAATTACGTCACGAATTGAAAGCGAACTAGTTGCAAGCATCATCAACCTATCCACACCAAACCCCATACCACCAGTAGGGATAAGCCCGTAATTAAGCGCCGTCACATAATCTTCATCCATCATTTGTGCTTCGCCATCACCTGCTTCTCTTTGTTTTACTTGATCTTCGAATCTTTCCTTTTGGGTAAGTGGGTTAGTAAGCTCTGAATAAGCATTTGCAACTTCCCAAGTATTTATGAACAACTCAAATCTTTCGCATAATCTAGGGTTATCACGATGTGTCTTAGTCAGTGGAGATGTTTCAATTGGATAATCCATAACGATAGTAGGGTTTATCAAAGTAGGTTCAATCCTGTCTTCAAACACTGCAAGCACAGTATCACCCCAAGATGCAGTATCTTTCACATCTACTTTTAATTCTTTTGCTTTTGCTCTTGCTTCCTCAGCGTTTTCAATAGCCATAAAGTCAACCCCAGTAGCATCTTTCACAGCATCAAGCATTTTAATTTTAGTAAATGGTTTTGCAAAATCAATCGTTTTATCATCAATTTCCAACATCAATCCGCCAATACTTTTTTCAATAATAGATTTGATAAGAGTTTCAGCAAGTTCCATCATATCGTTATAATCAGCATAAGCTTGATACAACTCCATCATAGTAAATTCAGGATTATGACGAACTGAAATGCCTTCATTTCTAAAAGTTCTTCCTATTTCAAAAACTCTGTCAAAGCCACCAATTATTAATCTTTTAAGGTATAATTCAGGCGCAATCCTTAAATATAAATCCATATCCAAACTGTTGTGATGAGTTATAAATGGCTTAGCATTAGCACCCCCTAAAATCGGGTGCAACATAGGAGTTTCCACTTCTAAAAACTTTTTATCTTCCATAAATCTTCTGATATGACCAATTAATTCAAAACGTTTTCTCAGTACTGTTTTGGATTCGTCATTGGTTATCATATCCAAATAACGTTGACGGTATCTAGTTTCAACATCAGTCAAACCATGGAATTTTTCAGGCAAAGGCAATAATGTTTTTGCAAGGATTGTAATTTGGGCACTATCAACGGTAAGCTCGCCTCTTTTTGTTCTTCTGACCACACCTTTAACACCAATCATATCGCCCAAATCAAGTAGTTTCAACTTTTTAAGCTCATCTTCTGACAAATTATTTTCGTGACTATATACTTGGATTTTCCCAGTGCTATCATGCAAATCAATAAACATCCCAGAATTACGAATAGACTTAATTCTGCCCGCTATCAATACAGTATCAGAAGTTTTTTCTTCATTTGCTAGATCTTTATATTTATCTTGTAATTCGCCTGCATTATCATCTGGTTTAAAAATGTTTGGATATGGGTTTATGCCCATTTCTTCAAACGATTTCAATTTTTCCAGCCTCGCCAAATATTGGTCAGAATGTTGTTCTGTCATTTTAAAAATTCCTTACATTTATATTATTTTAAAAAAATCTTGTCTTTTTATTTTTATAGTCTATTTTTAACTATATTCCAATCTAAATTTATAATAGGAGATATAATATGAGCGAAAATGAAAAAAAAGAAGAAAAAAAAGAAAAAAAACAATCTGCGCGCAAAGCTATCAATTGGGATGGAATCACAGAAAAAGTTAAATCTTTTGATGATAAAATTAAAAAATATGATTATTTCCAATTTCTAACTTTTGAAAAAACTTATGCATTAATCGCTATAAAAGCAGCTTATTGGATTGGTTTATTTGTATTACTTGCATACTCATTAATTTGGCTTTTAACAGCCAGTAGTATCGGTAACTTCTTAATGACTTTATTATACATTCCACTTGCATTACTTGCCTTACGCATATCTTGCGAACTTTTGATGGTTTGGTTTGGAATTTATGAGCGTCTAGGTGAAATCAAAAAAGAACTTAGCAAAAAAGATAAGTAATACTTTTCACTATAAACAAAAAAACAGAGGATATAACCTCTGTTTTTTTATGCCTTTAAAAGAGTTATTTTGTATTTTGATACATCTTAGCAAGAACAAGCGCCCCTATCACGGTAACGCCCACTCCTATCGCTGTGTCGCCACTAGAAATATTAGCAACCGCAAGCATTGCGCCAGAACCAATGCACATTCCCCCTGTATTAGAAATACTTCTATGCGGTTTTCTACCCTTAGTAATGTCAAACACCGCATTTTTTGTGATTTGTGGTATTGCTAAAAACATTGCTCCACAAGTTAAAACAGTGATAACATCTCCAAAATTATTCATAGTAGTCAAACTTATATTATCTAACTTTTCTATTATAGATAAACCTGCGCCAACAGCAACTCCTGCCACCACATTTTTCACAAATTTAGGTTTTGACTGCAAATTATTATCTTGTACTTTTACAGTATTATTAACAAGCGTTGTCATTTTTATCTTCCTTCTTTTACTATAGAAACTGCCAATGGTGAAGTTATTTGATTAAAGTACTTTTTCACTTTTTCAGCATCTTCAATAACCATACCTATAAACCCTGCTTCTTTACCAAAATCATGGCCTTTTGAATATTTTGCTCTATCTTCAGCGCTTCTTGTTTCGTAATAGTGATCCGCAAATTTATCAGAAGCTTCTTTACTTAGACCTAGACCATAAACTGCTATATCATTTGTTTGGCCTTTTTTAGATCTTAAAATATCCCAAAATACAGCAAGACCCGCAGTAGAATGGTAAATTCCTGATGCTTGCTTCAAACTTTTAGTAGTTTCTGGGGCAATTGAATAATAGTTTTTGCCTGCCAAAATATCTCTATGCCAAGAATCCAAATGCTCTATCTGTTTACCATCTTTTACTTCAAACATTAACGGTCCACGCTTAAAATCACCTTGTAAAATGGTCAAATCATAATTATCATTTGGCCTATCTTTTACATCATCATTTATTGTGTTTCTTGCAAAAATATCCGTTTTAGATCCATAGTCAATTTTATGTTCATCATTTAAAACATAATTATTAAATCTGATTGAAATGTCATAAGAATCTATTGTTGGACCATTGCCTTTTCCTTTTTCAAAAGGAGCACTACCAACAATAGCAACTGATTTACCCTCTATCATTTTATCTAATAATTTTTCATCTCTATTTTTTTGAAGATGAGCATAAACAACTTTTGCCTTTTCAATATTTTTATCTGAAATTTTTATTTCTGTTGCAATATCAACAGTTCTTGGGAATCTAAATATGTCTTTAGTTCCATAAACTTTTACATAATCTACAAGCATTTGTTTTGCTTCATCGCTCTTATTGTTTTCAGAAAGCGAAGAAATATACATCAAACCTTCCATACTTGTCATTTTGTGCATATCACCGCCAGCATACTTTTTCTGACATATCTTTAAAAAGTCTTTTGGCTCAATTTGCCTTGTATAAGCTTCCAGCAAATTATCAGCGTAAATAGGAACTCCATTTTGAATAGAATCAAAACTTTCATCTCTCGGTTTTGTGGCCTCTACACCACTTTGTAAATTAATAACCTTTTTTACTTTAGTCATTTTTAGAGCTCCTTCAAAATCAAATTGTTAATGCATAAATATTTAAAATAATTTACCACAATCTTTTATTTTTGTCAATACTTTTTATCACATATAACTTATAAAAAAAACCGCTGGGGTTTCCAGCGGTTATTTTTCGATAAAATCAAACGATTATTTAATTTTATTTGCAATTTCATCAGTGATATCAGCACCACCAGTCAAAACAACACCTTTAGACACAACAAGGCTGTACCCAAGAGATTTTGCTTCTGATTCTATAACATCTGTTATATTTGCATCGATTTTTTGCAATTTAGTAGCATAATCTTCTCTGATTTGTTGTTTTTTTTCTGCAAACTCTTTATTGTATTTTTCGATAAGAGCTTGTTTAGAAACTTCTGTTTTTTGTTTTTCAACTTCTGTTTTTACTGTATCCAACCAAGCTTGAAGTTTTTTAACAGCTTCTTCTTGTTCAGTTTTAAGTTCGTTGATTTCTGATGATTTTGCAACAATTTGTTGAACATCAACAACAGCAACTTTACCAACAGCACTAACATTTCCTAACATACATTTAGACGCCATAACACATACAGCACCTATCAAAAATGCAATTACAGCAACAACTATCAATTTTTTATGAGTTTTAGCACAATTTATCATTTTATCTTTCATGTTTTTATCCTTTCTTTACAATAAACATTTTGGTATTATAATTATCTTACACAAAATTACAAGCGTTTTTTCGAATATCAGACCCTATATTGTTTAGTATTTTTATTTTTCAGATTTTTTAACAAATTCGGATTTAAGATTCATTGCTCCAAATCCTGATATTTTACATGCAATATTATGCCCTGCCTCATCGATTAAGTGGATATTTTTAACAATTGTCCCTTGTTTTATAGGATTAGATGCTCCCTTTACTTTTAAATCTTTAATAACAACGACATTATCGCCTTCAACCAACAAATTTCCATTGGCATCAACAACTTTCAATTCATCGCCGCTATCTGCATCATAACTGTCAAGTCCCCACTCATGCGCGCAAATAGGACAAACATACAAAGCCCCGTCTTGATAAACTAAATCACTTTCACATTTTGGACAATTTGGTATCTCATTACTCATTATTATAATCCTCTAATAGTTATATATAAATATTCATCAGCATACAGTTATTTTATAAACTTTTCAATTGTCAAAATTAAAAATTTAGTATAGTGTTAATTTTATATTAACAATACCAAAAAGGTGTCATTATGCAAGCATACAAAAAATATCAAGACTGGTTACCAAACGTTTCTATGAGCAAAAAGTTTTATCCAATCAGGATAATTACAATTGCGGTTATTGTTGTTATTGCATTAATTTCAACAATATCATTAACCACTGTGAATGCCATGTCTCAAAGGGTATTTTCCCAAAACGTTCACAACACAAAATTACTTAACGACATTATAAAAACTATGTATATGTGCAGGGTTCTTGGACGTGATATCCTTCTTCAAGAAAACCCAGAACTTCGCGATGGATTGTATAAAAGATATATTGATTACTTTGATTTATTGGATTCGAGCATGGATGATTTTGTTAAAAGATTATCAGGCGACAAAAAAGATACTTTCAAAGAAATTATCATCAGCAAGAATCAATACAAAGAAAGCATGATTTTATCAGCAGACATCAAAATAGCTGGCGGCAACAATCCAGAAACAGATTTAAAGGCACTGCAAGCTTTACGTAGTGTTACTCCTGTTGCTAATAAGTTTTTTGAGAGCGTGGCAACCTTCCTAGAAGATGAAACAGAAATAATGGAAGGCACAATGACCAGAAATAATTTTATTGTTGCTTTTGTGGTTCTGTTCGGAATTATCGTCAATGTAGCTGGCGTATTTGCCCTTTTATATGCGGTAAAAATTCTAGCAACCTGGATAAGTGAAAAATTGGTTTCGCTTTCTAATAAAGTTTCTGAAATTGTAAACACTGGCGATATTAATACTGAAGTTCCTAGCAACCTTTTTACAAATGATGAATTAGGATTAATCGCAACTGCTATGAATAACTTAAAAAATATGTTATCAGAGTACGCAGTAATAACTGATAAAATTGCAAATAAAGATTATACCATTAATGTTGCTGCTAAATCTGATAAAGATGCTGTTTCTATTGGTCTTCAATCAATGATAACATCAAGCAACAATATGCTTGCAAATATTAAAGATGTAGCAATGAGAGTAACCGCAGAATCTGAACAAGTAACTAAAGATTCACAAGCATTTACTAAGGGGGCAGAAGAACAAGCCAGTTCGGTGCAAAGAGTTTCCGCTTCAACAAATGACATATCCATTCAAACAAACGAAAATGCAGACAATGCAAGGATTGCTAACGAAATGGTTAAAGCTGTTACTATTGAAATGGAAAACAATAATGAACAAATGCAATCTGTTATCGTTGCAATGAATGAAATTAGCAATTGTTCGCAAGAAATTGGAAACATAATCCAAACTATTGAAGACATTGCCACCCAAACAAATATGTTAGCGTTAAACGCAACAATAGAAGCAGCAAGAGCTGGCGTTGCAGGTAAAGGATTCGCAGTAGTAGCTGATGAGGTTAAAACCCTTGCCCTAAAAACAAAAGAAGCATCAAAAGGCACTTCTGTTTTAATTCAAAACTCACTAGATGCGGTTCAAAGCGGATCTGAAATCGCGAACAAAACTGCTGCTATCACAACTAAGCTGTTAAATGATGCAAATGCAGTAGTTGAAATTATCGAAAAAATTTCAGAAGCATCCGTTTCTCAATCAGCGGCTGTTGATAAAACAATTGCTGACATTGAACAAATCACAACTGTTGTTAATTCGAACACAGCAACAGCAAACGAAAGCGCTGTTACCGGCGAAAAACTGGCCTCTCAAGCTGAAGTTTTACAAAACTTAGTAAGTGAGTTCAAATTAAGATCTGGCAACTAAGTCAACGTATTTATTAAAGCCAGTTACTATACTGGCTTTTTTTAACTCCAAATTATATAGGATAACCAAATGAAACAAATAGACATCGATACATGGCACAGAAAAGATTTATATAATTTTTTCAAAACATTTGACTGCCCTCTTTATGGCAAAACAATCCAAGTAGACGTTACCGATTCTTATAACTTTTGCAAAGAAAATAATCTTTCATTTTTTATTATTTGCCTTTATGTTTTTTTAAAAGCTTCTAACGAAGTTCCTGAATTTCGTTATCGCGAAATTGATGAAAAACTTTTTGATATGGAAGTTATAGATGCCGCAACTTATATAACAATCGATGGAGATGAACATCATCAATTTGCAACTGCTAAAATTCCATATTCAAAAACTTTCAATGAATTTTTAAAGTCTGCAAATGAAATTATTGGCAATATCAAAAATGGCAATATTCCAAATGAAAAAGATCAACAAGAATCAAATCTTATTTCACTTAGCTGTATTCCGTGGTTTTCATATACAGGGGGAACCTTTGGCAAACTATCATCTCATCAATCTATGCCTATTCTTGATTGGGGCAAAGTAGAAAACATAGATGGCAAAAAAATCCTATGCTATAGCTTTCAAATCAATCACACTTTCATAGATGGCTATCATATGGGACAATTTGTAAATAAAATTGCTGATTTTTTCACAAATCCAGAAAAATTATAACTCTTACTCTATTACAAAAAAAATAGCACCAAAATCATGGTGCTATTTACACTTATAATCAGTTGATAGATTAATCTAAAGTTCCAAAGTTATTGCTTCCTTCATCACTTTTTTGTACCCAGAAGTATATAAGAACGATAAGTCCTACAAGAGGAATCAAACCAATTAGTAACCACCAACCAGATTTATTAATATCATGCAAACGGCGAACACCTGCTGATAAACTTGGGATATATAGTGCGATATTAACAATAAGCAACAATATCATTGGAAGACCAATCGACCCAAAAATAAAAGATATTAAATTTAACGCTATAATTAAAAACAATTGCAAATACCAAAATTCGGATCTAGATCCTCTGCTTTTAAAATCCACATATTTTTTAGTTAAACACAATTTAACAATATCTACTATTTTATTAAAATCCATAATACAATAACTCCTTTATAAAATTAAACACATTTAAGGCTATCATTTATAATTACTGATATCAATACTTATTTAGTTTTTATTTTCTTAGTGTATGATTTTATTTAATAATTAAATAATGCGACTATTTTTTTTATTAATTATAACCGCCAATTACTTGATGTTTCAAATAAAATAAAAGGCTTTCAGTCCTAAAACCAAAAGCCTTTTAAAATAAATAGTAATTTTGGCTAACCTTTGCCTTTAGATGCTATTCCCTTTGCAATATATGTAGGGTTCATCCCTTTCTTTTCCAATTCCTTTTTTAAGTTATCCATAAACATCTTTTTAGAAGTTTTTTGACCTTTTTTATATTCTCTTCCTCCGACATATTCAAGATATGAAACCCCAAACCTTAAAAGCAAGCAACTTGATATTCCTACTTTATTAGCTCCATCAATATCAGTACGCGCAGTATCTCCTACCATCATTATACTTTTTAAGTCTGTAATACCGTGATTATCTTTTATTTTTTCAATTACATATTCATATATTTTTACATCTGGCTTTCCACAAACTATTGTTTCTCCGCCCATTTCTTCATAAGCACCTACTATAGCACCTTGTCTTATAGCTTTCATGCCATTCTCAAAAGAAAAATAATCAGGATTAAACCCAATCATAGGGATATTTTTTTCCTTTAATTCAGCAAGATCGCTCATGAAATTTTCAGCATTATCTCTTAATCCTGTATTTGAGTTATATTCTAAATCCTTACCATTTATTCTAGGAATGCCACAATATGCAAAATCAGCATCTTTAATGTCATCTACTATTATTGCTCCTGTATTATTTAAAGCTTCTGGCATTCTATCTGAATTGCTAGCATTTGCTTCACCTAACACCCAAACTTTCTTTCCTTTTACAGGTATATTGCCTTTTAAGATTTGTTGATGACCGAATTCGCCTGATGTAACTAATTCCGTATAATGAACGCCTTTAATTAGTCCTTTTTTATTATAACTTATTTCTGATTTTTCCACACCTGCAGTGGAATTAGATAAAATATAAAGTGGCTTTCCTTTTTTTAATATATTTTCCATAGTAGCAATAGCATCTTTAGAAAGCTTGCCATTTAAATTAAAAACACCAAAAGCATCAAAAATAAAAGCATCATGCTTTTCTATCAACCCATCAATATTTTTTTCCATTTTAAATTCTGTCATGAAAACCTCCTGCTGTAGTAAACATTTCTTTTGGTAAGTCTTTTTTACCCAAAATGTTATAATTCCACTTTATTTAAAGTCTAATATAGTAAAAACATTTTACACTTACTATTCTTAAATTAAGATTAACCTAAATTGCTCATTTTGTCAATCTTTTTTGAATAATTGTATAGGTTGAATTGTTATTTGATTAATACTTAATTTTCGATTTTTAAAGTTAAAACAATTCAACCATACCAAAAGGTACGGTAAATATAAAAAAAAGACCGATAAAATTCGGTCTTGTACATTATGGCATCTTGCTTATAAACTCTCTTTGTTCGTTAAATCGCTTCGGTCACTCGGCTTGTAACGTTTGCAAATATGCAAACTAACAAATTTTCATCTGTCGGAAAAATGGGTTCACTGGACCCATTTTTTCCCTCCTGCCCGGCGGGATTGTATAAAATCGCGGGAGTCCTTTCATCTCGCACACGGTTTTTTGCATGCATTAGCACTTAAAACCTACTTCGATTGCGAATTCTCACCACACAATATCCCATAAAAAAACAGCCCTGAAAGGACTGTTTTTTATGGCGCAGGTCGCTGCGCAATCTGCGAACAACCAACTATGAACGTTTAATAATTGTTTCAGATAAAATAAAAGGCTTTCAGTTATAACCAAAAGCCCTTTAAAGTACAATTCATCTATCATAACTATCTTGAAAATTTCTGAACCATATCATACATACTCAATTTTGGCTTTTTCCCTTCATGCAAATATTCTTTTATGATTTCATCACGCTTTGCATCACCAGCAACAACAATTTTAGGCTCCATATCAAGAAAAGCCTCTTGCTTAATTATTTTGTCAAAATCTGAAGGGCTAAAATCTCTATCTTCGAAATGACTTTTAGCTTTTCTTGCTACTTCTGTAGCGATTTCATCAAGAGAAAAAACGTCAATTTCACCTTTTAATAAATCATATGCCAACGCAACATCTCTGGCTTTTTCTACTTTTTCTTCAAACGCTATCACATCCTTCAAACAATTTTTTCTTTCTTTATCTCTTTCTTCTGGATGTTTTGTATATACTCCAATATCCTTTTGTATTGCATCTGGATAATGGTCTGTATTTTTACCGTTATCAACATCATCAAAGGCTAAAAGCAAGTGCTTCTTTTCTAAATATTCAGCAGATTTTTCTAATCTAATGCTCTCTGTAACATCAACCCATTTTTGTAATGACTCTTTTTTTCTATTATTAGCATATTCTATAAACTCATCTTCAGTCATTCTTGGCATCACAACATCTGTTTTTTCTTTTAAATCGCTGCTTTTACCACTTTCATATTCTTTAATTTCATATTTTCCTGTAAAAAATAGATTATCTTCCTTTAAATGATATATGGGTATTGCTCTAAGATAGCTTTGTTTATCTATCCCCTTTTTAACAGATGAATTTAAACCAAGCCTACATAAAATTGTATCTGGCAAAGTTACCTCATTATTTTCATTTAAACCATTTTCTTTTATATCTTCGATCAATTTTAGCTTATATTCTTCTTCACGATTATATTTTTTTCCAGATTTTTTCAAAAAAAAGTTAGTAAATTTTTCAAACATTTAATTTTCCTTTATTTTCAAGTGTAAAAAGTAATAACATTTTACAGTTACCATGCCTAAATAAAGATTAACACGAAATCTAAGTTTTGTCAATTTTT